>CATLAL010000011.1 GCA_949878425.1 uncultured Oscillospiraceae bacterium
TGTCCTCGCCCTGGTGTGGAAAATCCTCGGTACTCTGCTGGGCAAGATTTTTTCAGTGCCGCTGGTTCTGGTTGTCATCAGCCTCGTGTATGAGAAGTTTTTTGGCAGTTCACGTAAAGCCCGCCAGACGGAGCACAACGGGGAAGCCTTGGAGCGGTGGGCCGGACAGGTTTTCAAGGCTCGGAACTCCACTTTATCAAGGTGGGCGCGGTGAGCAATCCCCACCGCATGGAGGAAATTTCCGCTAAAGCGTTAGGGGGCAAGCAGTAAGGAGGCCCCCGCCGCCCGCAGGGCGAAGCCCAGCGGGCGGCGGGGGTTGCCTGGATAGTATTACCCAGGCAACCTCTGTACCGTGTACCATCCAGGAAAAGGAAGCTGAAACATGGGAAAAGACACACGACACCGAAAATATCAATTAACCATCAATAATCCCGGTGAAACCTGGACACATGAGAAAATCAAAACAGCCCTTAAAGCATTGAACCTAAAATATTACTGTATGGCTGACGAAACAGGCCAGCAAGAACAGACACCCCATACCCATATCTATTTAGTGACCAGCGTATCAGCTATACGCTTTTCCACGGTAAAGGGCCTGTTTCCAACGGCGCACATTGAACCCGCACAGGGGACAAGCGAGGAAAACCGGGCGTATATCCAGAAGTCGGGGAAATGGGCGGAAGGAGAGAAAGGGGAAACCTCTGTTCCCGGGACATTCGAGGAGTGGGGGGAATGTCCCAACGAACGGCCAGGGGAACGCGCAGACTTAGCCATACTGTATGAGTACATCAAGGAAGGGCTGTCCAACTATGAAATCATGGAGGCGAACCCGGATTATATGCTGAGCCTGGAGAAGATCGAGCGGGCGCGGCAAGCAGTGCGGGAACAGCAGTACCGGGAAACGTTCCGGGAGTTGGAGGTTACTTACATATGGGGGCCGACAGGGACGGGGAAAACCCGCAGCGTGATGGAGGGGCACAGCTACGCCGGGGTATACCGGGTGACGGACTACGGGCACCCCTTCGACAGCTACGCAGGGGAAGAAGTGCTGTTGCTTGATGAATATTCGAGCAATTTCAAAATCCGAGATTTGCTGAACTATCTGGACGGCTATCCGCTGACATTGCCAGCGCGGTACAGTAACCGGGTGGCGTGTTATAGGCGGGTCTATATTATATCAAACTTATGCCTGACAAAGCAATACCCGGAAATACAATACGAATCCCCGGCAACGTATGGGGCATTGTTGCGGCGAATCCATAAAGTGCGGCGGTACACAGGCCCCGGCAGGTACGAGGAATACAGCACCGCCGAATACATGGAAAACCCGTTTTTACAGCGGTAGCAGAAGCGGAAGAAGGACGAACCGCACCCAGGAGGACAGCGGCGAACAGGCCATAGAGACAAGAGGGGGAGGGTAGAGCACTCCTATAGCAATAACGGCCCCGCAGGGCCGCACCTTTGAAAACCGAGAAAAAGGAGGTGGAACAAGTGCCCCCGGCAGAGCCAAGGCAGACGGAAGATACACAGACGGTCATACCTGACTTTGAGATAGAAGCAATGGCCCGTGTCCTGCTTCCGGCGCTCCGCGCTTTCTACGCCAGCCCGGAAGGGCAGGCGGCGTTTGAGGAATGGAAGCACCAGCAAGAGAATACATAACAAGGAACGGCCCCCGTCATACCGACAGGGGCCGCTTTCCTATGTGCTGATATTGTCCAAATAGACAACAAACCCGAACCCGTCCCCGATGGGAAACAAGTTCGGATTATGTTGCTTTGGTGGAGATAAGCGGGATCGAACCGCTGACCTCTTGAATGCCATTCAAGCGCTCTCCCAGCTGAGCTATACCCCCATATTGATTTTCACTTTTAAAATCCTGCGCTTTTCCTAATTCTGTAACCATACTTTCTGTTTTTTTCTATTTCCTTGAAGCGAGATTTACTATAGCAGGTTTATCTCGATTTGTCAAGACAGTTTTTCAGCAAAAAGAGAAAAATTTTTACTGCCACACCCACTGTTATTTAGGTACGACGAAAAAAGGCGCACACTTGCCCGGTTTGGGCGAGTCTGCGGTCTCTTTTATTGCTTTTGCAAAAGGACATCTTGCAGAGACTTCCGGGAATGGATTGGGAAAGCTGTACGCTGACCCGCTACGACAACGATTATCAGAACGCAAAGGAATCCCTGGAGGGCCTGCGGAACATCGTCTTTATTGCAATCGCCGTGGTATCGATAATTTGCTTTTTGGTGCTGGCACTGTTTCTGACCCTGCGGCTTCGTGGGCGTGTCCACGAAGCCGGCGTCTATCTGACAAAGGAGTGTATCGTAAAGGAACGGGGACACCCCGAAAACAGCAGGCGGCACAGGGGCGCGGGAAAGGACGCGCAGGACGGCATCCTGGAGCCGGACGATCCTCTGTTTAAGAAGAAATGCAGGGAGCTGGACGCCAGGGGCGCGATGTACCGGGTGAACCGCCTGTCCTGGCGGAAGGACGAGCTGCCCAGCGAGGAGGAGTATCGGATCGCCAGGGCCAGCCTGGGCAGAGCGGGCTGGGAGTGGACTACATCCTCACCCACTGCTGCTCCACCTCTGTGCAGGATGAACTGAGCGGCGGATTCTATCCGGCGGACGCCCTGACAGATCTCCTGTTTATAATGTCACTTATACGCAGGTTTAGTTGAAATTTGATAAATATGATGTATAGTCACTCTATAAATTGTCTATAGTCACATATTTTAAGATGCTGTAGTGCAGGTTTGGGTGAAATCCTCCTCACTTAAACCTGCTTTTATTGTCTGTATCATGGGGTTAAAACCCTCCTGCCGCGTTAAAAATTTTTGACGTACGACAGTACGCCTGCAAATTTTTGCCTTGCTTACGGCAAAAATTTCCTCGAAAATCCACCCATTTCTCTTATGTGAACAGACCCTAAGAAGTAATTCTAAGCCCGCCCGCCTGCGGCGGCGGCCCCCAGGACAAGGGAGCAGCCCCCAATAGAAGTAAAACGTTCTGAAAAGCCAATAAAACAGGTTAAAATCGGGGCATATCACCTCTTTCAGAAGAATTTGAGGGTGATATGCTCCGATTATTTTTATAACTTATAGCTTGCGTTCAGGGAGGAAACGGGGTAGAAATGGCACAATGGATGGGCTGGAAGCCGGCGCGTACACATCAGACCTCGTATACACCAAGGCAGCCGGTGGCCTGATGGTACAGGAGTGTGTGTTTCGCAAGTTCCAGATGCGGATTTTTCCTTTATTCCCCGCGCTTCTCCTTCTCGCGGCGGTACTGCCCCAAAAGGCCGTCGTACTTTCTGCCTGTAATGCGGAAATAGATATCAAATCCCAGGGTCATCACAAAGAAGGTGGCGAAAAAGCTGCCGATGAATGTCACCCAGCTCCCTGTCTGCTCCACCGGGAACCAGTCCGCCTTCCAGGCCAGCAGCGACAGCAGCGGCAGGAACAGCGCCAAGAACAGCAGGCTCCGCAGGGTGTAGCGCATCTTCCGGATAATCCAGTCTGAAAAGCACACCGCCTGGAGCAGCGCCCCCAGCACGCAGGCCAGCAGCAGCGTCCACAGCATGGAAACGGATACCTCCTGGTTGTCAAACACCAGGCAGAAGAAAAGGTAAATCACCATAGCGCCGGTATAGAGGGCGCATACCGCCGTTTTCAATGCCATAACGCCCTTAAAAAAACGCTTCATCTCAAAATACTCCTTTCCACTTCCCGCAGCTTCTCCTTCATCCCCACAGCGTACTGGCGGGACACATACAGCCGTTCCCCGTTGTCCATTGTCACCATCAGCCTTCCCCCCAGCTCCGGACGGATCGACCGGATGCGGCGAAAGTTAACGATGGCCGACCGCCCCGCCCGCATAAAGTCCAGCTTCCGCAGGCCCTCCTCCAGCTCGTACAGCCGGAGCGCGCACTCATAGGTCCCCTTTTCCGTGTAGAGAAAGGTTCTCTTATCCGCCGTATCGATATAGAGGACATCCTTTACGTCCAGCAGGTGGCGCTCTCCCTCCAGAGTACCCACCAGCTTCCGCTGGTAAATGCGCAGCATGGCCACCAGACGCAGCAGCTCCTCGTCCGCCTGAGGACAGTTGATAATGACCTCCGTCTCCGGGTAAGACGGATCCTGATTCAGCGTAATTTTCATGCCCTGCCTCCTTTCCCGCCCATTGTGGCAGATTGATCCGGCGATTGCAAGCGTTTTTGCCCCAGCGGGCAGTTTCCCGCCCTCAGCGGCAGTTTCCCAGCGGTCATAGGAGCGGCGGGGAGGCTCCGGAAATCCGGAGCCTCCCCGCCAGACAGAGAAACATGCCTGTTACTTTTTATAACGAATGGGTAAACGGGCAAAAAAACTATGAAACACCCTCCGCAAGCATCCGCTCCGAACCGGCGCCCTCGCGGCACATTTCGTCCCGCTTAATGCTGCTCGGTTCCCCGCCTGACATGGTTCGCAGGCTTCCATTGCGCGAGACCGGAACCTCAACGCGAATGCCTGCGGAGGACATTCCATAGTACGGTCACGATTATACACGAACCAGGCGCTTCTGTCAATCCCAAAGTTTTGGGGAGGCGCGCCGGTCTCATAAATATGAGGCCGGCGTGACTGCGGGCGTTTTTTAAGATTGACAACCCCGCGTTTTCCTGCCATACTGGAAGCACCCTTGAACGCTGGAGGAGCCTCCATGGAATACGGTTATCATGAGCAGACGCTCAGCCCGGCCCGGGGCAGGACGCTGGAGGAGCTGCGCTCCTTTCTGGCGGACGCCGGGCTCGCCTACGCGCCGGGGGCGGAACACACGGTGATCATCCGGGACAGCGGCGGGCAAATTGCCGCCGCGGGCTCTCTGGAGGGTCCTGTCGTCAAGTGCGTCGCCGCGGCCCCAGACCACCAGGGGGAGGGCCTGACCGCCTCGGTTCTCACGGCGCTGCGCCGTCTGGCGCTGGAGGCGGGACACCGGCGGCTGTTTCTCTACACCAAACCGGAAAACCGGACGCACTTTTCCGGCCTTGGCTTCTGGGAAGTGGCCGCCACGGACCGGGCCCTGCTGATGGAGGACCGCCGGAACGGCTTCAACATCTGGGCGGAGTCCATCCGCAGCCCCCGGGCCTCCAAAACCATCGGCGCAGTGGTCATGAACTGCAACCCCATGACGCTGGGCCACCGCTATTTGATCGAACAGGCCGCCGCCCAGTGCGATTTTCTCTACCTGCTGGTGGTATCGGAGGACAAGAGCGCCGTTCCGGCGGAGGACCGCCGCGCCATCGTGGAGGCCGCGGCGGCGGATCTGGAGAACGTGTCTGTGGCGGGCACCGGGCAGTACCTCATCTCCGCCGCCACCTTCCCGGACTACTTTCTGAAGGACAAGAGCCGGACCGGGGCGGTCTGGGCGGACATGGACATTGTCCTCTTTCTGCGGCTGGCCCGCCAGCTGGGAATCTCCCGCCGCTTTGTAGGCAGCGAGCCCCTCTGTCCTGTGACAGCCGCCTACAACCGCGCCATGACCCGCGCCCTCCCCGCCGGCGGCGTCCAGCTGGTGGAGCTGGAGCGTCTGGAGCGGGCGGGGACGCCCATCAGCGCCACCGCCGTCCGGCAGCTGGTGCGGGCGGGCCGCTGGCAGGATATCCGCCCCCTGGTCCCGGACGCCTCTTTCCGCTGGTTCGCCAGGGCGGAAAACCGGGAGCGCTTTCTGTCCAGGCTTTAGAATCCTATTTAAAACCCGTCAAAACGGCCAGATTTTAGAGCCTGTTCCGTATCTCAGCGAGTACGAAATGACGGGGGGATTTTTCGCCAATCAAGGCGAGAAGCTGAGGGCATATTGACATTCAAGCGGGTTTCCAGTACAATTACAGAAAAAATACAACCAACTGTGGAGGAGAACAGATGGACTCTCACAGCAGCCGGAGTGTGCTCCGGATTACGGAGACGGCGGCCCTGGCGGCGCTGCTGGTGTCGCTCCAGGCGGTGACCAGGCCCGCCGGACAGTACGTCACCGGCTCCTGCGTCAACGCGGTGCTGGCCCTGTCGGTTTTGACGGCGGGCCTGTGGAGCGGCGGGGCGGTGGCCCTGCTGTCGCCGTTTTTCGCGTTTCTGCTGGGGATCGGGCCCCAGGTGCCGGCTCTTGTACCGGCCATCGCGGCGGGGAACCTGGTGTTTGTGCTGGTCCTCCGGGCCGGGGCGAAGGGGCCCCTCTGGCGGCGGCTGGCGGTGTGGCTGGGGGCCGCCCTGGCCAAGTTCGCGGCGCTGTACCTGCTGGTGGTGAAGCTGCTGTGCGCCGTGCTCCCCCTGAAGCCGCCCCAGATCGAGACCTTTACCGCCATGTTCTCCCTGCCCCAGCTGGTGACGGCCCTGGCGGGCGGGGGGATCGCCCTGGCGCTGGCCCCGCCGCTGCGGCGGGCCCTGAGGCGGTGAGGGAGACCGCACAATTTACACAACAGAGGAGGTATCACCCATGGGCGCTTCCCAAATTGTCATCGGCGCCGTCTACCTGGCCCTGGCCGCGGGCGCGCTCCGCATCAGCTGTCTCCAGTTCCGGGAGAAGGGCTTTCTCTTCAACAACGGCTGGCTGTGGGCCTCCCCGGAGGAGCGCCGGCGGATGAGAGCGGAGGACAAGCGGCCCCTCTACCGCCAGTCCGGCGTGGTGTTCCTGCTGCTCGGGCTCACCTTTCTGACCCTGGCCGTCCAGATTGTCACGGACTGGCTCTGGCTGTTCTTCCCGGCCGCGTTCCTCATTCTCAGCGCGATCATCTACGGCGTCGCGTCATCTGTTAAAATCGAACGGCGCAAATAAAAGGAGGTACCCCCTATGCGCGGCATTCCATCCTTAATCACGGATATTCGCAAGAAGGTCTTTACCGAGGTGGCCCGCATGGCCTACGAGGGCGGCGGCTACGAGGGGGCGGAGGACCTGCCCTACGTCATCGTCCCCGGCGACAGCCCCCTCCACCGGGAGTCCATCTTCCTGGAGCGGGCCATTGCCGGCGAGCGGGTGCGGCTGGCCATGGGGCTCTCCATCCGGCCGGTCCAGACCCGGTCCCTCATGACCGAGGGCATGGACCACGCCGCCATCGCGGAGCAGTACTACGAGCCGCCCCTCATCAATATCATCCCCTACGCCTGCCACGTGTGCCCCACGAGGCAGTACCGGGTGACGGAGAACTGCCAGAACTGCCTGGCCGCCTCCTGCCAGAAGGTGTGCCCCAAGGAGGCCGTCTCCTTCCGCAACGGCAAAAGCTATATCGACCCGGACAGGTGCATCAAGTGCGGCAAGTGCGCCGCCGCCTGCCCCTACAACGCCATCATCTACATGGAGCGGCCCTGCGCCGCCGCCTGTGGCATGGACGCCATCGGCATGGACGGCCAGGGCCGGGCGGTGATCGATCAGGACAGGTGCGTCGCCTGCGGCCAGTGCCTGGTGAGCTGCCCCTTTGGCGCCATTGTGGACAAGGGGCAGATCTACCAGGTGGTCCGCTCCATCATGCAGGGAGACCAGGTAATCGCCATCGTGGCCCCCGCCTTTATCGGTCAGTTCGGCAAGCACTCCACGCCGGAGAAATTTACCTCCGCCATGAGGGCCCTGGGGTTCGACCGGGTGGTAGAGGTGGCCGTGGGCGCGGACATGTGCACCATTGAGGAGGCCAGGGACTTTTTGGAGAAGGTACCCAAGGAGCAGGACTTCATGGCCACCTCCTGCTGCCCGGCCTGGCACGCCATGGTGGAAAAGCTCTTCCCCGAGCAGTTTAAAAACATCTCCATGACCCTGACCCCCATGGTCTTTACCGCCCGGCTGGTGAAGAAGGAGAACCCCGGCTGCAAGGTGGTCTTTGTGGGCCCCTGCGCGGCCAAGAAGCTGGAGGCCATCCGGGAGACCATCCGCTCCGACGTGGACTTTGTGCTGACCTTTGAGGAGCTCCAGGGCATGTTCGAGGCCAGAGGCGTGGACTTTGCCTCCATTGCCCAGGGGGAGTCTATGCGGGAGGGCACCGCCGCGGGCCGGGGCTTCGCGGTGTCCGGCGGCGTGGCCGGCGCGGTGCGGGACCTCATCCGCCAGACCAACCCGGAGCTGGAGGTCAAGACCGCGGGGGCCGAGGGCCTGCGGGAGTGCCGGAAGCTGATGACCCTGGCCAAGGCCGGCAAGTACAACGGCTATCTGTTGGAGGGCATGGCCTGCCCCGGGGGCTGCGTGGCCGGCGCGGGGACGCTGCTGCCGGTGAATATGGCCGCCGCAGTGGTGGGGCGCTACCAGAAGGAGGCGGACCAGGCCAGCCCCCTGGACAGCAAGTACCGGAACAAGGGCGGGGAGCTGGACTGAGCGGCTAACGGAGGAGCGGATGACAGACAGGGGGAAGCAGCACGCGGGCGGGCTCTACCAGCCCATGGACCCGGAGATTCTATCGGAGCAGACGGCCTGTCTGGAGAAGCTGTACGAGTACAACCAGACCCGGCCAAGCGAGGCCGGGCGGCGCATGGAGCTGCTGCGGGAGATGTTCGCGGAGATCGGGGAGGACTGCTATATCGAGCCGCCCCTCCACGCCAACTTCGGCGGGCGGTTTGTCCACTTCGGGCGGCGGGTATACGCCAACTTCGGCCTGACCCTGGTGGACGACACCCACATCTATGTGGGGGACGCAACCATGTTCGGCCCCAATGTGGTGGTGGATACGGCGGCCCACCCGATTCTGCCGGAGGCGCGCCGGGAGGGGCTCCAGTTCAATCTGCCGGTGCGCATCGGGCGCTGCTGCTGGGTCGGAGCCGGGGCGGTCATCCTGCCGGGCGTCGCCATCGGCGACAACACGGTGGTGGGCGCGGGCAGCGTTGTAACGCGGGACCTGCCGGCCAACGTGGTGGCGGTGGGGAGTCCCTGCCGGGTGCTCCGGGAGATCGGCGAGCGGGACCGGGCGTTCTACTGGCGGGACCGGAGAATGCCGGACAGATTTCAGGCGGAAAAAGGCTGGGAGCCGGCCCCCGGGCCGGGGGCTGGACCTTCCGGCGGCTGACGGGAATTTTGCGGGAAAACGCTGAAATTTTTCTTGCTTTTCCGCGTTTCCTGTGCTATACTGTTTTGGCAATAAAGGGCGGTCCTCTGTCAAGAGATGGAGCCATGCTGCGCTCCTCTCAAAAAGATTGTTAAGAACGCCTGTAAACAGGAGGAAAATTTCCATGGATCTCATTAAGGAGCTGACCAAATCCCAGATGAAGGAGCTGCCCCCGGTTCTGGTGGGCGACACCGTCCGGGTACATGTAAAGGTCAAGGAGGGCGCCCGCGAGCGCATCCAGGTCTACGAGGGTACTGTCATTGCCAAGAAGCACGGCGGTATTGAGGAGACCATTACGGTCCGCCGCGTCTCCTACGGCATCGGCGTAGAAAAGGTATTTCCCATCCATTCCCCCACCATTGACAAAATCGAGGTGGTCCGCCACGGCGTGGTTCGCCGGGCTAAGCTGTACTATCTGCGCGACCGCGTGGGCAAGGCCGCCAAGGTTCGGGAAAAGCTGTAACCGCCGCCTCTCCCGAGGCGTCCGGCCATTTGAATCAGATTTTCGAAGAGAAGGCGCGGCCCGCAGGGCCGCGCCTTCCTTGCCTCTTATGGCGTCCGGACAGAGGATTCCCCCAGAAGCGTTCAGGAGAGCCGAACGCCGTTCAATTTGCCAATACCCCATTGTAAGACCGTGCAAAATATGGTACAATAGCCCCAGATGACTGGGTTAAAACTCCTTGCGATCCGTATATGAACCAGGCTCTAAGGCTACGAATACAAGTTCAAATTTGACAGGAAGGGCGTCCCGCCTGTCTGTACGCCCGCACTCCCCTCCGTACAGGCCGCGGAGCGGGCCGGCATGGTGGGAAATCGCATTATGAGCAGTGATACGGTCTTTCAGATGGATTTCGGGAAGGTCTATGAGCTTCTTCTGAATAAGGCGGTCAGAAAGGGGCGGACCAAGGCCGAAGTGGATGAAGTTATCTGCTGGCTAACAGGGTACACTGCGACAGAGCTGGAGGAAGCCCGTTCCGCTTCCGTCCGCTATGGGGACTTTTTCCGTCATTCGCCCCATCCAAATCCAAACCGGACGCTGATTCGGGGCGTTGTCTGCGGCGTGCGGGTGGAGGAGATCGCGTCTCCTCTCCTGCGCGAAATTCGATACCTGGACAAGCTGATTGACGAACTGGCGAAGGGAAAACCGATGGAGAAAATTCTCCGGAAATAGAGGAGCGGTTTTATGACTACCAAAATTTTTCTGATCCGCCACGCCGAGGCGGAGGGAAATCTGTTCCGGGTGGCCCACGGGCAGTACGACAGCGCCATCATGCCCAGGGGCTACCGCCAGCTGGCCTGCCTCCGCCAGAGGTTTCAGGACCAGCGGCTGGACGCGGTCTATGGGAGCGATCTGACGCGCACCCACATCACCGCCTCCGCCCTCTACGCCCCCAGAGGCCTCCCCTTCCGGCCCATGCCCCAGCTGCGGGAGATCTGCCTGGGCCAGTGGGAGCAGATGACCTGGGGGGAGATCCAGCGGCAGGACCGCCGGATGTACATAAATTTCAACAAGCGTCCCGACCTGTGGCGGGTCCAGGGGGCGGAAACCTTCGCCCAGGTGCGGGACAGAACGGTGGCCAGCATCCGTCGGATTGCGGCGGACCATCCGGGCGGGACGGTGGCCGCCGCCAGCCACGGCGCGGCCCTCCGGACCCTGCTGGGAACGCTCCAGGGCCTCAGCCTGGAGGAGATCGGCTCCACGGGCCACGGAGACAACACCGCCGTAAGCCTCCTGGAGGTAACTGGGGAGGACATCCGGGTGGTATTTCGGGACGACGCCTCCCATCTGCCGGAGGGGCTCTCCACCTTCAGCCGCCAGAGCTGGCATAAGGACGACCAGGCCACGGAGCCGGGACTCTGGTTTCGCACCATCCGGGAGGACGCCGCCGGCCGGGAGGCCCAGGCTCTGCTGGACGAGGAGCCGGCGGGCCGGGTGGCCATGGAGCTGGAGCCGGAGGCGCTTCGGATCGCTGCCTATGAGATCGTCCCCGCCCTCCGGGGCCAGCGCTATGGGGCGCAGCTTCTGGGCCAGGCCGTGCAGCTGGCCAGAGCCAGGGGACGGGAGAGGGTGGTTCTCACCTGCGGCAGGGCGCTGGCCGGATACTTTGCCCAGTTCGGGTTCCAGGAGACCGCCCGCCGGGAGGATGAGGCGGACATGGCGCTGGACATCCGCCTTTTGATTCGGGAGATCCCTGAACTCTGACCGCGGAAGGCCGGCGGGCTGCTTTGCCGGCCCGGCCTGTGGCATCACCGGAGGCTCCAGCAGAGTCGGGAAGCGCGGGGAAGCTATCTTGGCTTCCCCGCGTTTTTATAGCCCGCACAGAGCGCGGGTAAAAAATTTTTTTGAACCCCCTTGACATTCCCACTGTGTCAGGGTTTATCCTACCATCAGGAACCGGTTCCGAAACAAATACGAGGAGAGTGCCATGCTGACCATCAGTGAATTTTCCCGCCTGAGCCGCGTGACGCCCCGGATGCTGCGCCACTACGACGCTTTGGGCCTGCTGCGCCCGGAGACGGTTGGAGCGAACGGCTACCGCTACTACCGGCAGGAGCAGCTGTCCCGCCTGATTCGGATTCAGTGGCTGGGGGGCTACGGATTTTCCCTCCATGAGATTGGCCTCCTGCTGTCCCTGGAGGACGGGGAGCTGCTGGAACGCCTGCGGCAGAGGCGGCTGGCGCTCCAGCAGGAGCTGAAGGCGAAAAAGGATCTGCTGCGCCAGCTGGAAATGGACATTCTCCGGTTAGAAGGAGTCGAAACCATGGAAAACACCTATCATGTCATCCTGCTGGAGGACCCGGAGCAAAAGGTCTTTTCGATTCGAAAGACCATCGGCGTAAAAGAGTACCACGCGCTGTTTGAGGAGCTGCGCCGGGAGGCGGCGGCCCGGGGCCTGACCCAGGCGGGACCCATCCAAATGCTCTACCACGACCCGGACTTCAGCCATGAGCGCTCGGACGTGGAGGCGCAGATGGCGGTGGCCCAGGACGGACCGGGCGTGAGCGTTAAGCCCCGGTTCCTCTGCGCCGCGGTGCGGCACAAGGGCTCCTATGAGAACCTCCATCTGGCCTATGAGGCGCTGTGCAGGTGGCTGGCGGAGCATGTGGAGTACCGCCCCTGCGCGGCGGCGATGGACCGGTATCTGAACGACCCGGACCAGACGGCGGAGGAGGAACGGGAGACCGGGGTGCTCTTCCCGGTGGAACGGGTCCTGTGACCCTTTTTCTTGAAAAAACAATCAAAGGGTCTGTTCACATAAGAGAAAGGAGGGAATTTTCGAGGAACTTTTTGCCCTATGCACGGCAAAAAGTTGCAGGCGTACTGTCGTACGTCAAAACTTTTTAACGCGGCAGACGGCAAAAGCGGCCGAAAAGGCCCGCGTTTCGCCTTATGTGAACAGACCCTAGTACTCCCCAATTTTTGACACAAGGAAGGAATCCTCCCCCCGGCGAAGCCGGGGGGAGGATTCCTTCCTACAGGCCGCGAAGAGGCGGGCGCGCGGAACCGGCGCCTCCGGTCAGTCCTGGGCCAGCGTAAACTGGCTCACCAGCTGCTTCAGGCTGGCCGCCTCGGCGGAGAGCTCCTCGCTGGCCGCGGCGCTCTCCTCGGCGGTGGCGCTGTTGGTCTGCACCACAGCGGATATCTGGTCCACCCCCTCGGTCACCTGGGCGATGGCCGAGGTCTGGCTTTCAATCGCCTCCACTACGGCGGCCACCCTGCTGGTGACCTTTCCGGCAATCGCGCTGGTCCGATCCAGGGCCTCCGTAACCTGCTCCACCGCCTGACGGCCCCCGTTAACGGCGGTGATGGAGCTCTCAATCAGGTCCTTTGTGGCCTTCGCGGCCTCGTCGGACTTGGAGGCCAGATTGCGCACCTCGTCGGCAACCACCGCGAAGCCCTTGCCGGCGGCGCCGGCCCGGGCCGCCTCCACGGCGGCGTTCAGCGCCAGAATGTTGGTCTGAAACGCGATGTTCTCAATGGCCGCGATAATTTTTGAAATCTCCTCGGAGGAGCTGGAAATCTTCTCCATCGCCCCGTTGAGCTCCTGGACGTGGGACACGCTGATCCCCAGCTGCCCGCCGGCCTGCTCCACAAGCTTTTCCGCCTCCGCTGCCGCCTCCGAGGTTTTCACCGCGCCGTTGGAGATGTCGGTAATGGTGGCCGCCAGCTCCTCCACCGAGCTGGCCTGCTCCATCGAGCCCTGGCTGAGGGTCTGCGCGCCTGTGGAAACCTGGTTGCTGGCGGAGGCGACCTGGCCGGCGGCCGCGTCAATCTGGCGCATGGTGCCGCTGAGCTGGACCTTCAGGTTGCGCATGGGCAGCAGAATATTCTGGAAGCCGCCCACGTAGGCGTCCCGGTGGCTGGACTGAATGTTGAGGTTCTGATTGGCCATCTCGTTGAGCAGGAAGCCGATGTCGTCGATGATGGTGTTGAGCCCCGCCACCATCTCCGCCGTAGAGCGCGTGAGCTCCGCCGTCTCGTCCTGGCCCTTGACCTGGGGCACCGGCGAGCTCAGATCCCCCTGCACCAGCAGCTTCATCCGCTCCGCGCAGGCCCGCATAGGCACGCTGATGTTGCTGGAGAGCTTCAGCGCCACCACGATGGAGGCCATAATGGCCGCGGCGATAACCAGCAGGTTGAGGGCGATGCTGAAGTATGTATCCGCCAGATACTCCGACTGAAGGGCCGTAACGGCCACGCTCCAGCCGTCCGTGCCGCCCACGGAGGCGTAGGCGGCAAACCGGGGGCCGTCGGAGCCGCGGAAGCTGCCGAAGTCGTTCTTCCCCTGGCGCATGGCGGCGTGGATCGCGGCCAGCTCCCGCAGGGAGCTGTCGCTCTGGGCCTCCCGCTCAATGTTCTGGGTGGTGATGGTCTCCAGGGTGACGTCTGCAATGGTGTCGCCGGAGCGGTTAATCATATAGGCCCGGCTGCTCTCACCCAGCTTGATGGAGGAGACAATGTCGTTGAGAAAGGTCTCCGGCGGCACAAAGTAGACCACGCCCGCAATCTGGCCGCCCCTGCTCCCGCCGGCGTAGAGCGGCGCGGCCACCATAATGGACAGCTCGCCCGTAATCTTGCTGACCAGCGGCTCGGACACATAGACTCTGCCCTGCATCGCCTGCACCACGTACTCCCGGTCGGAGTAGTCGTTTCCGTCGAAGATGCTGCGGCCGTCCAGGCCGATGATGTTGCCCCGCTGGAAGCCGTGCATCTCCACCCGCTCATTGATAATAGCCTGCTTTTCCTCCACGGACACGGCCGCGTCGGACAGCTGCGGAATGCACCCCGTGTCCATTGCCACATTCTTATAGGCGGTCAGCTCCTGTTCGATGCGCTCCGCCGCCAGCACGGCGGTCTCGCTCATCATCTGCTCCACTGTGGAAAGCGTATTCCTGTAATTCATGGAGATACTGACCGCGCCTACCAAGATCAGAGCGGTCAACACGGTTGCCATCAAGCATACTGTAATCTTTTTTCGAATGCTTTTCATCTCTCCACCTCGTTGTTTCATGTAACGATATTGCGGCCTCCTGTCTGTCGGGCCAACTTCTATTATATGGGCTGGAGCGCCTGTTTGTCAATGGTCTTACCGGACTTCTCCCGTTATTTGCCGAAAATGCCGGCGCCGGGGGGCGGAGCAAATCCGCTGTTGAAGATTTCGGCATTCTGGGCTATACTATATAGCGGGCACAGTTGAGAACGAGTAAAAGCTGGGCTTCGCCAAACGACGGCCCTAAGCTTTACCGGTTTTTAACTGTGGTCACTATAGGCGCTGTTTGAAAAATGGGAATATGCCCGGGAGCGAGGGATTTTTTCGCCAGGCGAAGCCAATTTGACGCCGGAATACTGGATGTATTGCAAGGGAAATTGGCAATGCATGGCGGAAAAAGACCTGCTGCTTGGGCGTGTTAACAGTTTTCAAACAAGCCCTAGTCAAAACAATTCAGGAAAGAACCAAAAAGATTCTTTTCAAGGCTGCGGCGCTCCGTGCCGCCGCAGGCGGTTCTGGAAAGGGGGAGGCGCCGTGTCCGGACGAGGCCGCGGAAAATACTGGTCCGCCTCGCTGCTGAAGCGGCGGGGCTGGACCAACGCGCTCATTGACGAGCTGCTCCCAAAGCCCCGCTATCTGCCGGTCAACGGGTACAGCCTCCGGGTCTGGGACAAGGAGGACGTCTATGCGGCGGAGGGTACCCGCCAATTTTCCGAGCAGCGGGTCAAAGGAGGGCTGGGATCCGCCAGGGGCCCCTCGCCGGAGTCCAGGCGCGCCCGGGCCGAGCTGTCCCAGGCCTGGGAGGGCGCGGAGCGGGACGGCTCCGACGCCTGGGTTCTGGCCGGCCACTACCACCGGGCTCTCCTCTCCCAGCTCCCATCCCAAGGGGGGCGGCGCCCGTCCCAGACCGCAGCCTGGCTGAACGAATTTCTCGCCCTGGAGCAGCGCTGCGACAGCGCCCGCCTGCCGGAGGCGCTGAAAAACTTCCTTCGCGGGGCATCCTGGCTGGGAGAGCGCCCCGGCCATCCCCTCTCAAGCCAGGTCCGCGCCCGCTACCCCTGGGTCCTGCTGGCGGCGGCGGAGCAGGCTATCCGGGATTTTACCCGCGCCCAGCCAGAAGCCGCTCTGGGGGATTTTCTGCGCTCGAAGAGCTTTCCGGCTCAGCAGCTGCTTTCCGGCGGCCTGCAAACCGTCTGGTCGGTCTGGTACATCCCCCAGGCCATCCGCACCAGCCTCTCCCTGCTGATCGCCCTGAACCCCAAGGACGAGTACCCGGAGGCCCGGGCCATGCGCCGCCGCTTTATTCTCCACCTGGGCGGCACCAACACCGGCAAGACCTACGCCGGGTTTCAGCGGCTGATCCGGGTGAAAACCGGCGTCTACCTGGCGCCCCTGCGCCTGCTGGCCCTGGAGGCCCAGGAGACCCTGCTGGACGCGGGGGTGGATTGCGGCCTGACCACCGGGGAGGAGGAGGATCTGTGGGAGGAGGACACCCACGTGGCCGCCACCGCGGAGAAGCTGGATCTGAAGCGGCGCTGGGAGGCGGCGGTGATCGACGAGTGCCAGATGATCGCGGACCGGCAGCGGGGCTACGCCTGGACCCGGGCGATCCTAGGGGTCCTGGCCCCGGAGGTCCACCTGTGCGCTGCTCCGGAGGCCAGGGACCTGCTCATCCGCCTTATCGAGAGCTGCGGCGACAGCTATGAGGTGGAGCTCCACCAGCGGACCACGCCCCTCGTCTGCATGTCCCGCACCGTGGACCCCCACCGGATCCAGCCCGGGGACGCCCTCATCACCTTCTCCAAGGTGGGGGTGCTCAGCGTGGCGGAGGATCTGCGCCAGCACGGGAAGGAGCCGGCCATCATCTACGGCGCCCTGCCCTACTCCACCCGCCGCAAGCAGATGGAGGGCTTTCTCGCCGGGGAGATGGAGTATATCGTCTCCACCGACGCCATCGGCATGGGGCTGAACCTGCCCATCCGGCGGATCATCTTCATGGAGACGGAGAAGTTCGACGGCGTGGAGCGCCGGGAGCTGAGGCCGGAGGAGATCCGGCAGATCGCCGGCCGGGCCGGCCGGTTTGGCATGTACAACAAGGGCTACGTGGGGGCCACGGAGAACCTGGAGGTCATCCGGGCGGGGTTGGAGGCCGCTGTGCCGCCCCTGGAGTACGCGGTGGCGGGGTTCTCCGACCTGGTGCTCCAGGCGGATTTCGACCTTTTGGAGGTCCTCACCCAGTGGAACCAGATGCCCACCGTGGAGCCCTACCGCAAGCTGGATATCTCCCGGTATATCGCCGTCATCTCCAAGCTCCGGGAGGCGGGGTTCCTCCTGACCAAGGAGCAGGAGCTGCGGGCGGCCAACATCCCCTTTGACGAGACGGAGGAGGCCCTGCGGGAGCTGTTCTTCCAGTTTCTGCACCGCTGGCAGCGGGGGGAGCGCATCGAACAGCCGGGCCTGGGGGAGGAGAACCCCACCCTGCCGGAGCTGGAGCAGTACTACAGGAAACTGGACCTCTACTTCTCCTTCGCCAAGGCCTTTGACTGTCCGGTGGATCTGGACAGGCTCTATGACAGCCGGGAGCAGGTGGCCGACGAGATCAACGAGATACTGCTCCACCGGCTGCGCAGCAACATCCGCTTCTGCGCCCGCTGCGGCAAAGCGCTGCCGCTGTACCACCGGGGCCGGCTGTGCGAGGCCTGCTACCGGCGGGAGCGGACCGGCGCGGGGCGAAATTGGCGCAAATATAGCCAGCACACTTGAAAAGAATCACTTGATCCTTTTCAAGTGCTTTGACTATAAACGCCCCTCCCTGCCGGCGCACCGGATGCCGCCGGACGGCGCCGGAGGCGGTGAAAACAGGCTGGAATTTTGGTTCCAGCCTGTTTTTCGGCCATTTTCAGGCGGGCTGCTCTCCAATTTCAGCGAAAACAGAACCCTACGCGGCGCGCCGGAGGCCGGAAAAGTTTTCTGTGTTTTTCTACGGTTGACACTTTACTTTCCTGGAGAAATAGAGTATAGTATAGACAGCTTTATAAATATGCATATACAATAGCAAATGTATAATTAAGAGGAACAGGAGATTTGCAAATGTTTCAGCATGTCATTGTACGACGGCCCTGCCCCTCCGTGTGCAAGGGAATCACCTCCGCCCCGGAGCTGGGCAGGCCGGACTATGAGAAGGCCCTGGGCCAGCACGACGCCTACATCGAGGCCCTGAAGCACTGTGGCGTGGAGGTGACGGTTCTCGACGCCATGGACGAGTTCCCGGACTCCTGCTTTGTGGAGGACACCGCAGTGCTCACCCCCAACTGCGCCATTATCTCCAACCCCGGCGCCCCCACCCGGCAGCGGGAGTCGGCCTACATGGTGGATACCATCAAGCGGTTCTATCCGGCGGACCGGATCGAGTACATCACCGCTCCGGGCACCATGGAGGGCGGCGACGTGATGATGGTGGGCAACCACTTTTACATCGGCCTGTCCGCCCGGACCAACGAGGAGGGCTGCCGCCAGTTCATCGCCGCCCTGGAAAAGCACGGCCACACCGGCAGCGTGGTCCCGCTGGAGAAGGTACTGCACCTGAAGACGGGGCTGGCCTATCTGGAGAACAACAACCTGCTGGTGGCGGGGGAGTTCTGCGATAAGGAGGAGTTCGCCGGGTTCAACCGGATCGTCATCGACCCCGCGGAGAGCTACTCCGCCAACTGCATCTGGGTCAACGGCACGGTGCTGGTCCCGGCGGGCTACCCCGCCACAAGAGCCGCCATCGAGAGGGCGGGCTATCCCGTTATCGAGGTGGATACCTCCGAGTTCCGGAAGATCGACGGCGGCCTGAGCTGCCTGTCCCTCCGCTTTTAAGCCATGAAGCCCAAGCAGCTGAAAAAGGGGGACGCCATCGGACTTGTCTCCCCGGCCAGCGCCCAGTACAACCGCAGCTGGATCACCCGCAGCGTGTCCGCCCTGGAGAGCTGGGGCTACAAGGTGGTCCTGGGAAAGCACGCTGCCCGGAAGCACGGTTTTTTCGCCGGCACGGACCAGGAGCGGTCCTCAGACCTCAACGAGATGTTCCGGCGGGAGGATGTGGACGCGGTGATGGCCATCGACGGCGGCTACGGCAGCGCCCGGCTCCTCCGGTACCTGGATTTTGACGCCATCCGTCAAAATCCCAAGATTTTTCTGGGTTTCAGCGACATCACCATCCTCCACCTGGCCATCAACAAGCTGACGGGCCTGACCACCTTCCACGGCCCCGGGGCCTGCAGCTTTCCGGAGGAGTACCTCACCGCCTACACCAAGGCCCAGCTGGAAAAGGCCCTGTGCGCGGCGGAGCCGGTGGGGGAGATCGCTCTGGCCAACCCCAAGAAATATATCCACGCCATCGGTTCCGGCGCGGTGGAGGCCCCCATTATCGGCGGCAACATGAGCATGATCTGCACCACCCTGGGCACCCCCTATGAGATTGACGTAACGGGCAAGGTTCTCTTTCTGGAGGACGTGCATCTGGAGCCCTGGTACATTGACCACAACATGGCCCACCTGATGAACGCCGGCAAGCTGGCGGAGGCGGCGGGAATCGTCATCGGGGAGTGCCGGGACTGCGAGCCCAGAACTCACCAGCCCGCCTACTACGCCGACACCAGCATTGAGGATATCTTTGAGGAGTACCTCTCCCCCCTGGGGATCCCCGTCCTCTTCGGCTACCCCCTGGGGCACACCGCCGACATTGCCACGCTGCCCATGGGTGTCATGGTGCGCTTGGATGCGGATAAAAAGCAGTTTGCCGTGCTGGAGAGCGGCGTGCAGGCTGCCAATTCATGAAGAAAGTGAGCGCTTTTATGAAAAAAATAAGACTGATCGCGGGCGCGCTGTCCATTCTGATGCTGGTTGGCTGTCTCGCCGGCTGCGGCTCCTCCGGCGGCGACGAGCAGGTCTACAACACCTACATCGTGGCGGATCCCACCATCTTTGACTCGGCCCTGGCCACCGATACCATCGCCCTGAACATGCTGGTCAACCTGATGGAGCCCCTCCTCCGGCTCAACGAGCGGGAGGACGGAACCGTGGAGACTCTGGAGGCCGGCGCGGAGTCCTACACCGTCAGCGACGACGGCCTCACATGGACCTTCAAAATCCGGGACAACCAGTGGAGCGACGGCGTGCCCGTCACGGCCGACGACTACGCCTACGGCATCTCCCGGGTCCTGGACCCGGAGGTGGGCGCGGCCTACAGCTACCTCTTCCTCTCCATCAAGAACGCCGAGGCCGTCAACTACGGCGAGGCGCCCCTGGAGGAGCTGGGCGTCAGGGCCCTGGATGAAAAGACTCTGGAGATCACTCTGGAGGGCCCCAACTCCTACTTTATGGACCTGCTCTGCCACAGCGCCATGCTCCCCGTCCGGCGGGACATTGTGGAGCAGTACGGCGACGCCTACGGCACCGAGGCGGACAAGATGGTCTACAACGGTCCCTTCCGGGCGGAGAGCTGGACCCACAACAGCGAGGTCGTGCTGGCGAAGAACGACACCTACTGGGACAGCGGCTCCGTGAGGCTGGAGAGAATCAACTACAAGGTCATTCAGGACGAGAACGCGGTCTACAGCTCCCTGGAGAACGGCTCCATTGACAGCGCCAGCACCATGAGCAAGGAGTGGACGGATCAGTTCCTGGCCAACGACCGGCTGGTCCACGTGCAGGCGGACTCCGCCAGCACCTACTACCAGTACTACAACCAGTATGACGAGCTCTTCTCCAACGTCAACGTCCGCAAGGCCTTCACCCTGGCGGTGGACCGGGAGGATCTCAACGAGGTCATCTATGACGGGATGAAGATCCCCGCCTACAGCATGGTCCCCACCGGCGTCTATGTCGGCGGCCAGGAGTACGCCGGACTGGGCGTGAAGCCCATCGAGGAGCTGGCCCAGGAGAGCGCCGACCCCAGGGACCTGCTGGTTCAGGGCCTGCAGGAGCTGGGGATGGACCCGGACCCCACCAAGCTGACGGTTACGCTGTCCCTGGGCGGCACCGACCAGTGGACGAGGACCCTGGCGGAGTATATGCAGCAGACCTACAAGGAGACCCTTGGGGTCAACCTGGAGATTGAGATGCTGGACTGGGGCGCCTTCATCGACAACTACTACAACTACGACTACCAGATGGCCCAGATGTCCTTCGGCGCGGAGTGGAACGATCCCCTGGCCATGCTCTCCAGCGCGGAGAGCAGTCAGGACGGCTTCTGCATCGGCTGGGGCGACGAGCGCTTGGACGAGCTGCTGGCCCAGGCAACCGCCACCACGGACAGCCAGGAGAAGATCCGCCTCATCCAGGAGGTTGAGGAGATCTTCCTCAAGGAGGCCGCCTGTGTCTGCCCCCTGACCTTCAGCACCTACGACTCCTTCACCTATGACTATGTCAAGGGCGTCCAGTACTCCAACTTTGTCACCACCGGCTTCAAGTACACCTACATCGAGGGGAAATAACCGAGAGGCAAAGCCGGCGGCAGAGGGGGGCCCGCGCCCCCTCTGCCGTCGCTCTGAATCATGGGCGCCGGACGTCCGGCGCCGCGAAAGGAGTGAGACGCCATGGCAAAATATATTCTCAAGCGCTTCGCCTATATGCTTGTCACCCTGTTCTGCATCACAGCGGCCACCTTCTTTTTGATGCACTCCATTCCCGGCGATCCCCTCTCCTATATGGCGAAGAAGCTGCCGGAGCAGACCAGGATAAACTACTACGCCAAATACGGGCTGGATAAGTCCAACGTGGAGCAGTTCGGCATCTTCCTGAAGAATGTAGTGACAAAGGGGGACTTCGGCGAGTCCCTGCGCTACCCGGGACGCAGCGTCACGGACACCATTCTCAAGGGCTCGGCGGTGTCCGCCGCGGTGGGCTTCCAGGCGCTGATTATCGGCGTCGCTATTGGCATTGCGCTGGGAATTGTGGCCGCCTATTTCCGAAACCGCTGGCCGGACTACCTCATTATGTTCCTGGCCATATTGGGCGTGACCATACCGGTGTTCGTCTTTGCCTCGGTGATGCAGTACCTCTTCACGGTGAAGTACCGGCTCCTGCCCACCACGGGTTGGGGCGGCCTGCGGGAGATGGTGCTGCCCGTCATCACCCTGGCCCTGGGCTCCATCGCCGGCTACGCCCGGTATATGAAGTCCAGCGTGCTGGAGGTGATTAACCAGGACTATATCCTGACCGCCCGGGCCAAGGGAGTCAGCGAGTTCAACATCCTGCGCAGGCACGTGCTGCGAAACGCTTTCATCCCCGCGCTGACCCTGCTGGGGCCGGAGGTGGCGGCGGTGTTTACAGGCGCGTTCGTCACAGAGAAGATGTTCGGCATTCCAGGGCTGGGATTTTACTACGTCAGCTCCATCAACGACCGGGACTACACCATGATTATCGGCACAACGGTGTTCTACGCCATCCTGTTTGTGGTGATCCAACTGGTGGTGGACATTCTCTACGGCGTAGTGGACCCGCGGATTACGCTGACAAAGGCGGAGGACTAAGGAGGTGCGCATGGAACAGATTCCCCAGGAAAAATTCCGGATCGTCGGCGTGGAGGAGGGCGGAACCGAGCACGCCGCCCGCAGGCAGGTGGGCTACTGGCAGGACGCCTGGCGCAGGCTCCGGCAGAATAAGACCGCTATGGCGGCCCTGATTCTGCTGGCGGTGCTGCTGGTGATGACCCTTATCGGCCCCAACCTCACCGGCTACTCCTTTGAGCAGATGGACCGGGAGGCCAAGAACATGGCTCCCTCCGCCCAGCACTGGTTCGGCACCGACGATTTGGGCCGGGACCTCTTCACCCGCGTCTGGCAGGGGGGGCGGGTCTCTATGACCATCGGCCTGCTGGGGGCCCTGGTCAGCACGGTGATCGGCGTCATCTACGGCAGCATCTCCGCCTTTTTCGGCGGCGTGGTGGACAACGTCATGATGCGGATTGTGGAAATTCTCATCAGCATCCCCTACCTGATTATTGTGATTCTTATCTCCGTCATTACCGACAGCCACAGCCTGGGAACCCTGATCCTGGCTCTGACCCTGACGGGGTGGTGCGGCACCGCCCGGCTCATCCGGGGCCAGATCCTCCAGCTGCGGGAGCAGGAGTACGTCCTGGCGGCGGAGGCCCTGGGCGTCAGCCCTCTGCGGGTAATTGTCAAGCATTTGATCCCCAACACCCTGGGCCTCATCATCGTGGGCGTCACCTTCGACATCCCCGGCTACATCTTCTCCGAGGCGTTCCTCAGCTACATCGGCCTGGGCATCCAGCCGCCGGAGACCAGCTGGGGCGCCCTGGCCAGCGCCGCCCAGCAGAACTTCCGCTTCTACCCCTACCAGCTCTTTCTGCCGTCTCTGATGATCGCGCTGACCATGCTGTCCTTCACCCTGCTGGGCGACGGCCTGCGCGACGCTCTGGACCCGCAGCTGCGCCAGTAAGGAGGAGAGCGTATGGAACGAATTTTGGAAGTCAAGGATCTCCATGTCCACTTTAACACCTACGCCGGAAAGATCCGGGCAGTCCGGGGTGTGTCCTTCCACCTGAACCGGGGGGAGACGCTGGCCATTGTGGGGGAGTCCGGCTGCGGCAAGACCGTCACCTCCAAGGCCCTGCTGCGGCTTTATAAGCCGCCCCAGGTGGGGATTGGCGAGACGTCCCAGATCCTCTACAGCGGGGAGGATGTGCTGAAAATGGGCAAAAAGCGGCTTCAGGACTACCGGGGCCACCAGGTGGGCATGGTCTTTCAGGACCCCATGACCAGCCTCAACCCCACCATGAAGGTGGGCGACCAGATCGCCGAGGCCCTGCTCATCCACAACAAGATCTCCAAGAAGGAGGCCAGGACCCAGGCGGTGGAGGCCCTGAAGCTGGTGAACATCCCCAACCCGGAGAAGCGGGCGGAGTGCTATCCCCACCAACTCTCCGGCGGCATGCGCCAGCGGGTGGTGATCGCCATCGCCCTCTCCTGCCACCCCAGCGTCATTGTGGCGGACGAGCCCACCACGGCCCTGGATGTCACTATCCAGGCCCAGATTCTGGACCTTCTGGCGGAGATTAAGGAAAAGACCGGCACGGCCATTATCCTCGTCACCCACGATCTGGGGGTGGTGGCCAATTTCGCCACCCGTATCCAGGTGATGTACGCCGGCCAGATCATGGAGCGGGGAACCACTCGGGAGATCTTCTACCAGCCCAGCCACCCCTATACGGAGGCGCTGCTGAACTCCGTGCCCAAGCTCTCCAGCAAGGACAAAGGGGAGCTCTACTCCCTCAAGGGCACGCCGCCGGATCTGATCTTGGACCTGGCCTGCTGTCCCTTCTGCGCCCGGTGCCCCTACTGCATGCCCATCTGCAGGGAGCGGATGCCGGAGGAGACGGCGCTGAGCGATACCCACCGGGTATCCTGCTGGCTCCAGCACCCCAGCGCCCCCGCTGTGGGGAGCCTCAACAACGCTCGGAAGGCAGGTGAATGATCCATGGCGGAAAAACAGCCTCTGGTGCAGGTGGAGAACCTGTCGAAGCACTTCATAGTGGGCAAGAGCGTCCTGCGGGCCGTGGATAACGTGAGCCTGACCATCTGCCGGGGAGAGACATTGGGCCTGGTGGGGGAGTCCGGCTGCGGCAAGACCACCTTTGGCCGCACGCTGCTCCAGCTCTACCGCCCCACCTCCGGAACCATCATCTTCGACGGAAAGAATGTCAGCGGCATGAAGCGCAGGGAGCTGGTCTCCTTCAAGAAGGACGCCCAGATCATCTTCCAGGACCCCTATGCCAGCCTGGATCCCCGCATGACCATTGGCGACATTGTGGCAGAGGGACTCAACGTCCATTTCTCCCTCAGCGGGGAGGAGAAGCGGCAAAAGGCGGCCGCTCTTCTCCAAAAGGTGGGACTGGGGGAGGACTACATCAGCCGCTACGCCCACGAGCTCTCCGGCGGACAGCGCCAGCGGGTGGGCATCGCCCGGGCCCTGGCGGTAGAGCCCAGGTTCATTGTCTGCGACGAGCCCATCAGCGCCCTGGACGTGTCCATCCAGGCCCAGGTGATCAACCTTCTCATTCAGCTGCAGCGGGATTTCTCGCTGACCTATCTCTTTATCTCCCACGACCTGTCCATGGTCCGCTACATCTCCGACCGCATCGGCGTGATGTACCTGGGCTCGCTGATGGAGCTGGCGGACAATGAGACCCTGTACAGCGACCCGGTCCACCCCTACACCCAGGCGCTGCTCTCGGCTATCCCGGTGGCGGACCCGGATCTGGGCACGGTGCGCCAGCGCATTAAGCTGGAGGGGGAGATCCCCAGCCCCATCAATATGCCCTCCGGCTGCAAGTTCCACCAGCGCTGCCGCTGTGCCCAGGAGATTTGCAGCCGGGAGCTCCCCGAGCTGCGGGAGGTGGCCCCCGGCCACATGGCCGCCTGCCACTTTGCCGGGGAGCTGAGCCGGACGTAGCGAGGCGGGGCGCGCTCCCTCCCCGGCCGGCTGTATGTATCCCGCGCTCACCAAACAACAGGAGGACAACCCCCATGAAGCTGATGATTGCCTCGGACCTCCACGGGTCCGCCTACTACACGGATAAGCTGCTGGCCGCCTGGACTGAGGAGCGGCCGGACAGGCTGCTCCTGCTGGGCGACCTGCTCTACCACGGCCCCCGCAACGCCCTGCCCAGGGACTACGACTGCATGCGTGTGGCGGAGCGGCTCAATTCCCTCAAGGAACGTATCACCGCCGTCCGGGGCAACTGCGACTGCGAGGTGGACCAGATGGTGCTGGAGTTTCCCATGCTCGGGGACTACGCCCTGCTGGAGGTCAACGGCCTGACCCTCTTTGCCACCCACGGCCACCTCTGGAGCGAGGACAGCCCGCCGCCCATGGCCCCGGGGACGGTCCTGCTCAACGGGCATTTCCATGTGCCGGCCTGCCGGGCCCGCGAGGGGTTCCTCTACGTGAACCCCGGCTCCACCTCCATCCCCAAGGATGGCAGCAAAGGCGGCTATCTGATCCTGGAGGACAGGACCTTTACCTGGAAGGATATGGACGGCGGAGCGTGGAAGTCCCACACCGTCCGGTAAGAGCCTGTTATAGTGACCACAGTTGAGAACCTGTATTCACAATCTCAAACGACCGCCTGGGCGGGCCTTTTGCCGCCCTGCATCGTTAAAAAATCTTGAAATCCACCCAGGATTCCTGCGATTTTTTGCCTCGCAGGGCGAGCAAAATTCCTCGCCCATCCGGCATTTTCGCTTATAAATACAGGTTCTGAGAGCGAGTAAATGTTGGGCTCCGCCCAAACCCGCCGGGGCTTTGCCTAAGCGGCCGTTGGGCCTTGTGGCCCAATGACGCGAGCAATATCCCCACCGTCCGGCCCTAAACTTTACCGCTTTTCAACTGTGACGACTATAAAAGAAAAAATCGCGAACGCCCCGGCCGTGGAACATACGGCCGGGGCGTCCTCTTTAATTCCGGGACTCAGCGTCCCAGCGTCTCCTTGACGGAGGTGGCGGCGGAATCCACCGCGTCCGTCACCGTCTGCATCGCCTTGCCGGCGGGGGTCCGCTTGCCCTTGCTGGTGTGCAGCGCCATGTCCGCCGCGATGCCGGCCACCGCCCCCAGGAGCATCCCCTTTGCAAAACCGTTCATCCTTGCATTCCTCCTCTCGTCCACCCGTAGTATTTGCCGGTAAACCGCGTTTTAACGACCCTTTCCCCACGTTTCTCGCTGCTAAATTCAGGAAAAGCTGCCGGAGGGCCCCGGCGGATTTTTTTCTCGCAAATTGTCGAAAAATATGGTAAGATACTCCTGAGGTGATCGAGATGAAGGACCAAGCATCTATTTCAGCAATTATTGACCAATTGAAGCAGCTCTACCCGGAGGCGGCCTGCTCCCTGCCCTTTGACCGGTCAAAGGCCTATGAGCTGCTGTTCTCTGTGCGTCTGGCGGCCCAGTGCACCGACGCCCGGGTCAACCTGGTAACTCCGGTGCTGTATGCGCGCTTCCCCACCCTCCAGGCCCTGGCCCAGGCCAGCGAGGAGGAGGTGGGGGAGATCATCCACTCCACCGGCTTCTGGCGGGCCAAGGCCCGGGACATCGTCGCCGCCAGCCGGATGCTGCTGGAGGAGTTCGGCGGCAGGGTGCCGGACAACATGGAGGACCTGCTGCGCCTGCCGGGGGTGGGGCGAAAGACCGCCAACCTGATCCTGGGCGACGTATACGGGAAGGAGGGCTACGTCTGCGACACCCACTGCATCCGTATCACGGGCCTTCTGGGCATCACCGACGGCAGCAAGGACCCGCTGAAGGTGGAAACACAGCTGCGCGCCTGCATCCCGCCGGAGGAGAGCAACGACTTCTGCCACCGGATGGTGCTCCACGGGCGAGCGGTATGCGTGGCCCGGCGGCCCGACTGCGCCGGCTGCGCCCTGCGGCCCTGGTGCGACTTCTGGGCGGGCTCGGGAGCGGTCGGAAACGGCTGACCAGAGTCCCGCCGGGTTGGGATCTGGCCGCTTCCCCGGAAAAGGCGGAGCGTTTTTTTCCGGTGAAAAAATCCCCCGTCCAGCCCGCATTTTCAGCATATTCAACGATGCATACAGGTTCTTATAGGGTAGACTGAATCTGTCTCATTACCATTCAGAATGGGGATATCCCCATTCTCCGCCCCTACGGGGCGGAGAATGTCCCCCAGGAGAGGACTATGAACATTCTCTTCGACCAGGAGAAGCTGCTCCGCCTGCTGACCAACCTCTACATATTCACCGGCATAGCGGCCAACATTTTGGACCCCCAGGGCCGGGACATCAACCTCTTCGAGGGGCACCCGCCCTTCTGCCGGGCGATGAACGCCCTGCCGGAGGGCCATGAGCGCTGCGTGCGGTGCGACGCCTGGAAGATCCGGACCTACAGCGCGGACAGCGGATTCCAGTTCTACCGGTGCCATGCCGGCATCTGCGAGGCCGTGATGCCCCTGTACGAAAAAAGCCATCCCCTGGCCTACCTGGTGTTTGGCTGCTTTCTGGACGACTCCCCCATGGACCAGCAGTGGGAGCGCACCCGTTCCGCCCTGAACTGGTACCCCGGCGGGGCGGACGCGCTGAAATCCGCCTTCTTCCAATTCCGGCAGTACTCCTCCGGGGAGCTGAAGGCCTACGCGGAGCTGCTGGAGGCCCTGGCGGCCTATATTCAGCTCAAGGGCATGATCCAGGCCACGGAGCAGACGGACCTGCAAAAGCTGGAGCTGTACCTGGACCAGCACTACATGGAGAAGCTGTCCCTGGAGAGCATCTCCCAGGAGCTGCAAATCGGGCGGACCAAGCTGTGCCGTCTGGCAAAGCAGCTCTCGGGCGGCGAGACGCTGTCCTATCTCATCGCCCGGCGGCGCATAGACGCAGCCAAGGACCTGCTGCTGCGGAGCGATCTGCCCATCTCCGCTGTGGCGGAGGAGGTGGGTATCAGCGATTATAACTATTTTTCCCGGGTTTTTCGCTCTGTTACCGGCGCGACCCCCAGGGACTATCGGAAAGCAAGCCGGCACAAGGCCTGATTTTTGTCTATATTGACGAAATTTCTCCAGAATTTTTTGCTATTCGCACAATTTTTTCTGGATGCGTACGATTTTGCTATATTCGGAACGCTGGTTCCTATTTTTTACCGGCAAACCTGCTAGAATGAAACATGAAATTTCGCTCTGCACAAAGGAACTTTTCCAGTCCCCGCGTCAGGGCGTTTTTTCGGAAAAAGATGAGGAGGAAAATGATAATGAAGAAAGCACTTGCACTCCTGCTGGCGCTGGTGATGGCCCTGTCCCTGGCCGCCTGCGGCTCCGGCGGGTCCGACGAAAAGGTGACGCTCAACGTCATCATCTCCCAGTACGGCAACTACACCCAGGAGTGGTGGACCCAGTTTGAAAAGGACTTCGAGGACGCCAACAAGAGTGTGGACCTGAACATCGAGATCGTCTCCTGGAACGACATCTACTCCGTGGTCTCCACCCGCATTCAGTCCAAGCAGCAGCCTGACATCCTGAACATCAGCGGCTTTGCCGACTACGTGGAGGACGACCTGCTGATGAAGGCCGAGGATTACACCTCCGCCGAGGTCCAGGCCAAGATCATCCCCAGCTTCTGGGAGTCCAACGCCATTGACGGCACCGTGTGGGCCCTGCCCATTCTGGCCTCCTGCCGCTCCCTGTTCTGCAACATGGACCTGCTGAACGAGGCGGGCGTCACCGCTCCTCCCACCACCTGGGACGAGGTCCTCACCGCCTGCCAGGCCGTGAAGGACAAATTCGGCGACAGCATCGTGCCCTGGGGCCTTGATATCTCCACCGACGAGGGGCAGGCCGCCTTCGCCTACTACACCTGGAACATGGGCGGCGGCTTCCAGGATGAGAGCGGCAATTGGGCCCTCAACAGCGCCGAGAACGTGAAGGCCGTTGAGTACATCAAGCAGCTCATCGACTCCGGCTACTGCAACTCCGCCCCCTACACCGACACCCGCTATCCCCTTCAGGACGCCTTCAGCGCCGGCACCCTGGCCATGATGATCGGCCCCATGAACATGGTTTCCGCCGACTCTACGGTGAACTACCAGTCCGTGGCCATCCCCGGCAAGTCCATTGGCGTTGGTATCTGCGACCAGCTGATGGTGTTCAAGAACGACTCCGTGAAGAACCAGGACGCCCGCACCGAGGCCATCAAGGCGTTCTTCGACTTCTTCTATGACTGCGAGCGCTACTCCGACTACATGGTCTACGAGGGCTTCCTGCCCGCCACCACCGATTCCTCCGACTATCTGGCCTCCAACGCGGAGAACCACAAGGTGGGCGGCTCCGACGCCACCGGCAGCAGCGAGTACTTTAAGACCTTCTGCGCCCAGCTGCCCAACTGCCAGTTCTATCCGTTGAGCGAGGCCGAGTGGATCGACGTGAAGAACGGCGTCATCGAGGTGGAGCAGAAGGTCTGCCAGGGCGAGATCTCCGCTCAGGATGCCCTGAACAACCTCCAAAACAGCATCACCGCCGGTTAAGCAGAGACGACAGTTTCCCGCCGGACAATAGGAAGGGGCCGGGCTGACCGGCCCCTTCCTTTTCCTATCAAAACCAGGGCCTTCCGCTTTTCGGCGGCGGCAGTCCCAGCAAGGAGGCAGTCCATGAAAGAGAAGCAAACGCCCCGCGCGCGGCTGAACAGGAAGCGGGTGGAACCGTATATCTGGCTGCTGCCCAGCATCCTCCTGATGGGGGTCATGATTCTGGTCCCCATCTTCAGCGTGTTTCAGACCTCCTTCTCCGAGATCAGCAAATCCGGCATCAACAAGGGGTTCAACGGAGGGGTCAACTACCTATGGGTGTTCCAGAATCCCACCTTCTGGAATACCCTGAAAAACACAGTGATCTGGACCATCGTGGTGGTGGGCATATCCACGGTTCTGGGCATTATCCTTGGCCTGGTCCTCAATGAGAAGTTCCACGGCCGCAAGCTCGTCCGGGCCATTGTGGTCTTTCCCTGGGCCACGGCCCTTATCATCCAGTCCGTCATCTGGAAGTACATCATTAACGCGGACTACGGCGCCCTCAACGCGCTGCTGTACAAGCTGGGGATCATCAAAAGCTACGTGAACTGGACCGCCACCCCCGAACAGTTCTTTGCCTGGGAGTGCTTTGTGGGCATTCTGGTCACCGTCCCCTTTGTCACCTTCTGCGTCCTCTCCGGCCTCCAGAGCATCGACACCTCCCTCTACGAGGCGGCCGACGTGGACGGGGCCACCTTCTGGAGCAGGCTGTTCAAGGTGACGCTGCCCCTGCTGATGCCCAGCCTGACGGTGTCCACGGTGCTGAACATCATCTACGTGTTCAACTCCTTCCCCATTATCTGGACCATCTCCAAGGGCGATCCGGCGGACCAGACCCATACGCTGGTGACGTATCTCTACAAACTGTCCTTCACCAACCAGAAGGTGGGTGAGGCGGCGGCGGTATCCGTGGTGGGCTTTGTGATTCTGGCGGCCTGCGCCAGCGTTTACATGGTCATCACGCTGCGCTCGGAAAAGGAGGAGTAACGGATGAGAGCAAGAAGATCCCCCTGGGCGCGGGTCGCGCTGTACCTCTTTGTGTTCGTGGTCTGCATCGTGATCCTGTACCCCTATTTCGTCATGTTCACTACCGCCGCCAAGAGCAATGAGGCGATGTACGCCGTGGGCGAGGATGCCGTCCTCCTGCCTGCCGTATGGCAGTGGTCCAACTTCATTGACATCTGGAAGGAAGCCGCGGTCTTCAAGTATCTGCTCAACTCCTTCATCGTGGCCGGCGGGGCCACCTTCCTGGCGATCCTCTGCGGCATTCCGGCGGCCTACGCCCTTTCCCGGATGCGCTTCAAGGGCAAGGGCCTCTTCATGGGCGCGGTGATCATGAGCCAGATGTTCTCCCCGGTGGTGCTGCTGGTGGGCATCTACCGGCTGATGACCGCGCTGCATCTGACCAACAGCCTGATCGGCCTGATTCTCCTCAACGCCGCCTTCAATCAGGCGTTTGCCATCTGGCTGCTGCGGGGCACCTTTACCTCCATCTCCTCGGAGATGGAGCAGGCCGCCAAGATCGACGGCTGCGGCACGGTGCAGGCCCTGCTGCGGGTGCTTCTGCCCGTATCCGCGCCTGGCATTGTCACAACGCTGATCTTTGTTTTCATCAACTCCTGGAATGAGTACACCATCGCTTTGACCCTCATCTCCAGCGATGTGTTTAAACCGATTACCGTGGGCATCAACGTGTTCTATGGGTTTAACTTCATCAAGTGGCAGTACCTGTTCGCCACCTCCATTTTCGCCACGATCCCGGTGGTCATTCTCTTCCTGTGCATTGAAAAGCATCTGGTCGCGGGGCTTACCTCCGGCGGCGTCAAGGGATAACCACTCCATAGGGAAGCGCCCCGCCGTCTGGCGGGGCGCTTCCCTATGGAAAATATCTTCTCTTCTGAACTATCGTCAAAGCGCTTGAAAAGAATCCTTTGATTCTTTTCATTTGAGCTTGAGAATACAGGTTCTACGTGTCCGTTTGATACGGTTGAACTTGCTGTCTATAAAACTGATGGCACCCGATGGTGCGGTAATAGGTACAGTTTTCAACGATCCAGCGCCCCTCAGACAGAGAGGGATTAAAGAAAAACATACAGTCGTCCACCACGCTGGTGCCGTTGAGCACCAGCCGGGCGGCCAGAACGCTCTGCTCGGTGGGCTCGCCGTACACGGTGCCGTTGGCCACCGGCTCGAACTGGATGGCGTCCTTGTCATCGAAAACGACTTCCTTAATGGTGTCGGGATACTGGCTGGAGGCCACCCGGTTGAGCACCACGTTGCCCACCGCCAGCTGGCCCAGCAGGCTCTCCCCCCGGCTCTCCGCGCTGATAATGCGGCTGAGCCAGTAGAGGTCCTCCTCCGTGTAGTCCGCCTCTCCTCCGGAAGTGCGGACAGCTACGGGAGTATCCCAGTCCACGAATTCCACCTGGGCTCCCAGCAGGTTGGCCACCGGCCGAAGGGGCACGTATGTACGGTCAAAGCACACCAGGGAGGAGGCGCCCGCGTCAAAGGCGTAGCCGTCGGCTAGCAGCTGCTGCCCCTCAGCCGGTACGGTCAGGGCGAAGAGCCCGGTCTGCGAGACGGCCGCGCGGGCCTCCTGGTCCCATGCGGTCTCCCAGCCGCCCATGGCCTCCAAAAGCTGGACCAGGGGGACATAGGTGCAGCCATCCTGCACAAATGCCTCTCCGGGCAGCTCCTCCCCATCCACGGTGACGGTGAGATCCGTCGCCAGTGCCGTCTGCCGGAGGAGAAGCGCCGCCAAAAGGAGGCAGATGAGCGCTCTTCCTTTTATAGGACATCACTCCTTTTTTGAATGGTAGAGGCCAAGGGACCTCCCGGCTACCAGTATACCGGAAAAGAAGGCTCTGGAGCAAGGCGTAAATTTTGGTAATTTTGCGGTCTGGCTGGTCATTTCCTCCAGAATTGCTTGCAATACGGCGCATTTCATGGTATTCTACCATCATGTGTTTCGAGGGGGTGTACCGTTATGATCTATACGATTACGACCAATCCGTCCATCGACTACACGATGGAGGCAGACCTGATTCCCGGACAGATCAACCGGGCCCGCAGCGAGGCAATTTACCCGGGCGGCAAGGGGATCAACGTATCCCTCTCTCTTCTGCGGCTGGGAGAGGAGACCCAGGCGCTGGGCTTTGCCGCGGGCCGCATCGGGCAGGTGATCCGGGACCTGCTGGACGATCTGCGCTGTCCCCATATGCTGCTGGAGCTCAGCGGCGGCGGGCAGAGCCGGATCAATGTGAAGCTGAAGGGGCAGCAGGAGACTGCGGTGAACGGGCAGGGTCCCGGCCTCCAGGAGGCGGACACGGGGCGGCTGCTGACGCTGCTGGAGACCGCCGGACCGGAGGACGCGGTGGTCCTCTCCGGCTGGGCGCAGAGCATCCCACTTTACATCTCCATTCTCCGGCAGGTGACGGCGGCTGGGTGCATGACCGTGCTGGACTGCTCCGGAGAGGCCCTGTGGCAATGTCTGAAGGAGCGTCCCTTCCTCATTAAGCCGAATCTGGAGGAGCTGGGGGCCGTCTATGGGATGGAGGATCTGGACTGCGAGGAGGGCGTGGAGCTGGCCCAGCAGCTCCAGCGGGAGGGCGCCCGCAACGTGCTGGTCTCTATGGGAGCGGACGGCGCGTTCCTCCTGACGGAGGACCGGGACCTCTATGTGGCGAACGCCTGTCTCGGCCAGGTGCGCAGCACTGTGGGCGCGGGGGACTCCCTGGTGGCCGGATTCCTCTCCGGACTGCGGACAACGGGGGACTTCGGCAAGGCGATACAGATGGGTGTTGCCGCCGGCAGCGCCACCGCCTTTAGCGAGTGGATCGCCACCAAGGAGGAGATGCTGGAGCTGGTGGAGCAGGTCCGGGTGGAAAAGACCGCCTTAGGACAGGCCGCCCTCTAGAGCCGGCAGGGGCCTGATGAGCACATCGGGCCCTACAGATCATCCCGCTGGGGGCGATGCACCAGGCCCTCCCCAACGAGGAGCGCCGCAGATAAATCTGCGGCGCTCCTCGCTGTTCCGGGTCCGGCGAACCCCCGGCCCGCTCTTTTGGCCGCTCATGGAGCTCCAATCCGGTCTAGCACATGCACCAGACGCTCCCGGTACATCTCCTGGACCCAGGGCAGCTCCCCCAGCCCGGTAAAGGAGCAGGCGGCAGCGTATCCCGCCTGCTCCAAGCGTCTTTTCCAGATGCCGGCCATGTCGTTTTGGGCGTGGCTCCCCGCCGTCAGCATCAGCGGCCAAAGTGTCACTCTGGACCGCCCGCTGCGCTCCAGCCAGCCGAGAATGTCCTCCAGCCCCGGCCGGCCCCTCATGGCGCCCACGCAGAGGTCCTCCCTGCCCTCCCGCTCAATCGCGTCCTGCAAGGCCGGATAGACCAAGTCGGCAGCGCCGCCTGTGCCGTGGCCCATAAACACGGCTGCCTCACCGTCTGCCTCCGGGCAGGCCGCGCAGAGCCGGCAGGCAAAGCGCGGGATGTCGCCGCTGTCCGCCAGCAGAGGCCTGCCCACCGTCAGAAGCCGGAACCCGCCGGCCAGCGCCTCCGCCTCCGCCCTCAGCCGCCTGTACTCATCGCCGCGGAGCAGGTGGGTGGGCTGCACGACGACCTGTCCCACCCCCTCCTCCCGCAGCCGCTCCAGCGCCTGGGACAGACTGGGAATTTCCTCCCCTCTCTCCGCCAGAATGCGCCGGACTGCGGGGCTGGTAAAGGCCCGGACCCAGCGGAAGCCGGGAGCGGCGTCTGACAAAGCCCGCTCCACGGCCGTAATGCCGGCGCGGGCCGCCGGAACGCTGGTGCCGAAGCTGGCTATTACAAGAGCGCGCACCACAGGTCGCGCCTCCTCCCTATGGCAAGATTCGTATCCCGGGCTGCAGCCGTATCCGCAAAGCCTTCGTCCGGGGAGCCGTCTTTCTCGTTGAGGATCCACACGCCTGGCTCATACAATCATGATTCGCTGAAATAGGATCGCTGCAAGCGGGCCGATGGCCCGTTCCATTTCAAAATACCTGCCTCTTCTATTTTATGAGACGGGCGTGCCGCGGGTCCATTTCTCCCCTTGCAATTTTCCGGGAACAAGATTAGAATAGGAAAAAGATCGATCGAAAAGGAGGACTTGCCGGATGTTCAATCCGTTTTCCAAGCTGCTGCGCCGGAAAAAGAGGGAGGACCACCCCTTTTGCAGCGCCATTGTGGCCGCCGCCGGTTCCTCCCGCCGCATGGAGGGGGAGAACAAGCTTCTGCTGCCCCTGGAAGGCATTCCCGTGCTGGCCCGGACTCTGCTGGCCCTGGACGCCGCCCGCCTGGTGGACGAAATCGTCGTCGCGGCGCGGGAGGCCGATCTGCTGACCGTGGGCGACCTTTGCAAAATCTACGGCATATCCAAGCCCGTGAAGATCGTCCGGGGCGGTGAGACGCGGCTGGAATCCGTCTACGCCGCCTGCCTGGAGTGCCGGGAGGACGCCGCCTTTCTCGCCGTCCACGACGGCGCGCGGCCCCTGGCGGAGCCGGATCTCATTGACCGCGTCATTGCTCTGGCCCACCGAACCAATGCCGCCGCCCCCGCCGTGCCGGTAAAAGACACCATTAAGCTGGTGATGGGCAGCGTGGTGGAGCGCACGCCGGACCGGGACAGCCTTCGGGCCGTTCAGACCCCCCAGGCCTTTGACGCCCAGCTGCTGCGGGCGGCTCTCCAGGCCGCTTCGGAGGCGGGCGCGGAGGTTACAGACGACTGCACCGCCGTGGAGCGCCTGGGGAAGGACGTATACCTGACCGACGGCTCCTATGAGAACATCAAGATCACCACGCCGGAGGACATGCTCTTAGCGGAGGCTCTTCTGCAAAAGAGGGAGGAACGGCTATGAGGACGCTCCGGATCGGCCACGGCTACGACGTACACCGTCTGACGGAGGGGCGCGCCCTGGTGCTGGGCGGTGTGACGATCCCCCACGAGAGGGGGCTTCTGGGCCACTCGGACGCGGACGTAGTCCTCCACGCCCTGATGGACGCCCTGCTGGGGGCGGCGGCCCTGGGGGACATCGGCCGGCTCTTCCCGGACAGCGATCCCCGCTACCAGGGGGCGGACAGCCGGGTCCTGCTGCGGGAGATGGCCTCCCGCCTGGCCCGGGCGGGATGGGCGGTGGGCAATGTGGACGTAACCCTCGTCGCCCAGCGGCCCAAGGTGGCCCCCTATGTCCCCCGGATGCGGGAGAACATCGCCGCCGACCTGGGCGTGGAGCTGGACGCGGTCAGCATCAAGGCCACCACCGAGGAGGGCCTGGGCTTCACCGGCGCGGGGGAGGGCATGGCCGCCCACGCCGTGGCGATATTGATACCCATTGAATATTAAAAGCAAGGGGGTTCTGCTCCCCAAGAGGGTGCCTATCTGCTCGATGGCTCCGGGGCGCGGAATATCCCCAGGGAGGGCCGTGGGGACACCCCCTGGGGCTATCGAGCAGATAGGCACTTGCGGCCTGGCGGCCGCCTACCACAATTTAAAGAATCGAATCGCCCCTTTGGCCGCCTTATAGGGAATCGTCTCCAGCGCTTTGGCGGCGTTTTGCAGCTCCTGGCGGATGGGGATGCCCTGGGGGCAGTGGCTCTCGCATTTGCCGCACCGGACGCACTGGGAGGCGCTGCTGGGGTTCTGCCGCATGGCGGTACACTGGAGGTACTCCTTCCGGCCGGAGGCCCTGCCCTCCGTGTACATGGCGTTGTAGCAGCGAAACGCGCCCGGGATGTCCACCCCCTTGGGGCAGGGCATGCAGTACCCGCAGCCCGTGCAGCCCACCCTCACCCGGTTGCGGATGATCTCCTTGACCCGCTCCACCAGGGCCCGGTCCGCCTCTGTCATGCACCCGGGCGCGCCGGCGGAGGCGGCAGCCAGGTTCTGTTCCACCATTTCCAGGGAGTTCATGCCCGAGAGCACGCAGGTGACCTCTGGCTGGTCGAAGAGCCACCGGAAAGCCAGCTCCGCCGGAGCTGTGCCGGCGGAGCGCAGCAGCGCCCTTGCCTCCTCCGGCAGCAGGTCTACCAGACGGCCTCCCCGCAGAGGCTCCATGATCACAACCGGCAGTCCCCGCCGGCTGGCATATTGCAGGCCCTCCCGCCCGGCCTGGGAGCCCTCGTCCATGTAGTTGTACTGAATCTGGCAGAAATCCCAGTCATAGGCGTCCACCAGCTGCCGGAACATGGCCGTGCTGCCGTGGTAGGAGAAGCCGATATTGCGGATCTGCCCGGAGGAGAGCTTCTCCCGGATCCACTCCTGGGCCCCAAGGCCCGCCAGCTTCTCCCATGTGGCCAGGTCTGTGAGCATATGCATCAGGTAGTAGTCAACGTGGTCCGTCTGGAGGCGGCGCAGCTCCTCCTGAAAGATCTTTTCCATCCCCGCCCGGGATTTAATGAGGTAGTGGGGCAGCTTGGTGGCCAGATACACCCTGTCCCTGCACCGGCCCCGGCGGAGAATCTCCCCTACCGCCGCCTCGCTGCCAGGATAGATATAGGCGGTGTCCAGGTAGTTCACGCCCCCCTCGATCGCCGAGAGCACCTCCCGCTCCGCCTTGTCCAGGTCAATGGAGCCGTTTTTCCGGGAAAACCGCATGCAGCCGTAGCCAAGCAGCGAAATGTCGTTCCCCTTTTTATCCTTCCTGTACTGCATTTGCCGCTCCTTTCCGTATCCGGCGGGATCCGGTCCCGCCTCCGTGCGCACTCCGAAGGCGCCTCCGCCGGAGCTGCCCGCACTGTCACAAGCGCCGCCCGGACGCAGGAGAGAGCCCGCGTCCGGGCGGCGCAATGCACCCGCGCTTCTCAGGCGAGGAGCTCGTCCGCAATCCGCTCCATAGCGGCCAGATCGCTCTCCTTCACCGCGCCCTGGATGGTGTGGACCGTCTCACAGAGGGCGATGCCCTTCATGGCCGTGAGACAGGCGGTCATGCACTTGGCCGCGGCGGGGGCCCAGGAGCCGTTTTCGATGACAGCCACGGTCCGGTTTCGGTAGGTCTTGTCCCGCAGATGGGCCATGAAGTGCTCCATGGGCGGGAAGAGCCCGCCGTCGTAGGTGGAGCTCATGGCCACAAGCCTGCCGCAGCGGAAGGCGGCCTCCACCGCCTGGGACTGGTCGCAGCGGCACAGGTCTATCACCTCCGCCTTGGGGCAGCCCTTTTGCTCCAGAATCGCCGCCATCTTCTCCGCCGCCCGGGCGGTGTTGCCGTGGATGGAGGCATAGGCCACCAGCACGCTCTCCGGCTCCTCGGGCACATAGCGGCTCCAGAGGTCGTATTTTTCGATATAGCGGCCCAAGTTCTCCCGGAGGATCGGCCCGTGGAGGGGGCAGATGGTCCGGATATCCAGGCCGGCGGCCTTCTTCAGCAGCGCCTGGACCGAGGCGCCGTACTTACCCACGATGTTGCAGTAGTAGCGCCGGGCCTCGCCCTCCCAGGGCTCCTGGGCGGAGAGGGTCCCGAACTTGCCGAAGCCGTCGGCGGAGAAGAGGATCTTCTCCTGGGACTCGTAGCTCACCATCACCTCCGGCCAGTGGACCATGGGGGCCATGAAGAAGGTGAGGGTGTGCTCCCCCAGGGTGAGGACGTCCCCCTCCTTTACCGTCAGGGAGCGGCCGGACCAATCGAAGAACTTGGGCAGCATGGCAAAGGTCTTGGCGTTGCCCACCAGAGTCAGCTGCGGATATTTTTCCAGCAGGGCGCCCACGCTGCCGGCGTGGTCCGGCTCCAGGTGGTGGAGCACCAGGTAGTCCGGCTCGCGGCCCTCCAGCTCCCGCTCCAGATTTTGCAGCCACCGCTCCGTGGCCCGGCGATCCACCGTGTCCAGCACGGCGGTTTTCTCGTCCAGAATGACGTAGGCGTTGTAGGAGACGCCGTTGGGGACGGGGTACTGTCCCTCAAAGAGATCAATGGAATCGTCGTCCACGCCAACATAGCGGACGGCGTCGGAGATGCGCACATCAAACATGGCTTGATATCCTTTCTTCTGTAAGCCGGCAGTCCGGCAGAGGTTATGGAAATTTCTCCCCTATTATACTGACCGGAGCTGCGATTGTCAACAAAAACGGGGAGAAAAGGGCGGGTTTTCCCCCGCCGTCCCAAAATTTTTTGCAGGTTCCTCTTGCAAATCGTGAAAAAACGTGCTACAATACCTCCAGCTATTCAAAAAGAGGTATTTTTTATGACTGCCAGACGCTTCGCCGCCGCATACTACTTTTACTTTATCTACACAAGTAGATAAGGTTTGTTTTGCTGCGGCAAGGGGATGGAGCTGGTATCCATTGAGGGTCTTACAGTGAAACAGCTGTAGGGCCTTTTTTCTTTTATCCCTGTGCTGATTTTATGGAAATGGAGTGTTTTGACCATGATTGTTATTCTGAAAAAGCAGGCCGAGCCCCAGCAGGTGGACGTATTCGTCAGCTGGCTGCACAATATGGGCCTGGAGACCCACATGTCCGTGGGGGAGAACCACACCATCGTGGGCCTGGTGGGGGACACCTCCCGGGTGGATATTGAGAGCATCATGGCCCTGGACATTGTGGAGATGGTGCGCCGCATCCAGGAGCCCTACAAAAACGCCAACCGCAAGTTCCACGAGGAGGACACCGTCATCACTCTGCCCAACGGGGCGCGGATCGGCGGCGGGCATTTCCTGGTGATGGCCGGCCCCTGCTCTGTGGAGACGGAGGAGCAGATCATCTCCGTGGCCCAGTCCGTGAAGGCCGCCGGGGCCCAGGTCCTCCGGGGCGGCGCCTTCAAGCCCCGCACGTCCCCCTACGCCTTCCAGGGCCTCCAGGGGGAGGGCATCCGCCTGCTGCTGGAGGCCAAGGCCGCCACCGGCCTGCCCATTGTGACGGAAATCATGGACGCCAAGCACCTGCCCCTCTTCGAGGACATCGACATCATCCAGGTGGGGGCCCGGAACATGCAGAACTTCGAGCTGCTCAAGGAGCTGGGCAAGCTGCGCAGGCCCGTCCTCCTGAAGCGTGGCCTGGCCAACACCCTCCAGGAGCTGCTCATGAGCGCGGAGTATATCATGGCCGGGGGCAACAACCAGGTGATCCTCTGCGAGCGGGGCATCCGCACCTTTGAGACCGCCACCCGCAACACCATGGACCTCTCCGTCATCCCGGTGCTCCACCAGCTCAGCCACCTGCCGGTGGTGGTGGACCCCAGCCACGCCACGGGCCGCTGGGAGCTGGTGTCCCCCATGGCCCTGGGCGCCACGGCCTGCGGCGCGGACGGGCTCATCATCGAGGTCCACAACGACCCGGAGCACGCCCTGTGCGACGGCCCCCAGTCCCTGCGGCCGGAGAAGTTCGCAGACATGATGGAGAAGATACGGGCCATCCGCCCCTACGCCGACCGCTCCTTTACCACAGGCACGCTGGAGTAGGGCCCCATGGCCCCACCGGGCCGGCCCAGGCGACTTGTAATTCCGGTACGCGGCCCCTACAAAAATGGAGGAAAATCAATATGATGGAGACAATAGGCGTCGTGGGGCTGGGCCTCATCGGCGGCAGCATGGCCAAGGCTATCCGCAGGTACACGAACTGCACCCTCCTGGGCTACAACCGGAGCGGTACGGTGCTCAGCCGGGCCCTGGACGAGGGGGTGCTGGACGGGGTGCTGACGGAGGAGAAGCTGGCGGAGTGCGACCTGGTGATCATCGCCCTGTACCCGGAGGCCACGGTGGCCTATGTGACGGAGCACCGGGACCAGTTTCGCCGGGGCGGGCTTGTGATGGACTGCGGCGGCGTAAAGGGCGTGGTCTGCGGACCCCTGGAGAGCGTGGTGAAGGACGCGGGGTTCCACTTCATCGGCGGGCACCCCATGGCGGGCATCGAGCGCTCCGGGTACGAATCCTCCTTTCCGGAGCTGTTCCAGGGCGCGTCCCTGATACTGACCCCCTATCCGGATACGCCCCAAACGTGCGTGGACGATATCTGGGAATTCGCCCAGAGGCTGGGCTTCAGCCATCTCCAGCCCTCCACGCCGGAGCGGCACGACCACATCATCGCCTACACCTCCCAGCTGGCCCACGTGGTGAGCTGCGCCTATGTGGGCAGCCCCTCGGCCCCTGATTTTGCTGGCTTCTCCGCCGGAAGCTTCAAGGACATGACCAGGGTGGCGCGGCTCAACGAGGAGATGTGGACGGAGCTCTTTCTGGAGAACCGGGAGGCCCTGGTCCGGGAGATCGACACACTGGTGGAGGAGCTGGCGGCCTTCGCCTACACCATCCGCCGTGGGGACCGGGAGCGTCTGCGGGACATGCTCCGGCACGCCCGGGAGATCAAGGAGGCCATTGATAAAGACCGCTGACCCGCGGGGCCCCACCGGCCCCGCAAAAGGATAAAAAGAAAGGGGACATTCCATGGATACCAGCTATATTACCGACTACTACAACAACTACAACGAGGACCAGCGGACCAAATCCCGCCACGGCAGCGTGGAGTTCCTCACCAACATGAAGTATATCCGGCAGTACGTCCCCCAGGGGGCGAAGATCCTGGACGTAGGCGCGGGCACCGGGGTCTACTCCATCGCCCTGGCCATGGACGGCTACGACATGCACGCCATTGAGCTGGTGGAGCACAACATCGAGGTCTTTCACGCCAATCTGAGGGAGTGCGGGGCGGAGATCCCGGTGGAGCAGGGCAACGCCCTGGACCTGGGCCGGTTCGCGGACGAGAGCTTTGACGCGGTGCTGCTCTTCGGACCCCTGTACCACCTCTACACCAGGGAGGACAAGCTGACGGTGCTGCGGGAGGCCCGTCGGGTGCTGAAGCGGAACGGGCATATCTTTGCCGCCTACTGTATGAACGAGGCCACCATGATCCAGTACGCCTTCGCCGGCGACGGCAGCAAGATGATGGAGTGCCTGACCCAGGGCATGCTGACCGCGGACTACAAGTGCATCTCCGAGCCGGCGGACCTCTTCGAGATGGTGCGGCTGGAGGATATCAACGGCCTGAACCGGGAGGCTGGGCTCAAGCGGGTGAAGATTATCGCCTCCGACCTCTTCTCCCACTACATCCAGGACCGGATTGACAGCTTCTCCAACGCGGTCTTTCAGAACTACGTGCGCTACCATCTCACCATCTGCGAGCGGCCCGACCTCATCGGGGCCACCAACCACAGCCTGGATATTCTGACCAAGGAGTGATTCCATGCAGACAGTAACCGTCAGCGCCTCCGCCCCCTACGCTGTCCACATCGGCTCCGGCCTGCTGGACAATGCCGGGGAGCTGGTCAGCGCAGTGACCAAATCCCGGCGCTGCGCCCTGGTGACGGACTCCACCGTGGGGCCCCTGTACGCCGGCCGGGTCCTGGCTTCCCTGGAGCAGGCCGGGTTTTCCGCTGTAACCTACGCCTTCCCCGCCGGGGAGCGGAGCAAGAACCTCACCACCTACGGAAAAATTCTGGAGTTTTTCGCCCAAAACCGCCTGACCCGCGCCGACTTCGTCATCGCCCTGGGGGGCGGCGTCACGGGGGACATGGCCGGCTTCGCCGCCGCCACCTACCAGCGGGGGGTGGACTACATCCAGGCGCCCACCACCCTCCTGGCCGCCTCGGACTCCTCCGTGGGGGGCAAGACCGCCGTGGACCTGGAGAGCGGAAAAAATCTCGTCGGGGCCTTCCACCAGCCCCGGCTGGTCCTCTGCGACACGGACACTTTCCGGACTCTGCCGGAGGGGGCCCTGGCCGACGGCATGGCGGAGACGGTGAAGCACGCCCTCATCGCCGACCGGGACTTCCTCCGCTTTCTCATGGCGGAGGACATCTCCGCCCGCATGGAGGAGATCGTCCGCCGGAATGTGGAGATCAAGGCTTCGGTGGTGCAGGAGGACGAGCTGGAGCGGGGAAAGCGGAAGCTGCTGAACTTTGGCCACACCCTGGGCCACGCCATTGAGAAGTGCAGCGGCTACACGGTCACCCACGGCCGCGCGGTGTCTATCGGCATGGCGCTGGCCGCCCGGGCGGCGGAGCGCATGGGCGTGAGCCCCGCCGGGACCCTGGAGGCAGTGGAGGCGGCCTGCCGCCGGTTCGGCCTGCCCATCCAGTGCCCCTACGCCGCCGGGGAGCTCTACGACGCCGCCACCGGAGATAAGAAGCGGGGCCTCGGCGGCATCGACGTGGTGGTTCTGGAGGAGCTGGGCCGGGCGAAAACCCTCCGGCTGGACATGGAGGGCCTGGGCCGGTTCGTGGAGGCCGCGGCGCCATGAATCTGACCATCACGCCCAAAAGGCTCCGCGGCGCCGTCACGCCGCCCCCCAGCAAGTCCCAGGCCCACCGCTACCTCATTTCCGCCGCCCTGGCCGGAGAGGGGAGCGTACTGCGCAACCTGGCGGACTCCCAGGATATCCAAGCCACCCGGCGGTGCCTGGCGCAGCTGAAAACAGACAGTCCATTTTTCCCCCATTTAGACTGCGGGGAATCGGGCTCCACCCTCCGCTTTCTCATCCCTCTGGCCCTGGTCCTGCGGGGCGGCGGAGTGTTCACCGGCCGGGGGCGGCTGATGGAGCGGCCCCAGAAGCCCTACTTCGACCTCTTTGACGAGAAAGGCATCCGCTATGAGCAGAGCGAGGGGATGCTGGCCGTGGAGGGGACGCTGCCTCCGGGGGTCTACCGCCTGCCGGGGAGCGTATCCAGCCAGTTTGTCACCGGGCTGCTGTACGCCCTGCCGCTGCTGGAGGACAGCTCGGAAATCGTTCTGACCACCCCGCTGGAGAGCCGGAGCTATGTGGACATGACCCTGGAGGCCCTGGACCGGTTCGGCGTCGCGGTGGAGCAGAAGCCGGAGGGCTTCCGGGTCCCCGGCCGGCAGGCCTACGCCCCGGCGGAGGCCGAGGTGGAGGCGGACTGGTCCCAGGCGGCGTTCTGGCTGGCCGCCGCCAGTCTGGGCAGCGCCGTTTCGGTGGAGGGACTGCGCCGGGACTCCCTCCAGGGGGACCGGGCGGTTGTCTCCCACCTGGAGCGGCTGGAGCGGAGCGGGGAGGCGGAGCTGGACGTCTCGGACTGTCCGGACCTGCTGCCGCCCCTATCGGCCGCAGCCGCCCTGGGGCGGGGGACCGCCCATTTCACCAACGCCGCCAGGCTCCGGATCAAGGAGAGTGACCGGCTGGCCTCCATTACCGCCGCCCTCACCGCCCTGGGGGCGGACGTGGAGGAGGGCCCGGACAGCCTGACCATCCGGGGCCGGGAGCAGCTGGCCGGGGGTACGGTGGACTGCTGCAACGACCACCGGATCGCCATGATGGCGGCTGTCGCCGCCACACGGTGCAGCGGACCGGTGACGCTTCTGGGGGCGGAGTGCGTGGCCAAATCCTACCCGGACTTCTGGAAGCACTACCGTATGTTAGGAGGAGAAATCCTTGAATACACTGGGAAATAGACTGCGAGTGACGGTGTTCGGCCAGTCCCACGCCCCCTGCATCGGCTGCGTGGTGGAGGGTCTGCCCGCCGGCTTTGCCCCGGACATGGACCGGGTGGAGGCCTTTCTGGCCCGGCGGGCCCCGGGGCAAAACGCCTGGTCCACTCCCCGGAGGGAGGACGACCGGCCGGAGATCCTCTCCGGCCTGGTGGAGGGCAGGACCTGCGGCGCGCCGGTGGCCATGGCCATCCGCAGCAGCGACCAGCACAGCCGGGACTACAGCGGCCTGAAGCGGACCCCCCGGCCTTCCCACGCCGATTACACCGCTATGATAAAATATGGCAATGATTACGACATCCGGGGGGGCGGACAGTTCTCCGGCCGGCTCACCGCGCCGCTGTGCTTCGCGGGGGCGCTGGCCCTTCAGCTGCTGGAGGAGCGGGGCGTGGCCGTGGCCGCCCACATCGACCGGATCGCCTCTGTCAGCGATACGCCGCCGGACTTTGCCCGGCTGGGCCGGGAGGACCTGGCGGCGCTGCTGGAGAAGCGGTTCCCTGTTTTCAGCGACGAGGCCGGCGCGGCCATGCGCCAGGCCATCGAGGCGGCCCGGATGGACCGGGACTCCGTGGGGGGCGTGATCCGCTGCTTTGCGGCGGGGCTCCCGGCGGGGGTAGGGGAGCCCATGTTCGGCGGGGTGGAGAACCGGCTGGCGGCGGCCCTCTTCGGCATTCCCGCCGTGCGGGGGGTCTCCTTCGGCGCGGGCTTTGCCGCCGCCGGCATGCGGGGCAGCGAGCACAACGATCCCTTCGCCATAGAGGACGGCCGGGTGGTCGCCTGCACCAACCACGCCGGCGGCGTGCTGGGCGGCATCACCACCGGCATGCCCCTGGTGGTGAACGTGGCCGTCAAGCCCACCGCCTCCATCGCCAGGGAGCAGCAGACGGTGGATCTGGAGACCAAAACCAACACCACCCTGGTGGTCCACGGCCGCCACGACCCCTGCATCGCCCCCCGGGCCGTGCCAGTGGTGGAGGCCGTGACGGCCCTGACCCTGCTGGATATGCTGCTGGAGGAGTCAAATACTACAATATAGAGATACGGGAGGACATAACCATGGACTTGCAAGACTACCGGGCCCGGCTGGACCAGATTGACGACCAGCTGGTGGCGCTGTTCCGGCAGCGCATGGAGACGGTCCGGCAGGTGGCGGACTATAAAAAGGAGCAGGGCGCCCCGGTCCTGGTTCCGGGCCGGGAGCGGGAGATCCTCTACCGGGTCACCGGCCTTTGCGGGGAGGATCTGCGGGAGTACACGAAGATCCTCTACTCCACCCTGCTGGAACTGAGCCGGGACTACCAGGAGGACCGGCTCTCCACCGGGGAGTCCAGGCTGTGCCAGGACATCCTCGCCGCGGCGGAGAACGCCGGATCCTTCCCGGACCGGGCCGTGGTGGCCTGCCAGGGTATTGAGGGGGCCTACTCCCAGCTGGCCTGCGACAAGATGTTCCCCCTGCCCCAGATCATGTACTTTGGCCGGTTTGACGGCGTGTTCCGGGCGGTGGAAAACGGCATGTGCCGCTACGGCATCCTGCCCATCGAGAACTCCTCCGCCGGGTCTGTCACCGAGGTCTACGACCTGATGGAGAAGTACAACTGCAAGATCGTGCGCAGTCTGAAGCTGAAGATCGAGCACTGCCTGCTGGCCCGGCCCGGCGTGAAACTGGCGGACGTGAAGGAGGTTGTGGCCCACGAGCAGTCCCTGAACCAGTGCGGCGAGTTCTTGAAGGCCAGGGGCGTGAAGGTGACGGTATTCGACAACAACGCCCGGGCCGCCAAGTACGTCGCCGAGAGCGGCCGGACGGACATCGCCGCCATCGCCTCCGTGAACTGCGCGGACCTCTACGGCCTCCAGGTGCTCTCCGACCACGTCGCCAACACGGACCACAACTACACCCGCTTCATCTGCATCTCCAAAAACCTGGAGATTTACGAGGGGGCCAACCGCATCACCTTCGTGGCCTCTGCCAGCCACCGCCCCGGCTCCCTGTACAGCCTCATCGCCAAATTCGCCACCCGGGGCATCAACATCTGCAAGCTGGAGAGCCGTCCCATCCCCGGCAAGGACTTCGAGTTCCGCTTCTACTTTGACGTGGACGCCTCCGTCCGGAACCCCGACACCCAGACCGTCCTCAGCCAGCTGGAGAAGGAGGACTTCTTCACCTTCCTGGGGGCCTACAGCGAGGTATTTTAATTAAAAAAGGCGCTGAGGCGTCTTTTTTGAGAGGAAAGGAGAGAACTGGATGGAGTACGGCCTTTTGGGGGAAAAGCTGGGCCACAGCTTCTCCCCCCAGATTCATAGGGCCCTGACGGGCTGCGACTACCGGCTGCTGCCCACGCCCCCGGGGGAGGTGGAGGACCTGCTTGGCCGCCGGGCCTTCAAGGGGCTCAACGTCACCATCCCCTACAAGCGGACCGTCCTCCCCCTGTGCGACGAGGTGGACCCCCGGGCCGCCGCCATCGGCGCGGTGAATACGGTGGTAAACCGGGCCGGCCGTCTCATTGGCTATAACACGGACATCGACGGCCTGAAGTACCTGGCCCAAAGAGCCGGAGTGGACCTGGCGGGGAAAAAAGCGGTGATTTTGGGCTCCGGCGGCACCAGCCGCACCGCCCGGGCGGCGGCGGAGGAGCTGGGAGCGGCGGAGATCGTGGTGATCTCCCGGAAGGGGGAGGACAACTACGAGAACCTCTCCCGCCACGCGGACGCCCAGGTCCTCATCAACACCACCCCTGTGGGGATGTACCCCAGCTGCGGCCTGTCCCCGGTGTCACTAGATGCCCTCCCCCGGCTGACCGGGGTGCTGGACGTGGTATACAACCCCCTGCGCACGGCCCTGCTCCAGGAGGCGGAGGGGCGGGGTCTCCCCTGCTCCTGCGGCCTGCCCATGCTGGTAGCCCAGGCCAGGCGCTCCGCTGAGCTTTTCACCGGAGCGGAGATCCCGGACTGCCGGCTGGAGGAGGTGCTTGCCGGGCTGACCGCCCAGGTGCGCAATATCGTCCTCATCGGCATGCCCGGGTGCGGCAAGAGCGCCGTGGGCCGCGCTCTGGCCCGGCGTCTGGGAAAGGAGTTTCTGGACCTGGACCAGCTGATCGCGGAGCGGGCGGGAAAGCCCATCCCGGAGATCTTCGCCCGGGAGGGGGAGGAGGCCTTCCGGGCCCTGGAGAGCGAGATCGTCCGGGAGGCGGGCGCCCGCACCGGATGCGTCCTCAGCACCGGCGGCGGCGTGGTCACCCGCCGGGAGAACTACGCCCCCCTCCACCAGAACGGCGTCATCGTCCACCTCACCCGGGACCTCTCCCTGCTGCCCACCAACGGTCGTCCGGTGTCCCAGAGCCGGGATCTGGGGGAGCTGTGGGCGGAGCGGGAGCCGCTGTACGCCGCCTTCGCGGATCTGACCGCGGACAACGCCGGTACTGTGGAGGAGACGGCGGAGCGGATCGAACAGGAGCTTTTGGAATGGACGTGATGAAAGCGCCTTTTGGCCCGGCGGAGGAGCGGGAGCTGGACCAAATTTTCTCCCTGTATGTCCGGCGGGTAGCGTGGATGGAGGAAGCCGGCATCCGTCAATGGAACCGAAACGGCTATCTGGAGGCGTACCCAATCGGCTACTACCGGGACATGCTCCGGGAGGGGCGGCTCTATGCGCTGCGGGACAAGGACGCTGTTCTGGCCGCGGCGGCAGTGCTGGAGTCGGACAGGAGGTGGGAGGACGCCGCCCCGGCCCTCTATGTCCACAATCTGGTCAGCGCCCTCCCCTCCGGGGGCGCGGGCGGCGAGCTTTTAACCCATATTGAGGCCCTGGCCGTTCAGCTGGGTAAGGCGTTCGTACGGCTGGACTGCGCTGCGGACAACGCGTCCTTAAACCGCTACTACGAGAGCCGGGGCTACCGCCCGGCGGGAACCTGCCAGGACGGGCCCTACCGGGGCGTCAGGAGACAAAAAGTTTTAAAGGAGCTGAACCCACAGTGAAACTGCTGTTTCTCAACGGCCCCAATCTGAACCTGCTGGGCGTCCGGGAGCCGGATATCTACGGCCGGGAGACCTACGCCGATCTGGAGGCGTACATCCGCTCCTTCTGCGGGGAGCTGGGGATCGGATGCGAGATCCTCCAGTCCAACCACGAGGGGGCCCTGGTGGACGCCATCCAGGCCGCCTACGGGAAACTGGACGGCATTGTCATCAACCCCGCTGCCTACACCCACACCAGCGTAGCCCTGCTGGACGCCCTGAAGGCCGTGTCCCTGCCGGCGGTGGAGGTCCACCTCTCCGACGTATCCAAGCGGGAGGACTTCCGCCAAGTGTCCTATGTCCGGCTGGCCTGCTGCAAAACCATCGCCGGGCACGGCTTTGAGGGATACCGCATGGCGGCGGAGCACCTGCTGGCACTGGCAAACGAAGCGGACTATACCGGCATAGTTGAAACCGAATAAATGCTGGGCTCCGCCCAAGCCCAGCAGGGGCTTTGCCCCTGCACCCCACCGCCCTTTGAAAAGGGCGGCCCGAAACTTTACCGGTTGTGAACTGCGGCCACCATAACCATTTGCCGCCTGTTCACATACAATGGCCTAACCAGCAAAGGAGGCTATTGTTATGGAAAACAGTATTCCCGACGGGCTCCAGAACATGCCCGCCGACTACGACTACCGCCAGTACGACCGCATCTGGAAGCGGGTCGCCCCGGATCTGAACCCCTACCCGGAGGTCCGCGCCGGGGAGAACAGCGCACCCGCGGAGGAGACGCCATCGCCCGCCGCGGAGACGCCCATGTCTGCCACGGAGGCGGTTCCCGCTGTTCCGGCGGCGGGAGCGGAGCCTGTCCCCGCTATGGAGGGCGGAGAGGGCTCCCTCCCCGGCGCGGAGCGAAACCCCTGCTGCATGGGCACAGAGGCCCAGAGCTCCCTGGAGGTGCTGGAGGGCTTTCTGGAGGAGGAGCTGGCGGTCCGCCGGTGCTGCCTGAACCTGGCCTGCCGGTTCTGCTGTCAGAGCGCCGCCCGGCTGCTGCGGTGTATCGCCTCGGAGCGGCAGGCGGCGGCAAGGGAGCTGAGCGCCGCCTACTACCTCACCACCGGCTCCTGCTACGCCCCCTCTGTCACCGTGGAGAGCGAGCGCTGGGCCAGTCTGGCGGAGGCTCTGCGCTCCTGCTACCACCAGGAGGCGTGCAGCGGCTTCAACTATCTGCGCGCGGCGGACGAGACCCTGGACCCCTGCCTGCAAAGGCTCTTCCGCCGTCTTGGGGACCAGGCCTACCGGCGAGCCGAGCGTGTGATGGCCCTGCTGGGGCAGATGATCTGCTGACGGGGTCATACCGGCTACATAGAAAAGGAAAGGACGCAACAAGCTATGCTGAACACCCGAGAAGAGGCGCTCTCCCTGCTGCGCCAATACAACAAGGAGCCCTTTCACCTCCTCCATGCCCTGACCGTGGAGGGGGTGATGGCCTGGTACGCCGGGGAATTGGGCTATGGCGCCCAGAGGGACTTCTGGGCCATGGCGGGACTCCTCCACGACATCGATTTTGAGCGGTGGCCGGACCAGCACTGCGCCAAGGCTCCGGAGCTGCTGCGGGAGGCCGGGGCGGATGAGGCGCTCATCCACGCGGTCGTCTGCCACGGCTATGGCCTCTGCTCCGACGTGGAGCCGGAGCACGAGATGGAGAAGGTCCCCTTTGCCGCCGACGAGCTGACGGGCCTCATCGGGGCCGCCGTCCGGATGCGCCCCAGCAAGAGCGTCCAGGACCTGGAGGTCAGCAGCCTGAAAAAGAAGTTCAAGGATAAGAAGTTCGCCGCCGGGTGCAGCCGGGACGTGATACGCCAGGGGGCGGAGCGTTTGGGCTGGGACCTGGACACCCTGATGGAGCGGACCATCCTGGCCATGCGCTCCTGCGAGGAGCGGGTAAACGGGGAGCTGGCCCGGCTGGAGGCCCTGTGACGGCCCCGTCTGGCCCGGCGGAGGTCCCCTATGGCCCATAAGAAGCTGAAGCTGCTGTACATGGCGAAGCTGTTCCAGGAGCAGACGGACGAGGCCCACCCGGTGACTGTGGGGGACATGATCGGCTATCTGGGCCGTCTGGGCATCCCGGCGGAGCGAAAGGCCATCTACGAGGACCTGGAGCTGCTGGAGCAGTTCGGCATGGACATCGTGCGCGCCAGGTCCAAGACATACGGCTACTACCTGGGCCAGCGGTCCTTTGAGCTGCCGGAGCTGGCCATGCTCATCGACGTGGTCCAGGCCTCCCCCTTCCTCACCGCGAAAAAGAGCATGGAGCTCATAAGCAAGCTGGAGCGCCTGACCAGCGCGGCCCAGGCGGGCCGCCTGCGTCGCCAGGTCTACGTCCTCAACCGGGTCAAAACCCAGAACGAGCAGCTCTACTACAACATCGACGGCATCCACCAGGCCATCAACGAGAACCGCTGCGTCCAGTTCCGCTACTTTGACTGGACCCCGGACGGCCAGCGCCGCTACCGCCACGGCGGCAGGCTCTACAGCGAGTGCCCGGCGGCGCTGTGCGTGGACCGGAACTACTACCTTGTCACCTACCGGCCGGAGCAGGGCAAATTCATCCACTTCCGGGTGGACCGCATCAGCGGCCTCCAGGTGGCGGAGGAGGCCCGGCCCCCCCTGCCGGAGGACTTCGACCCCGCCGTCTACGTGCGCTCCATCTTCGACATGCACAGCGGCGACACCCAGCGCGTCACCATGGAGCTGGCCCCCCACCTGCTGAACGTGGCCATGGACCGGTTCGGACAGGACGCCCACTACCGCGCCGGCCCAGGCGGCGCGCTGATCGTCTCCGCTCAGGTGGAGGTGAGCCCCACCTTCCTCAGCTGGGCGCTGTGTTTCGGCGGGGAGGCGAAGATTCTGGAGCCCCCCTCCGCCCGGGAGGCCCTGCAAGGGCTGGCCCGGGAGGCCCTGGCCCGGTATAATTAGATGCTTTGAAAAGGGATGGGAGAGCCGCCTTTACGGGCAGCTTTCCCATCCTTTTTGTCTGTTTTTATTGAATAAAGTTGAAAACTAATAAAGTTTGGGGCCGCCTTTTCAAAGGGCGGCGGGTCCAGGGCAACGCCCCAGCGGGTTTGGGCGAAGCCCAGCCTTTCCCTATTTCCAACCTGCTTAACGCTATGCTCTGCGGTCCTTCCGGACGAAGGGCTCATCGACTTGCTCCGAGCAGATGAGGCCGTATTCCCGGGGGCGCCGGTAGGCGTTTCCGTGGACCTCCTCCCGGCGGTAGCGCCGGAGCCGTTCCAGGTCGAAATCGGCGACCCAGATCCCCTCCGACCCGTCCGCCTCCAGGAGGCAGGTGTCTCTGGAGCCGGAGCTGCCGGGCAGATACGCGACGCCGTCGAAGGCGCTGGAGTGGCCGTTGCAGTCCGGAACGCCGGCGGGGTAGTTGCAGGTGGCGATTCCCAGCATGTTTTCGTAGGCCCTGGCGCGGAGCTGGGACAGGCGGTTGATCTCCATGGGGCAGGCGTTGGGCACAAGGATGATCTCGGCCCCCTTCAGCATGAGGATTCTCGCGCTCTCGGGGAACTCCCGGTCAAAGCAGATCATGGCCCCCACCTTCACCGTCCCGGACGCCGTATCCAGGTCCGCCGTATAGAAGCCGTCGCCGGGGGTCAGATGCCGCTCCACGTCGAAATCGCAGGTATGTACCTTGGCATACCGCAGTGCCTGGCCGCCAAAGCGGTCAAACAAAACCAGCGTGTTCCGCGGGCCCGTCTCCCACGCCTCCAGCAGGGTGATTCCAATCGCCATATCCAGCTCCCGCGCCAGCGCCCCAAAGGCTCTCACGAACCTGTGGTCCGCCGGGATCGCCTCCGCCGCCCAGTCGGATACCGGGCGGCCGTAGATGCGGTAGCCGTTGCTGAACATCTCTGGGAACAGCGCGAGATCCGCCCCCAGGTCCCTGGCCCTGCGGCAGAAGGTGATCCCCTTGTCCAGCGTGCGCTCCAGGGTGTCCTCCGCCGCGATCTGCAATAGGGCAATCTTCATGGAAACCCCCTCCTTTATATATCCAGAGTTCTATCAGTATACCACCGGCGCTCCCGGGATGCAATCCGCTCTGTCAGCCCGCCGGAACAGGGCTTCGCTTCCCTCTGATTTCCGGGCCCAGGCCGGACATAGAGAATAAAGCTGAACAGTAATCAAGTTCCGGGCCGGCCGCTTAGGCAAAGCCCCAGTGGGTTTGGCGTTAGGCGGCCAGAGGCCGCCCCAACAGGCGAAGCCCAGCATGCATTCGTTCTCAACTGTGTTCACTGTATTTTGCCATAGAGGCCGTAAAGCTGGATCCCCGGAAGAATTTCCGGGGCTCTCCATATTCCGGCGGCTACTCCCCCGCCAAATGAATGGTCCACTCCTCCAGCCGGTAAAAGCTGCACCCCGGGGCGGCCCGCTGCCCCTCCACCACGTCCGGGTGGGTGAGCACGGTATAGCGCTTGAAGCACAGCGGCGCGATAGGGGCCTGCTCCAGCAGCCGCTGGCACAGCTCCCGGGTGTTGGCCCGCCGGTCCAGGCCGGCGGCAAAGCCCTCCAGCAGGAGGTCCGTGTATTCGTCCGCGTATCCCCCGTAGTTGAGCGCCCCGCCGCTGCCGATCAGATCCCGCAGGTCCCAGTTGGCCGTCAGACGCACCTCGCCGAAGTAGAGATCAAACTCCCCCGCCTCCAGGGCCAGCAGGTACTCCTCCCAGGGCAGCGCCCGGATGGTCACCCTCCAGCCCCCCGCCGACAGGCTCTCGGCGATGAACCGGGCGCTGGTCAGCCGGAAGCTGTCCTCCTCGCTGACAAGCAAGACCAGCTCCCGGTCCTCCTCCTCCCATCCGGCCGCCAGCGCCGTCAGGGCGGCGGCAGTCTCGTCCCGGTCGTAGGGGGCCTCCAGATCCGCTGGGTAGAGGGTCCACAGGGGCGACATGGGGAACTGGGCCGCCTGGGCCAGCCCCGCCAGCTGGACCTCCGCCATGGTCTCCCGGGGGATTCCCCGGCTGAAGGCGGACCGGGCGGCGGCGTCCGCAAAGAGGCCCCGCCGGGTGTTGAAGCCCAAAAATTGGAGGACCGCGGTGGGCTGATAGGTGGTGACATACTGGCCCGTGACGGCGGTGAGGTCGTCGGTGGGGTCCACCGTCAGCAGCTCCACCCGCCGGGAGGAGAAGAGGTACATGGCCGTATCCCGGTTCTTGGCGTGGACCAGAGGGATCCGCTCCACCGGCAGACGCTTCCCCTGCCACCACTCGCCGTTTGCCAAGAGGCAGGGCTCCTCGCCGCCGGTGACCAACAGATAGGGCCCGGTCCCCGTAGGAACGGGCCGGTCCTCTGTGCCGCTTTTCACTATGGGGATGTCCAAAAGGGCCGTGAAGCCCCGGTCCGCCCGGGCCAGGGTGATCACCACCTGGCCGGACCGGCTGGCGGACACGGAGGCCATGTTTCGCAGCCGGTAGCCATAGCGCTCCGAGGCGGCGGCCCGCTGGAGGGTGGCCACCACGTCCCGGGCATGCAGAGCCGCTCCGTCCTGGAAGGCGGCGTCCTGCCGGAGGGTCAGGGTACACACCCGGCCGCTCTCGTCCCACTCATAGCTCTCGCAGAGGCAGGGCTCCGGCTCAAAGCCGCCGTCCAGCCGGAAGAGGGGCTCAAAGAGCAGGGAGGCCACCTCCTGCTGCACCCCCTCGGCGCAGGTGATGGGGTCCAAGGTCAGATCCTTATAGTAGGCCAGGGAGAACGCCTCCGGATAGTCCGGCTCCGCCGGCTCCTCCGGCTCGGGAGGCTGCTCCTGCTCATAGGGCTCCCACGCCTCGTCCGGCTCCGGCTCCGACTGGGCGGCGCAGCCCGCCAGGGCCAGCGTCAGCAGGAGCAGCGCGGACACCAGCCGCCTCACAGTTGTCCCTCCAGTCCGATGAGGGCCCCCTGAACGCCCCGCCGGTCCCCGGTTTTCCGGTGGCTCCAGTAGAGCTCCGGCCGGCAGGAGGTACACAGGGGGCAGATATCTATGCGCTCCGCCGCCACGCCGGCCTCCCGCAGCCGCCAGGCGTTGATTCCCTTCAAATCCACGGTCCACTTCTCCCCCCTGGGTGCGATATAGCCGTCCGCCCCCGGGCCGAAGGCGGCCCGCATGGCCTCCGGCACGTCGCCGTGGGTCTCAAAGCAGCAGGGCCCGATCCCCGCGCCCACAGCCGCCCGGATGTCCCGGGGCCGCGCCCCGAAGAGCCGCCCCATCTCCCCCACCGTCCTGGCGGGCAGGTCCAGGGCCGTGCCCCGCCAGCCGGCGTGGACTGCGCCTATGGATCCGGTCTCCGGGTCCCACAGCAGCAATATGATGCAGTCCGCGGAGAATACCATCAGGCTCAGTCCCGGCTCATCCGTCACCAGGGCGTCGGCGGTGTAGTCCGCCGGGCGCGAGAGCCCCTTTCCGGCGTCGGCGGCGGTGACATGGCGGACCGTGGCCTCGTGGACCTGCCTGGAGAGCACCAGGCCCGCCGGGTCCGCCCCCAGGGCGGCGCAGAACCGGCGGTAGTTCTCCCGAACCAGGGCCGGGTCGTCCGGCTCCGGGCCCCCGCCTCGGAAATTGAGGGAGGCCCGCTCCCCCGCGCTGACCCCGCCCAGGCGGGTGGAGAAGCCGTGGAGCAGACCGGGACCCTCCAGAAGAGAGGATGTGTGGTAGAATACGCCGGCGCGGTCGTGAGAAAGAAAGGGCATAAAATATCTCCTATAGAAATTGGGCTTCGCCCAAACCCACCAGGGCTTCGCCCTGGACCTACCGCCCGGGCAGCGCTTGCGCTGCCGGGCCTGTCGTTGGGCGAAGCCCAATGACGGCCCCAGAGGGCGTCCCCAAACTTTTTAAGCGAAACTACGTTTCGCTTGTGGCAAAGATGTCCGCCCGGCGGGGCCGGATCAGCTCTGTCCGCGCTCCGCCAGGTAGTCCTCCTCCAGCAGGCCGTACCAGTAGAGGTCCCTCCACTGGCCCGACCGGCTCCGGCAGTGCCGGCGGAACACCCCCTCCCGGCGCAGGCCCAGCTTCTCCAGGAGGGGCAGGCACCGCTCCTCGTCCATCGTCTCCGCCGCCACCTTGTGGGCCCCCCGGACCCGGAAGAGGTGGTCCATCAGGGCGGAGCCCGCCTCAAAGGCGTACCCCCGCCGCCAGCAGGCCCGGTTGAAGATCCAGCCCAGCTCGTAGATGCCCGGGCTGTCCACCTCATTGCACAGCAGCCAGCCGATCACCTTTCCGGTGTCCCGCAGGACGGCGGCGCAGGCCCCCGGCGGCTCCCGCTCCAGGCAGAAGGTGCGCAGCAGCGCCTCCGCCTCCTCCCGGGTATAGCTCGCCATGTGCTCCATAGCCGCCGGGTCCCCCAGAATCTCCCACAGGTCCGGGAAGTCCGCCGCGGTAAAGGGGCGGATGAGGAGCCGCTTTGTTTCAAGGCGCATACTTCGCCTCCAGCTCCGCCGCGGCCCGCTCCAGGACGGGGGCCGGCCCCTCCTCCCCCTCCTCCCAGCCGAAGCCGACGGCCTTGAGGGCGGCCTCTGTGCCCCGGAGGGTCAGAGGCCCCAGGGGGCTTTCGATCACCAGGCGGTACATGCCTTAAAACGCCTCAATGGTCCAGCGGTTGGTATAGGTCTCCCCGGGGGAAAGGGTGACAAGGTCGCTCTGCTGGGAGAAGTCCTCCACCACGTCCTGCCGGGAGGGCAGGCTCACCCAGGGCTCCAGACACACAAAGGGGGCGTCGGTCTTTGGCGTGTGCCACACGCCCAGATAGCGCATCCGGGGGATGGAGAGCCTCACGCCCCTGGTCCCCGGGCCGGCGGAGAGAGTGACGGTCCGGTCCATGTGCTTGAGGATCACCGCGTCCCGGTCAAAGAGGTCGTGGCGCAGGGCCATCACGGTCCCCCCCTCCAGGGGGTAGGGCGTCTCCTGGCCGCTGATCATGTAGTTGTCCGACATCTCCACCCGCCAGGGCTTGCAGCTCTTGCCGAAGGTGAGGCGGTAGTCCGTAAAGGACTTCCCCTCCTCCAGGGGAACCCGAAAGCCGGGGTGGGCCCCCAGGCCGAAGTACAGGTCCTCAACGTCCCGGTTCTCCACGGAGAAGGTAATCGCCAGCGCGCTCCCCTCCAGGGCGTAGTCCACGCAGAAGGCGAAGGACCAGGGGTAGACCGCCTTGGTCTCCCGGCTGTCCGTCAGGCGCAGGAGCAGCCGGTCCGCCCCCCTCTCCGCCGGGGTAAACTGGGCCCGGCGGGCAAAGCCGTGGCGGTTGAGCTCGTAGCGCTGGCCGTCAATGGTGTAGGTGTCGTTGGTCAGCCGGCCCACGTAGGGGAAGAGGTTGGGGGCCCGGCCGCCCCAGTAGGCGGCGTCCCCGTTCCAGAGGTACTCCGTGCCATCGGCGGCGGCAATGGACATCATCTGGGCTCCCACGTCGTCGATGGCGACGCGCAGCCGGTCGTTGGCAATGGTGTGCAGCATAGTTGGCCCTCCCTTTCACATCTTCACATCGCTTGTCTTTCCTGCAAGCTGCACCGTTTGTCCTTCAGCGGGCAGGCCGCCGGAGCCAAGGCCCGCGGTGGTCCGGAAACAGCGCCGTCTGCGGGCGTCCTACAGCAATCTTCAAAATAGATTCCATTCGCTTGTAGGGGCGAGCATTGCTCGAGCGCACAATGGAGCTTCCTTTCAAAGCGGGCGAGCAATGCTCGCCCCTACACGATATTACGAATTCTGATGATTGCTATATTGGTAAATCCTGTATAGCATGATACTAAAAATCAGCCGGGATTGCAAGGGAATTTCCAAAAAAAGCCGGCGGGCCGTCCCCTGCCCGGGCCGCTGAGCCGCGGCAATCGCCGCCGCTGTACCCGCCCCGGACGCCCCTCCAGAGGCGGCAGGTTGTTTTGCCCAAAAAGCGCCTCTTCCCACCGGTTTCTTTGTGAAGAAAGCGGCCTGTTCCTGCCGGAAAAGGAGTTGACAACGCCGGACGAGTATGTTATTATTTTAACAATATAGGCGGACGGCGTGTCACACGCCGCCGGAGTACGAGGGAATTTCCACGTCAGTACGAGTATAACAATTATAACATAAAAATAAAAGGAGATCTCGGCTTATGGGCAACAAGGTCACCATCATCGGCGCCGGCAGCGTCGGCGCCACCATTGCCAACGACATGGTTGTGATGAATATCGCCACAGACATCCTGCTGATTGACATTGATGAGCAGAAGGCCTTCGGCGAGGCCATGGACATCTATCAGGGCACCTCCTTCGGAGCGCCCGCCATCGTGCGCTCCGGCGGCTATGAGGACGCCGCCGGCTCCTCCATTGTCATCATCACCTCCGGCCTGCCCCGGAAGCCGGGCCAGACCCGGCTGGAGCTGGCCCAGACCAACGTGGACATTCTCAAGGATATTACCTCCAACATCGTCCGCTACGCCCCGGACGCCATCTACATCATCGTCTCCAACCCCGTGGATGTCATGACATACGTGTTCCACAAGATCTCCGGCGTGCCCGCCAGCCGCATCATCGGCTCCGGCACCGTGCTGGACACCGCCCGGCTCCAGGCGGAGCTGGCCAAGGAGCTCCACATCAGCCCCAAAAACGTCCACGCCCACGTCTACGGCGAGCACGGCGACTCCTCCTTCGTCCCCTGGTCCCTGGCCCACATCGCCAACAACCACATCGCCTGCTACAAGGGCCACGCCCCCCACGGGGAGGAGATCGCCTTCTCCGGGGAGTACGAGGCCTTCGCGGAGAAGGTGCGCACCTCCGGCGCGGTGGTCATCAAGGCCAAGGGCGTCACCAACTACGCCATCGCCATGGCCGTCTGCCACATCGTCCGCTGCATCTTCAACGGCGCCGGCACCGCCCTGACCATCTCCACCATGATGAACGGCGAGTACGGCATCGAGGACGTGTGCCTGAGCGTGCTGAACCTGGTGGACAGCAAGGGCGTCCGGGGCAAGATTCAGAACGACCTCACCCCCGAGGAGCTGGAAAAGCTCAAGTATAGCGCCAGTAAGCTCAAGGAGACCATCGCGGCGATTACATACTGAGGGCTAGGCACATTGGGGGCATACACTCTTTTTCTTTGTGAACAAAGAAAAAGAGTCGCTTCGCGAGCCTAGGGCTTGTTTGATAAATAGCAGAATGACCAGCAGCGAGAGATTTTTTTGCCGGACAAGGCAAAAAATCGCAGGAATACTTTGTGTATTTCAAGATTTTTTAACGCGGTCCGGCGGAAAAGGGTCCGCTGCTTGGGCGTTTTGATATTTTTCAAACATGCCCTAAGCCGCTAAAGCGGCCCACGGAATCAAAAAGAAAAACTTTTTGCGTGAAACCGCCAGGTCGCCAAAGGCGGCCCAAGGTCTAAGCCGCCCAACGGGCGGCGAATGACTACGTTTCGCTTATGGTTATTACTTCCGAACGGAAGTAATAACGGCCATGTTTTGCGGCTACCCCGCAAGGGGCGTGCAAAACGGCATCCAATTGACGACTGCTGAAGAAGGGATTTAACGATGGAATACCGCATTGAACACGACTCCATGGGCGAGGTGAAGGTGCCCGCCGACAAATACTGGGCCGCCCAGACCCAGCGCTCCCACGAGAATTTCCCCATCGGCGTGGGCCTGGAGACCATGCCCCGGGAGATCACCCGGGCCTTCGGCATTTTGAAAAAGGCGGCGGCCCTGGCCAACCACGCCCTGCGTCCGGAGAAGATGACGGAGGAGAAGCTCTCCGCCATCAGCCAGGCCTGCGGCGAGGTGATCGACGGCCAGCTCAACGGCCACTTCCCCCTGGTGGTCTGGCAGACCGGCTCCGGCACCCAGTCCAACATGAACGCCAACGAGGTCATCGCCAACCGGGGCAACGAAATTGCCGGCAAGAAGCTGCTCCACCCCAACGACGATATCAACATGTCCCAGTCCTCCAACGACACCTTCCCCACCGCCATGCACATCGCCGCCGTCACTGCCATTGAGGACCGGGTCCTCCCGGCCATCGACGCTCTGACCGCCACCTTCCGGCGTCTGGAGGCGGAGAACGAGGGCGTGGTCAAGTCCGGCCGGACCCACCTCCAGGACGCCACGCCCATCACCTTCTCCCAGGAGATCTCCGGCTGGCGGACCAGCCTGGAGCGGGACCGGGATCTGCTGGAGCGGAGCCTGCCCCCCCTCCGGGAGCTGGCCCTGGGCGGCACCGCCGTGGGCACCGGCCTCAACGCCCCCCAGGGCTTTGACCGGCGGGTGGCCCAGGAGGTGTCAAATCTCACGGGTAAGGACTTTAAGACCGCCCCCAACAAGTTCCACGCCCTCACCAGCAAGGACGAACTGGTCTTTGCCCACGGGGCCCTCAAGGCCCTGGCGGCGGACCTGATGAAGATCGCCAACGACGTGCGTTGGCTGGCCTCTGGCCCCCGGGACGGCCTGGGGGAGATCCTCATCCCGGAAAACGAGCCCGGCTCCTCCATCATGCCCGGCAAGGTCAACCCCACCCAGTGCGAGGCTCTGACCATGGTGGCGGTGCAGGTGATGGGCAACGACGTGGCCGTGGGCATGGCCGCCTCCCAGGGCAACTTTGAGCTGAACGTGTTCATGCCCGTGTGCATCTACAATTTCCTCCAGTCCGCCCGGCTCCTGGCGGAGGCCATGACCTCCTTCAACGACAACTGCGCCGTGGGCATCCGGGCCAACCGGGAGAAGATGGCCCACAACCTCCACAACTCCCTCATGCTGGTGACGGCGCTGAACCCCTACATCGGCTACGAGAACGCGGCCAAGACCGCGAAGAAGGCCTACAAGGAGAACATATCCCTGAAGGAGGCCTGCGTGGCACTGGGCTTTTTGACGGCGGAGCGCTTTGACGAGGTGTTCCACCCGGAGCAGATGGTGTAGCGGTCATAAAATTTGCAGCAAGTTTTAAAATAGATGTCATCTGTTTGTAGGGGCGGGCACCGCTCGCCCGCGGGATACCGCAAAGCTTCCGTTAGAGGCGGGCGAGCGGTGCTCGCCCCTACACGACGCTGCATATTCTGATGATTGCTATCGTCAAGACGGATACGTTTGAACCCAGCGGCGAACCATCGCCGCTGGAGGCCGCCTAGGCGAAGCCCAACATTCAATCGTCCGAAACTCGAAGGAGAAAGCATATGACATATTCCTACTTCCCGGGCTGCACGCTGAAAACCAAGGGGAAGGATCTGGACCTCTGGGGCAGGGCCTCCATGGAGGCCCTGGGCATCCAGCTCCAGGAGCTGCCCCAGTGGCAGTGCTGCGGCGCGGTGTATCCCCAGGCAAGAGACGAGATCGCCACGAAGCTCTCTGCGGTCCGTGCTCTGGCCTCCGCCAGGGACCAGGGCCGGGAGCTAGTGACGCTCTGCTCCGCCTGCCACCACGTCATCAAGCGGGTCAACGGCGACATGCGGTCCGACGAGACCATCCGCTCCCGGGCCAACGCCTATTTGCAGCTGGAGACGCCCTACGGGGGAGAGACGCGGGTCCTCCACTACCTGGAGGTGCTCCGGGACGCCGTGGGCTTCGAGGAGCTGAAAAAGCGGGTGGTGAACCCCCTGACGGGCCGGAGGATCGGCGCCTACTACGGCTGCCTGCTTCTGCGGCCCAGCGGGGAGATGGGCTTCGACGACCCGGAGAATCCCGCCATTCTGGAGGACTTCATCCGGGCCATCGGGGCGGAGCCGGTGGTCTACGCCATGCGCAACGAGTGCTGCGGCGGCTACACCACCCTTGAGAATAAAGACTACGCCGCCCGGCAGGCCGGGAAGGTGCTGGCCAACGCTTTAAACTGCGGGGCGGAGGAGCTCATCACCGCCTGCCCCCTGTGCCTCTACAATCTGCAAACCAACGGCGGCGGCGCGCTGCCGGTGCGGTACTTTACGGAGCTCCTGGCCCAGGCTCTGGGCGTGAAGGAGGGGACGGCATGAAGGATATGACTGAGCTTGTAACGCGCATCTCCGGCGCCAACCCCCGCAAGTGCATGAAGTGCGGCAAGTGCACCGCCGCCTGTCCCGCCTATGACGAGATGGACTACCACCCCCACCAGTTCGTGGACATGGTGGAGACCGGGCGACTGGAGGAGCTGATGAACTCCAGGGGCATCTACATGTGCCTGAGCTGCTTCGCCTGCCTGGAGCGGTGTCCCCGGAGCGTGGAGCCGGCCCGGCTCATCGAGGCCGTGCGCCTGGCGGTGATCCGCCAGCAGGATAAAAACCACCTGAAGCCGGAACAGATCCCCCCCCTGCTGGATCCGGACCTGCCCCAGCAGGCCATTACCAGCGCCTTCCGGAAATACAGAAAGTGAGGTGAGGGAACATGCAGAAAATCGGCGTATTCGTGTGCTGGTGCGGCAGCAACATCGCCGCCACCGTGGACGTGGAGACCGTTTCCGACGCCCTGGCCCGTGAGCCGGGTGTGGTGTTCTCCACCAACTACCAGTACATGTGCTCCCAGGCAGGCCAGGACATGATCCAGGAGAAGATCCGGGAGCTGGGTCTCACCGGCGTGGTGATCTGCTCCTGCTCCCCCCGGATGCACGAGGCCACCTTCCGCCGGGCCTGTGAAAAGGCGGGTCTCAACCCCTACTTGGTGGAGATCGCCAACATCCGGGAGCAGTGCTCCTGGATCCACAAGGACAAGGCCGTTGGCACGGAGAAGGCCATTATTCTGGGCCGGGCGGCCATTGCCAAGGTCCAGCTCAACGCCCCCCTCACCGCCGGCGAGAGCCCGGTGACCAAGCGGGCCCTGGTAATCGGCGGCGGCATTGCCGGCATCCAGACCGCCCTGGACATCGCGGAGGCCGGCTTCCCGGTGGACATTGTGGAGAAGAAGCCCACCATTGGCGGCAAGATGACCCAGATCGACAAGACCTTCCCCACCCTGGACTGCGCGGCCTGCATCCTCACCCCCAAGATGGTGGACGCGGCCCAGAATGAAAAAATCAACATCATCTCCTACGCCCAGGTGGAGGAGGTGGCGGGCTTTGTGGGCAATTTCTCCGTGAAGATCCGGAAGAGGGCCCGGTTTGTGGACGAGACCAAGTGCACCGGCTGCGGCCTGTGCACGGAGAAGTGCCCTCAGAAGAACGTGCCCAACGAGTTCAACCAGGGTCTGGACAACCGCCGGGCCATCTACATTCCCTTCGCCCAGGCGGTGCCCAAGGTGGCTACCATTGACCCCAACTACTGCACCATGCTGAAAACCGGCAAGTGCGGCGTGTGCTCCAAGGTCTGCACCGCCGGGGCCATCGACTACCGCCAGCAAGACGAGATCATCCAGCAGGAGTACGGGGCCATCGTGGCCGCCACCGGCTTCGAACCCATCTCTATGGAGAAGTTTGACGAGTTTGCCTACTCCCAGAGCCCGGACGTGGTGACCAGCCTGGAGTTCGAGCGGCTGATGAACGCCGCGGGCCCCACCGGCGGCACTCTGCTACGGCCCTCTGACGGGAAGCACCCCCACACCCTGGTGTTCGTCCAGTGCGTGGGCTCCCGGTGCGACGGCGGGGAGAAGGGAAAGCCCTACTGCTCCAAAATCTGCTGCATGTACACCGCCAAGCACGCCATGCTCACCCGGGAGAAGTACCCGGACACGGAGGTGTACGTCTTTTACATCGACGTACGCACCCCGGGCAAGAACTTCGACGAGTTCTACCGCCGGGCGGTGGAGGAGTACGGCGTCCACTACGTCAAGGGCATGGTGGGCAAGGTGGCGCCCGAGAACGGCAAGCTGAAGGTTCAGGCCTCGGACCTCCTGGGGGGCCGGCAGCTCCACATTGACGCGGACATGGTGGTGCTGGCGGCGGCCATCGAGCCGGACAGGAGCGCCAGGCCCCTGGCCACCATGCTCACCGCCTCCATGGACACCAACGACTTCTTCACCGAGGCCCACCCCAAGCTGCGGCCCGTGGAGAGCCCCACGGCGGGCGTGTTCCTCTCCGGGGCCTGCCAGGGCCCCAAGGACATCCCGGAGACCGTGGCCCAGGCGGGGGCGGCGGCGGCCAAGGTGATCGGCCTGCTCAGCAGGGACCACCTCACCTGCAACCCCTGCGTGGCGGAGAGCAATGAGCTCATGTGCAACGGCTGCTCCGCCTGTGAGAAGGTCTGCCCCTACGGGGCCATCACCTACATAGACAAGGAGTTCCGGGGCCCCAACCGGACCACCCTGGTGCGCCGGGTGGCCCAGGTGAACCCGGCGGTGTGCCAGGGCTGCGGCGCGTGTACCGTGGCCTGCCCCTCCGGCGCCATGGACCTCAAGGGCTTTTCCAACGCGCAAATCATGGCGGAGGTGGACGCTATATGCAAGTAAATCAGGAATTCCGGCCCACCATTGCGGCCTTCTGCTGCAACTGGTGCTCCTACGCGGGAGCGGACCTGGCCGGCACCAACCGCCTCCAGTACCCGGCGGACGTGAAGATCATCCGCATCCCCTGCTCCTGCCGGCTGAACCCGCTGTTCATTCTCCGGGCCTTCCAGCGGGGGGCGGACGGGGTGATCCTCTGCGGCTGCCACCCCGGGGACTGCCACTACACCACCGGCAACTACTACGCCCGCAGGCGGATGACGCTGCTGTTCTCCATGCTGGACTATCTGGGCATTGAGCGGGAGCGGACCAGGGTGGAGTGGGTCTCCGCCGCCGAGGGCGCCAAATTCGCCGAGACCATGAACGAGTTCGTCTCCACCGTGGCCCGTCTGGGGGAGAACCGGAGATTGGAGGACCTGCGATGCAAGAGCGAGTAAAGGCCAAGGCCATAGAGCTGCTGGAGAGCGGCTGCCGGGTTCTGGGCTGGAAGGCGGGCGAGTTCTTCTACGATGTCACCCCGGCGGTGTTCACCAGCCGGGAGGAGATCGAGCGGGACTTCGTGTTCAACCCCTTCTGCGGGGCCAACCAGTCCAAGTACCTCATCGCCGAGAGCCGCAGGGGCGGCCGGGTCGCCGCGTTTTTGAAGCCCTGCGACACCTACTCCTTCCAGCAGCTCCAGAAGGAGCACCGCATTTTGCGGGAGAACGTGTACGCCGTGGGCGTCCAGTGCCCGGGCATGTGCGACATGGACGCCCTCCGGGCCGCCGGGCTCAGGGGCGTTACCGGCGCGGAGGACCGGGGGGAGAAGCTGCTGGTCCACACCCTCCGGGGCGACAGGGAGGTTGACCGCTCCCTGGCCCTCTCGGAGCGCTGCCGGGTGTGCAAGAGCAAAAAGCTCCTGGACTGCGACGAGATGATCGGCCAGCAGGGGGAGGAGCTGGTCAGCACCCGGTTCACTGAGGTGGAGCGGCTGGAGGCCATGACGCCGGAGGAGCGCTTCGCCTTCTGGCGGGGCGAGCTGAGCCGGTGCATCCGCTGCAACGCCTGCCGCAACGTCTGCCCCGCCTGCTCCTGCGAGAAGTGCGTATTCGACAACCCCGCCTCCGGCGCGGAGAACAAGGCCCCGGCCAGCAGCTTTGAGGAGAACCTGTTTCACATCATCCGGGCCTTCCACGTGGCGGGCCGCTGCACCGACTGCGGCGAGTGCTCCCGGGTCTGCCCCCAGCACATCCCCCTCCACCTCCTCAACCGGAAATTTATCAAGGACATCAACCAGCTCTACGGCCCCTATCAGGCCGGAGCGGACCTGGAGACCCGGCCCCCCCTGGTGGACTTCCAGCAGGACGACCCGGAGCCCTCCATCGTGGGTGAAAGGGGGACGAATCCGTGAAAAAACTGCCTCTCTCCCAGCTGGACGCCCTCTTTGCCGCCATCGCGGAAAAGCGGAGGCTGTATATCCCCGCCGGGGAGGCGGGAACGGCCTCCTTCACCCCCTGGCGGGAGGGCCTGAAGCTGACGGACGCCCTCAACACCGCCCGCAGCGCCAAGGACCTCTTCTTCCCCCAGGTGGAAAATCTGGCGGACTTCAAGGTCACGGGGAAGCAGATCCAGGTCATTGAGAATCGGGATCCGGCGGAGCCCTTTGTGCTCTTCGGCGTGCGCGCCTGCGACTGCCGGAGCTTTGACATTCTCGACAAGGTATTTCTCTGCGACCCGGTGGACACCTACTACCAGGCCCGCCGGGAGCAGGGCACGGTGGTCACCCTGGCCTGCACGGAGCCGGAGGAGACCTGCTTCTGCACAGCCCTGGGCATTGACCCCACGGACCCCGCCGGGGACGTGACCGCCTGGATGGCGGAGGGTTTCCTCTATCTGCGCGCCAACACGGCCAGGGGCGAGGAGCTGCTATCCTCCCTGCCCCTGCTGGAGGAGGGGGAGAAGCCGGAGCAGGACCGCTCGGTCTTTGAAAAGCTGCCCCTGCGGGACCTGGACTGGAGCGCCTTTGGCGGGGAGCGGATGATGGAGCGCTTTAACGCCCCCCAGTGGGCCTCCCTGGCGGAGAGCTGTCTGGGCTGCGGAACCTGCACCTTCGTCTGCCCCACCTGCCAGTGCTACGACATCAAGGATTTCAACACTGGCGGCGGCGTCAAGCGCTACCGCTGCTGGGACAGCTGCATGTACTCCGATTTCACCCTCATGTCCGCCGGACAGCCCCGGCCCACCCAGCTGGAGCGGTTCCGCCAGCGCTTTATGCACAAGCTGGTCTACTACCCCGCCAACCACGAGGGGGAGTTCGGCTGTGTGGGCTGTGGCCGATGCCTGCAAAAGTGCCCCATTTCCATGAACATCGTCAAGGTCGCCAGGGCCTTGGGAGAGGAGGCCAAGCCATGAGACGGGAAGCGCTCATTCCCCAGGTGGTCCAGGTGACGGACATCCGCCGGGACACCCCGGACGTCAAGACCTTCCGGGTGGTGGACCTGGACGGCAGAAAGCCCTTCCTCCACATCCCCGGCCAGTGCGCCATGCTGTCCATGCCCGGCGTGGGGGAGGCCCTTTTCTCCATCACCTCCTCCCCCACCAACGAGGACTATCTGGAGTTCTCCATCAAAAAGTGCGGCTGTGTCACCGACTGGCTCCACGCCATCGAGCCGGGCCAGCAGGTGACGCTCCGGGGCCCCTACGGCAACGGCTTCCCTGTGGACACCGACTTCGCCGGAAAGGACCTGGTCTTTGTGGCCGGCGGCATCGGCCTGGCCCCCCTGCGCTCCGTCATCAACTACGTGCGCTGCTATCGGGACCGCTACGGCACCGTGGACATCGTCTACGGCTCCCGCAGCAAGGCGGACCTGGTGGACTACCAGGAGATCCTGGACGAGTGGTGCAGCGAGCCCGGCATCAGCGTCCATTTGACCATCGACAACCCCCAGCCGGACTGGGACGGCCACGTGGGCTTTGTCCCCAACTTCGTCAAGGAGCTGGGCTTTGACACCGGCAAAACCGTGGTCATGTGCGGCCCGCCCATCATGATTAAGTTCACCCTGGCCGGCCTCATGGAGCAGGGCTTCCCCAGAGACCAGATCTACACCACCCTGGAGCTGCGCATGAAGTGCGGCCTGGGCCGCTGCGGCCGGTGCAACATCGGAGATAAGTACGTCTGTAAGGACGGCCCCGTCTTCCGCCTGGACCAGCTGGATCAGCTGCCGGACGAGTATTAAACCGGCGTGCGCTATGGCATACATACTTTTTCTTTGTGAACAAAGAAAAAGTATCAAAAAGAAAAACTTTTTGCGGCAAAACTGCGTTTTGCCTTTGGCAATATAAAAGTTTTCGGCCGCCTTTTTCAAAAGGCGGTAGGGTCCAGGGACGAAGTCCCTGGCGGGTTTGGCGTTAGGCGGCCAGAGGCCGCCCCAGCCTAAGCCGCGCAAAGCGCGGCCCACGGGACGGAGCCCAACCTTGCATTCGTTCTAAAAAGGAGTCGCCTAAATGGAACAAATGGTAAATGTCTATCTCTTCGGGAAACACTATGAGGTGCCCGAGAGCCTCACCATCATGGAGGCCATGGAGTACGCGGGCTATCAGCTGGTGCGGGGCTGCGGCTGCCGCAACGGCTTCTGCGGCGCTTGCGCCACCATCTACCGCATCGCCGGCGACCGGGAGCTGAAGGGGTGCCTGGCCTGCTCTACCAAGGTGGAAAACAACATGTACGTGGCCACCCTCCCCTTCTTCCCCCTGGTGAAGGAGGTCTACGACATCGAGCAGGTGAAGCCCACCGAGCAGATCATGATGCAGCTCTACCCGGAGATCTACGCCTGTGTGGGCTGCAACGCCTGCACCAAGGCCTGCACCCAGGGCCTGGACGTGATGCAGTACATCGCCTACGCCCAGCGGGGGGAGTATGAGAAGTGCGCTGAGGAGTCCTTTGACTGCGTCATGTGCGGCGTGTGCTCCGCCCGGTGCCCGGCGGGCATCAGCCACCCCCAGGTGGCCATGCTGGCCCGGCGGCTCAACGGCAAGTACCTGGCCCCCCACTGCGATCACCTGGACGACCGGATCCGCGAGATCCGGGACGGGAAGTTCATCCCCCTCATCGAGAGCCTCATGGGCAAGTCCATCGAGGAGATGCAGGAGCTGTATAACAGCAGAGAAATTGAGAAATAAGGAGGGCTGCGGACATGTATCTTGATCCTGTGATACAGGCGTCGGCTGAGAAGGTGGCCGCCGCCCGGGCGGAAAACGTGAAGCTGGACCCCCGGCGCATGACGGCGGAGGAGAAGGACCAGCTCTTGAGGACCTACCACCCGGACTACCGGGAGGACCAGTTCCAGATTCTCCAGGCGGGCCCCAACCGGGGTGACAAGGTGCCCCACGAGCTGGCGGACCTGCTCCAGGCCCGCTCCCGCGTGATCCCCGGTGACATCGACCTCACCAGAGCGGACTACGACGTGGACGTGCTGGTGATCGGCGGCGGCGGCGCGGGGACCAGCGCCGCCATCGAGGCCCACGAAGCCGGGGCCAGCGTAATGGTGGTCACCAAGCTCCGCATGGGCGACGCCAACACCATGATGGCGGAGGGCGGCATCCAGGCCGCCGACAAGCCCAACGACTCCCCCGCCCAGCACTTCCTGGACGCCTACGGCGGCGGCCACTTCGCCGCCCAGAAGGACCTGCTCAGCAAGCTGGTCACCGAGGCCCCGGAGGCCATCGCCTGGCTCTCCGGCCTGGGGGTGGAGTTCGACAAGGCCCCCGACGGCACCATGATCACCACCCACGGCGGCGGCACCTCCCGCAAGCGGATGCACGCGGCCAAGGACTACTCCGGCGCGGAGATCATGCGCACCCTCCGGGACGAGGCTCTGAACCGGGAGATCCCGGTAGTGGACTTCACTGCCGCCATGGAGCTGGTGCTAGACGAGAACGGCCGGTGCGCCGGCGCGGTGCTCATGAACATGGAGACCCGCCAGCTGAAGCTGGCCCGGGCCAGGACGGTCATTTTGGCCACCGGCGGCGCGGGGCGGCTCCACTACCAGGGCTTCCCCACCTCCAACCACTACGGCGCCACCGCCGACGGCCTCATCCTGGGCTACCGGGCCGGGGCCAGGCTGCTCTACGCCGACACCCTCCAGTACCACCCCACCGGCGCCGCCTTCCCGGCCCAGATCTTCGGCGCGCTGGTGACGGAGAAGGTCCGCTCCGTGGGCGCCATGCTGATTAACGCCAACGGCGAGGCCTTCATGAACCCCCTGGAGACCCGGGATGTGTCCGCCGCCTCCATCATCCGGGAGTGCTCCGACCGGGGCAACGGCGTCAAGACCCCCGCCGGCTCCGCCGTCTGGCTGGACACCCCTATGATCGAGCTCAAGCACGGCAAGGGCGCCATTGAGAAGCGGATTCCCGCCATGATGCGCATGTTCGGCAAGTACGGCATCGACATCCGGGTGGACCCCATCCTGGTCTACCCCACCCTCCACTACCAGAACGGCGGCCTGCACATCAGCGCCGACGGTCAGACCGACGTGGAGAACCTCTTCGCCGCCGGCGAGGTGGTGGGCGGCATCCACGGCCGCAACCGCCTCATGGGCAACAGCCTCCTGGATATCATCGTATTCGGCCGCAGCGCCGGACGAAACGCCGCCCAGAAGAGCCGCTCCGTCCAACCCGGCACACTCACCCTGGACCACGTGGAGCGCTTCCACCAGGCCCTGGAGGAGGCCGGCGTCCATACCGGCCACCTCTCCCCTAAGCTGCTGCCTACGTACAATTCCCTGGGCAAGGATTTTTAAGGCATACATTCTTTTCTTTTAAAAAAGAAAAGAATCAAAAGAAAATTTTTACGCAAAACTACGTTTTGCTTCTCTTTTTGTGCTCTACACCTTTTCTCATCACAAGAAGCAGGAGCGAAACGCAGTTTCGCGATAAAAGTTCTTTTTGATACTTTTTCTTTCAAGAAAAAGTATGAATACCGTACGAGGTGCTGCCATGGAAAAGAGATACCGGGCAAAGCAGGCCTCCGACTCCCTTCTGGTGGGCTGTCTTCTCAGCGCCTCCGGCGGTCTCCAGGACGCTTACACCTACAACGTCCGGGACGAGGTCTTTGCCAACGCCCAGACGGGCAACATTGTACTCATGGGGCAGAACATTGCTCTGGGCAACTGGGGTGCAGCCCTGCGCTACCTGCTGCCTCTTCTGGCCTTTGCTGCCGGCGTCTACGCGGCGGAGAGCATTCGCACCCACTTCCGCACCAAGGGGGTTGCCATGCACTGGCGCCACGAGGTGCTGCTGGTGGAGGCGGTGCTGCTCTTCGCGGTGGGCTGGATGCCCCAGGAGATGAACCTGCTGGCCAACGTGCTGGTCAGCTTCGTGTGCGCCATGCAGGTGGAGAGCTTCCGGGAGCTGGAGGGCAACTCCTACGCCACCACCATGTGCATCGGCAACCTGCGTAGCGCCATGGAGAACCTGTACTACTGGAAGAAAACCAGGGAGGACCTGCGCCGCCACAAGGCCGCGGTATACGGCATTGTGATCCTCTTCTTTCTCATCGGCGCGGCCATTGGAGGCGTGCTCTCCCGCCGCTGGGCGGAGAGAACCATCCTTCTCTGCTGCCCGCCCCTGCTGCTGGCCTTTGCCCTGATGCTCCGCATCCGCAGCCGGCGGCTCCGGTTCCTGTCGCTGATGACCGGCGCCGAGGAGGACGAGGCGGTTGTAACAGGGGAAGTGGACTCCTCTCAATGAGAAAAGGCTTTATTTTTATCGCCTGGCGCCCAAAAGTATTCCCGGCAGCCAGGACACAGACCGAAGCAGAGAACCAGCCGTCTCCAACGCGGCTGGTTCTCTGTTTCATCCTATAGGGAAGGGGACGAGACAGCCCTGCAAGAGCCCCCGGCGCGTCTGTGCGCCGGGGGCCGAGTCTCTCTCATACTATTCTTCTCATTTAAAGGCTTACTTCCGTCACCGGGCAAAAATCAAAGTATCACTCCGCCTCCATAATTTTGATCTGATCCGCCCGGTAGTCCGTCTCGCTGAGGACGATATCCGTAATTTTGGCCACGTCCTCTGTCTGGAGGCCGTCCTCCGCGGCGGAGACCACTACGCTGATGCTGTTCTCTCCCATAAAGGCCACACAGTCGGCGTAGCCCTTGGCCACCACCAGGCTCTCAATCTGGCTCTCCAGCATGGTGTATCCCGCCAGGGTCTGGATGGCCCGGTTGGCATCGTCGATGGCTGTCTGCTCCGCGTTCTCCTGCTCCGCCGCCTCCCGCAGAAGGCTCAGAGCGTTGTCGCGGGACTGCTGGCGGCTGAGCCGGGCGGTGTCAAAGTAGCTGCTGGCGGCGGGAGCCTGGGGAGCCTCCGGGCTCTCCCCCTGGTCCGCCGCGATGGTGGGCACGCCGCCTACCAGCGTGGCGTCGCCCAGCACCTTGGTGGAGCCGCCCTGCTCCTCCTCCTGCTGGCCGGTGGGGGCGGCGTCCTCCGCCACGTTCCCCGCGTAGCGCCAGTTGAGATATACCGCCGCGCATACAAAGAGCAGCACCGTCGCCACCACGGCGTTTCGCTTCCATTGGTCCTTCATTGCCTTTTTCCTCCCATAGTTTTTTCGGCCAGGGGCCTGCGTTGAGGCATACCCAGAAGCTGTATTCACAATTTCAAACGCCGTCTGCGCGGGGTTTTTTCCGCCGCTCCACGTTAAATTTTCTTGCAATACACAAAGTATTGCTGCAAAAATTTGCCTTGACCGGCGAAAAAATTCCTCGCGCAGCCAGCATTTTCAATTATGAATACAGCTTGATACTTTTTTCTTAAAGAAAAAAGTATCAAAAAAGAACTTAGAGCCTGTTCAGCAGGCGGCAGCGGTGCGAATGTTCAGCTGGCTCCCGCCGCTCTGTAAAAAGCATCCGCGAAATGAAATTTCGCGCAAAAAGTTTTTCTTTTTGATTCCGTGGGCCGCTTTCGCGGCTTAGGCGCGCGAAGCGACGCTTTTTCTTTGTTCACAAAGAAAAAGAATGTATGCCTCCCGCCTACTCCCCGGCGCTCTGCCGCTTGATCACGGCGATCCGGTCCGACCCCAGCCCGGTGACAGCGGCCACGGCCTCCACCACCTGGAGCCGCACGGCGTCGTTTCCGCCGCCGTCGCAGACCACCAGCGCTCCTCGGAACTGGGGGAAAATCTCCCTTGTAACCACCACGCCGCCGGAATCCTGCACCGTATCGGTGGAGCGCTGGTAGTCGTCGGGGGCCTGGGCGCTGCCGCTGTAGCGCAGGGTAGCGTCCTGGGCCAGCACCAGCTCGCTGCCGCTCTGGAGCGTGAGCATCACCTCCACCTGGCCTACGCCGTTCATTTTTCCAAGGATCTCCTCCAGGGCCCGCTCGATGTCCGCCGGCTGGCTGCCGCCGGCATCCGTCTTACCCCCGTCCGCCGTCTCCCGCCCGGGCCACAGCAGCAGCGCCACGCCCAGCGCCGCCACCAGCAGCGCGTACTTATAGCGGGAGAGGACCTCCAGGGGTTTTGTCAGCTTTCGCTTGTCCATGCCTACTCCTCCAGCCAGATGATTTTTTCGGCGGGTATACCCACCTCCTCCTCAATACAGGCGGCCAGGTCCGCGCTGAAGCGCCCGTAAATCGTAACGGTATCCGGCAGGGGGATGCCGCTCTCCCCCACAGCCGCGGCCACCGCGACCTGGCACTCCAGCCCCAGCCGGTCCGCTTTGTCCAATATATATGCCCCCGTCCGCTCCTCTATGACAGCGGCCAGAGCCTGCTGTCCATCTTTTCGGTAGGTCTCCGAGAGCGTCTGGGTCCTCCGGCGCAGCTCCTCCGTCCCCTCCGGCAGAGCCCGGGGCGTTGAGAGGCCTCTCAGGGGCGTCAGAATGGCCAGGGTTAAGAGCAGTCCCCCCGCCAGGCGCACCATGGCCTGCTGCCGCCCCTTTGGGGTGAGATCCCGGGCCAGGGCTCCGGCGAAGGCGGTGAGCACCACCCCCAGCAGCCACTGCTTCATATGCCGTTCCCTCCTTTACACCACCGCCAGCAGGGCCGAGACGATCGCCAGCAGCAGCGCCACGGCGGAGGCGGCGGTGACAGCCAGCACCAGGCCGAAGGCGTCGGAGAGCCTCCGCAGCAGTCCGGCCAGCTCCTTGGGCCCCGCCAAATCCGCCACCAGCGCCGCCCCCTGGTAGAGCAGATACTGAAGTCCCAGCCGCAGGAAGGGCGTCAGGCACGCCCCGATTACCGCCAGAGCGCCGAAGGCCCCCACCGCGCCCTTGAGCACCGCCGCCCCGGCCAGGACGCTCTCCGCCGCCTCCGCCAGAATCCCCCCAATCACCGGCACCGCGGCGGCGGCGGTGGATTTGGCCAGCTTCACCGCCTGGGCGTCCGCCGCCCCGGCCACCGCGCCGCTGATCGCCAGGTAGCCGGTGTAGAGGGTCAAAAGCCCGCCCAGTAGCCAGCCGGCTGCCTTCTTTAAAAGATCGCCCAGATGCTCCAGGGCGCCGCCTCCCAGCACCGCCCCCGCCGCGGCCGTGCCGATGTACAGGTAGATCAGCGGCAGCAGCAGGCGGTCCATGGCGGTGAGCAGCAGGTCCGAGAAGAACACCGCCGCCACCTGCCGCACCGCGGCGGCGGTGACAGCGCCGCTGGCCGCCTCTGCCGCGGCCAGGGCCGGCAGCAGCGTCCTGCCGAAGAGGTTGAGGCTCTCCACTGTCTCCCGGCCCAGGCCCATGAGGGCGTCCACGTCCCCGGCAGACACCGCCGTAATCCAGAGGGCCCCGGCGGTCGTGACATAGCGGCCGATGGACTCCCTGCCCACGGCGCTCTCCACCGCCCCCAGCAGCGCCGTCCCCGCCATGATGGCCGCCGCGGCCCGCATCCCCGCCAGGAAGCGGCCCCGCAGATCCCCCAGCGCGTCCTCCAGCAGCGAGGAGAGCCCGGAGAGGAAGCCGTCCACAGGGTCCTCCCCCATGAGCGCCGCCGCCTCCGGCGCGGCCCGCTCCAGGTCCTCCGGCAGCTCCTCCGCCAGCGCCGCCCCCATCAGCAGCACCAGCGCCCCTAAAAGACAGATGATTCTTCGTCTCAGCATCCTATGTACCTCCGGCATACATTCCAGGCCGTCGATAAAGTCCGGTGGACTTTATCGACAGCCCAATGCCGCCGTTACCTTTGTGACAGCTTTGCTGCCACAAAAGTCCTCACTACGTTCGCCGAACGCCGGCTTCGCCGGCGTTTCGGGGCGGCAGATTTTATTCGAGGCGGGCGATGCCCCCTCGAGCTTCCCCTGAAAAACGATACCTTCCGCTTTAGAGTCTGCTTAAAATCTAGCGGAATGCCAGACAGGCGCAGATTCTTTTGCTGGGCAAGGCGGTTTGATAGATTTTAAACAGGCTCTTAGAAAATACTTTTTCCACAAGCCATGCGCAAAACTACGTTTTGCCGTATTTCCTTTTTATCCGAAAAAGCCCAGCAGCAGCTCCGCCACCTCCTCCAGCAGCGGCAGGGCGATGAGGAGCGACGCCAGGGACCCGGCGGTCTCCACGGCGGAGGCCATGGCCTGGGACCCGCCGTCCCGGCACAGGTCCGCGCACAGCCTGGCCGCTACAGACGCCCCCGCCAGGCGCAGAAGGATGCCCAGCCGCGCACTCTCCAGGCCCGCCCGGTCAAAAAGCGCCTCCAGCCGCGCCAGGGCCGGCGCCGCCGCCCCCAGACACCGGGCCAGCACCACCGCCAGCACGGCGGCTGTGAGCACCAGGGCGTGCTCCGGGGCCTTCTTCCGCAGCAGGGCCACGGGCATCAGGCAGGCCGCGCACAGGCCCGCCAGCCGGATCAGCTCCATGGCTAAAACCCGAAGAGGGTCTTGATGAGCTGGAAGAGGTCGCTGATCTCCCGCACCAGCATCATCATTACCACCACCAGCCCCGCCAGGGTCGTCATCAGCGCCTGCTCCTCCCGGCCGGAGCGGACCAGCAGCTGGTTGAGCACCGCCACCACGATTCCAATGGCTGCAATGCGAAAAATCAAATCAATATCCATCGTTCAACTCTCACAAAATTTCTTGTCCTCCGCCGCACCGGAAGGGCAGCTGGCAGTAGAAAACAGAAAAAGATAAGCGAAACGGAGTTTCGCGCCAAAAAGTTTTTCTTTTTGATACTTTTTCTCTGTTCACAAAGAAAAAGTATGTATGCCCCCAGCGCCCTACAGCAGCACCAGTATGGTAAGGCACGCGCCGGCGAGGCACAGGGCGGCGGCGACTCGGGAGGAATCGGCCTGGCGGGCGGTCTCCTCCCGGAGGAAGCGTCCCAGCTCGCTTCTGGCCTCCTCGATGGCCTCCTCCAGCTGCCGCCCCCCCTGGGGGAGCAGGGGCCCCAGTGGGGCGAGGCTCCGGCGCAGGGGCTCCGGCAGGCCCTCCAGGGCGGCGGTCCAGCACTGGGGGAGGTCCCTCTCCCCGTCCTCACGGAGGAGGCGCTCCAGGGGGCTCCAGAGCCACTGGGCGGCGGCCCCCCGGTCCAGGGACTCCTCCAGGATCTGGGGCAGGGGGGCGCGGCGGCGGCAGATCTCATAGCGGAGCACCGCCAGATCCGCCGCGACGGCCCGTCCCACCCGAATGGGGAGCTGACCCGCCCGCCGCCGCCGCAGGCAGCAGCAGGCCGCTCCCGCCAGCACCAGCAGCGCTCCCAGGGCCCTCACTCCAGCGCCTCCACCCGGCTCTCCCGGTCCGCGCCCCGGCCCCGGATGAGGACCAGCCGGCGGAACACGCCGCACTCCAGCAGGGAGCGGCCTACGCTCCGGCGCATGAGGTCCTCCCGAGAGGCGGCGTGGACGGTGGCCAGCAGGGTGACGCCGCAGTTGGCGGCGGAGCGGACCGCCTCCACGTCCTCCGGCAGCGCCACCTCGTCCAGAGCGATCACCTGGGGGGTCATGGCCCGCAGCAGCATGGGCACGGCCAGGGCCTTGGGACAGCCGTCCAAAACGTCCGTGTGGCTCCCCACCTCCAGCTGGGGCTGGCCCCTGTGAACCGCCGCCAGCTCCCCCCGCTCGTCCACCAGGGCCACCCGCAGCGGCTCCGGCAGGCCCTCCCCCTGGCTCGCCAGGCGGACCAGGTCCCGCAGCAGGGTGGTCTTGCCCCCGCCGGGAGGGGAGAGAACCAGGGCGCTGAGCAGCCGCCCCTCCTCCAAAAGCCCCGGCAGGACCGGGCGGGCCGCCCCCTCCCGGACCCGGGGAATCCGCAGGGCCAGGGAGCTTACATCCCGCACGCCCTCGTTGCTCTCCCCGTTGGGCAGCGCCGTACCGCACACCCCCACCCGGAAGCCCCCCCGGGCGGTGACATAGCCGTGGCGCAGCGTCTCGGAGGCCGTGTAGCGGGAGTACTCCGTGGCACGGTCCAACACCTGCTCCAGGTCGCAGCGGGCCACCTGGGTCTCCGGCAGGGGCCGCTCCCCCTCCGGCAGCGTCAGATATACCGGCCGGCCCAGCCGCAGGCGCAGCTCCTCCGCCGCCGCCTTCTCCCGCCGCCCCGCCGCGAGAGCCGCAGCCCGCAGGCGGCCCGGCAGCAGCTGGCAGGCCTCCTCGTAGCGGGAGACGGCGTATTCCTCCGTCATGGACATCCCCTTCCTTTCCTGCTTCCACTGTATGAGGGCTCGTCCCAGAGTATGCAGGAAGTTTTCCGGGTGCAGAGCGCCCCCGCGCCGGAAATCTCCCCTTGAAAAATCTGCCGCCGGCGTATAGAATAGGGTCATCTCGGAATGGGAGGCCGTCTATGCGGGAACTTACCATCGGAAAAAACGACCAGGGCCAGCGGCTGGACCGCTTTCTCTCCAAGACCCTGCCCCTGCTCCCCCCGGCCCTGCTGCAAAAGTACATCCGCATCAAGCGGGTCAAGTGCAACGGCCAGCGCTGCCAGAGGGACCAGAGGCTCCGGGAGGGGGACGTGCTCCAGCTGTACATCAACGACGAATTCTTCGACCAGCCCCGGGAGGACAACCTCTTCCTCACCCTGTTTCAACCTAAGCTGACCGTCCTCTACGAGGACGAAAACATTCTGCTGGCGGACAAGCGGCCCGGGCTGGTGGTCCACGCTGACGAGCGGGAGAAGGTCAACACCCTCATCAACCACATCCAGGCCTACCTCTACCAGAAGCGGGAGTGGAACCCCAGGCGGGAGAACGCCTTTGCCCCCGCCCTCTGCAACCGCATTGACCGCAACACCGGCGGCATCGTCATCGCCGCCAAAAACGCTCCCGCCCTGCGAATTCTGACTGAGAAGATCCGGGACCGGGAGGTGACGAAGAAGTACCTGTGCGCCGTTCTGGGGACCATGTCACCGCCGGAGGGCCGGCTGGAGCGGTTCCTCCGGAAGGACGAGGAGAAAAACCTGGTGCGCGCCTACAAAACCCCCGTCCCCGGCGGCAGGTCCGCCGTGACGCTCTACCGCACCCTCCGGAGCCGGGGGGAGCTGTCCCTGGTGGAGGCGGAGCTTCTCACCGGCCGCACCCACCAGATCCGCGCCTCCTTCGCCGACGCCGGCCACCCCCTGCTGGGGGATGGCAAGTACGGCCGGGGCGAGGTGAACCGCCGGTACGGCGAGACCCGCCAGGCCCTCTACAGCTATTTCCTCCGGTTTGACTTCCCCACCGACGCCGGATGCCTCAGCTACCTCCGGGGAAAGTCCTTCCAGGTGGACCGGGTCCCTTTTGTGGAGACGTATTTTCCGGAGCAGGCGGCCCCGGAGCGCAAAAACGGTCCCGTCTGATAAAACAGACGGGACCGTTTTGCGGCGGCAGCCGTATTGTTTTGTCAATCAAATTTCCAGCAATCATCAGAATACGCAGCATTGTGTAGGGGCGAGCGGCATCTATTTTGAAGATTCCTATAGTATGCAGCAGAGCTTATGCTATTCTCCGATTAAAAGCGTACAGACGTCATCGGGCAGAAATCTAGGGTCTGCTCACATAAGAGAAAGGAGGGAATTTTCAGGCAAATTTTCCCGTATGCAAGGCAAAAATTTGCAGGTGTACTGTTGTACGTCAAAATTTTTTAACGCGGCAGACGGCAAAAGCGGCTGAAAAGGCCCGCCGCCTTATGTGAACAGGCCCTAGGAATACCAACAGCTTTAGGGCTTGTTTGAAAAATGTTAACATGCCCAAACAGCGCCTAGGCTCGAATTAAAGTTCTTTTTGATACTTTTTCTTGAGATGTATTGTGTAAAGGGTGGTTTCACCATCCAAATACACATTGGCTGATGGTTCATTTGTGGCAAAATGACACAGGCTGGAAAGGCGGTGATCAACCAGCAGGAGGGAACCGAAGCGGGA
>CATLAL010000012.1 GCA_949878425.1 uncultured Oscillospiraceae bacterium
GAATCGTTGTTTAACTACAATGCCCAAAATAATCCTAGGTGAGAATGTCGTCTAATATACCGCTTCCATTTTATTCAAGGGGGATTTCATCTTTATGATGAAATCCCCCTTGACAAATGTTCTCTTGAAAGAAAAAGTATCACAGCTCCGCCAGCCCGGCGTCCGCCAGCTTCTGGAGGGACAGGAGGATGCCCAGCTTGGCGTGGTGCCAGGTGAGCCCCCCCTGGAAGTAGACCGCGTAGGGGGGGCGGATGGGCCCGTCGGCGCTCAGCTCGATGCTGCTGCCCTGGACGAAAGCCCCCGCCGCCATGATCACCTGGCTGTCATAGCCTGGCATGTCGCCGGGCACCGGGGCGGCGAAGCTGTCCACCGGCGCGGCGGCCTGGATGCCCCGGCAGAAGGCCAGCATGGCCGCCTCGCTCCCCAGCTCCACGGACTGGATGATGTCGCTCCTCTCCTCCGAGGCGGCGGGGCGGCAGGGGAAGCCCAGGCCCTCGTAGAGGGCCGCGGCGAAGATGGCCCCCTTCAGGGCCCCGGCGGTCACCGTGGGCGCCAGGAAGAAGCCCTGGTAGAAGGCGGGGAGGATGCCTAAGTTGGCGCCCACCTCCTGGCCCAAGCCCGGGGCGCTGAGCCGGTAGGCGCACCGGTCCACGTACGCCTTCTTCCCGCAGATGTACCCGCCGATGGGGGCCAGACCGCCGCCGGGGTTCTTGATGAGGCTGCCCACCGCCAGGTCCGCCCCCACGTCTGTGGGCTCCAGCCGCTCCACGAACTCCCCGTAGCAGTTGTCCACCATGCAGACCACGTCCGGCTTGACCGACTTGCAGAAATCGATCAGCTCCCCGATCTGGGCCACGGACAGGGTGGGCCGGGCGGCGTAGCCCCGGCTGCGCTGGATCGTAACGAGCTTGGTCCGCTCCGTCATAGCGGCGCGGACGGCGGCAAAGTCGATGCCGCCGCCGGGCAGCAGGTCCGCCTGGCGGTAGCGGACGCCGTACTCCGCCAGGGAGCAGGGGGAGCGCCGGATGCCGATCACCTCCTGGAGGGTGTCGTAGGGCGCTCCCACCGGGGAGAGCACCTCGTCCCCGGGCAGGAGGTTGGCGGAGAGGGCCGTGGCCAGAGCGTGGGTGCCGCAGGTGATCTGGGGCCGCACCAGGGCCGCCTCCGCGTCAAACACGTCCGCGTAGACCCGCTCCAGCCGGTCCCGGCCGTCGTCGTCGTAGCCATAGCCGGTGGTGGCGGCAAAGTGGTTGGCCCCGATCCGGTTTTTCTGCATGGCGGAGAGGACCTTGGCCTGGTTGTACTCCGCCGTGCGGTCAATAGCCCGAAACCGCCCCTCCAGCGCCTCCAGCGCCGCCTCGCCCCGCTCATAGACCGCCCGGCTGAGACCCATCTGCTCATACAGCTCCCAAAGCTCCATCTGAGATACCCTCTCTTTCGTGAAATTTACAAAAGCTTACCACGGACGCACGTCCTTTGCAAGCAGAAAATTACAGTTGAAAATCCAGGCCCCGAGGTCTAAAATAATGGAAGCGCGGAAAAAGAAAAAAGGAGAACAAAAATGGTGAAAAAACTGCTCTGCCTGCTGCTGGCCGCCCTTCTGTGCCAGGTCCCCGCGGCGGCCTTCCAGGCCGGCGGGACGCCCTCTCTCTCCGTGAGCATCAGCCACACCGCCCTGGTGGACGGCCAGGGGAACCTCTGGACCTGGGGCCGCAACTACTATGGAGAGCTGGGCAACGGCTCCCGGGAGGACTCCGCCGTGCCCGTCAGGGTGATGGAGAACGTGGCCGCCGTCAGCGTCAGCGACGGCGTCACCGCCGCCATCAAGAAGGACGGCTCCCTCTGGATGTGGGGCAGCAACCACCACGGCCAGCTGGGCATCGGCTTCAAGGCGGAGCTCAACATCGGCGGAACCGGCTTTGACTACGGCTTTGACCGCTACATCCAGACCACCCCCGTGCGGGTGATGGAGGACGTGGAGAGCGTCTATACGGGCAACATCTGCACCGCCGCCATCAAAAAAGACGGCTCCCTCTGGATGTGGGGGGACAACCAGTTCGGCAAGATCGGCAACAACAACGAGTGGGACTACGCGGACCGGCACAACTTCGCCTACCAGACCCACCCGGTACGGGTGCTGGAAGACGTGGAGAGCGTCTGCATCAGCGACGACGGGGAAGCCGTCGCCGCCGTGCAGCGGGACGGGACGCTCTGGATGTGGGGGCGCAGCGACTTCGGCATACTGGGCAACGGCGGCGAGTGGGACTCCTCCCGCCTGCCGGAGGACTCCGACTCCCCCATCTACTTTCAAAGCGAGCCGGTGCGGGTGCTGGAGAATGTCTCCAGCGTCTCCGTCGGGGCCAACCACGCCGCCGCCATCAAAAAAGACGGCTCCCTCTGGATGTGGGGCAGCAACTACTTCGGCCAGCTGGGCACCGGAACCAACGAGGAGGCCCTCTACCCGGTGCAGGTGATGGAGGAGGTGGCCGCCGTGGACCTGGGCTGGAGCCGCACCGCGGCCATCAAGAAAGACGGCACCCTCTGGACCTGGGGCTGGAACCGCTACGGCCAGCTGGGCGACGGCTCCACGGAGAGCGCCAATTCGCCGGTGCAGATCCTCAGCGGCGTGGCCGCCGTGGCCGGGGACCGGGACTGGTGCGCCGCTATTCTGGACGACGGCGCCCTCTGGACCTGGGGCTGGAATGTCTACGGCCAGCTGGGCGACGGCTCCACGGAGAACGCCCTCGCCCCGGTGCGGGCGCTGGAGGGCGTGCGCGCCGCCGCCGGGGACCAGAACTGCCTGGCCGTCCTGCGGACCGACGGCTCCCTCTGGGCCTGGGGCGGGAACTACTACGGCCAGCTGGGCACCGGCTCCAGGGAGAGCGCCCTGCGGCCCGTCCAGATTATCGGCGACGTCTCCCACGTCCGGGATCTGCCCGCCTCCTCTGTCTCCGACCAGGCCGGCCCCTTCACCGACGTCAGGCGAAGCGACTACTTCTGCGAGAGCGTGCTCTGGGCGGTGGCCTGCGGCATCACCAAGGGCGCCAGCGACACCACCTTCTCCCCCGGTGCGCCCTGTACCAGAGGGCAGATCCTCACCTTCCTCTGGCGGGCCTTCGACGCGCCGGAGCCCATGGGCGGCAATCCCTTTACCGACGTAACCGAGGCGGACTACTTCTACAGGGCCGCCCTGTGGGCCTATGAGAAGGGCATGGTATCCGCCGGAGAGCTGGCCCCCCAGACGCCCTGCACCCGATCGGAGGCGGTGGAGTTGCTTTGGCGGGCCAACGGATCCGTCCCCATCGGCTCCGCCAGCTTTGAGGACGTGCCGGCGGACGCCTCCTATGCCCAGGCGGTGGGCTGGGCCGTGGACCAGGGCGTTATCACCGGCGACAGCGACGCCGCCTTCTCCCCGGATCGGGTCTGTACCCGGGCGGAGATCGCCACAATTCTCTGGCGGAAGATGGCGTAGAGGCGGGAGCGGCGCCTCCCTTTATTGTTAATAATCTGTAAATATACAAAAATTTTTGTATATTCTCTTGAATGATCCGGCGGAATATGGTATACTGTTCTCGCCAAACGACGGCGCAGTATCCTAGTCAGATCTGCCGTTTCCGAAGAAGGGCCTAAAAATCCTTTAAAGGGCATAGCTGTGAAACCCCTGGTGCCTGCTTCTTACGCCCAGTTTGGGGTGGGTGCTGGGAGGGAAGCGCGGACTCCCCGCGCTTGCGGGCGTAGGGCGTTCCCCAATGGCATGAGGAAGCCGACCCTGCGTCTGTGGAGGCCTGTTTTTGTGCGTGGGCGTACGCCCCTGCGGTACTGCGACCCACGTACGACTCAGGGTAGAAACCTGTATTGCGGTGCTACCCGGCCATGAGCCGTGAACGCTGTGTGCAGATGTAGCCTGCCTTGCGTGGGCATGGCGGATAGGAGAACACCCAGCGGCTCCCCGGCCAGGGAGCGGTTGCTATTGCTCCTTGAAACCCTGGCTGCAAAAGAGGCTAAGAAACGGTTCGACTGCGGTGGAAAACACCTAGGCTGTCGTCACTGGGCAGATAAAGGATTACAGTGCGGACTAAGTGGCAGTCGGGTCGCGCGGAGGGCGACGCCGCGCCGGATCGCTGAAAGGGAAACCGCCTGACCGGCAACGGGAGGTGCGCTCCGGGGAAATCCAACCCGTACCTAAGCCGTAAGATTTACTTTATCTGCTGCCGGCGTTTGGTATTTTATTGACTTGAGACAGGCGGCGCAGAGCGCCGCCGTCAAAGTATATGGCGCACTACATAAATTTAAAAGGATAAAGAGAGGCGATCACTGCTTGGACACAGGCGACAGTAAGAAAAAGGGCAAGGGAGAACGAAAGAGCGGCGGAGGCCGCTGGGCGATCCAGGTTTTTTTTATCTCCGTGGCCCTCTCGGGGGCGCTGAGCTTCGCCTCCGGCGAGGCGCTGGACGGTGCGGGCCTGGCCGCCGCCTGCGCGGTGCTGCTGGCGTTCATCCTGCTGGGCATTGTCTTTGATATCATCGGCGTGGCCGTCACCGCCGCCGACGTACGCCCCTTCCACTCCATGGCCGCCCGGAAGATCCCCGGCGCGAGGGAGGCCCTCTCCCTCATCCGCAGGGCCAGCAAGGTCTCCAGCTTCTGCAACGACGTGGTGGGCGACATCTGCGGCATCATCAGCGGTACCACCGCCGCCGTCATCGTGGTCCATCTGCAAAGCGTCGTCTCCATCCGCTCCTCCGCCATCTCCCTGGCCGTAACGGCCCTTGTCTCCGGCCTGACCATCGGCGGGAAGGCCCTGGGCAAGGCCTTTGCCATTGAGCGAAGCACCACGGTCCTCCATCTGGTGGGCCGGTTTCTGCATCTGTTTTCCAGCCGGAAGAAGAGGTGATCTGCCCCTTGATCTTGGAGCGCGTCTCGTCCCCTGCGGACGTAAAAAAGCTGACCGGTCCGGAGCTCACCGCCCTGTGCGGCGAGCTGCGGCATTTTCTGGTGGAAAGCATCGCCCGCACCGGCGGGCACCTTGCCTCCAATCTGGGGGCGGTGGAGCTGACCGTGGCCATCCACCGCTGCTGTGACACCAGCCGGGACCGGCTGGTTTTTGATGTGGGCCACCAGTGCTATGTCCACAAGGCTCTCACCGGACGGCGGGAGCTCTTCTCCACCCTGCGGCAGCTGGGGGGGCTGGGGGGCTTTCCCCGGCCGGACGAGAGCATCCACGACGCCTTTATCGCCGGCCACGCCTCCAACTCCGTGTCCGTAGCCCTGGGCATGGCCCGGGCCAGGACCCTGCTGGGCCAGGACTACAGCGTCCTCGCCCTCATCGGCGACGGCGCCCTCACCGGGGGCCTGGCCTATGAGGGCCTCAACGACGCCGGCGCCTCCCGGGAGCCGCTGGTGGTGATCCTCAACGACAACGGCATGTCCATCGACCCCAACGTGGGGGGCGTGGCCGCCCACCTGAGCCGTCTCAGGGTCCGTCCGGGGTACTACCAGTTCAAAAAGGGCTACCGGGCCGCCATGGACCACCTGCCCGGCGGAAAGGTCCTCTACCGCTTCAACCACCGCATCAAGAGCGGCGTCAAGCGGACCATCTATCCCTGCTCCCTCTTTGAGGACATGGGCTTTACCTACCTGGGGCCGGTGGACGGCCACAACCTGGACCAGCTTTGCACCACCCTCTCCTGGGCCAAGGCCATGGCCTGCCCGGTGCTGCTCCACGTGCGCACGGTGAAGGGCCAGGGGTACCTCCCCGCCGCCCGCCAGCCGGAGCGCAGCCACGGCGTGGCCCCCTTTGATCCCAAGGTGGGGCCGGTCTCCCGGCAGAAGGTGGATTTCTCCTATGTGTTTGGCCACGAGCTGGTGGAGCTGGCGGGGCTCAACAAGCGCATCTGCGCCATCACCGCCGCCATGGCCGAGGGCACCGGCCTCCAGGAGTTTGCCGCCGCCTGGCCCAAGCGTTTTTTTGACGTGGGCATCGCCGAGGGCCACGCCGTGTCCATGGCTGCGGGCATGGCCAAGCAGGGACTTATCCCCGTCTTTGCGGTCTACTCCAGCTTTTTGCAGCGAGGCTTTGACATGCTCCTCCACGACGCGGCCCTGCAAAACCTCCACGTGGTGCTGGCCGTGGACCGGGCTGGCCTGGTGGGGCCCGACGGCCCCACCCACCACGGCAGCCAGGACGTGTGCTTTCTCACCCAAATTCCCGGTATGACGGTGCTCTGTCCGGCCTGCTTTGCGGAGCTGCGGAGCATGCTCCGGGCGGCCCTCTCTATGGCGGGCCCCGTGGCCATCCGCTACCCCCGGGGCGGCGAGGGCCGCGCCTACCCCCCCTGGACCGGGGCGGGGGCCGTCCTCCTCCGCCAGGGGAGCGATGTCACCTTGGTCTCCTACGGCACCCTCACCGACGAGCTGCTCACGGCGGCGGCGGCCCTGGCGGACCGGGGTGTCCAGGCGGAGGTGATCAAGCTCAACCGCATCGCGCCGCTAAGCAGCGCTCCGGTGCTGGAGAGCGTGGAGCGCACGGGGCGGCTTTTGGTGCTGGAGGACTGCCGGGAGGCCGGAAGCGTGGGCCAGCAGCTGGCCGCGGTCCTGGCCCAGGCGGGCGCGTCCCCCCGGTCCCTGGCACTGAAAAATCTGAAGGGCCGCTTCGCCCCTCAGGGTTCCATCCCGGAGCTGCGCCGCCAGCTGGGGCTGGACGCCCAGGCCGTCATAGACGCGGTTCTGGGGATGCTCCCCTGAAAAGAAGCTCTTTTTTACAGAAAGGACGGCTGCTATGTCCTATCGAGTTCTGGATATGACCCAATCCCCGCGGCGGGACCACTTCGCCTACTTCAGCGGCCTGGCCTACCCCTACGTGGGGCTGACGGTGAACGTGGATCTCACCGCCCTACTGCGCCGGATCAAGGCGGAGCGGCTCCCCTTCTTCCTCACGGTGTGCCGGTGCGCCTCCCGGGCGGCCAACGGCGTGCCGGAGCTCCGGCAGCGGATCCTGGACGGCGCGGTGGTGGAGTTTGACCGCTGCCGCACCTCCCACACCGTGGCCCTGGAGGACGGCACCTTCTGCTACTGCACCCTGGAGGACGACACGCTTCCCCTGGAGGCGTATCTGGCCCGAGGGAAGCTGGCCCAGGAGGAGGCCAAGGCCCGGCGGAGCATCGCCGAGGACCCGGCGGAGGTGCTGGACAAATTCTTCGTCTCCTCCCTGCCCTGGATCTCCTACACCGCCCTGGTCCAGCCCGTGCCTATGCCGGCGGACTCCCATCCCCGCATCTCCTGGGGAAAATACTTCTCCCAGGGAGACAAAGTCCTGCTGCCGGTGTCTGCGCTCTGCCACCACGCCCTGGTGGACGGGGTCCATCTGGCCAGGTTCTACCAGAACCTGGAGGCGGAGATCGCGGAGGCGGCGGGATGAGCAAAAAAATGCGTCTGGATGTTCTCCTGGTGGAGCGGGGCCTCCAGGAGAGCCGCCAGAAGGCCCAGGCCACCATTATGAGCGGCCTGGTGTTCGTGGACGGCCGGCGCCTGGACAAGCCCGGCGCGCCGGTGGCGGCGGAGGCCGTCGTGGAGGTCCGGGGCAGCGCCCTGCGGTACGTGAGCCGGGGCGGGCTGAAGCTGGAGAAGGCCCTAGCTATCTGGCCCATTTCGCTCACGGGCCGGGTGTGCATGGACGTGGGGGCCTCCACCGGGGGGTTCACCGACTGCATGCTGCAAAACGGGGCCGCCAGGGTCTACGCCGTGGACGTGGGCTACGGCCAGCTGGCCTGGAAGCTGCGCAGCGACAGCCGGGTGGTGTGCCTGGAGCGGACCAACGCCCGCTACCTCACCCACGAGCAGGTCCCGGAGGAGCCGGACTTCGCCAGCGTGGATGTGAGCTTCATCTCCCTGGGCCTCATCCTCCCCGCCGTGGCCGGGGTGCTGCGGGAGGGGGGCCAGACGGTCTCCCTCATCAAGCCCCAGTTCGAGGCGGGCCGGGAGAAGGTGGGCAAAAACGGCGTAGTCCGGGACCCGGCGGTCCACCGGGAGGTGCTGGAGCGGTTCCTCTCCCACGCCCGGGGCAGCGGCTTTGCCGTCCGGGACCTCTCCTTCTCCCCCGTCCGGGGGCCGGAGGGGAATATTGAGTACCTGGGCTGGCTGGAAAAGGGCGGGACTGGGAAAACTACCTTTGATCTGGACAGCCTGGTGGAGGAGTCCCACGGGGCGCTGGAGCGGAGGGAATGACCATATGGCGGAGCTGATGTCCATGATGAATATTGGCCGGGAGATGGCAGGGAAGCTGAACTCTGTCGGGATACGTTCGGCGGAGGAGCTGCTGGCCCTGGGCTCCAAGCGGGCCTTTGCGCGGCTTAAAAAGGCGTATCCGAGGGCTTGCCTGGTGCATTTGTATGCGCTGGAGGGCGCGGTTTCCCAGACCGAGTTCAACGCCCTTTCCGCAGAAAAGAAACGGGAGCTGAAGGCGTTCAGCGACTCTTTGCAGTAGATTACTCTACGGAGGAACGATGAAGCGAGTGATACTGTGCCCCAACCCCTACCGGGACAAGGGGCTCGCCGCCGCCAAGGAGGCGGATGGCATCCTCCGCAGCGCGGGGCTGGAGACGGTCTACTGCCTGCCCTTCAAGCCGGAGGGCGGGGAGGGCCAGTTCGGCGTGACCTGCCGTCCCCTCCAGCAGGAGCTGCGCTCCAGCGACCTGGTGGTGGCCTTCGGCGGCGACGGCACCATCCTCCACCTGGCCCGGGCGGCGTCCATGCGGGGCGTGCCGGTGCTGGGGGTGAACCTGGGGAGCCTGGGCTTCATGTCCGACCTGGAGGCGGGGGAGCTGGCTCTGCTGAAAAATCTGGCCGGCGGCCGTTTCCGCCGGGAGAAGCGGATGATGCTGGACGTGGCCGTGGTCCGGGAGGGCCGCACCGTCTACACCAGCGGCGCCCTCAACGACGCGGTGGTCACCAAGGGGGCCATCGCCCGGGTGGTGCGCCTCCAGGTGTCCGCCGGGGAGGAGCGTCTGGGGGTCTTTGCCGGGGACGGCGTGGTGGTGGCCACCCCCACCGGATCCACCGGCTACTCCCTCTCCGCCGGGGGGCCCATCGTGGAGCCCACGGCCCAGAACTTCGTCATCAGCCCCATCTGCGCCCACACCGTCTTTGCCAAATCCTTCGTGCTCTCCGCCGCCGGCACGGTGGCCGTCTCCCCGGTGGAGAGCCGCAAGCAGGTCTATCTCTCCGTGGACGGCGGTAAGGCCTTCGCCCTGCGCTATGGCGACAAGGTGCGCATCTGCCGCTCCCGCTATGAGACGGAGCTGCTGCGGCTGACGGACCGGAGCATCTATGAGATTCTGCGTACCAAAATGACAGGAGGTATCGGCTATGAAAAATGACCGGCAGGCCAAAATTCTGGAGATCATCGAACGGGAGCCCATCGACACCCAGGAGCAGCTGCAAATACGCCTTCAGGAGCAGGGCATTACCTGCACCCAGGCCACCATCTCCCGAGATATCAAGCAGATGCACCTCATCAAGGAGCCTGTGGGTCAGGGCCGCTACCGCTACACGGCCTCCAGCCAGCGAACCAGCCTCAATATCGCGGACAAGCTGCGCGCCATCTTCCGGGAGAGCGTTCTCAGCATCGACCACGCCCAGAATATCGTGGTCATCAAGACCATGGCGGGCCTGGCCAACGCCGCCGCCGCCGCTGTGGACGCCATGAACATCCCCTATATGGTGGGGAGCCTGGCCGGAGACGACACCGCCCTGCTGGTGATGCGGGACGCGGATTCCGCCAAGAGCTTCTGCCGGGAAGCCCACGAGATGCTCAAATAACCGGACGCCCCAGCGTCCCGAAGGAGGCCGCCATGCTGCAGCTGCTTCACATTGAGAATATCGCCGTCATCGACCAGGCGGACATCACCTTTGACAGCGGCTTCAACGCCCTCACCGGCGAGACCGGCGCGGGCAAGAGTATTGTGATCGACGCCATGGGCGCGGTGCTGGGCCAGCGGACCAGCCGGGACCTCATCCGCACCGGGGCCGCCAAGGCCTTTGTCAGCGCCCTCTTCTCCGGCGTGCCGGAGGACCTGCCGGTTCTGGCGGAGTGCGGCCTGGCCGCCGAGGACGGGGAGCTGCTGCTCCAGCGTGAGATCTCCGCCGACGGCAAAAACGTCTGCCGGGCCGGGGGCCGGCCCGTCACCGTGGCCCAGCTGCGCAGGGTGGGCGGCGCCCTGCTGAACATCCACGGCCAGCACGACGGCCAGCAGCTCCTGGACGAGGAGCTCCACGGCGCCTACCTGGACAGCTTCGGCCAGGTGGACCGGGAGCTGGCCGGCTACCGGGAGCGCTACGAGGCCATGGAGTCCGCCCGGAAAAAGCTCCGCTCCCTGGAGATGGACGAAGCGGAGAAGGAGCGGCGGCTGGACAGCCTCAATTTCCAGATCGAGGAGCTGGAGCGGGCCCAGCTGAAGCCCGGCGAGGAGGAGGAGCTCCAGCAGCGGCGCAACCTTCTGCGCAACAGCGAGAAATTTATGTCCGCCCTCCAGGGGGCCCTCTGGAGCCTCAGCGGGGGCGACGAGGGGGGCGGCGCGGTGTCCGGTCTCCAGGAGGCCTGCGCCTCCCTCTCCGGGGCCAGACACCTGGACGACCAGTTCGCCCAGCTCTCCGACCGGCTGGAGAGCCTCTCCTCCGAGGCCTACGACGTGGCCGAGACCCTGCGGGATCTCCAGGCCTCCTTTGACTTCAGCCCCCAGGAGCTGGACGAGCTGGAGAGCCGGGCGGACCTGCTCTACCGCTTAAAAAAGAAGTACGGCCCCACGGTGGAGGACATGCTGGACTACCTGGAGAAGCGCCGGGAGGAGCTGGAGGCCATCACCTTTGCCGCCGACACGGCGGCGCGGCTGGAAAAAGAGCTGGGGAAGCTCCAGGGTCAGGCGGAAAAGGCCGCCGAAGCCCTCTCCCAGGCGCGGAAGGCCGCCGCGGAGCGGCTGGAGGCGCGCATCCAGGAGGAGCTCCGGCAGCTGGACATGCCCAAGGTCCGCTTCTCCATCCGCTTTGACCAAAAGGAGCTGGACGCCTCCGGCATGGACCAGATCCGCTTTCTCATGAGCGCCAACGTGGGCGAGGAGCTGCGGCCCATCAGCAAGGTGGCCTCCGGCGGCGAGCTGGCCCGGATCATGCTGGCCATGAAAAATGTGCTGGCAGAGAATGAGGCCATCGGCACCCTGGTCTTTGACGAGGTGGACACCGGCGTCAGCGGCCGGGCCGCCCAGAAGGTGGCCGTCAAGCTGGCCCAGGTCAGCCGCCGCAAGCAGGTCCTGTGCGTCACCCACCTGCCCCAGCTGGCCGCCATGGCGGACGTCCACTTCTGCGTGGAGAAGGGAGAGCGGGACGGCCGGACCTTCACTCAGGTCCTCCCCCTCAGCCGGGAGCAGCGCTGCCAGGAGCTGGCCCGCCTCACCGGGGGAGAGCGGCCTACCGCCGCCATGCTGGCCGGGGCGGAGGAGCTCATCGCCGCCGCGGAGGCATACAAGAAGGGGCTTTGAGGCGGGTCCGGGGACTAAGCGCCCCCCGCTGGCCGCCTGCGGCGGCCCACGGGGGCGGCGCGAGCCCCGGAGCTTCCGTGCAGATAGGCACTACCCTGCGTTTTACACTTAAAAGATAAGAAGGAGGCCCCAATGGCTCAAATTACAAACGCCGAGGTTTTCGGCCTGGAGAGCAGCATCTACCGCAGCGGCTACCCCATGCTGGCCGAGGCCCCCACCCGGCAGGAATTTCTCGATGGCGTGGAGGAGATCCGCGCCTGCGTCCGCTCCGGCGACTTCACCAACCCCCACATCCGCCGGGCCGTCAGCCTGGCCAGCGCCAAAGGCGGCGGGCACGACCAGTTCCTCACCGGCATTGTGGTGAATTTCGACCTCACCCTCTCCAACAAGGCCTGGGTGGAGGCGGAGCGCTACACCTTTTTGAACTTCATCTCCTCCATGAGCTCCATGCACCGGGCCTCCCTCTTTCCCATCGCCGCCTGCTGCAACCGGTTCGTGGAGCCGGAGGCCCTCCAAGCGGCGGAGGAGGCCCAGGCGGCCTACAACCGCATCGACGCTGAGTCCTGCCCCGAGGAGAAGCGGGAGGCCTATCTGACGCTCCTCTACAACCTCCCCTCCGGCTTTGAGCTCATGGCGGCAATGACCACCAACTATCGCTGCCTGAAGAACATCTACGCCCAGCGGCGGACCCACCGCCTGCCGGACTGGCACATTGTCTGCGACTGGATCGAGACCCTCCCCCTGGCGGGGCGGCTCATCACCGGAAGGGACGCCGCGTGATATGGAGAATATCCAACGGCTGAAAACCTATCTGCTCACCGTCCACCCGGTGCGAAAGTCGCCGGCCCAGAAGAGGGAGCTTCGCGCGTGGCTCATGGGGGAGCTGAGGCGCTCCGGCTGGCGGGCCCAGGAGGAGACCTACGGCAAATTCAACGGCAGCGTCAACGTGGTGGCCGGAGACCCGGACCGGGCCCGGGTGTTCCTCTGCGCCCACTACGACACCGCCGCCCGATCTCCGGTCCCCAACTTCGTCTCCCCCACCAACATTTTGGCCCACGCGCTCTACCACATCACCGCAGCCGCGGCTCTGGCGGCGGCGGCTTTCCTGCTGGCCCTGGCGGTGTGCTTCCCCCTGAACCTGCCGGAGCTGATGCTGCCGCTGTTCCTGGTGCTGGCCCTGGCGGCCCTGTGGGCCGCCGCCTTTGGCCCCGCCAACCGCAGCAACGCCAACTCCAACACCTCCGGTGTGCTGGCCCTGCTGGCCGCCGCCAAGGCCGCCTCCTATGACAAGCGGGTGTGCCTGGTGTTTCTGGACAACAATGCCCGCGGCCTTCTGGGCGCCGCCGCCTTCCGGAAAAAGCACCCGGACCGGGCGGAAAAGGCCCTCTTCATTAACCTGGACTGCGTGGGCGACGGGCAGCACCTGCTGCTCATGCCCTCCAAGCTTAGCCGCTGGGACGGGGCGCTGCTGGAGGACCTGGAGCAGTCCTTCCCGGACACGGAGCAGGTCCACCCCCACCTCCTGGCCAAGGGGCTCCACTACTACCCCTCGGACCACCGGCGCTTTAAGCGAAATGTGGCGGTGTGCGCCTGCCGCCGCCTGGAGGGCCTGGGCTACTACATTCCCCGTCTGGGCACCAGGCGGGATACCGTGCTGGAGGTGTCTAACGTCTCCTATATCGCCCAGTGCCTGGCCGGATTTCTGCCCCGGTATCTGGAGGACGGCGGAGAAACAAATAAGGGAAGCTGATAGTTTTTCTTAAAAAAAAGTATCAAAAAGAACTTTAATTTGAGCCTAAAGCCGTTGCTACTCCAGGATTTCCGCCCGATGACGTTTGTACGCTTCTAACTGGAGAATAGTATGATATATAATAAAGTTTAGGGCCGGCCCGGTCGTTGACGGCAAGGCCGGCAATGACGGGCCCCGCAAGGGCGGCGGGGTGCAGGGGCAGCGCCCCTGCCTGGTTTGGGCAGAGCCCAGCTTTTACTCGTTTTTGACATAAAAGGAGCCCGGCGACTGCCGGACTCCTCTTTTTCTCTAAATATAGCTCTTCTCCACCTCCACCACGGCGGACCAACTGCCGTCCAGGGCCTGAACGCCGTCCTGAATCCGGCGGCGCAGCTCCTGGTCCGGCAGGGGGCACTGGTAGGGCACCTCCGCGTCAAAGATCACCTTGGTGTGGGTGGGGCCGGGGACCATGCGGAAGTCGTGGATGGAGATGCCCGGGTCGATGAGCCGCACGATGGCGGCCACCCGCTCCCGGGTCTCCGCGGTGAGGCCGTCATCCGTCACCACCGGGTCCATATGGATGGTGGCGAGGCAGCCCATGGTCTCGCTCAGCTCCCGCTCCGTCTGGTCCACCACGTCGTGGAGGGCCAGAATGTCCCCGCTGGCCGGCACCTCCGCGTGGAGGGAGAGAATCCTCCGGCCCGGCCCGTAGTCGTGGACAATGAGGTCGTGGATGCCCAGGATCTCCGGGCGGGAGAGGACCACCTCCCGCACCCTCCCCACGAACTCCGCCGAGGGGGGCTGGCCCAGGAGGGGGCCGATGGTCTCCCTGGCGGCGCTGACGCCGGACCAAAGAATGAAGAGAGCCACCAGCGCGCCGCACCATCCATCGATCTGCACGTTCCAGAACCGGTTGGCCAGGATCCCCAGCAGCACCGCCGCCGTGGCCAGGCTGTCGCTGAGGCTGTCCACGGCCGTAGCCGCCATGGCGGCGGAGCCGATGCGCCGGCCCACGGAGCGGTTGTAGCAGGCCATATACAGCTTGACGCAGATGGAGGCCGCCAGAATGCCGGCGGCAAGGGGGCTGAAGGCCACGCTCTCCGGGTGGAGGATCTTCTCCACGGAGGTCTTTCCCAGCTCCACGCCCATGAGCACGATCACCATAGAGACCACCAGGCCGGAGACGTACTCCATCCGGCCGTGACCAAAGGGGTGGTCCCGGTCCGGGGCCTGGGCCGCCAGCTTGAACCCCAGGAGGGTCACCACGGAGGACCCGGCGTCGGAGAGGTTGTTGAAGGCGTCGGCAGTGATGGCGATGGACCCGCTGAGGACTCCCGCCAGGAGCTTGCCTGCGCACAGCAGCAGATTCAGGGCAATGCCCACGCAGCCGCACAGCACGCCGTAGGCCCGCCGCACGGCTGGGTCGCTTACATTGTCACAGTCCCGGATGAAATGCCGGGACAAAAATCGGATCATATCTGGTACCTCATTATTTCGTACGGTCGGACAGAGGGTAGTACCATCCCTTGGTGAACAGGTAGCACAGGGGGATCAGCCACAGCAGCAGCGCGTAAGGGATGGCCCTCCCGTCCGCGCCCAGCATGGCCAGGGGGATGCTGCACGCGATGGACCAGGGGATGAGCCCCGCGATGAGGATGCCGGAGTTCTCGATGTCCATGGCCAGCTCCTCCCGGTCGGCGTAGGCCCGACCCAGCAGCTGCTCCCCCATCATGCTGGTCACCGCCTGGTTGCACAGCACCGCGGCGCAGAGGGTGGAGACCGCGATCATGGCGGGAAACCGGCCGATCCGCCCCGCCAGGGCCTCCGCCCTGCCGCTGAGGGGCTCCAGACAGCCGGTCCCCTCCAGGATGCCGGAGCAGAGCCCTGTGAGAAGGACGATCACGTAGCTCACCGCCATGCTGGTCACGCCGCCGCCGGAGAGCACCGCGGCCAGCTCCGGGTCCTCCGGGTGGTAGCCCCGCCAGGCCAGCTCCGCCAGCTCCGGCAGGGAGAAGCCCTGCACCGCCATGGCCACTGCCGCCGCCACCGCGATGCTGGCCCCCATGGCCAGCTTGATGGGGACCCGCAGAAGGGGCAGCAGGAACATCACCGCCGCCGGCAGCAGGGCCGTCCAGCTGACGGCGAAGCGGTCCGTCAGAGCCGCCAGGGCCCCGGCGTCCACCCCGGTGATGGGGTGGCGGAAGCTCAGAAGCAGGTAGGCGGCCAGGGTCAGCGCCGTTGGCAGCAGGGCCGTGCGCAGCATCTGGCGGACATTGCGGTAGAGATCCGTATCCGTCACCGCCGCCACCAGACTGGCCGCCGAGGAGGCCGGGGAGCACCGGTCACCGAAGTACACCCCGGAGAGGATGACGCCGGCGGTCACCGTGGGGTCCACCCCGCCGGACCGGGCCAGGGCCATGAGGATCACGCCCATGGTGCTGCTGACGCCGTAGGAGGTGCCCAGCACATAGCTGAGGGCGGCGCACAGGAGAAAGCACACTGCCAGAAAGAGCCTGGGCGTCACCAGCTCCACGCCCTTCACGATGCAGTAGGCAATGGTGCCGCTGGCCCGCCAGAGCCCGGTGATGACGCCGATGAGGGCGATCACTGTCACGACAATGAGGGATTTTCTGCACTTTTCCCAGGCCATGGACCACAGCGCCCGGTGGGAGAAGCCCCGTCTCCGCCCCAGAAGCCAGAACAGCGCCAGACCGCCCAGCAGCGCCCAGGCCACCGACTGGCCCAGCGCCAAGCATACCCCCACCATCACGAGAAAGAGGGCGAAACACGCGCTCAGCATGTCACTTCTGTCCCCGGATGGTCAGCCGGTACTGGCAGCACAGCCGGTCCAGGTCCTCGTCCGTGGCTGCCGGCAGGCGCAGCCGCCCGCCGCAGGACCGGCACACCAGCTCCACCGCCGCGCCGTGGACCTCCACCGCGCACGCTCCGGACCCGCAGGTGCAGGAGACGCCGCCCCGGGCGATGATGTCCCGCAGCTCGGAGAGCACCTCGTACATCACCACGTCGTCCAGAAAGACGCCCTCCTCCCCCTTCTTTTCCACCGCGATCTCCAGCTCCCGGAGGGCGGAGCGCACCCGGTCCGGCTCCCCGATGTAGCAGCACAGCTGCCGGGTCTTGGGGCAGGCCAGCCCCACGCCGCCGCCCCGGAGCAGCTTTTCCGCAGGCGCCTGGGCCCGGTGCTCCCCGCCGCAGACGCCGCAGGGCACGGTGAGCCGGTAGTACCCGCCCTCCGGCTCCGCCGTCAGCTCCCCATGGCCGCAGGCGCACACCACCCCCACCGCCGCCGCGCTGAGGGCAAAGGGGGTACGCTCGGCGTACACCGGCTTGCCGCAGTCGGGACAGATGTAGCCAAAAGCTCTCTTCTCTTCAGACATGGGTTCTCTCCTTTGTATCATACGCAGTTCGTTTATTATACGACACTCCGGGCCGGATTGCTATAGCAAATCAGAAAAAAGTTTCGGGCCGGGGCATCGGGGCCCGGCGGCAGAGCCCCGCCAGGAAAATGGGGTTGCAATCGCCTTTGATTTGTATTATGATAAACTTATACAAGAATAGCTGATATTTTATAAGAACAGCTGATAATATTTCAGAATACCTGATAATATGTCCAAGGATACCCTGCCCGCCAAAGGCGCTGTTTATGGAGAGAAAGCAGGATTTTATGATAAAAATATCCGTCATTATTCCCATGTACAACGCGGAGTCCTATCTGGAGGAGTGCCTGGGGTCGGTCTTTTGCCAGAGCTGGCAGGACTGGGAAATTCTGGCTGTTGACGACGGGTCCGCAGACGGAACTCTGGCCCTATGCGAGGCCCTATGCGCCGGGGATGGCCGGGTGCGAATCGTTCACCAGGAGAACCGGGGCGTCTCTGCAGCCAGGAACCGGGGGCTGGAGGAGGCCGCCGGGGAGTACGTATTTTTTCTGGACAGCGACGACGCCATCCACCCCCAGCTCCTGGAGACGCTGCTCCGGGAGCTGGAGGCCTGCGGGGCGGAGCTGGGGTTCTGCGACCTGCTGCGGGCCGAGAGCGGGCAGCTGGCGGAGCTGCTCCTCCAGCCGGAGGAGCTCCCTCAAACGGAGCCGATAGTGATCGCGCCGGAGGAATGTGGCAACACCCACCGCGGGCTGGCCGGCATTGGAGGAAAGCTCATCCGGCGGGACTTTCTGGGCGGCCTGCGGTTTGATGAGACGCTCTCCCGGGGTGAGGACACCCTGCTGCTGTACCATCTGACCCAGCGGCGGCCCCGGATGGTCCATCTCCCCCAGAGTCTCTACTACTACCGAATTCTCCCAGACAGCCTCACCCGGTCTGTCTCCAGGGAGAGCTTCGCCGCCTACTCCCTGATCCGGGACGACGCCTGCCGGCGGGACGATCTCTCCACAGCCCTGGCGTGGCAGGAAAGAATGTTTTGGGATTTTGCAGATCGGTATAAAAAATATAGAGCGGCAACGGGCCCCCAGGCGGCGAGATCGGCCCGGGCGGTCCGGCAGGCCGCCCTCGCCGAGATGCGCCACCCCCTGTTCCGGCAGATTTCCCCCTACAGGCGCAAGCTCTTTATGCTCTGCTTTTTCTGCCACCCCCTCTACCTGTGGGCGCTGGAGCACAAGCCGTCACAGCGCCGCTGGTGGAAAAAAACGCCGCCAAGGAAAAAAACGCCGCCGGGGAAAAAGTACCGCCGGAAAAGGCCCCGCCGGGTGCTGCCGAAGCCCATCCGGTGGCTCCGGTGGAAGCTGTGGCGCTGCATGCGCCTCGTGCGGCCCGACACGGACACCGGCATTTTGACCTTCCACTGCTCCGACAACTTCGGCGCCATGCTCCAGGCCTACGGCCTGAAGGCGTTCCTCTGCCGCCGGGGCGTGAAAGCGGATATCGTCCGCTACGAGCCCCCCTTTCTGACGGGCCGCCACTGGCGCGTCCCCTACGCCCCCTTTCAGGGGAAAAACTGGCTCGTCCAGCGCCTGGGCTACGCATGGCGGGGCTGGAAGCGCCACCGGGCCATGGGAGAGGATTTCTCCCGGCAGCGGAAAAACATGCGCCGGTTCCGGGAGACGTACTTAGCCGGAAAGGACCAGCGCAGGGCCCTCTTCCGCTGGCAGCTGCGCTGGCACCCCTACCGGTACTACGTGGTGGGCAGCGACCAGATCTGGAATCCGGATATCACCATGGGGCTGCGTCCCGTGTACTTCGGCGCCTTCAAGAGCCGCCGGAAGCAGAAGGTGGTGGCCTACGCGGCCAGCTTCGGCAAGGCCTCCCTGCCCGCCCAGTATGACGGGGCCTTCGCGAAGCTGCTTCGAAGCGTGGACGCCGTCTCCCTCCGGGAGGAGCCGGCGGTCCCCTATGTGGAGCGGCTCTATGGCAGGCCGGTCTCCGCGGTGCCGGACCCGGTTTTCTTCCTCAAAAAGAGGGACTGGCAGGCGCTGGAGCGCCTGCCGGACCGGCGGGGCTATATTCTCCTCTACGCCACGGAGTGGGACGGGAAGCTCCGGAGCTTCGCCAGAGATCTCTCCCGGGAGAAGGGCCTGCCGGTGGTGGAGCTGCAATCCACGAAATGGACGGCGGTGGAGGAGTTTCAGGTGGACTACACTGCCGGACCGGCGGAATTTCTCGGGTACATCCACCGGGCGGACTACGTGGTGACCAACTCCTTCCACGCGGCGGCCTTCAGCATTATCTTCCAGAAGCGGTTCCTGGTGTTCCTCCACAGCACCCTGGGCGCGCGGCTCCGGAACGTCCTCCAGCTCCACGGTCTGGAGGACCGGCTGTACCGGGAGGGAGCGGACATCGACGCGCCCATCGACTGGCGCGCCGTGCGGCGGCGGACCGCGGAGAGCACCCAGGCCGCCGGGGCCTTTCTGCTGGACAACCTCACACCCTAGGGAGGACTTCCTATGAAGCTCTACGAAGAAAAAGCGGCCTGCTGCGGGTGCGGCGCCTGCGCCGACGCCTGCGCCGCGGGCGCCATCCGGATGGTCCAGGACCGGGAGGGGTTCTTCTACCCGGAAATCCAGGAGTCCCTCTGCGCAAACTGCGGCCGCTGCCAGGAGGTCTGCCCCATCCGGGACCCGGGTCCCGATACGGAGAGCCGGGCCTGCTACGGCGCGCAGGCGAAGGACTCCGCCGTGCGAAACGCCAGCTCCTCCGGCGGGCTCTTCCCGGTGCTGGCCCGGTACGTCCTGGACCGGCGCGGCTCCGTCTGCGGCGCGGCCTATGGGGAGGGCATGGAGGTGGTCCATAAGTCCGTCCGGGAGCCGGCGAGCCTGGACGCCATCAAGCGGACCAAGTACGTCCAGAGCCGCATGGAGGGCATGTACCGGGAGATCGGGGAGCGCCTGGAGGCGGGGGAGTGGGTGCTCTTCTGCGGAACCCCATGCCAGGCCCGGGCCCTCCAGCTCTTCCTGGGGCGGCCCTATGCCAGGCTTGTCCTGGTGGATCTGGTGTGCTACGGCGCCCCCTCCCCCGGTCTGTGGCGCTCCTATGTGGAGGAGCTGGAGCGCCGGCACGGCGGGACTATGACGGATTTCTCCTTCCGGGACAAGCGAAACCGGGACAACGGCCATAGCTTCTCCTATGTGATCAGCGGCACGGAGTACGCGGGGTCCCTCTACAGAGACCCCTATTGCAGGATGTATTTTCAAAATCTCGCCATCCGGCCCGCCTGCCACAGCTGCCCCTTCTGCAAGACGGAGCGGAGCAGCGATTTCACCATTGGCGACTTCTGGGGCGTTGAGCGGGTCCGCCCGGAGGCGGACGACGGCATGGGGACCTCCCTGGCCATCCTCCACACGGAGAAGGCGGAGGAGATCTGGGAGGAGGTCAAAGGGGAGCTCTTCTGGTTCTCCTGTGAGAGGGAGGACCTGCTCCAGCCCCGGCTCACCGGCCCCACTCCGGCCGCGGAGGGGCGCACGCGCTTTATGGAGCGGTACGCGTCCCCCTTTTCCAGCCTTGTGGAGCTCACCTTTCAGCCGCCCCAGCCGCCGGAAAAGTCTCCCCCTCAGATCGAACCGCCGGAGGAGTCTCCCCAGATCGAACCGCCGGAGGAGCCGTCCCCTCAGATCGGACCACCAGAGGAGGCGTCCCCTCAGATTGAACCACCGGAGGAGCCGCCCCAGATCGAACCGCCGGAGGAGCCGCCGGAGGAAGCGCCCCCTCAGATCGAACCGCCGCCGGAAGCGCGGCCCGAACCGCCGGAGGAGCCGCCGGCCCGGCGTACCGGCGGCGCGGACCGCATGACGCTGCTTGGCCGGATCAAGCGCCGCCAGTTCCTCTTTGAGGAGCTGGTCAAGCGGGATTTCCGGAAAAAGTACACCAACAACCTGCTGGGGGTGGCCTGGAGCATCCTCTCCCCCATGCTGTCCATGCTGGTGATGCGCCTGGTGTTTACCCAGTTCTTCGGACGGACCACGGCCTACTACACCACCTACCTCTTCTGCGGCAATCTCCTCTTCTCCTTTTTCACCGAGTCCACATCCGCCGGCATGTTCTCCATCGCGGGCAACGCCAATATTTTCGGACAGGCCGGCGTGCCCAAATACCTGTTCCTGCTGGCCAGGAGCGTACAGGTGCTCATCAACTTCACCCTGACGCTGTGCGTGTTCCTGCTGTTCTGCGCCCTGGACGGCATCTCGTTCTCCCCGCGGCTGTTCGCGCTGCTGTGTCCGATCGCGTACCTGCTGGTTTTCAGCCTCGGCATCAGCCTGCTGCTCTCGGTGGCGTACATATTCTTCCGGGATATCCGATATATCTGGACTGTATTCTGCCAGCTCCTCCTGTACGCCTCCGCCATTTTCTACCGGATCGACGGCTACAGCCCCCAGGTACAGCGCCTGTACCTCCTCAACCCCGTCTACCTGGCCATCCGCTACTTCCGGGATGTTGTGATTGACGCCGCCGTCCCCTCCGCGCCGTTCCACCTTCTCATGCTGGCCTACGCGGCGGCGGCGCTGGCGGCGGGCGCTCTGGTATACAGGCGGCACGGCGACCAGCTGGCGTACTACGTTTGACGGAGGCCGGATATGCACATACTGGAAGCCCACGAGGTCTCCATCCGGTATATGGTCAGAGACTTCAATGACGACAACCTGAGAAAATCCATTCTGCGGCGGCTGAAGGGCAGCTACCGCAAGGCCCCCTTCTGGGCCAACCGGGGCGTCTCCTTTTATCTGGACCGGGGCGACCTGCTGGGCATTATCGGCGCCAACGGCGCGGGAAAATCCACGCTGCTGAAGGCCGTGGCCGGCATTTTGAAGCCCACGGAGGGCTGGGTGAGGCGGGAGGGCTCCCTGGCCGCCCTGCTGGAGCTGGGCAGCGGCTTTGACGCGGAGATGACGGTCCGGGAGAACACCTACCTCCGGGGCGCGATTCTGGGCTATACCAGAAAATTTATGGACAAGGCCTACGATGAAATCATCTCCTTCGCGGAGCTGGAGCGCTTTCAGGACTGGCAGTTCTGCCAGCTCTCCTCGGGCATGAAGTCCCGGCTGGCCTTCTCCATCGCCTCCCTGGTACAGCCGGACATTCTGATTCTCGACGAGGTGCTCTCCGTGGGGGACGGCGCTTTCCGCGCCAAGAGCGAGGCAAAGATGCGGGAAATCATCCGCCGCGGCGCCGCCACGGTTCTGGTGTCCCACTCCCCGGCCCAGGTCCGCGAGATGTGCAGCAAGGTCCTCTGGCTCCACAGGGGCGAGGCAGTGGCCTTCGGCCGGGATGTGGAGGAAATCTGTGACCGCTATGAGGACTTCTTGTCCTGCGGCCATTCCTCCGCCAATCCCGGGGAGCAGGACGCCGGGGATATGGAGGGAGACGGCCTATGAGAGAAAAAGCGGAATTTGTCTCCGGCAGAGTCTCCGTGGTCACGCCGGTGTACAACGGGGAGTCCCACCTGGCGGGGATGCTGGACTCCGTCCTGGGCCAGACCTACCGGGACATAGAGATGATTCTGGTGGACGACGGGTCCACCGACGCCACCCTGGCGGTGGCAGAGAGCTACCGGGAGAAATTCGCCGCCCGGGGATACGGCTACCGGATCGTCCGGTCGGACCACCGGTTTGCCGCCGGAGCCATCAATCAGGGTCTCCCCTACGTGAGGGGGGAATTTCTCATCTGGCCGGACAGCGACGACTTTCTAGAGCCGGAATCCGTAGCAAAACGGGCGGCCTTTCTGCGGGGGCGCCCGGTGTACCACTGCGTGCGGTCCCTCTCCTACTACTTTGACGCCGAAACGGGCCGGCGGCTGGACCGGGCGGACGAGAAAACCGGGGACCTCACCAAGGAGGACCTCTTCTGGGATGTCCTGGAGTCCAGGACCTTCGTCTGCTGCGGGTGCTACATGCTGGAGTCCCGGTACTTTTTCCAGATCTACCCGGACCGGCGCATTCCGGAGTACCCCGTGGGGCAGAATTTCCAGATGCTGCTGCCCTTCCTGTACCGCCACAAGTGCCCCACCCTTCCGGAGGAGCTCTACGGCGTCAACGTCCGCCCCGGCAGCCACTCCAGAACTCCCCTGACCCGGGAGCAGGAGGAGCGGAAGTACCTCCACTTTGAGCACCTCGTTGACGACATCGCCGGCATCTGCTCCATCCGGGACCGGGCATCCCTGGACCGGCTGGCCTGCTGGAAGCTCCGGCGCAGATATCAGATTTCCATCAAGTACGGGCGGAAGGAGGCGGCCCAGGCCGCTCAGGAGCAGCTGCGGAAGCTGGAGGGCGGCGTGAGCCGCTGGGTCCTGCTCAAGGACGCCCTGTGGCGGCTTGTGGAGCACAACTGGCTGGGCGTCTGGCTCTATCCCCGGTGGCGGCGGCTGTGCCTGCGCTGCTCCGCCTGGCTCAGGCGGGGAAAGGAGAAGCGGCAGAGGGGGCCCAGATGATCTCTGTTATTGTACCAATTTATAACGAGGAGGCCCGTCTCAGCCGGTGCGTCGACTGGATCCTCCGCTCCGGTTATCCAGATTTTGAGCTCCTTTTGGTGGACGACGGCTCCACGGACCGCAGTCCGGAGCTCTGCCGGGCCTGCTGCCAGCGGGACAGCCGGATTCGCTGGATCCGCCAGGAGCGCCAGGGGGTGTCCGCCGCCCGGAACCGGGGCATCGACGCCAGCCGGGGGGAGTGGATCGTCTTTGTGGACGCCGACGACCTGGTCTCCCCCGACTTTCTGGGCCTGGTCGCCCGGGAGGCCAGGGAGGGACGCTCCCTTCTGCTCTTTGATTTCGCCCCGCCCCGCCGCCGGCCGGGGGACGAGCTGTTCCCGGACGCCGGAACGCCCTGTCCGCCCGCCGAGGTTCTGGGCGGGGCGATCCTCCCTCTCGTCCAGAGCCTTCTGACCCTGCGGCCCCTGTTCCCGGGAAGCCGCGCCCACCTGCGCTCCCCCTGCGCCAAGGCCTATTGGAGTGACCTGCTCAGGGGGGTCCGCTTCTCCCCTGGGATTCCCATCGGCGAGGACGCGCTGTTCAACACCGCCTGCCTGGCCCGGGCGGAATCCATCGCCTACATCCCCCGCCCGGTGTACTTCGCGGAAAAGCGCCTGGACTCCGCCACCCACCGCTTTCAGCCGGACTATCTGCGGGACGACCGCCGGTTCCAGCGGGAGATGGAGGGCCTGCTGGAGGAGCTGGGATTGTTCCCCGCCGCGGAGGACGCCTTCTATGAAAACGTGCTGGCCTCCATGGCCGCCGTCCTCATCCGGGGAATCTTTCACCCAGACAGCCCCCGGACCTGCCGGGAGAACCGCCGCCTTTGCCGGGAGATGCTCTCGGACCGGCTCTACCGGCAGGCCCTGGCCTATAACGGCAGGACCGGCGTTCTGCCCCGGAGGCTGCTCCTCTTTTTCCTCCGGACGCGGTGCTTCTCCCTGGTCAAGCTCATTTCCAGGGCGAGCTACCGGTACCTCTACCTTTGGAAAGGCATATGAAAAAAATCTGCTTTTTCTCCGGGGACATCACCCGCTGCGGCGGCACCGAGCGGGCCGCCTCCCTCATCGCCAACGGCCTGGCGGGGACCGGAACATACCAGGTCATGGTTCTGAGCCTTGTGGAGCAGAACGCCGCCCCCTTTTTCCCCCTCCTGCCATCCATTGAGCGCCGCGTGCTCCGCGGCGGCGGAAGGTGGATTCCCCCCGGGCCAGGCGCTCTGACCTACCTGCCCAAGCTGCGCCGCTTCCTCCGGAGGGAGGCGGTCTCGGTGCTGGTGGACGTGGACCTGGTGCTGGACGCCCTGTCCCTCCCGGCGGCGGCGGGGCTGCCCACCAAAATCGTGTCCTGGGAGCACTTTCACCTGGACTTTGAGCGGCAGACCCTCTACCGGAGGATAGCCGCCCGCCTGGCCGTCCGCTTCTCCGACTATCTGGTCACCCTGACCCCCCGGGATGCGGAAAATTACCGGGAGAAGCTGGGCCGCCGAAAAAATATCCAGTGGATCTACAACCCCCTGCCGCCGGAGCTGCCGGCCTGGGGGTCCGGGCAGCGGGAGCCCCTCCTGGTGACGGCCGGGCGGCTGGAGCCGGTGAAGGGGGCGGACCTGCTGGCCAGGCTGGCCCCCTCCATTCTGCTCCGGCACGCCGGATGGAGGTGGCTCGTTCTGGGGGAGGGCAGCTGCCGGGACGCGCTGGAGGAGGCCGCCCGCCGGTACGGTTTGGAGGACCGGCTGCTGCTGCCGGGGACGGTTTTGGATGTGGCGAACTATCTCCGCCGCGCCGCCCTGTACGTCCAGGCGTCCCGAACGGAGTCCTTTGGCATGGGCCTTTTGGAGGCCCTGGCCTGCCGCACGCCCTGTGTCTGCTTCGACGTGCCCTACGGGCCGGCGGAGATGATCCGCAGCGGTGTCAACGGCTTCCTGATCCCCCCCTTTGACCTGGAGGATATGGAGGAAAAAATCTCTCTGTTGATCGAAAACTCCTCCCTGCGGGAGCGGCTTCGGGAAAAGACAGCCACAGGATTGGATAAGTTTCAGCTGGGACCCATTCTGGACAAATGGGACCGGCTCCTGAAGCAACTCTAAAAGTAAAAGCGGCGGGACTGGCCAGTAAATCCCAGTCCCGCCGCTTTTTCCGAAAGCAATCATCTCTTATACTTTTTCTTGAAAGCATCGCTATCGGCGTCCGCTGGACGCCGGCGAGCCTTAGCCCACTGCTATTCCTAGATTTTTGCCCGGTGGCGGAAGTAAGCTTTTAATCGAAGAATAGTATAGGAATCTACAAATTGATTCGGAAGGAGAAGCGGACGTCCTCCTCCCCGCTGACGTGGTAGGACTTTTCCACGTCTGTCCGCCAGGAGTCGATGCCGCCCACGCCCCGCATGGCGCCGCAGACGGTGACAACCGTGCGTACGCTTCTGGGCAGCTCCTCCCGGTGGGCGGCCTGCTCCAGCTGTTGGGGCGTATAGGGGGTGGCGGAAAAGAAGAGGGGCTTTTCCGCCATCTCCAGCGTCAGACTGGCCCCGTCCGCCATGGACAGCACCGCCGCCCGGGTGTCCGCGTGGCCGCCGCACTCCTGGGGGACCAGGTAGCCGGGAACATGGGGGCACTCCTGGTGCCAGCCGAACACGCCCCCCTTTTTCCGGTCCGGGTAGGTCTCCCCGGACAGTCCCAGCCACCGCACCGTCTCCACCGGGACCGGCGTGGCAAAGCGGAGCCCCAGCAGGGGCAGCTGGGGCCGGCCGCTCCCGCCCCAGTAGTCCACATCTACCCACAGGGCGCTCTGGCCGTCGACCGTATAGGTTACATCCGTCTCCAGCCCCGGTACAGCCGGGGAGGTAAAGGTATACCGGACGCTGAACATCTCCTCGTCGTTCTCCAGAATCTGCGCGCAGACACACCGCTGCCAGGCGTCCGCCGCGGACCAGAGGGAGCTGTTCACAGCAAACCCGTTTCCCAGGTCGTTCTCCGTGGGCGCCCGCCAGTAGGCCGGACGGGGGGCCCGCCACAGCCACTCCCTGCCGCCGGATACCAGCGACACCGGCCCGCCCTCCGAGCTGGAGAACAGCACCTCGAACCTCCGCCCCCGGACCCCCAGCGCGCCGTCGCCCTCCGTGACGCGCAGAGGCTCTCTCGCCGTTCTCTCCGGGAGGCGGAGGGATGCCGCCGCTTTTCGGTTCGCCCTGTCGTGGGCCGCCCGCCGCTCCGCTCCCGCGTACCAGTAGCGCACCTCCTGCATGGCGGGCTTCTCCGTCCCGTCGGCAAAAACGATGCCGTTGCCGCTGAAGGCGTAGTCGCTCTGCCGGTCGCCGAAGTCGCCGCCGTAGCCCAGCACCCGCCGTCCGTTGCAGTCTGTCCGCCACAGGGCCTGGTCCATGTAGTCCCAGATAAAGCCCCCCTGGTACTGAGGGAACTCCTCCTCCAGGCGGATATAGCTCTCCATGCCCCCCAGGGAGTTGCCCATGTCGTGCATGTACTCGCAGAGCAGGAAGGGCTTCTCCGGTTTGCTCTCCAGGTAGGAGCGGATGTCCTCCGGCGGGGCGTACATCCGGCTCTCCACGTCGGTGCAGGCGGAAAACGCCCGGTTGTGGACACAGCCCTCGTAGTGGACCAGCCGGCTGGGGTCGCTGGAGCGGAAGAAGTCCGCCATGGCCAGGATGTCCTCCCCCGCATAGGACTCGTTGCCGCAGGACCAGAGGAGAATGGACACATGGTTCTTGTCCCGCTCAAACATGCTCCTGGCCCGGTCCACCACGCACGAGCGCCACTCCGGCAGGCTCCCGGGCACGTTCCAGGAGGGCTCAATGCGGTCCCCCTTCTGCCAGGACCCGTGGCTCTCCAGGTTGGCCTCGTCCATGACGTAGATGCCGTTTCGGTCGCACAGGCCGTACCAGGGGGTCTGGTTGGGGTAGTGGCAGGTGCGCACGGCATTGATGTTATTCCGGCAAAAGACGTCCATAGCGGCGGTCATATCCGCCATGCCGATGGCCCGGCCCGTGTCCGGGTTCCACTCGTGGCGGTTGACGCCGCGAAAGACGACGCGCTCCCCGTTGAGCAGCATCAGCCCTTCCTTCAGCTCAAACCGCCGGAAGCCGGTCTCATAGGGGACGATCTCACATACCGTCCCATCCGGGGCGGCCAAGGTGAGCGCCACCCGGTACAGCGCCGGCGTCTCGTGGCTCCAGGGGCGAATGTTCTCAAACCGGAGGGACTGGCTGCGCAGATACCGGCCCTCCCCCCTCAGCTCCAGGGCTCCGTCGAAGAGGGTCTCGCCGCCGGGGGCCTCGATTTTGCAGGAGATCCGGGCGCCCTCCGTCTCCCCGCTGAGCAGCAGGCGGGCGGAGAGCGTCCCGGTGCGGTTGTCCTCCTCCAGCCCGGCCTGAAGCCACAGGTCCTCCAGGTGGAGCCTGGGCTTGGCGTAGAGGAACACGGGGCGGAAGATGCCGCTGAAGCGGAAGAAGTCCTGATCCTCGATCCACGCCGCGCTGGAGCGCTTGTGAACCTCCACGCACAGCCGGTTGCCCTCGTTTCGGATGTAGGGGGTGAGGTCGAAGTCCGAGGGCGTGAAGGAGTCCTCCGCGTAGCCCACGAGCTGGCCGTTGAGCCAGACGTAGAACGCCTGCTCCACCCCCTGGAAGCTAATACAGACCCGCTGGTTCCGCAGAGCCGGGTCCAGGTCAAACGTTCGGACGTAGCTGCCCACCGGGGCATGGTCCCAGTCAATCTCCGGCGGCCGCAGTCCGGCGCGGCCGTCCCAGGGGTAGAGGGTGTTGATATATTGGATCTGTCCGTGCCCCTGCAATTCCATATGTCCCGGCACCTGGATGGTCCCAAAGGAGGAGTCGTCAAAGTCCTCCCGCCAGAAGTCCGCCGGACGCCGGGCGGGGGCCTCGCTCCAGGCGAAGCGCCATGCCCCGTCCAGGCTCTGGCGCAGGGAGGTCTCTCCCCGCTCCAGCTCCTCCAAAGAGGCGCAGCACAGGTGGTCGGAGTGGGCGTCCAGCCGGTTCACCTGGAACACGGTGGGGTCTGTCAGCCATTGAAGCTCTGTGCGCATAGTCGTTTCTCCTTTTCTGATCGTTTAGGGGGGCCGGGCTGGAAGGGACCGGCGAAAACGTGTTCATCTGCCCAGTTTTTCAACAAATTGGCGGCATTTTTTTAGAGAAAACGTCTTGTTTTTTCTCTCCGCATCGTTTACAATGCCCCTCGGACAACACGGGGGCGCATCCCGGCCTGTCCGGAATAAGAACCTATTGGAGGAAGAACATGAAGAAAAAACTGCTGACAACCCTGCTGGCCCTGAGCATGGCCCTGACCCTGCTGCCCGCCACGGCCCTGGCGGAGGGGGAGGAGGACGCTGCCGGGGAGACGGCGGCTGTCACCTTCCCGGTGAACGAGGGCAGCACCTGCGAGGCTCTGGTGGAGTCCATCCCCGAGAGCCTGGTGACCGCCGGCGGCACCGTAACCATTAACGCCGCCAGTGGACAGGCGGACGTGAGCTACGTCACCGTAACGCTCTCTCCCGCCGCGGTGGAGACCCTGTACAACAGCGGCAAGCCTGCCGCCGCCGCCATTGAGACGGACCTGGGCACCGTCCGCCTCTCCGACGAGGCCATTGCCAGCCTCCGGCGGCAGCTGCCCGGCACAAACGGCGTGGAGCTGGCCGTATTCTGGAACGCTGACGCGATCCGGATGGCCCGGGGCCTTGTCTCCGACGCAGAGGCCTATACCGTGGAGGTAGCGGACATGGAGCTGACCGATCTTACAGACGGGGTGCTTCTGACCTTCCCCACCCAGATCGCCGGCCCCGCGGTCTTCCAGGTCAATGGCGACGGTACGTATGAGGCGCTGGAGGCCGTAGCCGGCAGCGGCGTGGTCAACTTCAGCACCGGCAGCCTGGCCACCTTCGTGGTCGCGCCCAAGAGCGAGGCGGACAAGCTGCTCCCCCCCTCTGACGGCGAGCCGGATGAGAACCCCGATGAGACCCCGGACGAGAATCCCGACGAAACTCCCGACGGGAATCCTGACGAGACCCCGGACGACAAGCCCGATGAGAAGCCGGAGGAGCCGCTGCCCTTTACGGACGTGGCGGAGGACGCCTGGTACGTCAACGAGGTGCGCTACGTCTATGAGAAGGGCATGATGCGGGGCGACGGCAGCGAGACCCTCTTTAACCCCAACGGCGACACCACCCGGGCCATGATCGTGGCCATTCTCTACCGCCTGGAGGGCGAGCCGGCTGCCGGCGTGTCCATGTTTACCGATGTAAAGGCCGGCTCCTGGTACGCGGACGCGGTATCCTGGGCCGCTGCCCACGGCATTGTCAATGGCCGCAGCGCCACGGAGTTCGCGCCCGGAGATCCCATCACCCGGCAGGAGCTGGCCTCCATCCTCTACCGCTATGCCGGCAGCTTCAAGGGCTGCGACGTGACGGCCCGCGCGGAGCTGAGCAGCTATCCCGACGCGGACGCCATCTCCGCCTACGCCAAGGACGCCATGGCCTGGGCCAACGCCCAGGGCCTAGTCACCGGGTCCAACGGCATGCTCAACCCCAGGGGAAGCGCCATCCGGGCCCAGTCCGCGGCGATCCTCATGCGGTTCTGCGAAAACGTGGGCAAGTAAGCCCAAGCAGGCCAGCCACCTTCAACCCCGCCGTACCCGCTGAAACGGGCGCGGCGGGGTTGGCTTCTTAATCCTCTCTGGCCCAGTCGAAGGACCGCTCCACGGCCCGCCGCCAGCCCTTGAGCTTCTCTTCCCGCTCAGCGGCGGTGATGGAGGGGGTAAAGGTCCGCTCCACGGCCCAGATATGGCGCAGCTCCTCCGTCCCGGACCAGAAGCCCACCGCCAGCCCCGCCAGATAGGCCGCGCCCAGGGCCGTGGTCTCCACGCACACGGGGCGGTTCACCGTGGTCTGGAGCAGATCCGCCTGAATCTGCATAAGCACGTTGTTGGCGCTGGCCCCGCCGTCCACCTTCAGGGAGTCCAGGGCAATGCCGGAGTCGGAGCGCATGGCCTCCAGCACGTCCCCCACCTGGTAGGCGATGGACTCCAGGGTTGCCCGGATGATGTGGTTTTTGCCCACGCCCCGGGTCAGGCCCACAATGGCCCCCCGGGCGTACTGATCCCAGTGGGGCGCGCCCAGGCCCGTAAAGGCGGGGACCACGTAGCAGCCGGCGGTATCTTTCACCTTGCCGGCGTGGTACTCGCTGTCCTCGGCGGTGTCGATGAGGCGCATCTCGTCCCGCAGCCACTGGATGGCCGCCCCGGCCACGAAGATGGAGCCCTCCAGGGCGTAATTTACCCGGCCGTCCAGCCCCCAGGCCACGGTGGTCACCAGCCCGTTCTGGGAGAACACCGGCTTCTCCCCCGTGTTCATCAGCAGGAAACAGCCGGTGCCGTAGGTGTTCTTCGCCTGGCCCGGGTCAAAGCAGGTCTGGCCGAAGAGGGCCGCCTGCTGGTCCCCCGCCGCGCTGGCAATGGGGATGGGACCGCCGAAGAAGGCGGGGTCCGTCTCCCCGTAGACCTGGCTGCTGGCCGCCACCCGGGGCAGCAGGGACCGGGGGATATCCATGAGGCGCAGAATCTCCTCGTCCCAGTCCAGGGTGTTGATGTTGAAGAGCATGGTGCGGGAGGCGTTGGAGCAGTCCGTCACGTGGACCCGCCCCCCGGTGAGCTTCCAGATGAGCCAGGTGTCCACGGTCCCGAAGAGCAGCTCCCCCGCCCCGGCGCGCTCCCGGGCCCCGGGCACGTTGTCCAGTATCCACTTGATCTTGGGGCCGGAGAAGTAGGCGTCCGCCACCAGACCCGTCCGGCTGCGCAGCTTCTCCGCGTACCCCTCCTCCCGCAGACGGTCGCAGTAGGCGCTGGTACGCCGGCACTGCCAAACAATAGCGTTGTATACCGGCTCGCCGGTCTCCCTGTCCCAGACAACGGTGGTCTCCCGCTGGTTCGTGATGCCGATGGCGGCAATGTCACCCGCGGAGGCCCCAATCTTGCCCATGGCCTCCACCGCAACCCCCAGCTGGGTCGCCCAGATCTCCCGGGCGTCGTGCTCCACCCAGCCGGGACGGGGAAAGATCTGGGTGAACTCCTTCTGCGCCGCACTGCAAATCCGGCCCTGCCGGTCAAAGAGAATGCAGCGGTTGCTGGTCGTCCCCGCGTCCAGCGCCATGATGTACTTCTTTGCCATAGTCACCTCTAAAAATAAGTATCAGGCATACATACTTTTTTCTTGAAAGAAAAAAGTATCAAAAAAGACCTTTTTGGCGCAAAACTTCCTTTTGCTTATGTCTTTCATGATAAGCCAAAAAGCGAAACGACAGTTTCGCGAAAAGTTTTTCTTTTTGATGCTTTTTCTTTGTTCACAAAGAAAAAGCATGTATGCCAAAAATATGTGCGCATACTCTCAGCGCTTCCCCTCGGCGGCCAGCTTGGGGGAGAGTCCCGCCAGAATCAGGAACACCGCCCCGCAGGTGAGGGCCATGCGGTTGACCACCTTGGTCATGGTGACAAGGCCCACGTTCTGGGAGAAGGAGGTGGTGGGCAGGGAGCTGAAGAGGGAGGAGATAACGGAGCCCACGCCGTCGCAGACCACGCCGCCGGAGAGCTCCCTGGCCGTGGCCTCCCGGCCCATGCCGCCCTCAATGCAGCCGGAGATGTCCCCGATGGTCTCCACGGCGGTGACCAGGAACATAATAAGGATGGACAAAATGGCGTGGGTATCAAAGGTGGGCTTGATGGGGAGAATTCTGGGGACGGAGAACCACTCCGCCTCCCCGATTTTGGCCCAGTTAACGTACCAGGCGGCGTTGGCCCCGGAGGCCAGGGTGTGGGGCATAAAGAGGCCCATAAGCGTGGCCGCGATGTAGCCTGCAATGATTCCAAACAGGATACAGGATGTGGAGGTTATCCCTTTTGTAAAATGCTTGAGGGCCACGATCACCGCCAGCACCAGCAGGCCCAGCAGCAGGTTGGGCAGCGCGCCGAAGTCCTCCGCGCCGCTGCCGCCGGCAAAGGAGTTGACGCCCACGGCGATGAGACTCAGGCCGATGGAGAGGACCACGGTGCCCGTCACCACCGGGGGGAAGAATTTCCGCAGGGGCTTGATGAAAAAGCCCAGCACGGCCTCGCAGCAGCCGCCGATCAGGGTGGCGCCCAGGATGGCGCTGTAGCCGGCCAGGCCGCCGGTGGAAGCGGCCACGCCCCGCATCACCCCCAGAAAGCCGGAGCTGGTGCCCATGATGATGGGCACCTGTCCGCCGACGGGGCCGATGGACCAGAGCTGGATGAGGGTGATGATGCCGGCGGCCAGCATGGCGTTTTGCAGCAGGGTGACGTAGAGCTCCTGCATGCCGGTGATGCCGCAGATGCCGCAGATAATCATCAGCGGCGTCAGGTTGCCCACGAACATGGCCAGTACGTGCTGGAGTCCCAGGGGGATGGCCTGCTGGAGCGGAATGCGGCCGCGGAATACATAGGGGCTGGTGTAAGCGGCTCCGCCGCCGGCTTTCGCGCCTGCGTCCGGTCTCTTCATGGGTCGTTCCTCCTATCGTCGAAGCACTTGAAAAGGATCAAATGGATTCTTTTCAAGTCTGCGGCACTCTGTGCCGCAGGAGACCGCCGCGCGGCCTCTGTTGAAGGCTTCCTAGTCAACAAACCCGCGTGCGCGGCACGCCGGCAAGCCAAGGGCTTGCCGGTTGAGAAAGCGCAATCTGCGCTTTCTCAACCGCGTTGACTATTAAAAATGCCTGTCCGCCCGGACGGTCCGCCGGACGGAAAACACTGATAGCTATTATATCAGAAACATTCTCCTGAGACTATGCATGTTTCTCCTAATTCTTGGGGCCTATTTTGCACAGATTGCACCAACCGTCCTCCGGCCGGAGAAACGCCTCTGCCGCCGCCTCCCGCTAGGACGGATTAATATTCATTTTATTTGGATAATTTTCCTCAGCAAGACAGCCGTCTTTTCCCGCCAGCCAGCCTCCTCAGGCTTTGGCAGCGGAAAAATTTAGGTTTTCCGGTAAAATGCACAAGACCATCCGGGAAAGGTCGGAGGAATTCAGCAGAACTCCTTATTGCATAAATAGTCATGTTGCTGTAATATATATTCACAATCAGAGTATGAAAACAACGATCTGCTGGAGGGAATCTGCTATGAGTCAGAAAGAGTTTAAAAAAATCGTACTTGCCTACTCCGGGGGCCTGGACACGTCCGTCATCATCCCCTGGCTGAAGGAGAACTATAACAGCCCGGAAATCATCGCCGTAGCCGCCGACGTGGGGCAGGGCGAGGGCGAGCTGGAGGGGCTGGAGGAGAAGGCTATCAAGACCGGCGCGTCCAAGCTTTACGTGGTGGACATGGTGGACGAGATGGTGGACGACGTGATCATCCCCTCTATGATGATGGGCGCCAAATACGAGGACTATCTGCTGGGCACCGCCTTCGCCCGCCCCATCATCGCCAGGCACCTGGTGGAGATCGCCAAGAAGGAGGGCGCGGACGCCATCGCCCACGGCTGCACCGGCAAGGGCAACGACCAGGTCCGCTTTGAGCTGGCCATCAAGCGCCTGGCCCCCAGCATGGCGGTGATCGCCCCCTGGCGGGAGTGGTCCATCAAGAGCCGGGAGGAGGAGATCGACTACGCCGAGGCCCACAACGTGCCCCTGAAGATCAGCCGGGAGACCAACTACTCCAAGGACAAGAACCTCTGGCACCTGAGCCACGAGGGCCTGGACCTGGAGGACCCGGCCAATGAGCCCAAGTACGACGAGCCCGGCTTCCTGGAGATGAGCGTGTCCCCGGCCATGGCCCCCGACAAGCCCTCCTATGTGACTCTGGACTTTGTCAAGGGCGCGCCGGTGGCTGTGGACGGCGAGAAGATGAAGGCCAGCGACATCATCCGCAAGCTCAATAAGCTGGGCGGCGACAATGGCATCGGCCTGCTGGACATCGTGGAGAACCGGCTCATCGGCATGAAGGACCGGGGCCTCTACGAGACGCCGGGCGGCACCATCCTCTACCGGGCCCACGAGGTGCTGGAGATGATCACCTTGGATAAGGACACCAAGCACATGAAGAGCAAGCTGGCCGTGGACTTCGCGGATCTGCTCTACAACGGCAAGTGGTTCACCCACCTGCGGGAGTGTATGCAGGCCTTCGCCGTCAAGACCCAGGAGCATGTTACCGGCCAGGTGAAGCTGAAGCTCTATAAGGGCAATATCATCACCTCCTCCGTCACCAGCCCCGAGAGCCTCTACTCCGCCGACCTGGTCACCTTCGAGGAAAGCGACTTCAATCAGAACGACGCCACCGGCTTCATCAACCTCTGGGGCCTGCCCGATTCCGTGGAGGCGCTTAGGGAGCAGGGCAAGCTGTAGGCATACATTCTTTTCTTTTGAATAAAGAAAAGAATCAAAAGAAATCCTTTGCGCAAAACTTCGTTTTGCTTCTGGGCCTTTTCAGCGGGTTCAGAAGCAAAACGCGGTTTACTATTCGGAGAAAGGCGATAGCCTTTCGACAAAAGTTCTTTTTCATACTTTTTCTTTCAAGAAAAAGTATGAATACCAAAAAGAGCGAGGAGCAGCGCTATGAAGCTATGGGGCGGGCGGTTCCGCAAGGAGACGGACAGCCTGGTGAACGATTTCAACGCGTCCATTCACTTTGACGGCCGGCTATACCGGGAGGACATTGCGGGCAGCATGGCACACGCCCGGATGCTCTCGGACTGCGGCGTGATCTCTCCGGAGGACCGGGATGCGATTCTGGCGGGTCTGGAGGGAATTCTGTCGGACATTGATGCAGGGAAGGTGGAATTCACTGCGGACAATGAGGACGTCCACATGAACGTGGAGGCTCTGCTGACGGAGCGGATCGGTGAGGCCGGCAAGCGGCTCCACACGGCCCGCAGCCGCAACGACCAGGTGGCGGTGGACTTGCGGCTGTACCTGCGGGGGGAGATCGAGGAGCTCATCGGGCAGGTCCTGGACCTCCAGCAGGCCATCGCGGATCAGGCCCGGCGGCACCGTGAGACCGTCATGCCCGGGTACACCCACTTGCAGCGGGCCCAGCCCGTCTCCTTTGCCCACCACCTGCTGGCCTACGGCGAGATGCTGGGCCGGGACGTGACGCGGCTCACGGACTGCAAGAAGCGGATGAACCGCTGTCCCCTGGGCAGCGGGGCCCTGGCGGGCACCACCTACCCCATCGACCGGCGGGAGACTGCCCGGCTGCTGGGCTTTGACGGGCCCTGCTCCAACAGCCTGGACGCGGTCAGCGACCGGGACTACGCCATCGAGCTGCTGGGGGCCCTCTCCATCTTAATGATGCACCTGAGCCGCTTCGCGGAGGAGGTGATCCTCTGGTGCAGCTGGGAGTTCAAGTTCGTGGAGCTGGACGACGCCTACTCCACCGGCTCCTCCATCATGCCCCAGAAGAAGAATCCGGACGTGGCGGAGCTGGTCCGGGGCAAGACCGGCCGGGTCTACGGGGACCTGATGGGCCTGCTCACTACCATGAAGGGCCTGCCCCTGGCCTACAACAAGGACATGCAGGAGGACAAAGAGCCGGTCTTTGACGCAGTGGACACGGTGAAGATGTGCCTGCCGGTGTTTACCGGGATGCTCTCCACCCTGCGGGTGCTGCCGGCAAGCATGCGGCGGGCGGCGGGCGGCGGGTTCATCAACGCCACTGACTGCGCCGACTATCTGACAAGGAAGGGCCTGCCCTTCCGGGACGCCTACACGGCGGTGGGCAATCTGGTCTACTATTGCACCCAGAAGGGCAAGCTGCTGGAGGAGCTGAGCCTGGAGGAGCTCCAGGCCGTCTCCCCCCTCTTTGAGGAGGACGTGTACGAGTCCCTCAATCTGGAGCGCTGCATGGGCCAGCGGAAGAGCTTCGGCGGCCCCGCCCCGGAGGAGACCGCCCGGCAGCTCCAGGAGCTGGAGCAGTTCATCCAGGAGCACCGGGGGAAAAACGCTCAGATCATCGGCGGCGTTAGGACGGAGGAGCGCCATGGGTAAGCCAGCAGTTTATATCGACGGCAAGGAGGGCACTACCGGCCTCCAGATCTACGACCGGCTGGCGGGCCGGGAGGACGTAGAGCTGCTGCTCATTGACGAGGACAGGCGCAAGGACCTCCAGGAGCGGAAAAAACTGATCAACCAGGCGGACCTGGTGTTTCTCTGCCTGCCGGACGACGCCGCGAAAGAGGCGGTTGGCCTGGTGGAGAACCCCAATACCCGCGTTATCGACGCCTCCACCGCCCACCGGACCGCTCCCGGCTGGGTCTACGGCTTCCCGGAGCTGGGGGAGGACCAGCGGGAGGCCATCCGCACCGCGAAGCGGGTGGCAAATCCCGGCTGCTACGCCACCGGCTTTATCTCCCTTGTCGCGCCTCTGGTGCGGCGGGGGGTGCTGCCCGCCGGCGCGCCCCTGACGGTCCACGCCGTGTCCGGCTACACCGGCGGCGGAAAAAAGGCCGTCGCCCAGTATGAGGCCCCGGAGGGAGAAGCGGAGCTCACGAGCCCCCGGCACTACGCCGTCACGCTCTCCCACAAGCACATCCCGGAGATGATGCGGGTCTGCGGTCTGGAGCGCAAACCCATCTTTATGCCCATGATCTGCGGCTTCCCCCAGGGCATGGTGGTGACCGTGCCGCTGTACCTGGATATGCTCCGGGGGGAGCAGTCCCTGGAGAGCCTGCGCTCTCTCTACAGCGATTTCTACGCCGGGTCCCGCTTCGTCACCGTCCGTCCGCCGGAGGCCCCGGCCTGCGGCTTCATCGGCTCCAACAACCTGGCGGGCACCAATGACCTGCAAATCTTCGTCTGCGGAAACCAGGAGCAGGCCATGCTCTGCGCCCGCCTGGACAACCTGGGCAAGGGCGCCTCCGGCGCCGCGGTGCAGAATATGAACCTTATGCTCGGCTTCGACGAGGGGACCGGCCTTCCTTTTTCTTGAAAGAAAAAGGAAGCAAAAAGAGCTTTAACGGTGTTTGCTCCGATCCAGAGGCGCGTCACGCGACCCAATACCCCGGGGCGGGGGTGGTGCTTTTTGCTCGTGCAAAAAGTACCTAAAAACACGCCGGCGGCTAAGCGCCCCCGGGCCCCTGCTGTGTTACGAGGGGAGCTTACGCAGATCGGGTGGAAAAGGAGAGTCTTGGGTGCACCGTGAACTACTCGCTTTCTACCGATAGAAGGAGGCCCACCCACTTCGCCTGCCGGCCCTCGAAGGGACAGAACTATCTCGGTCGTGCGCCCGACGGTAGAGCTACCCCTTCAAAAGGCCGATAGGCGGAGCGAGACGAACGCCAAGGCAGCAGGTGGTGCTCTTCACCGGCACTGCGTGAAGCAAAGGAGTCTGGACCATGGGTCCAGCGCTTTTTTGGTAACCTTTTGTGCGGGCAAAAAGTTACCGGGGGCTGGGGCGGAGCCCTCGGGCCTTCGTCAAGCAGGCAGTTGTTCCGGAACGCCCCGCCGAGGGCCACTGAGCCCACAGCGAGGCCCATAATCAAAAAACCGCCAGGCGAAACGGAGTTTCGCCTCAAAAAGTTTCGCCCGCCTTTTCAAAGGCGGCGGGGGTGCGGGGGCGGGGCCCCCGCGGGAGGGAGGTACTTGCGATGTGTGAGATGATCGACACGATCTCCGGCGGCGTATGCGCCGCGCAGGGGTTCCGGGCGGCGGGACTCCACGTGGGCGTCAAGACCCACGCCGCGTGGAAGAAGGATCTGGCGCTGATTGTTTCGGACGCGCCCTGTGCGGCGGCGGCCATGTTCACGAAAAACGTGGTGCAGGCCGCCCCCATCCACGTGACAAAGGCCCATCTGAAAACAGGCGGCATCCGGGCCATCATTGCCAACAGCGGCAACGCCAACGCCTGCGCCCCCCGTGGGGAGGAGAACGCGAAGCGGATGTGCGCCGCCGCCGCCGCGGCTATCGGCTGCGCGCCGGAGGAGGTGCTGGTGGCCTCCACCGGCGTCATCGGTCAGACGCTGAAGGTGGAGGTGATTGAAAGCGGCGCGCCGGAGCTGGTCCGGCTTCTGGAGCGGAGCGACGAGGCCAGCGACGCCGCCGCCCACGCCATCATGACCACGGACACGGTGAAAAAGGAGTTCGCCGTGGAGGCAGTGATCGGCGGCAGGGTTGTCCATATCGGCGGCATCGCCAAGGGCAGCGGCATGATCCACCCCAACATGGGCACCATGCTCTGCTTCCTCACCACCGACTGCGCCATCTCCCAGGAGCTGCTCCAGGAGGCTTTGAAGGAGGTGGTTCAGACTACCTTCAACCGCATCAGCGTGGACGGCGACACCTCCACCAACGACACCTGTTGCATCCTGGCCAACGGCATGGCAGGCAACCCGGTTATCACTACCCGGAGCGACAGCTACATCGACTTTGTCCTCAAGCTCCACGAGGTGTGCTATCTGCTGGCCCGGTCCATGGCCAAGGACGGCGAGGGGGCCAGGCACCTCATCACCTGCACGGTCCGGGGCGCGGCCAGCGAGGGACAGGCGGAGGTGATAGCCAAGTCTGTCATCTCCTCCACCCTGACCAAGGCCGCCATCTTCGGCTGCGACGCCAACTGGGGCCGGGTGCTCTGCGCCATGGGCTACTCCGGCGAGCGGTTTGACCCGGAGCGGGTGGACGTGTCCTTCGCCTCCAGCGCCGGGGAGATTCTGGTCTGCAAAAACGGCAGGGGGCTGGACTTCGACGAGGACCTGGCTAAGAAGATCCTCACCGAGGACGAGGTGGACATCGATATCACTATCGCCGAGGGGGACGAATCCTGTACCTGCTGGGGCTGCGATATCACCTATGACTATATTAAAATTAACGGGGACTATCGGACGTAGGCGCGTAGGCATACATCCGCACATAGGCGTTTAGGCATACATCCTTTTCTTGAAAGAAAAGGATCAAAAGAACTTTGTCCGCAAGCTTCGCCTGCGGCAGGGCACGACATGACTGGCAGCAGTCTCATGAACTTCTAAGAGCAAAGCGACAGCTTTGCGATAATAATTCTTTTTTGATACTTTTTCCTTTTAAGAAAAAAGTATCCATGCCTTATCGATACCCCTTATGCCTTTCCCAAGGAGGTTATCTATGGATCTGTCTCACAGCGACAGGGCGCAGGTCCTGGTAGAGGCCCTGCCCTACATTCAGCTTTACAATGGGAAGACCGTTGTAGTCAAGTACGGCGGAAACGCCATGATCAGCGACGAGCTGCGCAAGGCGGTAATCAGCGACATCATCCTGCTGCGGCTGGTGGGCATCAACGTGGTGGTGGTCCACGGCGGCGGACCGGAGATCAACGACCTGCTGAAAAAGACCGGCAAGAAGAGCAAATTCATCAACGGTCTGCGCTACACCGATGAGGAGACCATGGAGGCGGTGCAGATGGTGCTCTGCGGCAAGGTGAACAAGAACCTGGTGATGACCATCATCCGGGCAGGGGGCAGCGCCTTGGGGCTCTGCGGTCTGGACGGCGGGATGCTCAAGGCCGTGCGCCGCCGGGAGAACGGCGTGGACTACGGCCTGGTGGGCGACATCGTCTCCGTGGAGCCCAAGGTAATTCTGGACGCCATTGCCAACGGCTTCATCCCTGTGATCTCCACCGTGGCCCAGGGCCTGGACGAGGAGACCAGCTACAACGTCAACGCCGACACCGCCGCAGCCAAGATCGCCATGGCTGTGGGCGCGGAGAAGCTGGTCCTCCTGACGGACACCCGGGGCCTGCTCCGGGACCCATCGGACGAGAACACCCTCATCTCCCGGCTGCATCCCTCCCAGGCGCCCGCCCTGGTGGAGGAGGGCGTCATCTCCGGCGGCATGATCCCCAAGGTGGACTGCTGCGTGGAGGCGGTCCGGGGCGGCGTGCGCCGGGCCCACATCCTGGATGGGCGCATCCCCCACTCCATCCTCATCGAGGTCCTCTCCCACGCGGGGATCGGGACCATGATCGGATGAGGCCCCTTTCCTGAAAAAAGCGCGTCCAAAGAACTTTAACGGTTTTGTCCGTAAGAAAGGACTGTATTGACCATGAATTTCGCGGAAATCAAGGCTCTGGACGAGGCCTACGTCCTCCAGACCTACGGCCGCAACCAGGTGGCCATCGACCACGGCAGGGGCGCGACCCTCTGGGATACGGAGGGAAAGGCGTACATCGACTTCACCTCCGGCATCGGGGTCTGCTCCCTGGGCTACGCCAACGAGGCGTGGGCCAAGGCCATCTACGACCAGGCCATGAAGGTGGGCCACATCTCCAACCTCTTCTACACCGAGCCCTACGCCCGTCTGGCCTCCAAGCTGGCGCCCGCCGCCGGCATGGCGGCGGTGTTCTTCGGCAACTCCGGCGCCGAGGCCAACGAGGGCATGATCAAGACGGCCCGGAAGTACTCCTACGACAAGTACGGCCAGGGCCGCTCCGCCATTATCACTCTGCGCAACTCCTTCCACGGCCGGACCATCACCACCCTGAAGGCCACAGGGCAGGACCATTTCCACGACTTTTTCTTCCCCTTTACCGAGGGCTTCCGCTACGCCGAGGCCAACAGCATGGAGAGCCTCGAGGCCCAGGCCGGGGACGACGTGTGCGCGGTGATGCTGGAGCTCATCCAGGGGGAGGGCGGCGTGAACCCCCTGGAGCGGGACTATGTACAGGCGGTGGCGGAGCTCTGCGCCCAGCGGGACTGGCTGCTGCTCGTCGACGAGGTGCAGACCGGCGTGGGCCGCACGGGGACCCTCTTCGCCTACCAGCAGTTCGGCGTAAAGCCGGACGTGGTCAGCTTCGCCAAGGGCATCGCCGGGGGCCTCCCCTTCGGCGGCTTTATGACCAACGAGAAGTGCCGGAGGGTGCTGGGCTCCGGCGACCACGGCAGCACCTTCGGCGGCAACCCCATGGCCGCCGCCGCGGGAAACGTGGTGCTGGACACCATGACGCCGGCGTTCCTGGAGCAGGTGGCGGAGAAGGGCCGCCGTCTCCGGGAGGGCATCGCCGCGCTGAAGAGCCCCTACGTCTCCGGCATCCGGGGCATGGGCCTGATGATCGGCGTGGGCGTCCAGGGCATTACCCACAAGGAGCTGAGAGACCGGCTGATGGAGGCGGGCCTCCTGTGCCTGACGGCGGGGAAGGACACCCTGCGGCTGCTGCCCCCGCTGGTGATCACAAGAGAGGAGCTGGACCGGGGTCTGGAGATCATGGCCCGGGTGATGGGGGCCTGACAAGGCTTCCCCAAAAATATTGTGCCTGGGGTCCGGAGCAATATGCTCCGGACCCCAGGCCGCTTTTTGTAAAAAAATTATTGGCACTGTTTCTTGTTTGATACGATTCTCCGATTAAAAGCGCAGTACCGATACCGGGCAGGACTCTAGGAATTGCAGCGGGTTTAGACCCGAAATTAAAGTTCTTTTTGATCCTTTTTCCGTGGACCGCCTGAAAGGCGGTTTAGGCTCGCCGGCGTCCAATGGGCGCCGTAAGCGACGCTTTCAAGAAAAAGTATGGCCGTCCCGCAGCAGCACCGGCTGGAGCTGCCGGCCCTCCAGGGCCGCCTGGAGGGTATCCCCGATCCGGGAGAAATCCGCCACCAGGGAGCAGGGCTTTTTCTCCGGGTCGTCCTGTCCGAAGGGGACGAAGAAATAGTTCTTCCGCACCAGCAGCTCCCCCAGGTTTTTGGCGGCCCCGCTGAGGCCGTCGTTGGAGGCCACGGCGATCACCACAGGCCGATCGTTACGCAGATGGGCCTTGGCCGCCATGGTGACGGCGGTATCGGTGATGCCCCCCGCCAGCTTCCCCAGGGTATTGCCCGTGCAGGGCGCGATCACCAGCGCATCCAGCAGCCTTTTGGGGCCAATGGGCTCCGCCTCGCTGACGGTGCACACCGCCCTATGTCCTGTCAGCCCCTCCACCCGGGCGAGGAAGTCCTCCGCCCTGCCGAAGCGGGTATCCGTGCTCTGGCAAATTCCGGAGACAATGGGCAGCACCGTCTCGTACTCGCCGCACAGCCTCTCCAGCTCCTCCAGCACCCGCTGGTGGGTGCAGAAGGAGCCGCATAACGCAAATCCCACTCGCTCTTTTCTCAAATGGGTTCACCCCGTTCTTCCAATATGTGATAGATGCTGTCCCGGATCGCTTTAGCGGCGCTCCGGGGGGCAACCCTTCCCGGCAGCCCCGGCGCGCACAGGACCCGCCGGCCGGCCCGTTTGGCGACAGCCGGGTCCGCGCCGCCCGGCGCGGAGGCCAGATCCAGCAGCAGACAGTCCTTTGCCATCTCTTCCAGGCGCTCAGCATCGAAAAGGGGGGCGGGCACGGTGTTGAAAATCAGGTCAAACCGGCCCAGCTTCCCGGCCAGTCCGGCTGTTGCCAGGCCCTCATAGCCCTTGGCGGCAATCCATGCCAGGTCGCGGTAACTGCGGGCCGCCACGGCTACCGACGCGCCGAGGGCCTGCAGCCGCTCCGCCAGGAGCTTTCCGATCCGCCCGTAGCCAACCACCAGGCAGCGGCTGCCATGGATGGTCTCCTCTGTGGCCTCCATGGCCAGCTGGATGGCCCCCTCCGCCGTGGGCACCGCGTTGGCAACCTGGGTCTCCTCCCGGTCGTAGTAATCCAACAGGGTCAGGCCGAAATCCGCCATCAGCCGGGGAGCCAGCTCCCCTGTCATGCCGCCCAGCAGAAGCTGGTCATACCGCAGGCGGGGCCACAGCTGCTCCGCGCTCAGGGCGGTATCCGTCAGCGGAAGATTCAGGCTCCCCGCCCGGCATACCGGCAGAGGCAGGATCAAAAGTCCGGCCTCCAGGGCCTGGTGCAGGGGGACGGGGTTCGGGCCGTCTCCCCGTTCCAGTCCCCAGGTGACGGCGTCTATGCCGTCCTCCAGAAGCAGACGGGCCAGATATACCTGACGCATATCTCCGCCCAGCACCGCGGCAGTTTGTTTCATACGCATCCCCCCTCTCCACCAGTCTATGCGCGCCGGAGAAAAGGGGAACCGCCCGCCGGACGCATCCGGCGGGCGGTATAGACTATCATTAATATTTCTGCATGTCCTCCAGGTCCAGGATAAAGACCACAACGCCGCCCACATTCATCTGGACAGGCACCATGGGGATGGAGGGATGGGGGCCGCCGGCGGACATGGACAGATTGGAGTAGGTCGTCTGCTGCCGCCGGCCCGCGCACTGCTTGAGGATGTCCAGCACAGTCTGCATCCGGTGCTCCTCCACGCCGATCATCAGCGTCATGCTCCGCTTCTTCAGAAAGCCGCCGGTGGAGCTCAGGAGCGTGGCAAAGAACCCGTTGCGGTTCAGGTCGTCCACAGTTTCGGCGTAATCGTCCCCTTGGATCACCGCTAAAATTAGCTTCCTCTTTGATGTCTCACCGCCCATGCGATTCACCTCACCTTTCATAAGATGGATCAACAGATCCCTGCTTCTATTATACCGCCTGGCGGCCAATTTGCAAGGAAAAACTGCCGGCGCTTCAAAATTTTTCCAGGACCGGGGGCGGGACCTACAGTCCCTGGGCAATCATGGCCTCGGAGATCTTCTTAAAGGCCGCGATGTCGTTGCCGGCGATGAGGTCATAGCCCAGGCCGTAGGCCTCCGCCGCCTGGGCGGAGGCGTCGTAAATGCTGCTCATGATGCCCCGCAGCTTCTCGTCCACCTCCTGGCGGGACCAGCTGTAGCGCAGGCTGTTCTGGACCATCTCCAGGGCGGACACCGCCACGCCGCCGCTGCCGGAGGCCTTGGCCCCGGCGGTGAGCACCTTGGGGCTCAGCCGCAGCAGCTTCAGCGCGTCCGCCGTGGCGGGCATGTTGGCCCCCTCCACATAGTAGCGCACCCCGTTGGCCAGAATCAGCACCGCGTCCTCCACGCTGATCTCGTTTTCCGTGGCGCAGGGGATGGCCGCGTCGCCGGGGACCTCCCAGGGCTTCTTACCGGGGAAGAACTCCACGCCGAACTTCTCCGCGTAGGCCTCCACCCGGTCCTCGCCGCTGTAGCGCATGGTGACCATAAAGTCGTACTTCTCCTGGGTGGCCACGCCGTCGGGGTCGTAGATGTAGCCGTCCGGGCCGGAGAGTGTCACCACCTTGGCCCCCAGCTCCGCTGCCTTCCGGCACACGCCCCAGCTCATGTTGCCGAAGCCGGAGACGATGAGCCGCTTGCCCTCCAGGCTCTCCCCCTGGTGCTCCAGCATCCGGGCCAGGAAGTAGACCGTGCCGAAGCCGGCCGCCTCCTGGCGAATCCGGCTGCCGCCGTAGGTGAGGCCCTTGCCGGTGAGGGCGCTGCTCTCCGCCCGGCCCGTCACCCGCTTGTAGGCCCCGTAGAGGAAGCCGATCTCCCGGGAGCCCACGCCGATATCCCCGGCGGGCACGTCGGTGTCGGAGCCGATGTAGCGGTAGAGGCTGAGCATAAAGCTCTGGCAAAAGCGCATAATCTCCCGGCGGCTCTTCCCCCTGGGGTCGAAGTCCGCGCCGCCGGCGGCGCCGCCGATGGGCAGGCCCGTGAGGGCGTTCTTATAGGTCTGCTCAAACCCCAAAAATTTCACCACCGAGGGCGTCACCGACGGGTGGAACCGCAGTCCCCCCTTGTAGGGGCCGATGGCGCTGGAGAACTGGACCCGGTAGCCGTGGTTGGTGTGGGTGTTCCCCTGGTCGTCCTGCCAGGGCACCAGGAAAGTGAACATCCGCTCCGGCTCCACCATCCGGGTGAGTATGTCCAGCTTCTCGTAGCGGGGATCGTCCACCGCCGGGGCGATCATGTCCAGCCAGGCCTGGACGGACTGGAGGTACTCCGGCTCGTTGGGGTACTGCCGCCGGAGCCTCTCCGATACGCGGGCAATATAGTCGTTCATAGGAATACTCCTGTTTCTAAAAGATTTGCTGTTGGGCAGCAGGAACGCGCTGCTTATACTACACCATACGCCAGCATGGAGTTGGCCACCTTCAGGAAGCCCGCGATGTTGGCGCCCGCCACCAGGTCCCCGGCGCACCCGTACTGGGCAGCGGCGTTGGAGGCGTTGTGGTAGAGGTCCGTCATAATGCGCTTGAGGTGGTCGTCCACCTCCTCGAAGCTCCAGTAGAAGCGCATGGAGTTCTGGCTCATCTCCAGGGCGGAGGTGGCCACGCCACCGGCGTTGGCAGCCTTGGCCGGGGCGAAGAGGACCCCCGCCGCCTGGAGGGCGTCCACGGCCTCCGGCGTGCAGGGCATATTGGCCCCCTCGGCCACGGCGAAGCAGCCGTTTGCGATCAGGGCCTTGGCCGCGGCCTCGTCCAGCTCGTTCTGGGTGGCGCAGGGCAGGGCGATGTCGCAGGGGATGGTCCAGATGCCGGCGCAGCCGGGGTGGTACTCCGCCTCCGGGTGGGTCTCCACATAGGCGGAGATGCGCTTGCGCTGGACCTCCTTGAGCTCCTTGACGAGGGGCAGGTCGATGCCGTTTTTGTCGTAGATATAGCCGCCGGAGTCGCTCATGGCCACCACCTTGGCCCCGAACTGGGCCGCCTTCTCACAGGCGTAGATGGCCACGTTGCCGCTGCCGGAGATCACCACCGTGGCCCCCTCGAAACTCCTGCCCGCGTCCCTGAGCATGCAGTCGGCGAAGTAGCACAGGCCGTAGCCCGTGGCCTCCGTCCGGGCCAGGGAGCCGCCGTAGGTGAGGCCCTTGCCGGTGAGCACGCCGGTGAACTCGTTGGCCAGGCGCTTGTACTGGCCGAAGAGGAAGCCGATCTCCCGGCCGCCCACGCCGATGTCCCCGGCGGGCACGTCGGTATCCGGCCCGATATACTTAAAGAGCTCGGTCATGAAGCTCTGGCAGAAGCGCATCACCTCGTTGTCGCTCTTGCCCTTGGGGTCAAAGTCGCTGCCGCCCTTGCCGCCGCCGATGGGCAGTCCCGTGAGGCTGTTTTTGAAGATCTGCTCAAAGCCCAAAAACTTGATGATGCCCTCGTACACCGAGGGGTGGAACCGCAGCCCCCCCTTGTAGGGGCCGATGGCGCTGGAGAACTGGACCCGAAAGCCCCGGTTGACGTGGATTTTCCCCTGGTCGTCCTCCCAGGGGACCCGAAACTTGATGATCCGCTCCGGCTCCACCAGGCAGTCCATCACGCCCTGCTCAATATACTCCGGATGGGCGTCCACCACCGGGGAGAGGGAGCTTAGCACCTCCCGCACCGCCTGGTGGAACTCCGGCTCCGCCGGATTCCGGGCTGTAACGCGGTCCATCAGGTCCCGCAGATAGCTGTTTTGAATGCTCATCGCTCATTGCCTCCAAGTCTGAATTCCACCGGGCCGCTCCATGGTCCAAGCCGCTCGCTGGTGCTTTAACCAATTAAATCGTAGCACCTAAAGGGGCCCGCGTCAACGGTTTTTTGCCTCCCGGCAGAAATTTTGTTTGTTTCTACAAAACAATTGTCCGCGTCCGGAGACCTGTTGTCGCATCTCCCATACCCTGTCCGCGGCTGGAAAACCGTCTAGCGGTAGATTGTTTTAGGGGCTGTACTGGGCGGCAGGTTAAAATATGCCGGGGGCCTTTGGCCCCCGGACCCCCACGGTATGCAGGTAGCGCCTATCTACATGCTAGCTCCGGGGCTCACGCCGCCCCGGAGCTAGGGTCTGTTCACATAAGAGAAATGAGGGGATTTTCGAGGAAATTTTGGCCCTGCATACGGCAAAATTGGCCGAAAAGGCCCACGTTTCGCCTTATGTGAACAGGCCCTAGCGTGCAGATAGGCACTTGCGGCAAAAGCGCCTCACAAAATATTCTTCACACTGACGCTCTGGGTCTCCGCCAGCAGCCGCAGCTGGCTCATCAGCTGGGCCAGGAGCATGTGGAAGTCCGCGTCGTCCTGCTCCGCGCAGGCGGCTCTGGCCCCGGCGAAGAGGCTCTCCGCCTCGTCCAGCTCCTGGTGGTCCATGATGGTGTGGAAGAAGGTCTGGCTGGACTCCCAGTCCTCATAGGTCCCATCCAGCCGCCTGCGGGCCTCCGGCCAGTTCTCCTCTCCTGCGGCCGCGTCGGTCTCCTCCAGCAGGGCGGTCCAGTGGCTGGTGCGCAGCTCCACATACCGCCCCGTCCACAGGGAGAAGCCCAAAATTACCGCCAGCAGCGCGGCGGGAATGTAAAACGCCTTCATTGCGCCTCCTCCTTTGCCACACAGACCACCGTCCCCGCCTCGTCCACGGTCATAAAGAACACCTGCCGGGGGGAGGTGAGGCGGCGGGTTTTCAGCTGGCCCTCCAGCCAGGCCTGGTCCCGGCCGCTGGCGGCCAGGTTCTCGCTCATGATATGGCCGTCGTTGATGAGCAGCACGGGCAGCGTCACGTCGTCCTCCACCTGCTGGTTCATCACCTGGGGCGTAACGGGGCTGGCCTTGGTGTAGGGCAGCACGGACACCTGGCCGCTGGTCTCCAGGATGGCGTACTTGACGGCGCTGAGGTCGCTGTAGCCCTGGCTGCGCAGCTGCTCGAGCAGCTCGTCCACCGTAAAGCGGTTGCGGGCCATATTCTGCTGCAAAATTTTCCCCTCCCGGATAATCACCGTGGGATAGCCGCAGACAAGGCCCCGGAAGCGCACAGATTTCAGGCTGAAAAAGCTCAGCAGCATGGACAGGCACAGCAGCGTCACAATGGGAAAGATGCCGTTGACCAGAGGAATGCCGAAATCCTGCATGGGCACCGCCGCCAGGTCCGAGATAATGAGGGTTAAAACCAACTCGCTGGGCTCCAGCTCGCCGATCTGGCGCTTTCCCATAAGCCGAAGGCCCACCATCAGAATAAAATAGAGTATCACCGTGCGGAAAAACGCGGTGGTCATACTGTCACATCCTTTCTCTGCCAGTATCTGCGGGAAAGGAAAAAAATATTCCGCCCTTTTGCGGGCGGGCCGCTCCCCGCGGGAGCGGCGGGAAAGGAGCGATCAGGCTATGTGCGGAATCATCGGCTACGCGGGGTCCGAGCAGGCGGCCCCCATCCTCCTGGAGGGCCTGGGCAAGCTGGAGTACAGGGGGTACGACTCCGCCGGCGTGGCGGTCTGCTCCCGGCGGGAGAGGCGCCTTCGCGTCCACAAGGCCAAGGGCTGGCTCCACGTCCTCAGCGATATGCTGGACGGCGGCGCGGCGGTGGAGGGCTGCGTGGGGGTGGGCCACACCCGCTGGGCGACCCACGGCGCGCCCTCGGACATAAACTCCCACCCCCACCTCAGCCGCAGCGGCAAAATCGCCGTGGTCCACAATGGGATCATTGAGAACTACGGGGAGCTGAAGGCCTTTTTGACGGACCGGGGCGTGCCCTTTGCCTCGGAGACGGACACGGAGGTGGTTGCCCAGCTGGTGGAGTACTTCTATGAGGACGGCCGGGTGGACCTGCTGGAGGCCGTGAGCCGCTGCCTGCGCCGGATCGAGGGGGCCTACGCCCTGGGCATCCTCTGCGCCGACCGGCCGGAGGAGCTCATCGCCGCGCGCAAGGACAGCCCCCTGATCCTGGGGTACGGCGACGGGTGCAGCTTCCTGGCCAGCGACGTCACCGCCCTCTTGCGCCACACCCGCCGGGTGGCCTACATGGACGACGGGGACGTGGCCGTGCTGACAAAGGAGGGCATCCGCTGCTACGACTACCTGATGCAGCCGGTGGTCAGGGAGACCGTCTACGTGGACTGGGCGGTGGACGCGGCGGAGAAGGGCGGCTATGAGCACTTCATGTTCAAGGAGATCATGGAGCAGCCGGAGGCCCTGCGCCGGGCCGTTTTCCCCCGGCTCAAGGACGGGCGGGTCCGCCTGGAGGACCTCTCCCTCAGCGGCAGCTACCTGCGCGGCCTGCGCAAGCTCTACATCGTGGCCTGCGGGTCCTCCTACCACGTGGGCATGGTGGGAAAGTACAACCTGGAGCGCATGCTGCGCCTGCCCGTGGAGGTGGCTCTGGCCTCGGAGTTCCGGTACATGGACCCCATCGTGGACGAAAACACCCTGGTCGTCGTCATCAGCCAGTCCGGAGAGACCCTGGACACCATGGCCGCCCTCCGGGAGGCCCGGCGTCTGGGGGCCAAGATCCTCTCCATTGTCAACGTCATGGGCTCCTCTATCGCCCGGGAGAGCGACCAGGTGCTCTACACCTGGGCCGGGCCCGAGATCGCCGTGGCCACCACCAAGGCCTACTCCACCCAGCTGGCGGTGTTGGACCTGCTGGGGCTGCATCTGGCGGAGGCGCTGGGGACCATGGAGGAGGCGGAGCGAGACGCGATGGCGGCGGAGCTGCTGGCGCTGCCGGAGAAGCTGGAGCGGGTCCTGGCGGAGCGGGACGCCATTCAGTACTGCGCCAGCGAATACTTCAACCGCGGCAGCGTCTTTTATATCGGCCGCAACGTGGACTACGCCCTGGCGCTGGAGGGGTCTCTGAAGCTGAAGGAGATCTCCTACATCCACTCCGAGGCCTACGCCTCCGGGGAGCTCAAGCACGGCGCCATCAGCCTCATTGAGGAGGGAAGCCTGGTGGTGGCCCTGGCCACCTGCGGCAGGCTCTTCGACAAGGCCATGAGCAACATCGCGGAGGTCAGGAGCCGGGGCGGCAGGGTGCTGGCCCTCGCCACGGAGGACCGGCGGGAGGAGATGGCAAAAACCGCCGACAACGTCGTCGCCATCCCCAATACCCACCCGCTGCTGCTGCCCTCCCTGGGGGTGGCGCCCTTGCAGCTGTTCGCCTACTATGTGGCCCTGATGCGGGGCTGCGACATCGACAAGCCCCGGAATCTGGCGAAATCCGTCACCGTGGAGTGATACTCTCTCTTGAAAGAAAACGTATCAAAAACTTTAATTCCAGCCTAAAGTCGTTGCTGCTCCAGGATTTCCGCCCGATGCCGTTTATGCGCTTCTAACTGGAGAATAGACCCGTCTGTAGCGGTCCTTACCGCCGCCCCAGGGCCCTGGCCAGGCGCATCACCCGCTCCGCCGCATCCGCCAGCAGCGCCGGGCCCTCTGCCATGGCCTCCTCCAGGGAGATGGGTCCCGGCGCGATGCTGCACAGGGCGTCAATGCCGCAGGCGTAGACCGCCTCCGCCCCGGGGCCGACGCCCCCGGCCACGGCGATAACGGGGATATCCCCCAGGGCCTTGACCCGGCGGGCCACGCCCACCGGCGCTTTCCCGTAGGCGGACTGCCCGTCGATCCGGCCCTCGCCGGTGAGGACCAGGTCCGCGTCCGCCGCCCGGCGGTCAAAGTCCGCCGCGTCCAGCAGGGCGTCGATGCCGGAGCGCAGCTCCGCCCGGCAGAAGAGCAGCAGGCCGGCCCCCAGTCCACCCGCCGCCCCTGCGCCGGGGGTGTCCCCCACGTCCCGGCCCGTGGCCGCGGCGGCCAGGGCGGCAAAGCGGGCCAGATTGGCGTCCAGGGTCCGGACCATGGCGGGAGTGGCCCCCTTCTGGGGCCCGTACACCGCCGAGGCCCCCTCCGGCCCGCAGAGGGGGTTGGTGACGTCGCTGGCGATGAGGATAGGCGTCTCCCGGGCCCGGCGGTCCATCTGGGAGCAGTCCACCCGCTCCAGCCGCCCCAGAGAGCCGCCGCCGGGAGGAAGGGGCCTCCCCGCCCCGTCCAGCAGCTTCACCCCCAGAGCCTGGGCCATGCCCGCGCCGCCGTCGTTGGTGGCGCTGCCGCCGATGCCCAGGATGACCCGGGCGCAGCCGGCGTCCAGGGCGGCGGCGATCAGCTGGCCGGTTCCGTAGGAGGTGGCCAGCAGGGGGTTGCGCCGCTCCGGCGGCACCAGGGTGAGGCCCGAGGCGGCGCACATCTCCAACACCGCCGTGCCGTCCTCCAGCATGGCGTAGGCCGCCTTCACCGGCTCCCCCATGGGGCCCGACACCTCCGCCCACAGCCGCCGGCCCGGCACGGCGCTCAAAAAGGCGTCCACCGTCCCCTCCCCGCCGTCGGCGATGGGGATGGTCTCTATCCGCGCCTGGGGATACACCCGGGCCGCCCCCTCCGCCAGGGCCCGGGCCGCCTCCGCCGCGCTGGCGCTGCCCTTATAGGAATCGCAGGCAATGACAAGCTTCATAAGAGCTCCCTTCCGGCGCTGTCCGCGCCGGTATAATTTCCCCAGTTTCAGGGGTCCGCACTTTGCATCATAAGGCCCTGTGCTCCAAAAGTCAACCGCCGTTTCTGTAATACGCTTTTAATTCAAAATAGCAATTGAAAAACCGCCAGAAATAGGGTATACTAGAGAAACTACCAGTAAAGGAGGACAGCTGCAATGAAGTATATCTGCGATGTCTGCGGCTATGAGTACGACGAGGCGCTGGGCGATCCGGACCACGGCATTGCCCCGGGAACCAAGTGGGAGGACCTGCCCGACAGCTTTGAGTGCCCTCTCTGCGGCGTGGGGAAGGACCAGTTCTCTCCCGCGGGCTGACGAACTCTGCCGTCCGCACAACAGCCCCGGAGCGGCGCGATGCGCCGCTCCGGGGCTGTTTGTGTTCTATCCTTAACTTGATCAAGCCAATTAATCTGAAAACAGGCAAAAGTTGGGTTCCGCCCAAACCCGGCAGGGGCTTTGCCCCTGCACCCCACCGCCCTTTGAAAAGGGCGGCCCGAAGCTCTATTTCTTTTCAACCTTAGTCACTATACGAGCCTTCGATTAAAAGCATACTTCCGTACAGTTAATTGAGTTGAAAATGCGCATAAGCAAGGCGCATGCCTTGCGTTATGCCGCGTCATTGGGCTTCGCCCTACGGGCGCCGTAAGCGACGCTTTCAAGAAAAAGCATGTTTGCTACACCCGCTCCAGCAGCTCCGAGAAGGCGCTCAGGTTCCAGTCCCCCGTCCCGGCGGCGCAGGCGTCGCCCACGCAGGCCACGGCGAAGCCGCCGGCCCTTCCGGCCTGGGCGCCGGAGACGGCGTCCTCCACCACCACGCAGGCCTCCGGCGCGAGGCCCAGGAACTCCGCCGCCTTCAGAAACACCTCCGGGTCCGGCTTGGAGCGGGTGATGCAGTTGCCGTCGCTGACGGCGTCGAAGAAGTTCCCCAGGCCCAGCCGCTCCAGGATGAAGGGGGCGTTCTTGCTGGAGGAGCCGATGGCCAGCTTCAGCCCCTTGGCCCGCAGAGCCTCCAGGGTCTCCCGGACCTCCGCCGAGAGGTCCGCCGGGCTCATCCGCGCCAGGCTCTCCCGGTAGATGTCGTTCTTTTTGGCGGCCAGGGCCTCCTTGTCCGCCTGGGACAGGGCGGGGCCCTCATATTTTTCCAGAATAATCTCCAGGCTGTCCATGCGGGAGACGCCCCGCAGGCGGTTATTGACCTGGCGGTCAAACGGAATGCCCATATCGTCCGCCATCCGCTTCCACGCCTCATAGTGGTACTCGTCCGTAAAACAGATCACCCCGTCCAGGTCAAAGATAATTCCCTGACACTTCATTGTGCAGCCTCCTCCTGTAGTACGGCGAAGGCCTCCCAGGGACGGAGGGTCATCCCCGGCCCCACCGCCGTGTCGTCATAGGTTGCGATGAGCGGCTCCCGGCCGCAGAATTCCGGCCCGATCTCCGCCGGAGCGCACTGTCCGCTGAGGTTGCAGACCACCAGGAGCCGCTGGCCCTCCCACTGGCGCAGATAGGCGAAGATCTGCCCATCCTCCGGCCAGAGGAGCTGGTAGCTGCCGTAGACGATGATCTCGTGAGCGTGGCGAAGGGCGATGAGCCGCCGGTAGAAGTGGAAAACGGAGTCCGGCCGGGCCAGCTGCTCGGCGGCGTTGATCTCCCGGCAGTTGGGGTTTATCCCGATCCAGGGCGTCCCTTGGGTGAAGCCGGCCCTCTCGGAGCCGTCCCACTGCATAGGCGTGCGGGCGTTGTCCCGGCTCTTGTAGCGCAGATAGGAGAGCATCTCCTCCGGCTCCAGCCGCCCGCTCCCCGTCAGCTCCCGGTAGGCGTTGAGGCTCTCCACGTCCCGGAAGTCCTCCAGACTCCGGAAATCGCCGTTGGTCATGGCCAGCTCCTCCCCCTGGTAGATATAGGGGGTGCCCTGCATCATGTGCAGGCAGAGCGCCAGGGCCTTGGCGCTGCGCTCCCGGGACTCCGGGGTGCTGTCGTCGCCCAGGCGGGAGACGATCCGGGGCTGGTCGTGGTTGCACCAGTAGAGGCTATTCCAGGCCCGGCCCTCCAGGCCGTACTGCCAGCGGCTGAGGGTCTCCTTCAGCTCCCGCAGGTCCATCCTCCTGAGGCTCCACTTGAAGGACTCCCCGCCGTCCAGGTCCATGTGCTCGAACTGGAAGGCCATGGTCAGCTCCGTGCCCTCCTCGCTGGCGTAGCGGCAGGCCTGCTCCACCGTGAGGCCGGAGCACTCCCCCACCGTCAGAAGGTCGTAGCGGCTGAGAACCTCCCGGTTCATCTCCCGCAAAAACTCGTGGACCCGGGGGCCGTTGACCACGTAGGGGGCGAAGCTGCCATAGGAGCTGCCGGGATTGCGGGGGCCGTCGGGCATCTCTGGGGTCTTGCTGATCATGCTGATGACGTCCATGCGGAAGCCGTCCACCCCCCGCCGGCACCACCAGTCCATCATGTCGTACACCTCCCGGCGGACCGCCGGATTCTCCCAGTTCAGATCTGGCTGGAAGTCGCCGAAGGTGTGCAGGTAGTACTGGCCAGTGGCCTCATCCAGCTTCCAGGCGCTGCCGGAGAAATTGGACCCCCAGTTATTGGGGGGGCCGCCGTTTACGCCGTCCCGCCAGATATAGTAGTCCCGGTAGGGGTTGTCCCGGCTCTTCCGGCTCTCCCGAAACCAGGGGTGCTCCTGGGAGGTGTGGTTCACCACCAGGTCAATGACGATTTTGATGCCCAGAGCGTGGGCCTGGGCCACCAGCCGGTCAAAATCCTCCAGGGCGCCGAACTCCGGCTGGATGGCCCGGTAGTCGCTGATGTCGTAGCCGTTGTCCCGGCCCGGGGACCGGTAGAAGGGGGACAGCCAGATCACATCCACCCCCAGCTGCTGTAAATAGGGCAGGCGGGCGGTGACGCCGGGCAGGTCGCCTACGCCGTCGCCATTGGAATCCTGAAAGCTGCGGGGGTACACCTGGTACACCACCGCCTCTTTCCACCAGGCTTTTTTCATGGTCTTTCTCCTTGCATAAAATGTTGGGCTCCGCCCAAAACCAGCAGGGGCTTTGCCCCTGCACCCCACCGCCCCTTGTGATTGTGCAATGGCCGCATCGAGCGGCCATGCACAATTCAATTTTGCACGGCCACTCGATGTGGCCGTTGCAAAATCATAAGGGCGGCCCTAAACTTTATTGCTTTCAACTTTATTCGCTATACAAACGTCATCGGGCAGAAATCCAGAAATAGCAACGGGTTTAGGCCCGCACTAAAGTTCTTTTTGATACTTTTTCTTTCAAGAAAAAGTATCGCTCTGATGACTATGACCGTTAAAAAGGGTGCAAAAACGGCGCGGGGGAAGGGGTCCCTACTTCTCGCCGTCCATCCGCAGCCCCACCAGGAAGAACTTGTTGAAGATCAGGTAGAGCAGGATGATGGGCGCCACGGAGATGCAGGCGGCGGCCATCACCTGGTTCCACATGGTTCCGCCGTTCTGGGACTGGAAGCTCTGCAGACCAAGGGTCAGGGTGTACTTGGTGTTGGTCTTCATGTAGAGCATAGGCTTGGTGAACTCGTTCCAGAAGCCCATGAAGCCGAAGATGGCGGTGGTGGCGATGGTGGGCCGGGCCAGGGGCATGGCGATGCGGAAGAACACGCCGTAGCGGCTGAGCCCGTCGATCTCCGCCGCCTCCTCCACGTCCCGGGGGAAGTTGACGAAGAACTGGCGCATGAGGAAGATATTGGCGATGTTGGCCGCGGCCGGCAGGATCAGGGCCGAGAAGGTGTCCAGCATGTTAAACTGCTTCAAAAGCAGGTAGTTGGGGATGAGGAGCACCTGGCCGGGCACCATCATCAGCACCAGCAGGGCGTGATAGATGCGGTTGCGGCCCGGAAAGTGGAGACGGGACAGGGAGTAGCCCGCCATGGAGTTGAGAAAGACGTTGATGACGGTTCCCACCGTGGCGATAATCAGGGAGTTGAGGAACCAGCGGGGGAACAGGGAGCTGTGTCCGAAGATGGTCTTGTAGCTCTCCAGGGACATGTTCTCGGAGAAGAGGCCCATGTTGCCGCCCACAATCTCCCGCAGGGGCTTGAAGGAGGCGGAGACCATCCACAGGAAGGGATACAGCGTAATAAACGCGTAGAGGATCAGAATGGCGTACATCAGAATACGGCCTACGGTCATCTTTTTTTTCATGACGCGCGCCTCCTTTAATACAGGCTCTCGGAAGCGTTCAGCTTCTCGGAGATAAAGGACACAATCATAATGACCACCGCCAGGATGATGGCCACGGTGGACGCATAGCCCATGGCGTTGTTGCTGCCGAAGGCGTAGCGGTAGACCATCAGGGAAACGGTCAGGGTGCTGTTGGCCGGGCCGCCGGAGCCGTTGGAGAAGATATACGCCTGGTCAAACATCTGCAAGGTGCCGATGATGCCGGTCAGAAGCACATAGGTGGTGATGGGCTTCAGGTAGGGCACCGTCACGCTGGTGAATTTCTTCCAGGTGCCGGCGCCGTCGATGTCCGCCGCCTCATAGAGGGAGGCCGGCAGGTCCTGAAGGCTAGCCAGGTACATGGTGGTGTACTGGGGCACCGTGGACCAGATGTTCATCACCATAATCACCTTCAGGGCGAAGGACGGGTCGTTGAGGAAATTGATGCCCTCTCCTACAGGCAGGACGCCCATCTTGATGAGCATCATATTAATGGGTCCGGTGACGCTGAACATAAACATGAAGATCAGCGTCAGCGCGGAGCTGGAGGTCAGCGTGGGCAGGAAGTAGATGGTGCGAAACGCGTACCGTCCCCGGATCTTCCCGTTGAGCACGCTTGCCACAACGAGGGCGATGATGGTTTGGCAGGGGATGACGACAATGGCAAAGCTCAGGGAGTTCATCAGCGCCTTTCGGGCGATCTCATCCGTAAAGAGGCGCTTGTAGTTGTCCAGTGCGACAAACGTATAGGTATCGGTAAACAGGTTTACCTTGTGGAACGACAGGTACAGCACAAAGAGAGCCGACAGTCCAATAAAGACTCCCACAACGATTACCGCCGGCGCGAGAAACAGATAGCCCTGCCTCCACTCCTGGAGCTGCCGCTTGGTGGGACCTTTTCGTCCTGTTTTCACGGCCGCTTGGGTTCCTCCACTCATAAATGCTCCTCCATTGGCGTTCTCCGGGGCAGGATGCCCCGGAGAACGCGGTTTTTCTCTGTAGAGAAAGTTCTCTCATCTTTTCTCCCGGCGGCGGGCAGAGCCCGCCGCCGCAAAAGGCCGGTCTTTTGGCGCTTAGCCGCTTAATCAGCCGGCGTTGGCGATCTCCTGGTTGGCCTGGGTCTCGGCAGCGGCCAGGAATTCGGCCGCGGACATCTCGCCGCTGACAGCCAGGGGCAGGTAGTTCCGGTAGGCGTCGTTGATGATGCTGTAGTTGTTGCCCAGCTGCTCGGGGATGGAGTAGGCGGTCATCTCAGCGTGGACCTTCCACACGGGGTCGCTCTCCACGTCCATGGCCGTGGCGGCATCGGAGCGGGGGGGCAGGCAGCCGGCGCCGCTGCACCAGATGGTCTCGCCCTCAACGCTGGTGACGTACTTGATCCAGGCAGAGGCCATGTCCTTGTTCTCACTGAGGGAGTAGATGCCGTAGCCCACGGTGTAGCTCATGGAGTACTGGGTGCCGTTGTAGGTGGGCATAGCCTTCACGCCGAAGTTGATGTCGCTGTAGTCGGTGCGCAGGGTGCCGTAAACCCAGTTGCCCTCCTCCATGATGGCAACCTTGCCGGTACCGAAGGCCTCGCCGTTCCAGCCCAGGCCCAGGTCGGAGGGGGTCTTCCACACGCCGGCGTTCACCAGGTCCAGAATAAACTCCGCGTTCTTCACAACGCTGTCGCCGGTAAGGGCGGCCTTGCCGTCGGCGTCAATGAGGCCGTCGTTGCCGTCCTGAAGGATGAACAGGTTGCGGGCCAAATCCTGGTTGTAGGTCATGGCGGCGATCTGGTTCTTGCCGTGGACCTCGTCCAGCTTGGCCTGGAGGTCCACCAGGAAGGCCTTGTACTCGTCGTAGCTGTCGGGAATGTCGTCAGGCGTATAGCCGGCGGACTCCAGCAGGTCGATGTTGTAGTAGGTAGCCAGGGTGGACACGTCCTTGGGAACGCACAGCACGTTGCCGTCCGCGTCGGTAAAGGCGGCGATCAGGTTGGGATAGAACTTGTCCAGCTCATACTCGGCGCTGTCCAGGGGGTCCATCACGCCCAGGGTGCTGAAGAAGGGGAACATGCTGCCGTTGACATAGAACACGTCGGGAGCGGTCTTGCCGATGAAGTCGGCCTGGATCTGGGTGTTGTAGTCGGTGTAGACCTTCAGCTCCACGGTGCAGCCGTACTGGGCCTCGAAGTTGGCCTTCAGCTGCTCAATGGCGGCGGTCTCCTGGTCGTTGCCGCCCCAGATGCCCACGGTCAGGGTGCGGCCGGTGAAGCTGCCGGCATCGCTGCCGCCGTCGTCGGGCGTGTTGGCGCCGCTGTCTCCGGCATTGCCGCCGCTATTGCCGCCGGCGTTGCTGCCGCCCTTGTTGTTGCCGCCGCAGGCGGCCAGCGCAAACAGCATGGCCAGAGTGAGGCAGAGCGCAAGGAGCTTGGAAAGCTTGGACTTCTTGATCATTCCGTTCATTGTAATTCCTCCATTTTTTGATTTTATTGCAAAAACAATCCGCTGCGCCACAGGACAGCCAAACCATTTTTGTAATCTGTGTGCCGCTGGGGGCCGGTTACAGCGCCGCCTCCAGTTCCGTCTCCACGGTGTACTCTTTGCCGTGGACCGTGAGGACCACAGGCCTTTCGCCAGTGAGGTTGGTCAGGCGGAGCCTGTCGCGGGAGACGTCCGCCCGGAGCTTCTGCCCCTGCCAGTAGAAGTAGAAGGTAAGGCTCCTCCAGCTGGCCGGAAGGCTGGGATCGACCCGCAGCTTCCCCTCCAGCATACGCAGTCCGCCGAAGCCAAAGACCGCGGACTGCCAGATTCCGGCGATGGAGGCCGCGTGAATGCCGGCGTCGCTGCTGCCCATGTTGGGGCCCGCGTCGATGGCCGCGGCCCGCTGGAAGAGCTCGTAGGCCAGCTCCCTGTCCCCCATGTCGCTGGCCAGGATGCAGTGGGTGGAGAGAGACAGCGACGAGTCGTGAAGGGTGCGGGGCTCGTAGTAGTTCCAGTTGGCCCGCTTCACGCTGGCGTCAAACTGATTCTCCAGCAGCAGGAACAGGATGAGAATGTCCGCCTGCTTGGATACCTGCATATGGCAGATCTGCTCCTGGTTGAAGTCCCGGTAGATGCCGCCCACCTTGCCCTGGCTCTTGTACTTGGTGAGGTCGATGTCCTTTAAGGTCAAATAGGTGCGGTCCTGGGGGATCACCCCGTCCGGGCGGGGCTGGGGCAGATAGAGCAGGGGCAGCTTCTCCGCCCACTGAGCCTCCGCCTCCGTCAGGTTCAGCTTCTGATTCAGCCTGTCGTAGAGAGCGGGATTTTTCTCCTTCAGCTCCCCGGCGTAGGCCATGGCCTTGCGGATATTCCAGGCGGCCATGTAGTTGGTGAAGGCGTTGTCGTCCACGTGCTCCTTGTACTCGTCGGGCCCCACCACGTCGTTGATGTGGAGCAGGCCGTCCTCGCCGGGCTCCAGGCGGCTGGCCCAGAACTTGGCGGTGTCCAGAATGAGCTCGTAGCCGCAGCGGTCCATAAAGTCCTGATCGCCGGTGGCGGTGTAGTACTGCCAGGCGCCGTAGGCCACGTCGGCGGTGATATGCTGCTCAATGAAGCCGGACCAGATCTTGATGGGCATGCCGGTGATAATGTCTGCGCTGCCCCACACCGGCGTCACCTCGCCATCGTCGATCCAGGCCGCCTCCCAGGGGAACTGGGCCCCCTCATAGCCGTTTTCCGCCGCCTTCCTGTGGGCCCCCGCCAGGCCAAGCCAGCGGTACTCCTCCAGGCTCCGGGCGATCTCCGGCGCGGTATAGATGAAGTAGGGCAGGACAAATACTTCCGTATCCCAGAAGGTGTGGCCCTTGTAGCCCTCCCCGGACAACCCCTTGGCCCCCACGTTCATGCGGTGGTCGTGGGCCGGGGTCATCACGTACAGGTGGTACTGGGCGAACCGGATGGCCAGCTGGTCAAAGGGGTCCTCCGCCTCCACGGTAACGGGCACGCTGCTCCACACCAGCTTCTCCCAGGCCTGGGCGCTCTCCGCCATAAGGGCGCCGTACCCGGCGGCAAAGGCCTCCCGCTCCCGGTCCAGAGCGTAGGCCTGGATGGCGGCGAAGTCCATCCCGGCGCACTCCAGGTCCCGGCTGGTAAAGACGGTGGAGATCTTTTCCGCCGTCAAAACGGCGTCTTTGGGCACGGTGAGCTCAAACTGCTGCTGGATCATCCGGCGCTCCATAACAATAAAGCCCTTCGCGTCCAGCGGCTCGCCCTCCCGGGCGAAGCGGAAGGCGGTGCTCAGGAAAAAGTCGATCTTGGACTGTCCCGTGGTCTGGGTATACTGCATGAACCGGCCGTCGTAAAGCCGCTTCTCCCCCTCAGAGAAGTGCTGGCTGCCGCTGTTGTTCATCTGGCCGTTGATTCCGCCAATAATGGAGACGGCGGCGTCGGCGGTCAGAGGCGTGATGGCCAGGCGCTGGGCAATGACGTGCTTGCGAGCCATGGACACCATCCGGCGAAACTCCAGCCGGTAGCGCCGGCCGGCGCCGCTCTCCCACACCACCGTGCGCACCACCTCGCCGTCCCGCAGGCACAGCTCCCGGCGGTACTCCAGGATTTTGCCCCGCTGGAGGGTGAAGAGCTCCCCGTCCAGGCGGATGTCCAGCCGGGTGACGTCCGCCGCGTTGGGCAGCTCCGTCACCTCGTTTTCATCGAACTTGTTGAACGTACCGGCAACAAATAAGTTGCGCTGCTCACCGGCATTATATTCATCCGCAGCGCAGCGCAGGCCCAGGTAGCCGTTGCCCTGGCACATCACCGCCTCGCACTTGCCCAGATGCTCCGGGTCAAAGGCGCTCTCGGCCAGCTTCCACTCCGCCGCCTTGGAATAGTCCATGTTCGTCATACGCGTCCCCCTTAAAATGAAAGCGGTATAAGGATTGATGCAGAGATTCGAAAACGTTTTCGGTCCCCTGTAAAAGGAACCGAGACGGAACGGCGCTCCGCCCTGAGGCAAACTCGGAAAACTCAGTTTTTGAAACAGTGGTTGCTGATCAGCAGCAGGGCCACAAAGCCGCACAGCTGCGCCCCCAGAGAGAAGAGCATCGGAATGCCTGCCAGGGTAAAGACCGCCGCGCCCACCAGAGCGAAGGGGAGATAGAGCCGGATGCTCTTTTCGATCTCGTAGGTGTTCCGATACTTCATCACGCAGAACCACCCGGCCAGCACCGCCGCCAAAACGCACAGCAGCAGCAGCAGGGGGCTGGTGGACACCATGGGGGCGTCCGCCTCCAGTCCGAAGAGCTCATCCAGTGTCATTCGTCCTCCTCCGGCGGCTCATAGCGCCACGCGTAGATCACCTGGGTGTTGCCTACCATATCGTGGAGGGTCCTGCCGGTGAAAAGCATCATCACCACGCTGAGCGCGCCGGCGATCCACCCGGCCACCGGGATGAGGTACATGGACCGGACCAGCTCCCGCAGCCCCACGTGGAGCATGGCGGCCTTCGCGCCGCTGCGGTCCACCACCATCAGCCGGCCCAGCTTCTTGCCCACTGTTGCGCCCTGGGCGTACTCCACCATCAGCACCCCATAGACCGCCAGGAGCAGCCGGAACAGCAGGTCCACCTGGGAGGGCTGCAGCTGCATGGCCCCCAGCATGATGAGCTGCACAGGCAGCAGAAGCAGCAGGTAGTCAATAAGCCCGCAGAACAGCCGCAAAACAGCCTGGAGCCAGCGCTTATCCGCCAATTGTCAGCTCACCGTCCTTGCAGAATATCCGGCAGATGTTTCAGAAACCAAAAACAAAAACGTTTTTGTATAGGCGTATCATAGCACAAAGAATTCAGCTTGTACAGCTCGCAAAATAGCCAAAGAATTCCTCCCATTTTTGGAGCATCTGCCCAGAGCCTCAATCCCCGTCCCTGCCCCTGGCGGAGCTTCGGACCACCAGCTCATAGAGCAGCGCCTCCGCCGGAACCGGCCTGGCCAGGCCCAGCACCTTTCCGCATACCATGTGTCCGGCGGCGTGGCCCATGGCGAAGAAGTCCTGACGGATGGTGGTCAGCCCGCCGTAGAGATATTGGGCGGTGGGGATGTCGTCAAAGCCCACCACCGCCACGTCCCGTCCGATGGAGAGGCCCCGCTCCTCAATGGCCTGGCACACGCCCAGGGCCATCTGGTCGCTGGCGCAGAAGAAGGCGTCCACCTCCGGGTCCGCCTCCAGCAGGCGGAGCGCCCCGCTCCGGGCTGCCGCCTCCTCAAACGCTCCGTTGAGCATCCGCTCCGGCAGCACCGGCAGGCCCGAGCGCTCCATGGCGGCCCGATAGCCCCGGATGCGGCGGTTGGAGACGTCCGCGTCCACTCCTCCGTGGACGATGGCGATATTGGTACGTCCGCTGTCAATGAGCAGGGACACCGCCTCCTCCGCGGCCCGGACGTTGTCAACGGACACTTCCATCACCCGGGGATTCCCGGTGGCGATGTCGATGCAGGCGCAGGGGATGTCGATCTCGTTGATCTGCTCAATATAGGGGTCCGTCAGCCGGAAGCCGCTGCACACCAGCCCGGACAGCTGCTTGCGCAGGCACAGCCGCTTCAGCGGCGTCTGCCGCTGGGCATCCAGGTCCGTGGTGAGGAGCAGAAACTCCACCCCGTCCTCCCGGCAGGCCCGGCACACCCCGCTGAGGATCCCATACACCGCGCCGCTGGGGTCCCGGGGCCGGAGGTCGTTGATCAGCACCCCCACTACCGGCTCGGAAATGCCCCCCATGCTGCGGCCCGCCGCGTCCGGAACATAGTCCATCTCCTGGACAAGCTCCTGAATCCGCCGCTTTGTCTGCTCCTTCACATCCGGATAATTGTTCAGTGCCTTGGAGACTGTTGTAATAGACACCCCCGCCGCTTTTGCCACATCGCGGATGGTTACGCGCTTCATCCGGCTCACCCCCATCAGTATCTTGTGGGAGTATATCATAAAAAATTCCCCATTGCAACAAAGCATGCCCATTCTGCCGTAGAATACAATATTTACATTCCGTCTCAACTGTGCTATGATATCTCCCGACTGGTTTCCACACCCAGTCCAAGCGCGGAGCGGCTCCCGCCCGCGTTCGTTCGGCGGCATAGAAGCTGTATTCACAGACGTTGAACGCCGTCTGTGAATACAGCCTCATAGTCCGACCGTTCTCTAAACAAAAAATGGAGGCAAAGAACATGAAAAAACTCAGCACCAAGCAGCTCACCTTCGCCGCCCTGGTGGGGGCGCTGTACGTCGTCCTCAGCTATCTCAGCGACATCTTCGGCCTGTCCTTCGGCACCTTTCAGCTGCGCTTCTCTGAGGCGCTAACCGTCCTGCCCTTTCTCTGCCCGGCGTCGGCCTGGGGGCTCTTCGCCGGCTGCGTTCTCTTCAATCTGCTCAGTCCCTACGGCATCCCGGACCTGATTTTCGGCTCCCTGGCCACCCTCGTCGCCGGGCTGCTCACCGCCAGATGCAAAAATAAGTGGCTGGCCCCCCTGCCGCCGCTCCTCTGCAACGGCGTCGTTGTGGGGGCGCTGCTGGCCTATTATCAGACCGGCTTTACCGCCGCGTTCCCGGCGGCCTTTGCCTTCCAGGGATTTTTTGTCGCCCTGGGCGAATTGGCCGCCTGCTTCGGGCTGGGGATGCCTCTGCTGGCTGTCCTAACTCGGGCGGGGGTTTTCTCAGAAAAGGAGAGGCAGCTCCGGGACGTCGGCAATTTTTAAGTTGACAAACGGCGGCTGGTCCGGTATAATAATCCGGCCGGCCGCCGATTTTGCAGCCTGCGCGCTAGAACCGCAGTTCAATCTATCCGTGCCGTTTTATCAGCAGCGCGTCTGCTCCTGAGAGCGCGTATCGTCCTGCCCGCCGGAGCTCCTTTATCCGGATGCTTTTGCGCCCTGGGTTGCGTTCCCTCTACAAATTAATAGGCCCGCGCAGCTCAGTTGGATAGAGCGACCGCCTCCTAACTAGAGGATGGAGCGCTTCCCCAAAACCTCATATCAAACGCATACAAGTGAATAGGCCCCCGTACCTCACCTGGATAGAGGGTCCGCCTCCTAAGCGGAATGTAGCGCGTTCGAGTCGCGCCGGGGGTGCCAAAGTAAATGCCCACTTTAGATGCCGTAGGCTAAACGCCTACGGCATCAGTGGTTTCCGGGGATTTTAACCCCCAAATTTTCACCAGTCAAACGGGAGATGTAAATGAGGTTTTTTGAGGAACTGGCGGGGTTCGAACCCTCGTAATACACCATTCAAAAAAGGCGCTAAGATTTTTAGCGCCTGCATCGGGCGTCGGTCCGTCAATCCCAAGGGAATTGACAGACCGGCGCTTTTTGTTTTTCCAGGAAAACACAATACTCCCAGCGCCTGTTTTCAAAACAGGTAAAATCAAAAAGGGCCCCAGACTTTTCAGCGAAAAAAGTTATCATTATATTAAAAAGCAAGGAGGATCGAAATGAACGCAGAAGAAAAAACCAGATACTTCCAAGAACTAACCCTCAACCTCCAGCGTGAGGGCTTCGCCGTAAAACCGGAAACAGAGGAGGGCCTCCTGCCGGTGGAGCTGGACGGTCAGCGCCTCTGTCTTGCTCGGGCCTCCGGCGCGGTGAGGTATCGGAGAGAAGATGCGGCTGATGAGCACAGAAGCGCCGCCCTGGACAGTGTGATCTCCATCGCCAAAACTACCAATGTGTGTCTCTGCAAAGACAGCTGCGGTCAGAGTGGCAGATGGACGCTGATCGCTCCCAGCAGGCAGCACCGGCAATGGAGGGTATGAGTTTATGAGGAACAAATTTAGAGAAAACTCCTGCACTCTGGAGGATTATGGCGGTACTGGCATGACGATAGGAGGAATCACCTGATGAAAGACCTTGTTCTGGGAGCTGATCGCCGGAGCAAAGAAAGAATGCGGTCAGAATATGGACGCATCCAGCCAGTGGCTGGCCGGGCAGCTCATTGCCCGCGGCCCCCAGCAGACACAGGACTTCCACGACATTCTGAACGGATACCTGAATCTATCGTATCAATACGGACTGTGGACCGCCGCCTCGCTGATGTGTGAAAACGGCTGCTCAGACGACGGCTTCATCGACTTCCGGGCATGGCTCATCGCCCAGGGCGAGGAGGTCTACATGGCGGCGTTGGCTGATCCGGACTCTCTGGCAGATGTGGAAGCCTATGGAGGCTGCCAGTTTGAGGAATTACTCTACACTGGAAACGAAACGATGAAGCATTTGACCGGCAAGGACGCCTATGAAAACACGGACCCGGACGCATACAAAGCACTGACAGCCGCGTTAAAAAAAGATATCGTCTATGGCGAAGGTGTCAACTATCCTTACGAATGGGATGAGATCGAGGAGTATTTTCCTCGCCTGTGCGAAAAATACCTGGAACCGGGCGCTGTGGAGTTCCATCTGAAGTCTCATCACACAATTTGGTTCTCCGACTGTCCGGACATTCAAAAGGCGCGTGAGGGCGGGCCCCCGCAGAGGAACGGGCCGCAAACTGATATAAAAATGGAGGGAATGTAAATGGACCGGATACCAAAAGAATGGCTGGATTTTCTGCGGGAACAGTTTCCAGTGGGCAGCCGGATCAAGCTCCGCGAGATGAAAGACGACCCCCACCCGGTGGAGCCGGGGAGCATGGGGACGCTGAAGGGCATCGACGACGCCGGCCACTTTCTGGTGAACTGGGACAGTGGCCGCAGCCTGAACCTGGTGCTGGGGGCGGACAGCTTCTCTGTCCTGCCCCCGCCCCTCCAGACGCTGAAGCTGTACGCCCCCATGACCGCGGAACTCTTTGAACCCGATGAATACGGCGGAATGGATGAGGATGGTACTCCTTTGGACGGGCGGGATCTTCGCCACTACGCGGACAGCATCCTGGCCGCCCTGATCCGGGAACGGATGCCGGAAGAAGCGGAGCGCGGCATTATGCACTGGTACGGCCTGTGGCAGAGCAAGAACTGGAGCATCATGCCGGAGCAGGACCGCTTCGATCCCCACTTCTCTGAGCGGCTCCCAGATATGTGCTTCTCTGTCCTGCCGGAGGATGACTCCCTGATCTGCATTACCAGAGGCGCCGGCTATCAGGTGTCGGAGAACAGCAGTGAGAAACCCGGTCTGAACCGGCACATAGCGGACTACCGCAATCAATGCCGCGGAATCAGCAAGGCTCAGGAGCAGGCCATGCTGGGCGGCTGCCTGCGTGGCTGGGACTCCCCCGCTGCTGATCCCAGGCACTACATCCAGGAACAGGCGCTGATGAAAAAAGCGGCTTCTGAACAGAAGTTGGCGGAGGGACTGCCGGAACTGTGCTTTTCCGTCCTGCCCAGCACTGGGGCGCTCATCTGTATCAAACGGGGCGAGAGCGGCTATTACCCCTCGGACTGGGATACCGGCGTCCCCGCCCAGAACCGGGAGCTGGCGGACTACAACAACCAGCGTCTCGGCGTCACCGGTGCCCAGCGGCTGGCAATGGAGGCCGGGTCTATGCATGGCTGGGACTGCCCTGCCGCTGATCCCAGGACCTATGAGCAGACCCTCCAGTCCCCCACCGATATGGAGGCTGGAGCGCCGATGGGAGGGATGACTCTTGGATAAGGTATGCGTGACCCCTACCCCTGCGGCCTCCGCCAGTTTCTCCTGTGTCAGCTTCTTTTGCAAGCGGACCGCTCGAATGCGCTGCCCGACTGTTTTATAGTCAATCATGCCGCAAGTATCCTCCTGAATTTTGATACTTGTATTGTAAGTGCAATCTGGCTATGTTATAATGGCCTTAAAACGCAACAGACTTTTAAGGCATATACAAACAGAGAAGAGATTTGCTTCCGCACGGAGCATGGAGGAGAATTATGAGTACCTGCTTTTTCATCGGACACCGGGATGCTCCGGACAGCTTACTCCCCGCTCTGTCTGCCGCGGTAGAGAAGCGTATCATAGAGCATGGTGTGGATCAGTTTGTAGTTGGAGCATATGGGAAGTTTGATTCGCTGGCCGCACAGGCTGTCCGAAGGGCAAAGAAGCAGCACCCGGATATTCTGTTATTCTATCTGCGGCCCTACCACCCGGCAGAACGGTCCTTTACCCCATCCGGCTACGACGGCTCCTTTTATCCGCCTGGGATGGAGACAGTCCCACGGAAGCTGGCAATCGTCCGGGCCAACCGTTATATGGTGGACAACAGCCAGTTTCTTATTGCCTACGCCCGCTACTCGGCCAGTAACGCATACCTGATACTGTTCCAGAACCTATCTGGAAAACGAGTGATAAGGAGATGATTCGAAAATTAGCTGGTCTCAAATAGCTAATGTTATCCCGAAGTTTTTGTTGGAAAGTCCTTGTACTGCAAGGGCTTTCTCTAAAACTTCGGGATATTCTTTTCTTCGGGATAATCCTGGTTATCCTGAATTTCAGGATAATCAGGATTCGAAGTTGCTGGGCTACCGGCGGGGGCCGGACGGTCAGCCGGAGATCGTGCCGGAGGAAGCGGAGGTGGTGAAACGCATCTACCGCCGATATCTGGATGGGTGCAGCTTGGCACAGATCAAGAGGGAGCTGGAGGCGGATGGTGTACCCACTTCCAGCGGCATCCAGGGCTGGACGTATCAGGTGATACGCAATATCCTGACCAACGAGCGTTACATTGGCGATGCCCTGCTGCAAAAGACCTACACCACCGACTGCATCAGCAAGACGGTGAAGAAAAATCAGGGTGCGCTGACCGCCCAGCAGGCGGAGCTGCTGGACAAGGTCCTGGAGGACATGGAGAACGAGGAACTGAACGCCCAGCTCAAGGCGACCATGGAGGAGAAACAGGCAATCCTGGGGCGGCTTGGCGCGCTCCAGCAGGACGAGGCACAGCGGGCCGGTCAGGAGACCAGACTGCGGGAGCTGGCGGAATGGCTGAAGCAGCAGAACTGTCACGGGGAAAGGGTATCAAATCACAGACGCCTGTATCGGCTGCGGCACCTGCGCCGAGCATTGTCCCCAGCGGTGCATCGAGGCAGGGACGCCCTATCAAATTCAACAGGAACACTGCCTGCACTGCGGCAACTGCCATACGGTCTGCCCCGTCCAGGCAGTAGAAAAGCGAGGATAGCCTCGTTGGAAAGGTACAGACGCGAAGCGGGTGTACCTTTCCCGCGAGGGCGCAGGGATAGCCGCGAAGCGGCGCAAGGGGGCGGTGTGTGCCAGTGGCACACGTCCACCGCACGACCGAGCCGACAGGCGAGACCAGCCCCTTGTACGGAGCGTAGCGACGCAAACGGCCCGGACTTTCGCAAGTCCGGGCCGTAGCCTCGCAGAGCGCACGATACATGGTCGCAGACCATGTATAGAAGTGCGCCCTTGCTTTGCGGCGGGATTTGCTTAGTATCCCAGATTTCTATTTGTTTTCCGCACTACTACTAAGAAGCTGTACCAATAGGCGCAGCACGCATCTTTGCGGCCAAAACCGCCCCTGGCCGCGTTAAAAAATTTTGAAATACACAAAGTATTCCTGCAATTTTTTGCCTTGCCAGAGACGGTTTTCTCCCGCAAATCTGCATACTGCGCTTATTGGTACAGCTTCTAAACTTTTGATGGAATTTGCCGATATAAATAATAACAGAATTTCTAATGGATAAGCATGGGATATTAAAATCAGGAAGGGGATAGTTCGATATGCGAATTGGTGGAGTAAATAGTCCTCTGGAAGCAGCTAAGTGGGGCGAAACACCTATAATTAAGAAAAAAGCTGTAGCCGCTTCCCCAAATGCAATGACAGACGATTTTGTTGAGAAACTCCAGGAGTTAGCGCGGAAAGATGCTAAAAACGGTGTTTACATGAGCAAAGAAGCGATTAACCTCTGTCATGCACAGATGGGCAAGTATGTTTCTCCTGACCGTTCTGCTCCGATTGCACAGATGTCCCAGGAGCTGAAGAAAGCAGCGCAGGAGCATAAAGAGGAACAGGACCCTACATTGGAATTTCTCGACAGAATGATAGCACAACTCAAAGGCAAAGGAAAACCGAGCCGCATTGTGAAATCTTTCAGCGGGCTGGCTGGCGGTTGTTCCGGGGACCTTAACAGCACCCCTGAGAGTCAGTCCGCAACCGTATATTCACCTGATGGGGAGCAAATTGCGCACTATAATTCAGGCAACATTGGCGGTTGGATAAATTTAACTACCAGAGCAGAAAATCAGTTCCTTGGGGATTCCAATGATGCTTATAAGCAAGCTTGGGATGCTGCGCGTGCGGAGATTAAGAATGGAGCCAAAGCCCCTGCGCAGTCTGCCCCCTTTAGTGAATCAACTGTGGATTTTCGTGCCTAATAAAACGGCCTGGACACATAATGATTGCTGTGTCCGGGCCGTTTTATGTTGCAAGTCTTAAACTACGTTCTTTGCGGCCCGCTGTGCCTCCCTCACCCGGCGCATACGACGCCCGTCCACTGAAAAAAGTAGTGGACGCGACCGCATGGCTGTGGTAGAATGAAGTGAAAGAAGGTGAGGACGGTGAACGGGGAAACGACAATCGCCCAGGGGCTGCACGTCACGGACGACAGCGCGGGCTATGATGCCGCCTGCAAGCGTGTCCTGTCCGAAAAGGCAATCCTGGCGCGGATTATGAAGTCCTGCCTGGAAGAATACAAAGAGTGCGATGTCAACGACATTGCCGAGAAGTACATAGAGGGCCAACCCCAGGTGTCCGCCGTCCCGGTGCTGCCGGACGAGGGCGGCACAGTCATCAGCGGCATGGACACCGAGGATAAGTCAGTACGCGAGGGGACAGTCACCTATGACATTCGCTTCCGGGCCATCGTTCCCAGCTCTGGGGAACAGATTGCCCTCATCATCAACGTGGAGGCACAGAATGATTTTTACCCCGGCTATCCGCTGATAAAGCGGGGCATATACTACTGTTGCCGTATGATTTCTTCCCAGTATGGCCGGGAGTTCACCGACTCCCATTATGAGAAAATCAAGAAAGTCTACTCCATCTGGATTTGTATGAAACCGCCACAGTATCGGCAGAACACCATCGCCCGGTATCGGCTGGTGGAGGAACACCTGGTAGGCGAGGGCAAAGAACCTATCAGAAATTATGATTTGCTGTCCATCGTCATGCTGTGCCTTGGCGGGCCGGATGGAGCAAACTATGACGGTGTACTTCGGATGCTGGACGTGCTTCTCTCCAACGAAACCAGCGAGGCGGAGAAGCGGAAGATTTTGCAGGACGATTATGACATTCAAATGACGCAGACAATGGAAAGGGAGGTGTCGGTCATGTGCAATCTGAGCAAGGGCGTTAGGGAGATGGGCCGCGCTGACGGTATCTTATCCTCTCTCAAAAACCTAATGGAAACGATGGGCCTGACCATTGAGCAGGCTATGGCGGCTCTGAAAGTCCCGGAGGGCGAACGTCAGAAATATATGGATTTGCTGGAGCGGCAGTAATGATGAAAACGCCACGGACTACTATTGTCCCTGGCGTTTTCTGTATCCGCTTTAGCTGGCTTGGACGGCTTCGGCCTGTTTCTTCCTGTGGTAGTTTTCTCGCCTTGCGGCAAGATGGCGGTCATACCGGGCCTGGGCTTCGGGATCTCCGGCGAAGGCATCCGCATACATCTTCTGGCGGGACTTCTTTACCGCTTCGGACTGCTGCGCTCTCTGCCGTGCCAACTCCGCCGCCGCTTCCGGGTCGGTTTCGGCGCGGGCTTTCAAATCCTGCAAACTCCCATAATTTCCTGAATGACTTCCAGGCTGTGAAGGCCAATGGCGTACTCCTTCGGATAGAGCTTTTGGGTTTCCAGAGAGAGCATATTGTGGAACTCAAGTCCGCTTTTCATCCGTTCGGCAGCAAAACTGATATGGTCGGTCAGGGTGATGTAAAGATTTTTGTTGAGCTTTTTTTGCAGCCCTTCCCTGGCGTACTCGATAATTTTTGCGGCGGCGCGAACCGCCTCCAGGTCCACCTCCAGCAATAGCTGCTTCAAGCGGTTTGTGGAGTCGGGGGAGTCCATGCGGAAAATTTTTTCAATTTTGGAGCGGTTCACTGTCTGCCCGGATTTTGCGTGCCACCCAATTCCCCGGCCTACCAGAAGGATTTCCCGCCCGCTTTCATCGAAAGAACTAATGATGTTGTTGTTTAAAATTTTATCAACGACCACCGTATCCCCCTTCTTTCCCAATCCCACAGAAAATGAAACGTAAAAATACCAAACACCAACCAAGACCCGCCATGAGCGCGCCGGCATTGATGTTTGGTATTGCCTAGGCGCCGTTTGAAAAATGGGAATATGCCCAACAGAGAGGGATTTTTTCGTCAGGTGAAGCCAATTTGACGCGGGAATACTTGATGTATTTCAAGGAAAATTGGCAAAGCATGACGGAAAAAGGCCCGCTGTTTGGGTGTGTTAACATTTTTCAAACAAGCCCTAATTGAATAGTAACAAGCCAATCTATTTCGTTGTAAAAGCAAACCGCTCTGCGGAACTGGCAAAGATTCTTGGATTGATTGCCATTATAACCGCAGTCTGCCCATTTGTGAAATCAAAGTTTTTTATATCATATAAAAATAATTTATCAATCTCGGCATTCAACCAGTTTGCAGGCTCTGGACAGCGCCAAAGCCAGGACCAGCGTCAGAAGCTCCGCAGCAAACGGCGCAAGCCAAATAACGTCAATGCCAAAAAGAACCGGCATACAGAAAATCGCCGCCGCTTTCAGAACAACGCCCCGGCTCAGGGAGATGGCATCGGCCTGCAGGGTCCTCTTGGTGGAGTACAGAAAGGCGGTATAAATCAGATTCAGCGCCATGGGGATAAAGGACAGACCAAACAGCGACAGGGCGGCGGAGGCATTTTGGACAAGCTCCGGGTCCCGGTTGAAAATTCGGATCGCGGGTTCGGCAAAGAGAAACAGAAGCCCATAAATGACCACGGACAATATGGCATTGATGCGAATTCCCCAGCGAAAATATAGATTCATTCCGTCTGTATCCCGCTCCCCATAGCAGAGACCCCAAAGAGGCTGCAGGCCCTGGGCTGTCCCGGAGAGGATGGCGTTGACCAGCGAGTAGATGAAATTCAGGACGCTGAAGGTGGACACACCGATATCGCCCACCAGCTTTGCCAACATAAGGTTATAACAGAGAGCCGTTACCGGCGTGGTTAGTTGGGAGGCTGCTTCCGGCACACCTCGTTTGCAGATCTTACCGACTAATGCGCCACTGACAGGGAACCGCTGGAAGCGCAGGCTTCCCCGTTTCCTCACAAAATGGGACAGCAGGACAGCCACAGAAAATACCTGCCCCAGCCCGGAGGCGATAGCCGCTCCGATCACCCCCATTTTCATAGGGAAGATGAACAGCCAGTCCAGAAAGATATTCGCCCCAGCTCCCACACACATCCCCACAAAAGATAACGTTGGAGAACCGTCATTCCGCACAAAAACGGACAAGCAGGTACTCATCAGCATGGGAACAGAAAAAGCACAGTAATAAAACAGGTAATCCGCCGCCATATCCCGCATGGTATGGCTGAGGGTCCGCCCGCCACTAAGGTCCACGATCTGCCGGGAAAATGCCATCCCAATGAGGGTAAGCAACAAAGATGCAAGCAAGGTCAGAAGGAACGCGGTCATAAAGGCGTGATTCGCCCCCTCCCTATCTTCACGTCCCATGCGGATGGCTACCACCGTTCCGCCGCCCATAGGGAACATCGCCGCTACGGCCACGGCAAAGGTAATGAAGGGAACGCCAATGTTCACCGCCCCCAATGCCGCCGAACCAACCCCCTGGCCCACAAAAATGCCGTCCACCACATTGTAGAGATAGGTCACAAACAACCCACCCATAGCTGGGAAGATGTACCGGCATAGATTTTTCCAGCTTACATTCAAAAAAACACCTCCAGATAAAATGAGAAGTGGGATAAACCCTACACGGGCTTATCCCACTTCAACGATTTTTCATCGCAAGTCCTCTGACAAGCGAGGCCATTGTAGCACAGAAGCTTTTTAAAGTCAAGCATCGTTTTAGCACTTCGGCTGAACTGGAAAATTGTCCCGGCACAATTGCAGAAACAGCTTCAGCAGGGGTTTTCCTGTTACGCTTTTGTAGTATGCCCCATAGGACAGCGGTTCCACACCTTCAATTGGGGTATAGGCCAGTGCGGGGTCACGCAGGGAGGGGAAGTCGGGCTGAATTGCGACTCCGAAGCCAGCCTTGACCAGCGTGAGGCAGACGTCAACGGAGCTACACATGAATAAATCGGAAACGGTCCGCCCGGTTGTCAATTCATGCTGGACCGCATTCAAACTGTCAGGGCATCGCTGCGGGTCTAACAGAATCAGTCTTTGTGACAGGAGATCATCCCTGTCCAACGCCTCCTTTTCAGCCAGCGGGTGACTGGTAGGCAGAACTCCGGTCATGCGAACCAGCGCCAGTTCCCTATAGATGCCAGTTTCTTTTTTTTGCTCCTTCTCCCGGAATGCTGTGACCACATCCACTGTTCCTTCCTCCAGGAGCTGATAGAGATGCTGGAATGGCACTACCTGAAAGAGAGGGTACAGTGTGGGACAAGACTCCGTCATCCGCCGCAAGATACCAGGCAACAGGTGCATTTCATTGTGGCTGTGACAGCCGATAGAGAAGAACTGCCGCTCATCTATGACCGGTTCCTCAAACCGTTTTTTAGCCAGAGTAATGATATCCAGCACATTTCTGGCATCGATTAAAAAGAGCAGTCCCTCTTGCGTAATCTCCACCGCCCGGGTGGTACGCCGGAATAGCTGTGTGTTCAGTTCCTCCTCCAAAGAACGGATCTGATGGGTGATGGCCGGCTGGGTAACGCTGAGCTGTTTAGCGGCCTTTACAAAGCTGGGTGTCTCTGCAACTGTCAGAAAACAGGTGAGCTGAAACGTATTCATACTGACTCCTCCACGGATTTATAAAAGTCTTTAGGTCAGTTTACAAGGAACTACACACAGACCGTGAAACGGGCTGCTGACAACAAACGGCGCTATGCTCCTGACAAGGGGTATAGCGTCTGTTTATTGTGGGGGTATCCAAAGGGGGCAGCGCCCCATTTGGCACACGACTTTGCGAAGCAAAGTGTAGTGTGTTATACGCTCTGTCGGCGTTGCCGTGAAAATGCCGTTGCCGCCGGGGAGGGCAAGGGCATTTGAAGCGGCAGGAAAACAGGGCTTTGTTTGGGGCTGGGAAGCCGGAAACAAAGGGCTGATTTCAGCAGCAGACAGGGCGTATATGAAAGCCTCCGTCCACCGTCCCCAGCCTATGGGACAAAATGTCCCATACCTCTGGACACCGTGACTATACGTGTGGCCACACTTATTTGTTTTAGGGGCTGTTCTTTTCTCAAAATTGAAATGGGCGGGAAAGCCATTTTAGGGCTTTCCCGCCTTGATTACCCATCAGCAAAGACGGACGAGGCTGTCAACGGCGGCGCTGAAAGCGCCGTTCATCTTGACCGTTGACTGGCTCGGCTGGCTTTGCTAATTCCCACAAATTACATAAGTTCTTGTTTTAGTTTGTCAACAATTAAATCCTCTCTTTCAGATAAGAACTTTTGGAAATTTGTATAGGTCAAGTCCATATCAGTGGGAATTAGATGTTTTAACTTGTAGTCTTGCAAAGATTCCATGGGTATCGTGCTATGTAACCATGTATCAAAATCGCAGTTGCTTTTTTCGATATTTGGAATTGCCTCTAATAGCTGCAAATTTCCCAAATAGTTATAATTCTTTAATGCAAATTCAATTTCTTCATCGGTCAGCCCATGCTTTTTCAACTGTTTGTGGGTGAATTTCGATTTAGGGTACATATGGTCGATATGAAAGTGATTTTTCATATCTGCCCATGGATACAAAACCGACATTATTACAACAGTTATTCCCTGTCCATATTTTGCCCACAGCAGATTACTAATATCATCATCTGTAAAAATTAAGGAACGGTTTGTACCTTTGAAGCGTTCTTTAATTTCATTTAATGGGAAATGCCTATCCATAGAATGACTGCGTATAATTTCTCTTATGGGCTTCAACGCCCCATCTGGCATAAAACTAAAAACTCTTTTCAATAAAGAGCATATAAACCATTTCTTGATTTTAATACGTTCAGTCAGCGTAGAGGAACTGCTATCAAAGTTGTCAGGAAGCCCAATTTGCTTTAAGTAATAAGCTATCGGAATAAATAAATTATTAGAAGTGATATTCTCACGATTAAACCCAAAACTTGCAACCAATGCTACTGCGCTTCGTATCGCTTTTGTGATGTTCTCCCATTCATCTTGAATTTTCAGCATATTGGTTCGGTTAAAATTGTCTACTTTGAATGAAATATCATCAAAATCACAAAGCACTAAGCAGGATTTCAAAACAAAATCTTTTGTGATGTTGAATCCATCACCCATCTCGTTTATTTCATCAACAAAATCATATATTACCTTTCTTGCGTCTAACTTGTCCCATTGGGCTGTTGCAAAAGAAAGTAGCAAGTCCGAGTAACTCAATGTGGTTCCTCCGCTATTCACTCGGATAAAAATATTCAACACCTTATCCAATTCGGCACTATCTTCTAAATAATAGCAAATTGTAGGTGAAACATGAATGACTTCGTATAACTTTGACAATGTTTCATTTGCAAAGTCACATTGTTCACTTGAATGATTCCCATAGACAATATTTTTTGACCAATATTTCATAACATCAGAAAGGCTTTTCATATCCAGAATATTACCAACCATAAACCAATAATGTGTATTATCATTTTGGTTGGCCTCTTCTGGGGTCAAAAAATTAAATTCATATTCGCATTCGCTATCTTCAGAGCGTTGTAACAAATTTAAATATAACTTTCGCACAGGATACGCATTTGGATTATCCCACCGTTTATAAGATAACTTATACGCATATGACCCCTTTAATCCGATATATAACGAAGTTAGTCGCTGCTGCCCATCCAACACAGCAATTATACTCTCATTGCCTTTCAAATCTGCTTTTTCGTTGTGATAATTCTTCATTTGGTGGTAATCACGCAAAAATTCATAGAACATAAATTCATTTAGATTCTCTTTCCCTACCTCCCAAAAGAGAAATGCGTTGATGGGATAATCCCGCATAAGGCTATCGAACAGCATTATAATTTGATTCGTATCCCATACAAATTCACGCTGAATGGATGGTAATAAATATTTTTTGGTATGAATTTTTGCTATGACCTCGTTAATTGTCAGTGGTGTTTGAAATGACATGATGTACCCTCCAATATGTTTTCTACTTTCGTTTTTTCCCTCTCTGCGTTGTATGCGATTTCAAGAAATCCGATTTAGAACCTATCCGTATCAACCACTGCTTTTCCTCCTCCGTCAGCCGGTTATAGGGAAGATGATTTTGCTTGCAGTAGATTAAGAGCCATTGTTCAAGACGGCTTCCCTTAAAGCTGGCAACTTCCTCTAAATCTTGTTTCATTTCTTCTATCACAGATTTCTTTGGTGCGCTGTCGCTCCGGCCCCGGTGGGCTTGCCGCATATCCTCCATGATGATGTCAATGTCCTTATGTACCCGGCTGCTGAAATAGTCGCCCTCGTCTATGTGGGCAGCTTGCAGAAGATAGGCGGTCTGGTCATGTTCCCTCGGCTGGTATTTCTCCACAATTTCAGCCCTCGCCACATCTACCCATGCGTTCAAATTCTGCACCTGCATGGCGGCGATGCCCTCTACAAAAATCTGTATGTCGGCCAGTAGTTTTACAAAATCCGGGTGCGCTGCCAATTCGCACAGTAGAGCATTATCCACCCGCCCGCTTCTCAACAGGTCAATCATTCCGTCACTCAAACGCAGGTCTGCAAGATCAGCGTTTGGGTGACGCTTCATTTCAGACAGCCCCAGCAGATAATCAGCGGTCACACCGTAAAACTTCGCCAGCTTAATAAGGGCATAGTGGCTGATGTCCTTGAAGTCCTCCGCTTCATAGCTGCCCAGAGCAGACTTGGAGAGGTTCGTCTGCTCCGCAAGCTGTTCCAGCGTCAAGCCACGCTCCACACGCAGGTCTTTCAAGCGTTCTTGGATTGTTAAAGCCATGCTATCCCTCCTCATTAGCTGACCGATTTATTTATTAGCGTTTCCTTTCGATTGTGAATGATTGCAACCCTCTTTGACACCCATTTTTCTCATAAAATATTTCTATTCCCGGCTGCGCCCCAAAGTACAACATAGTAGGCGTATTATCTTTAGCAAGCTGAAGAAGTTCACTTCCAATACCTTGTTTCTGATATTCTGGAAGAACAAGCAGTTCTGTAATTGTTCCAAAATAATACCCATCCGAAAGAATACGCAAACAACCGACAAGCAATTTATCGTCAT
>CATLAL010000013.1 GCA_949878425.1 uncultured Oscillospiraceae bacterium
ACCCTGTTTTAGTTCGGCAAAATCTGTTGTCCTGCTTTGGTTCCCCTTCATAGCCAGGCCGCATATGATCTCCGTTAGCCTCTTCTGCGCTACACTGCTTAAATTTTCTCCAAATCCGTACTGGTAAAAAAACTTGCCTGTTGCTTTCCTGCCTGCTATAATGTCTGCCATAAGGCATTCCTCTTTTGGTTTATGGTCTTGTGGTGACTTGTCATCCCACATCTTACCACTTCCGCTGAGGTTTGCCTTCGTTTATTTTTCAGATTTGCTCATTTAGAGTATTGAAAATAGACAGTCGGAAAAAGGGGCCCGGCTGTCCATTTTCATAAACGCAGGGGGCTGGACCCGGAGCTGTTCCAGGATGCCGGATACAGTCTGCTTGGGTATAACAAGGTGCTGCGGTTTTCGGATATCTTTGTCTGCTATGAGCCGCGGGAAAACGACTTTTTCCGGGATATGGGCGTGTGTGTGTCCATGTCCGGCAACGGCTGCCGGACCTTTGAAACCATGTCCCGGCTGGCTCCCGGCAATCCAGCGGGCAAGCAGGGAGGAACAAGCCTAGCCTTCTTGGAGCTGTTCCGGCGTCTGGCGGTGGATGAGACGGCCAACGTCTCCCGGATTGATATTGCCTGTGATGACCGGGAGGGATTCCTGGATATGGAGGAAATCATAGAAAAGGTCCGGACCAACGAGCTTAACAGCCGCATGACCAAGCGCTCCGTGGTGGTCTCCTATGACGGGACCCAGCGCAGCGGGTCCACGGTGTATATCGGCGCTCCCTCCTCCGACTTTCGGGTGCGCATTTATGACAAGGCGCTGGAGGAGGGGATAGACGGCCACTGGGTCCGGGTGGAGCTGGTTATGCGGCAGAAGAACGCCAAGGCCTTTGCGGAGCAGCTGCTTACCGCCGAATCGGTGGGGAAGCTGGCGGCACAGGTAATAAATGACAAGTTTTCCTTCATCCAGCGGGATGACAGCAATATTACCCGCTACACCGTCTGCGGCTGGTGGCTCTCGTTTGTGGAGGAGCTGGAGAGCGTGCGGCTGGTGGCCCGGTGCGTCATTCAGCACAGCGTGGAGCGGGTAGAGAACTGGCTGGAGAGCCGGGTGGGGCCCTCGCTGGCCGTTATTCTGCATACGCTGGGCTGGCCCCATCTGTTTGAATTGGCCCACGCCGCTGTCAGCCGGTTATCTGAAAAGCAGCTAAGTCTTATCTCAGATTACAACGCTCTAAAAGACGCCCGGGCCGGGGCGGCTGGCTGAGGGGGTGGGGGATTTGGAAGAGGAGTATGCGCTCCTGGACGAGCTGGACCGCTGGTTTGCGTCCTGGCCGGCTCCGTGGCCGGAGCTGACGGAGGAGGAGATGGAGGTCATTGAGCGCGGCGCGGTCCGCCGGCCTTTGGATGACCAGGGGTTGTAACACACGACCGCCGCGCTGCCGCGCGGATCGGCTCCACCTGAAGGTGAAGCTTGTGTTATAGTGTCACTGCTTGTTCTCCGTTTTTTCTACGACGCTTTTTATAAATTGCTGATCTAGCTGCTGCTGTAATTTTTGGTTTTCCTCCTTCAGAGTCTGAATCTCCTTTTCCAGTTCTTTTGTCCCAGAGCCGGTTTTCCTCCAGATGTACAACACCAGCAGGAGGTGACTTATGAAAAAATTATATTAGCTTTATTAGCTATGATTATTTTGTCGGCGTGTTCTTCTCAAGATACACCACCCGCGATAACAGACGCAAATGAAAGTGTTCAATCCCCAAAAATAACTATGCTTGACGACGGCGTATGGCCCACAAATACATACACTGCGGCTGCTGTCCTTTGCGGCAGAAATGTTTGAATGAAACGGACAAGGCCGGCGCCAGAAAGCTCCAGGACAGTTATTTCAAGACTGTTGTTCAAGAACATTTCTTCAGGCGATGGGAGCCGGAATATCGGGAGGCGCTGAAGCAGCGGCAGATCTGGTGTGAGGGTACTTTTGCCGCACAGAAATGGGGACACAACCTGACGCGTCTCCTGCGGCGAGGTTTAGAGGCAGCGGAGGACCACTGTCTCCTTTCCGCCGCGGCCTTGAACCTCAAAAGAATGTTTAAACACTCTGTGTGATGCCGAAAGGCATCTTTTTTCTTGCCTGAAATCTCCCTTGTCTCTTTATTTCAGGCACTTTGTCAACAGCTCCAATATGTCCCGAAGCATCGACATCCTTGTTGATTGCCCCGGACAGAGGTATAATATGCTGTTCCTGTACCGTTTTCACGTCTTTAGGATGCGCTCTCAGCCGACTTCACCGAGCTTATGACAATCCAGTTCTTGATAACCGTCATGCCATTCGGAGTATCAGAGCAGGCGTTTCAGGGCGTTACCCCGTCATTCCACCTGTCGAACAATCAGTTCTTTGAAACCGTTTCTTTCAGAAGCTCCTTTCAATCTTCGTTTCTTTCGGCTCCACGCCTGACCTTTTCAGTCAGGAACGTGTCGCACCTCCCTTTGTATCTAAGGCCAGGAAGCTCATCCCGCTGGCGCAGGCGTATTCCATATTTGGGTAGAGAAAGAACGCCGTTTTGCCCACGCCGGATGCGCCGATCATCAGGCAGTGGATGCCGGACGTTTACAAAGCCTACACCAAGCCCGTTTCCAGCCGCCGCTTTACCATCAGCGCATGAGAAAAGGCCCTTGCCTGACAGCCGACCAAAGCAACAGGCAAGAGGCCATACCCAAACCGTCAAGGAGAGGGCAAGAACATTATAGCTTGCCCTCTCCACAAAATCAAGATATAAAGGAGAAAATCAGAAATGAAACAGTTGACAAGCTATAATCGGGTAGCCGGGTATCTCAATAAAATGTTCGACCTGCTGAACGCCGAATTTTTTGAGGGTACACTTTCAAGGCCCACCATCACCATTCAGTCCACGCCCCGCGCATACGGTCACTTCTCTTTGCGGGATGATACATGGACTTCCGCCACAGGGGACAGCCACGAAATCAACATCGGCGCGGGGACGCTGGCGCGGCCCATCGAGGAAGTAGCCGCCACGCTCTTACATGAAATGGTGCATTATTTCAATTATGAAAACGGCGTACAGGATTGTAGCCGGGGAAACACCTACCATAATAAGAAATTCAAAGCGGTGGCAGAGGCCCACGGGCTGAACGTGGAGCACAGCGACAAATACGGGTGGTCGCATACTTCCCCCAGTGACGCGCTCCTTGACTTCATCCTTGAAAACGGCCTGACCGACATTCTGATTAACAGGAACGAATACAGCGGGTTTCAAATCACGGGAACGGGCAGACACAGCGGAACGGATACCACCCCGCCGCCGCGCCCGTCCAGCACACGAAAGTATATTTGCCCCTGCTGTGGTAATTCCGTCCGGGCAACAAAAACGGTCAATATTGCCTGTTTGGACTGCGATACGCAGATGGAACTTGTAAAGTGAACTTCAAAAATGGGCGGGAACAATCCCCGCCCATTTGTATATATTACCGCCCCATTTTGATTTTACTGCCCTCCGCACCTTTTATCTGTGTCAGTGGGGAAAAGCTATCATAGTTTTTGGTAATGTCTGTGTCAAATATCGCGCAGTAGTGTTTTGTCATGTCAAGAGTGGAGTGGCCTAAAAGCCGTTGGAGGGTGAACGCATTCCCGCCGCAGTCCACCAGATACTTTTTTGCGAATGTGTGACGAAACAGGTGAATACTTGTCTTTTCCACGCCCCGCCGCCTGTTATAGCTGGCAATACTACACCGCAGACCGTTCTCCGTCAACTGTGAGCCGTTTTCATTGGGAAACAGGTAATCATCTCCACCGCCGCCGCGTACCCGCATATACTCCCGCAGAACGCCGCAGAGGGCTTCACAGAGGGGAATGACCTGCGCCCGCTTGTTTTTGGTATGCCGCAGATAAATCACTTTGTTGTCCATATCCACATCTTTGATTTGAATATTGCGGATGGTGGCGGCGCGGCAACCGTTATTGAGTAAGAGATTGATAATTGCCCAATTCCGATATTCGGGAAAGTCGCATTTCTTCGTGTCGGGCTTCTTTAACAGCTTTTTCAGTTCTTCGTCCGAGTAGGTTTCTTTTATCGTTTCCTCCGCCTTGTAGAGTGGGATATTGAGCCGGGTAATTCCCGCTTCGTTGCACCACGACAAAAAGGATTTGAGCGTCCGCGTATAGCTTTTGATGGAGTTAGCCGCGAGGTCCGCGTCCCTCATGCTGGCAATCATGGCCTCCAAATCGGCCTTGTTCAGCCCGTCAATAGGGATAGTGGGGGATAGGTGCTTACTGATGGCGGAAAAGTGCTGTCCGTAGGTGGCAAGGGTCTTTTCACTGACCCCCGCCGCTTTCTTTCCAGTAAGGAAGTCCGCGAACGTGTCCGCAACCGTAACGCTGTGTTTCATCTTGATTTTAGCCATTTTTCAACACTCCTGATTTGTCAAATTTTTCTGAAAAATCAAGCGTGCTGTGCGGCCAATCAAGAGTGCGAAAAAAGCAAACAGAAAACCCGCAACCCATTGTGTTTCAATGGATTGCGGGTTTTGTGGTCCGAGTGACTGGATTCGAACCAGCGGCCTCTTGAACCCCATTCAAGCGCGATACCAAACTTCGCCACACCCGGATAAGCCATACAACCATCTCTGATTGAAAGCTTATTTATCATAGCACACAAGGAAAAATTTTGCAAGAGTTTTTTCACTAAATTTTTAAATTTTTTCAGAGATGCGCGGTCAGTCCCAGCGACGCTCTTCATCAGGCACCTCGTCAGGAGGGACGAGCAACATGGCCCGTCCTGTGTATCGCTGTGCTCCTTATATACAGGCGGGAATTTGATCCACGCGCTGTAATGCTGCAAGGGCTATACTACCGCTTTCGCTATAGATGCGGCCACTTCAGCAGGACAGCGCCGCCCGCATGGAGAACTTTCTGAAAGACATTTTGAACCCATAAAAGGAATATGTAAGAGGAAACCACACAAAGAAACCCGCCAGTCTCTGATATTGCAAGGACTGGCGGGTTTCCCTGTTCACTTTCTCACGCTGCCTCTCCCTCCGGGCGGCCCACTTTTTGTGTTTTCGTTCATCTGGCCTTTGGGATCAGCAGCAGCCGGTCGGTTGGAATTGGTGCGTCCTCCTCCAGCTCGTTGACCTCCAGAATTCCCCGGCAGGTGGTGCGGTACTGCTTGGCAACAGACCAGAGCGTCTCCTCCGGCCCCATCTTCCGCAGGACTAGGGAGGGCGCGCGCTCCCGGCCCGACTCCTCCTCCTCGGTCTCTCCTCCGCTGACGCACAGGTAGCGGCGTCGGGATGCACAGGTGAGGCTGTACTCCAGGGGGGCCCGCAGTTCGATGCCCTCCGGCATAATGTTGGCGATTACGTCCCCCAGACAGACGCTCTCCGCCAGACAGTCCTCCCCCGCCGGGGCGCCGTCCGGCAGCTCCGCCGGACAGGAGACGGTAAACTCCTTGCGCACGCTGCCCAGGGCGTCGTTCTCGTCCAGATACAGGCACCTGGCCCACAGGGGGATTTTCACCTCTCCGCCGCTGACCTGGGCCCCGCCGCAGCTGATTTCCGTATCCAGAACCGACTTGACCGCCGCGGCCGTCTCCAGCAGCTCCCGGATATTCTGCCGCCGGGCGCTGCGCTGGCAGTCCTCGTTGAGCTCCAGATCCATGGTCTCACAGCGCACCGGCGCGGCGGTGCTGTAGAGGTCGGCGATAAAGGAAACCTCCTCTCGCCGCCAGACCGTCACCCGGGCGCTCAGCGTTAGATTTACCGTGACCACATAGGCGTCGCCGCCCTCGCTGCCTTGGCGGCACTCGACGCTCAGCAGGCGGTAGTCCGCCTCGCTCTCACAGTCCTCGTCAAAGCCGCTCCCCTCCAGAATCTGGGAGAAGGGCAGATCCTGCTGAAGCATGGCCAGCCGTCCGCCGGTCTCCCGGTAGAGGATGGCGGCGGAGATAAGCCCTTTGACCACCAGCTTACTGCCGATGAGCTTACTGTCCGTACCCCGGATATCCAGCCGGGTGGAGAGGATCTCCTCCGCGCCGCCCCGGCCAGGAGACAGTGGCAGCTCCTCGGAGAAGGAGAACTCCTTCTCCCGAACCCCGGCCACCACCCGGGTCTCCCGCTTCTGTCCCAGCAGCTGAACCCCTTCCCCCTCTCCGTCGATATCTGTACAGACGGAGAGGCCGGTGTGGCGGCATCCGGCGGGGTACAGCGTCAGGTTAGCGCGGGTGAGCACCTTCCGGGGATTCAGCGCCCTGGTATCGATGCTGCGCAGCTCCCCCCGGATATCAGGAAACTCGCACTCCGGCAGCCCCTCCCCATAGCACTGGAAGGGGATCTGAAAATGGAGGGCGCAGGGGCTCTCCTCCCGGGATGAGCGGTCCGCCTGCTCCGGTATGTACAGCACGGACACCTCCACCGTGCCGCCGGCGCTGAAGCGCCCGTCCCCTGTGAGCTCCCGGCTGGTCAGGCACACCAGGCCCGTTGTCTCCACAATCCGGGCGATATCCGCGCAGCTGTCCGGCACGATGCTCTCCCGCATGGTCTCGCAGGAAAAGGGCGAGAAGCGCAGGGGCTCATAGTAGTCGTGGCCGGTTTTTTTAAATTTCAGTTCCATTGTTGGCGTCCTCCCTTTGCGCAAAGCAGCATGGTGCTCCATCGCTCCCAGTCTATGAGGGGCCTGTTCCTTTTATTCCTGTCCCGCCCGCGGTTATTTCTTGATGCCGAAGAGCCTTCGCAGGATGCCGTTAAGGAACTTGGGGGATTTGATAACGACGATCTTCATGGCGGACCTCCTCCCTATTTGCGCATGCAGGCGCAGCCGCAGCCTATCAGCAAAAATGCCACAAGGAACAGGAGGAGCCCAGTAGGAAAAATCGCCGCGATCAGTATCCCCAGGCCCAGCGTCATGGCGCACAGGCCCATCCAACGGGGGAATCTCATTTCGCCTTCGCCTCCTTTGCCCTTTTGACTACTACCATTATATACGGGGAGGTCCATTTTGTGAAACGCCGGAGAGACAAATCCCCCTCCCGCAGAATGAACGCGGAAGGGGGATGTCCCTATTTTTTGAAGCTGTCCTTCAACCCCACGCTGCGGTTGAACACCAGATGTCCAGGGCGGCTGTCCCGGCTGTCCAGGCAGAAGTAGCCCACCCGCATGAACTGAAAGCTGGCGGGGGAAACGGCGCTTGCCAGACCCGCCTCCACCTTGCAGCCGGTGACCGACTCCAGGGAGGCGGGATTCAGGCAGTCCAGGAAGTTCTTGTCCGCCCCGTCCGGCGCGGGGTCGGTAAAGAGGCTGTCGTAGAGCCGGCACTCCGCCTCCACGGCGGTGGCCGCGTCCACCCAGTGGATGGTGGCCCCCTTCACCTTCCGGCCGTCGGCGGGGTTTCCGCCCCGGCTCTCCGGGTCGTACTCCGCCAAAATCTCCACCACATTGCCGTTTTCATCCTTTTTGCAGCCGGTGCACCGGATGAGATAGGCTCCCTTCAGCCGGCACTCCGGGCCGCCGGGGTACAGCCGCTTGTACTTGGGGGCCGGAACCTCCATAAAGTCCTCCGCCTCCACGTACAGCTCCCGGGAGAAGGTGATGGTCCGGTTTCCGTCCTCCGGACGGTTCGGGTTGTTCTCCACCGAGAATACCTCGCTCTGGCCCTCCGGGTAGTTTGTGACGGTCAGCTTCACCGGCCGGATCACCGCCATCACCCGCTGGGCGGTCTCGTTCAGATCCTCCCGGAGGCAGTGCTCCAGAAAGGCAAATTCCACAGTGCTGGACGCCTTGGCCACGCCGATACGCTCGCAGAAATTGCGGATGGAGGCCGGAGTGTAGCCCCGCCGCCGCAGGCCACAGAGAGTGGGCATTCTGGGGTCGTCCCAGCCGGAGACCCGGCCCTCCTCCACCAGGAGGCGGAGCTTCCGCTTGCTCATAACGGTGTAGTTGATGCCCAGACGGGCAAACTCGATCTGCCGCGGTTTGCTGGGCAGCCCGCAGTTGTTCACCACCCAGTCGTAGAGGGGGCGGTGGTCCTCGAACTCCAGGGAGCACAGAGAGTGGGTAATGCCCTCCATGGCGTCCTCAATGGGGTGGGCGAAGTCATACATGGGGTAGATGCACCACTTGTCCCCCTGGCGGTGGTGGTGCATGTGGTTAATTCGGTAGAGTACCGGGTCCCGCATGTTGAAGTTGCCGCTGGATAGGTCGATTCTGGCCCGGAGAGTCATGGCGCCGTTGGGGAACTCCCCCGCCCGCATCCGGCGGAAGAGGTCCAGACTCTCCTCCGCGGGACGGTCCCGCCAGGGGGAGCGGGCCGGGGTGTTCACATCCCCCCGGTACTCCTTAAACTCCTCCGGCGTCAGCTGGCAGACGTAGGCCAGGCCCTTGCGGATGAGGGCCTCGGCGCATTCGTACATCTTCTCAAAGTAGTCGGAGGCATAGAAGAACCGGTCTCCCCAGTCAAAGCCCAGCCAGTGGATGTCCTCCTGGATGGCCTCCACATACTCCACGTCCTCCTTGGTGGGGTTTGTGTCGTCCATGCGCAGGTTGCAGAGCCCGCCGTACTTCTCAGCTGTGCCAAAGTCGATGCACAGAGCCTTGCAGTGGCCGATGTGGAGGTAGCCGTTTGGCTCCGGCGGAAAACGGGTGTGAACGGCCATGCCCTGGAACCGTCCGCCCTCCGCGATATCCTCGTCAATGAACTGATGGATGAAATTCTTGCCCTCCTCGGTGATGAGGGCGCTGCTCTCCTCGGTCATACCGTTACACTTCCTTGTCAATTAGAAATCTTATCCAAAAAAGGATGAAACTAATTATACAAAATGACAAAGCAAAACGCAAGAGGACGGCAGTATTTTTTTCCGGAAAAACAGATGGAGAAGCGGCGGCTTTTTGCGCGGCTCCGCCTGAACCCGCCGCCATATACGCGTCGGCGCGCAAAAATATATTATTTAATGCGCCCCCCTCTTTTAGCGCGCTGTTCCTTCGGAAAAAGTCAGTATTGAAATTATTGTGGGATTGGGGTATACTAGCCTTGCCGAGAAAGAAAAAACACTTGGAGGTAAAAGACGCATGGTCACGATTACAAAAGATACCATCATTGGGGATATTCTGGACGTGGCGCCTCAGACCGCGCCCATCTTCCTGTCCATTGGAATGCACTGCCTGGGCTGTCCCAGCAGCCGGGGCGAGACCGTGGAGGAGGCCTGCGCGGTCCACGGCGTGGACGTGGAAAAGCTGCTGGAGGCGGTCAATGCGGAGGCCAACAAGTAAGGGAAGCGGCCGCTTTTTGGGGACTCATGGATTTTTGCCGTGAGTCCCTACTTGAGTGTACGCCCCTTTGAAAGAGGAGGAGCCATGGAGAAGCTGGGGCCCCGGCTGCGGGCCATTGCGGACCTGGTACCGGCGGACTGCGGGCTGCTGGCGGATGTGGGGACGGACCACGGCTATCTCCCCGCGGCCCTGCTGCTGGCCGGCCGCATCCGGCGGGCCGTGGCGTCGGACGTGGGGGCTATGCCCCTGGACCGGGCCCGGCGCACGGCGGCGGAGCTGGACCTGGAGGAAAAAATGGAGCTGCGGCTGGGAGACGGCTTGAGCGTCCTGCGGCCGGGAGAGGCGGATGCGGCGGTGATCGCCGGTATGGGCGGCGACACCATCGTCTCCATCCTCTCCGCCGCGTCTTGGTGCCGGGAGAGGGGGCTCCTTCTGCTGCTTCAGCCTATGAGCAGGGCGGAGGTCCTGCGCCGCTGGCTGCCGGAAAACGGCTTTGCGCTGCTCGCGGAGAAGCTTGTGCAGGACAAGGGGGTGCTTTACCCCATTTTCACAGTCCAGGGAGGCGAGATTACCCCGATAGACGCCGCCGCCGCCTGGGGTGGAGTGCTTTTGGAGGATGACCCTCTGTGGGGGCTCTATCTGGAGGAACAGATTTTGCGCCTGCGGAAGGCCGCGGCAGGGCTGGTCCGAGCGCGGGACCCGGCTCTGGCAGCGCGGAGGGATGAATTCCTCCGCGTCGTCGCTGAACTGGAAATCAGGAAAGGAGCGTGGGAGCGTGCCAACCGTGCACGAAATTGAAAGCGCCCTATGGGAGCTGGCCCCCAGGGAGCTGGCCCGGAGCTGGGACAATGTGGGGCTCCTGGTGGGGAACGGGAAAAAGGAAGTACATCGGGTACTGGTGGCCCTGGACGTAACGGAGGAGGTGGCCGCCGAGGCCAACAAGACGGGGGCGGAACTCATCGTGGCCCACCATCCTGTTCTCTTTGTCCCCACGAAGGATGTCACGGACCGTACGCTGACAGGGCGCGTTCTGCTGCGCCTGATTGAGTGGGGGATTGCCGCTGTCTGCATGCACACCAATCTGGACGCCGCTCCCGAGGGCGTTAACGACGCCCTGGTTCAACGGCTGGGCCTGGAGGAGATTGAGCCCCTGGGGGACGAGGAGGGCATGGGCCGGATGGGCCTTTTAAGCGCGCCCATGTCTCAGACGGACTTTTTGGCCCTGGTCCGCAAGAGGCTGCGGCCCAACGGGATCCGCTATGTAAAGACCAGGCGGCAGATCCGGCGGGTCGCCGTGGGCGGCGGCGCCTGCGCTGACGCGCTCTATACCGCCGTCGAGAGAGGCTGTGACGCCTTTGTTACGGCGGATGTAAAATACCACCACTTTTTGGACGCGGAGGCCCTGGGCCTCTCCCTCATCGACGCGGGGCATTTCCCCACGGAGGACGTTGTCTGTCCCGTGCTGGAGCGGTTCCTGCTGGAACGGTTCCCGGACCTGGTGGTGCAGAAGTCCATTACCCACCGGGAGGTTGTTGAATACTACGTATAGGGCTTGCCTGAAAAATGTCAGCGCCCAAACAGCGCCAGCTCCCTTTTAAAAATAGGAAAATGATTTGTTCGCTCGTCTGTGTTTTGTAAAGCAATCCCCCGCGCGGCGGAAGCGCAAAGATTTTATGAAAAAATGGTATCAGGAAGGAGAACCAGCCAATGTCCGGACATTCCAAATGGCACAACATTCAAAAGACCAAGGGCGCGGCGGACGCTAAGCGCTCCCAGGCCTTTACCAAGATCGCCCGAGAGATGATCGTGGCGGTGAAGGAGGGGGGCAGCGGCGACCCCAACAACAACTCCCGTTTAGCCACCGTCATCGCCAAGGCCAAGGCCGCCAACATGCCCAACGACAACATCAAGCGCACCATTGACAAGGCCCTGGGGGCCGGCAATACCGACAGCTTCGAGAAGGTGGTCTACGAGGGCTACGGCCCCAGCGGCGTAGCCGTTATTGTGGAGGCCCTCACCGACAACCGCAACCGCACCGCGCCGGAGGTCCGGCATCTCTTCGACAAGTATGGCGGCAACATGGGTGCCAGCGGATGCGTCAGCTGGAGCTTTGACCGCAAGGGCGTCATTGTCATTGACAACGAGGACGGCGACCTGGACGAGGAGAAGGTGATGGAGGACGCCCTGGACTGCGGCGCATCGGACTTTGAGGCGGACGGGGATATCTTTGAGGTCACCACAGAGCCGGATGATTTCAACGATGTTACCGCCGCCCTGGAGGCCAGAGGGTACGTTTTCGCTGAGGCGGCCATTGAGATGGTGCCGCAGAACTATATCAAGCTCACTGGCGAGGAGGACATTAAAAATATGACCAAGCTCATCGACCTCCTGGAGGACAACGATGACGTGCAGAACGTCTGGCACAACTGGGAGCAGGATTGAGCGCTTTTCGCAGGAAAGGCCGCCGTCACGGCGGTCCCGACTCCCTTTTGATATGTGCAAAATGTTCCTGAACTCCCGTGTTTCAGCGGAAACGGGATGAGCAGAGGAGATGGCCCCGCGCTGTATTGGCGCGGGGCCATCTCCTCTGTCGTTGACGGGGAGCGGTCAAGCGATCCTCCGGAAGGACAGGATGCGGATGCTGGAAATATCTGTACCCAACTCCTCCGCCAGGGCGGCGGATACGGCCGCAATCATTTTCCGCGCGGGTCAGCTGAGCTCCGCCTGCCCGGTGTAGAGCTGGTAGTACTTTCCGCCCTGGGCAATGAGATCGTCGTGGTCGCCCCGTTCAATAATCTCTCCCTGCTCCAGGACCATAATGGCCCGGGCGTTGCGGACGGTGGACAGGCGGTGGGCGATGACAAACACGGTCCGGTCCGCCATGAGCCGGTCCATGCCCCGCTCGATGAGCTTCTCCGTGCGGGTGTCGATGGAGCTGGTGGCCTCGTCCAGGATCAGCACCGGCGGGTCCGCCACGGCGGCCCGGGCGATGGCCAGCAGCTGCCGCTCCCCCTGGCTGAGGTTGCCGCCGTCGTCGGTGATCCAGGTGTCGTAGCCCTTGGGCAGGTGGCTGATGAAGGTGTCCGCGTTGGCCAGCCGGGCGGCGGCGCGGACCTCCTCGTCTGTGGCGTCCAGCTTGCCGTAACGGATGTTGTCGGCGATGGTGCCGGTGAAGAGGTGGGTATCCTGGAGCACGATGCCCAGGGAGCGGCGCAGGCTCTCCTTGCGGATGTCCCGCACGTTGATGCCGTCGTAGGTGATGAGGCCGCTCTCGATCTCGTAGAACCGGTTGATGAGGTTGGTGATGGTGGTCTTGCCCGCGCCGGTGGAGCCCACGAAGGCGATCTTCTGCCCCGGCTTGGCGTAGAGGGAGATGCCGTTCAGGATCGTCTTTTCCGGCACGTAGCGGAACACCACGTCCTGGAAGCGCACGTCGCCCTGGAGGGGGACCAGCGTGCCGTCCGGCTTCTTCCAGGCCCAGCCGTCGCTGCGGGCCGCGGCCTCCGTGAGGGTGCCATCCGGGCCCCGGCTCACGTTGACCAGAGTCACCTGGCCCTCGTCCAGCTCCGGGGCGGCCTCCATCACCTCGAACACCCGCTCCGCGCCGGCGATGGCGGCCAGGATGTTGTTCACCTGCTGGCTGACCTGGCTGATGGGCTGGCTCACCTGCCGGGTGTACTGGAGATAGACCACCAGCGCCCCCAGATCCAGCCCCACGGCAATGGACAGCAGCGCGCCCACGCAGCAGGTGAGGGCGTAGTTGATATGGCTGATGTTGCCCATGGCGGGCATCATGGCCCCGGCGAAGGACTGAGCGTTGGTGGCGCTGCGGCGGTAGCGCTCGTTGCGCCGGTCAAAGCCCTCCTTGGCCTTGGCCTCGTGGTTAAAGACCTTGATGACCTTTTGGCCCTCGATCATCTCCTCGATGTAGCCGTTGACCTCGCCCAGATCCCGCTGCTGGGCGGTGAAGTACCGGCGGGAACGCTTGCCCACGGTCATGATCACCACCAGCATCAGCCCCAGGGAGAATACCGTCACCAGGAACAGCAGCGGGCTCAGGTACAGCATCACCGCCACCACGCCCACAAAGGTCAGCACCCCGGAGGCCAGGGAGACCATGCCGTTTTGCAGGATCTCGGTGAGGGTGTCGATGTCGTTGGTGTAGCGGCTCATGAGCTCGCCGTGGGTGTGGACGTCGAAATAGTTCAGGGGCAGGCGCTGCATCTTGGCGAAGAGGTCCCGGCGGATGGCGTAGGTGGCCTTCTGGGAGACGTGGACCATGATGCGGGAGTAGGTATAGCTCAGGGCCGCCGCGCAGACATAGACGCAGGCCATCAGCGCCAGCATCCGGGCCAGCCGGGGGTAGTCCCCGGGGACGATACACTCGTTGATGAGGGGCTTGAGCAGGTAGGAGCCGCCGACGCTGCACAGGGTGTTGAGCACCAGGCACACCGCCACCACCGCCAGCAGCCACTTGGATTTCCCGATATAGCCCAGGAGCGTGGCGATGGTCTTGCCCATGTTCTTCGGCTTCTGAAAGCCGCCCCGGGGGCCGCCGTGGCCGCCGGGCCCGCCCGGGCCGTGGGGTTTTCTGAAGTTCTCAGCCATTGGCGCCCACCCCCTCCTGCTGGGACTGGTAGACGTCCCGGTAAATTTCACTGGTTTTCATAAGCTCCTCGTGGGTGCCCATGTCCGCGATTCTTCCGTCGTCCATGACCACGATCAGGTCCGCGTCCATGACGGAGATGATTCGCTGGGCAATGATGATCTTGGTGGTATCCGGCAGCTGGGTGCGGAAGGCCGCGCGGATCCTGGCGTCCGTGGCGGTGTCCACGGCGCTGGTGCTGTCGTCCAGGATGAGTACCTTGGGCTTTTTCAGGATGGCCCGGGCGATGCACAGGCGCTGCTTCTGCCCGCCGGAGACGTTGACGCCCCCCTGGCCCAGGTCCGTCTCCAGCCCCTGGGGCATGCGGCGGATGAACTCGGCGGCGCAGGCGGCCTCGCAGGCGGACTGGATCTCCTCCTCCGACGCGTTCTCATTGCCCCACAGCAGGTTCTCCCGGATGGTGCCGGAGAAGAGGGTGTTCTTTTGCAGCACCATGGACACCGCGTCCCGCAGGTGCTCCATGGAGTAGGCCGTTACCGGGCGGCCCCCCACCCGGACCGTGCCCTGGCTGGCCTCGTAGAGCCGGGGGATGAGCTGGACCAGGGTGGATTTGGCGGAGCCGGTGCCGCCGATGATGCCCACGGTGGCGCCGCTGGGGATGTGGAGGTCAATGTCCTGTAGGTTCCACTTCTCCGACCCCTGGCTGTATTTGAAGGACACGTGGTCAAAGTCCACGGAGCCGTCGGCGACCCGGAGGCTGAAGTCGGCGCCGCGGTCAGTGATGTCCGGCTGCTCCTCCAGCACCTCCACCACCCGCTTGCCGCAGGCGATGGCCCGGGTAATCATCATCATAATCATGGAGACCATCATGAGACTCATGAGCACCTGGGTGATATAGGTGAAGAAGGTGCTCAGCAGCGCCACATCCAGCTCCCCGGCCTGGACCAGGGGCGCGCCGTACCACATGACGGCGATAATGGTGCCGTAGGTGATGAGCATCATCAGGGGCATGTTGATGATGACGAAGCCGAAGGCCCTCTCCGCCGTGGCCCGGAGGGCGTCGCTGCGCTTTTTGAACTTCTGCTCCTCGTAGTCCTCCCGGACAAAGGATTTCACCACCCGGATGGCGGCCAGGTTCTCCTGGACCACCAGGTTCACCTCGTCGGTCCGCTCCTGGAGCCCGGTGAAGAGGGGGCTCACCTTGGTGATCACAAACAGGATCAGCACCAGCAGCAGCGGCATGGCCACCAGGAACACCCGGCTGAGCTTCAGGCTGATGGAGATGGCCAGCACCAGGGCGCTCACCAGCATGACGGGGGCCCGGACCAGCAGGCGCATGCCCATCATCAGGGACATTTGGAGCATACTACAGTCGTTGGTCAGGCGGGTGACCAAGGACGCGGTGGAGAACTTCTCGATGTTGCGGAAGGAGTACTCCTGGATGTGGTTGTACTGGGCCTGGCGGAGATTGGCGCCGAACCCCTGCCCCGCCCGGGAGGAGAGGAAGGCGGCGGAGATGCCCAGGGCCATGGACACCAGGGCCATAAGGACCATCAGCGCCCCCCGCTTCAGGATGTAGGCCGTGTCCCCCGCGGGGATGCCCACGCCCACGATATCCGCCATCACCAGGGGCAGCAGCAGCTCAAAGACCGCCTCGCTGGCGGAGCAGACCACACCCAGGAGGATCCACTTCCGGTACCCCCGGGTGTAGGGCCAGAGTTTTTTCATCATGACTCATTTACCTCGTTTTCCAGATTTGCGATTATGCGGGCCAGCAGCCCGTGGAGGAGCTCCTGCTCCGCCGGGGAGAGGGGGCCGGCGACGTGGCGCTCCGTCTCCTCCATGGCGGAGCGAAACTCCACGACCTTGCTCCGGCCCAGCTCCGTCAGGCTTACCATGCGGAAGCGCCCGTCCTGGAGGCTGGCCCGCCGGGCGATGTAGCCCTTTTCCTCCAGGCGGCCCACGATGCCGTTGACCGTGGAGGGCTTCAGGCGCAGCTCCCGCTCCAGTTCCCGCTGGCTCACCTCCCGGCCAGCCCGGCAGCGGGACAGATACATCAGCAGGTGAGACTGGGGCGGCGTAACGTCGTAGCCCGCCTGGCGCAGCCGGTTGTCGCCGCACTGCTTCACCAGGTGGCCACAGCAGGCAATCATGCGTCCCAGCTCCGGCGGATCGGCCACCGCGCTCATCCCCCTTCCTCTTAAAAAGTTAGCACGCTAACTATACGCTGTATTTTGGGAATAGTCAAGAGGGGATTTTGAATGATTTTTGAACCGGATGTGAACTTTCCGTGAATTGTCCTTCCAGGCGGTTGACTTCTGGCCGCCGATGTACTAAGATACAATTGTCATTGATCAATGAATTTCTCCCTCTCTCTTTTCCTGTCTACAAGGAAGACCGGAGCCCGCGGAAGCGGACTCCGGTCTTTCCTTTTGCCGGGAATTTTGTAGCCTGCTATATCATACGATTCCTTAAGAAAACGTATCATACGATTCTCCGGTTAAAAGTATACAAACGTTATCGGGCAAAAATCTAGGAATAGCAGCGGCTTTAGGCTTGCATTAAAGTTCTTTTTGATACTTTTTCTTTCAAGAAAAAGTATCAGTCGCCGAAGCTGATGCCCAGCAGCTTCGCCTCCTTTACGATGGAGGCCTCCGGGTCCACGGCCTTCAGCTTGCCGGCCACGTCCTCCAGGGGGACCTTGACGATCTCCCGATTCCGGTAGCCCACCATGAAGCCGTACTCCCCCTTCAGGATCAGCTTGCCGGCCTCGCTGCCCAGGCGGCTGGCAAACACCCGGTCGTAGGGGCAGGGCGCGCCGCCCCGCTGGGTGTGGCCGGGGACCGTCACCCGCACGTCGAAGCCGCTCTTCTCCCGGAGCCGCTCCGCGATCTCATAGGACACGGAGGGATATTTGGATTTCTCCAGCTTCTTTTTGTACTCCTTTTTGCTGAGGGCCGCGTCCTCCTTGGAGATAGCGCCCTCCGCCACGGCCAGGATGGTGAAACGGCCGCCGCTGTCGTGGCGGGACCTGATCTTTTTGGCGATCTTGTCAATGTCGTAGGGGATCTCCGGGATGAGGATGATATCCGCGCCGCCGGCCATACCCGCGTTCAGGGTCAGCCAGCCCACCTTGTGGCCCATCACCTCCACGATAAAGACCCGCCCGTGGGAGGCGGCGGTGGTGTGGATGCGGTCGATGGCGTCCGTGGCCACGTCCACCGCGCTCTGGAAGCCGAAGGTCATGTCCGTGCCCCAGAGGTCGTTGTCGATGGTCTTGGGCAGGGTGACCACGTTGAGCCCCTCCTGGCGCAGCAGGTTGGCGGTCTTGTGCGTACCGTTGCCCCCCAGGATCACCAGGCAGTCCAGCTGGAGCTTGTAGTAGGTCTGCTTCATCGCAGCCACCTTGTCCACGCCGTCCGGCCCGGGAATCTGGATGGTCTTAAAGGGCGTCCGGCTGCTGCCCAAAAAGGTGCCGCCCTTGGTAAGGATTCCGGTGAAATCCCCGTAGGTCAGCAGACGGAACCTCCCGTAGATCAGGCCCTGATAGCCGTCCTGAAAGCCGTAGATCTCCACGTCCTCCTTGGCGTTGAAGAGCGCCTTGGCCACGCCCCGCATGGCCGGGTTCAGGGCCTGGCAGTCCCCTCCGCTGGTCAGCATACCAACTCGTTTCATGATTGCTCCTCCTTTTATCTTGCGGGTCCCTGCCTGGGATCCGCGTTTTTTGAGGCCTTCTTATATTATATAACATTTTCCCCCGATGTACAAGCGAAAAGCGCGGCCTTGCGGAAATCCGTCCGCCCTGCCCCGCTTCCCCGGACCGTGTCAGGCGCTTCGCTCTTTTCTTTCAAAAAATTACCGCCTTTGCCGCTGGCATATTCGGCGGCGGACTGCAAATGATAGGGTTGCGACAGGGGCGGAGAAAAAAGTATCCGCTTCGCGGCACAGCGCAAAACAGAAAAGGCCCGGAGCGGAGGCTTCGCCCCAGACCTTCTCTGCACTGCGCGGGACGCCGTCGCAATATTTGGAGAAGGAGAAAAGGAAAATGTCTAAGAAGAACAATCGTATCAACGTCCCCGAGGCCCGCGAGGCCATGGACAAGTTCAAGATGGAGGCTGCCAGCGAGGTGGGCGTGAACCTCAAGGAGGGCTACAACGGCGATATCAGCGCCCGTGAGGCCGGCTCCGTGGGCGGCCAGATGGTCAAGAAGATGATCGAGTCCTACGAGAAGAGCCTGTAACTCCTCCCTGGACAGGAACCGGGGGCCGGCATAGCCGGCCCCCGGTTTGTATGTCCAAAAAGCGGCTGCGCCGCTTTTTGGAGTTAGGGCAGCCTGTGGCTGCCCAGGACCGGGCCGAGCTCGGCCCGTAAAGTGCTTTTTTGACGTGCACGCCGCCAAAAAAGTGATCAAATTTTATTTGCGTCTGGGAGCGCAAACTCCCGTGGGCCGGCTATGCCGGCTTAGGGCCGGGGCGGCCAAAGGCCGTCTAACGCCTCGAGCTCCCCCTCAAGCCTCCAGGAGAAACAATACATCCCGCTTAGAGAATACTTTTTCGCGTTCGCTCTTATGCGATGCAGGTCAAAAACACGTATCCGCCGTAGACCGCCAGCAGCAAGATCCCCTGCCACCGGTGAAACTTCCCCGTGACCATGGTGGGAACCAGGGCGATGGTCCCCACCAGCAGGCAGGCCGGGAGATCCAGGGCGGAGGAGCCGGCCGCGATAGGCAGGGGCTTTCCGGGCACCAGGGAGCTCAGGGGCAGAATGAGGGTCAGGTCAATGATGTTGGCCCCCAGAATGTTGCCCACGGAGAGGGAGGACTGCTTCTTGATGATGGCGGTAAGGGTGGTAATGAGCTCCGGCAGGGAGGTCCCCACGGCGATCACCGTCACGCCGATCACTCGCTCGGAGATGCCCGCCAGCCGGGCCAGCTCGCTGCCGTTGTCCACCAGCAGGTCCGCGCCCCATACGATCCCCACCGTGCCGACGGCAAATTTCAGAAGGTTCATGACTAGGACCTTTTTCTCAACCGAAATTTTCCCGGCCCTGCCGCCGCCCTCGGCCCGCAGGGCGTGGACAGCGGAGGAGACGTTCTCCCACAGGAAGGCGGCGAATACCGCTATGAGCACCAGGGAGATGGCCAGCCCCACCTGGCCCATCAGGCCCGAGACCACCACCAGGGCGGAGGCTGCCAGCATCAGCACCGCTTTGGCCAGGTAGTCCCGCCGCCGGATGACGCCGGGCATGCAGATGAGGGAGATGGCCATGATGAGGCCCAGATTGGCGGTAACGCTGCCCACGGCGTTGCCAATGGCCATATCCACCTTGCCCTGGGCCGCAGCCATGACGGATACCAGCATCTCCGGCAGGGTGGTGGCCAGGCTCACGATAGTGGCGCCGATGATCAGCTTGGGAATGCCGCTGACCTCGGCCATCCAGGCGGCGGCGTCCACAAAGAGGTCCCCGCCCTTCACGATGAACACAATGCCCAGAAGGAAAAGCGCGATGATGAGAGTCAGTTCCATGGTTTTGTTCCTCATTTCTTTTTTGATATTGAGTTGACGCTGACCATAGAAAAGGCCCGGTACAGCCTGTCAGCCATACCGGACTCCAGAAAAAGAGACCTATGTATAACTGACCGCTATACATGAGTCTCGTCATTTAAGACAAGCCAGACCAAAAGGCCGAGGTTGTTGACTTGCCACGCCAAAGCGCCTACTACTCCCTCATGGACATTTTCTACTCTTCCCTATTATACGAAAATCTTCCTGGATTGTCAATGGGGTTTTCCACACCTTAGCGCGGTATTAGCGGCCCACAAAAATCATCACGCTCCGGGGCCGGATGGTGAAGCCGCCGCCCACCTGGCGGCGGGGGAGTGGGATCTCCTCCCAGGTGTCCACCACCAGCTCCCAGCACATGGAGGAGGGCAGGCTGGGCAGCGTCACCACCAGCTCCTCCCAGTAGGCGTTGGAGGCCACGTAGACCAGCTGAGGTCCCGTAGACCGCTCCCACCCGGAGAAGAGGACGCCCACATAGCGCTCGTGGTCGTAGAAGGTCTCGCCGTGCCAGGGCTCCACGCCGTGGAAGCTGATATCCGGCAGGCCGCAGGCCCCGTCGCTGACATTGGAGCGCAGCACCCGGTGGTCCTTGCGAAACTGGATCATCCACTGGAAGAACTGGAACATATCCTGGTTCTGCTCCAGCCGGTTCCAGTCCAGCCAGGAGATGATGTTGTCCTGGCAGTAGGCGTTATTGTTGCCGAACTGGGTGTTGCAGAACTCGTCCCCGGCCAGGAACATGGGGATGCCCCGGCTGCACATCAGCAGGGCGAAGGCGTTGCGGACCATTCGCCGACGCAGGGCGTTGATCCGGGGGTCGTCCGTCTCCCCCTCCACGCCGCAGTTCCAGCTGTTGTTGTCATTGGCGCCGTCGGTGTTGTTCCAGCCGTTGCGCAGGTTGTGCTTTTCGTTGTAGCAGAAGAGGTCCCAGAGGGTGAAGCCGTCGTGGCAGGTGAGGAAGTTCACGGAGGCATTTTTCCGGCTGGTGGGCTCGTAGATATCCTGGGAGCCCACCATGCGCAATGCGGCGGCCTGGGCCAGGCCCGCGTCCCCCTTCAGATACCGGCGCATATCGTCCCGGTAGCGCCCGTTCCACTCCGCCCACCGGTTCCAGGCGGGGAAGGAGCCCACCTGGTAGAGCCCGCCGGCGTCCCAGGCCTCGGCGATGAGCTTCACGTCCCCCAGAATGGGGTCAAAGGCCATAGCCTGGAGGAGGGGGGGCTTAATCATGGGGGAACCGTCCTCGTTGCGGCCCAGGATGGAGGCCAGATCGAACCGGAAGCCGTCCACCCGGTAGGTGGTCACCCAGTAGCGCAGGCAGTCCATAATCATCTGGTGGACAATGGGGTGGTTGCAGTTGAGGGTGTTTCCGCAGCCGCTGAAATTGTAGTACTTCCCGTCCGGGGTGAGCAGATAGTAGATGTTGTTGTCAAGCCCCTTGAAGGAGAAGAAAGGCCCCATCTCGTTGCCCTCGGCGGTGTGGTTGAACACCACGTCCAGATAGACCTCAATGCCCTCCCGGTGGAGGGCCCAGATGAGCTTTTTCAGCTCGTTGCCCTCCCGGTTGAACTCGCTGCCGGCGGTGTAGCTGGTGTTGGGGGCGAAGAAGCAGACCGTGCTGTAGCCCCAGTAGTTGCAGAGCTCCTGGCCGTCCACCACTCGGTAGTCCTGCATCTCGTCAAACTCAAAGATGGGCATGAGCTCCACTGCGTTGACGCCCAGCTTCTTCAGGTAGGGCAGCTTCTCCATGAGTCCGGCGAAGGTGCCCGGATGTTTCACGCCGGAGGAGGCGTCCTTGGTAAAGCCCCGGACGTGGAGCTCGTAGATGATGAGGTCCTCCATGGGGATGAGGGGCCGGGCCATGCTGCCCCAGTCGAAGTCGTCCCGGACCACCCGGGCCTTGTAGTGCTGCCCCTTGGGGGAGGTGGTCCCCCACCGGCTCTGGCCGGTGACGGCCTTGGCGTAGGGGTCCAGCAGGTACTTGCTGCGGTCAAAGAGCAGCCCCTTCTCCGGCTCGTAGGGCCCGTCCACCCGATAGGCGTACTCAAACTCCTGGATGTCCAGCTTGAATACGATCATGGAGTACACATTGCCGATACGGTAGCTCTCCGGAAAGGGGAGCACGGCGTAGGGCTCCTGGGCCTGACGCTTGAAGAGCAGAAGCTCCACGGCCTCCGCCCCGTGGGAATAGACGGTGAAGTTAACCCCGCCGGGAATGGCGGTGGCCCCGTTGATCTCGTAGAAGCCGGGCCGCACGTCAAAGCCGTCAATCGTGTCCATGGGAATCAGGTGGATGGCCCGGGGCAGAGCCAGCTGGGGCACATTGCCCTCCTCCACCAGGGGCTCCTGGGGCAGAACACTCTTTTCGTTGTCCATAAAACTCCTCCTTCTTCGCCGCCCTCCAGCGCAAACTGCTATACAGAGAAAGGCGACAGCCTTTCGACTAAAATTTTCTTTTGATTCGTTTCTTTTTTAAAAAAGAATGTATGCCGTCCTCAATGCCCGTGGCTGAAGATGAGGGCCATGCCCAGCAGGAGGCCCAGCATCGTGGCCAGGCCGCTGAGCTTATGCTGCCAGAGATGCTCCGCCTCCGGCAGCAGCTCCCCAAAGACCACGTACAGCATAGCGCCGGCGGCGAAGCTGAGGGATACGCTCAGCAGCAGGGGGTTCATGGTGCCCAGGGAGTAGCCCAGCAGGGCGCCCAGTATGGTAGGCAGTCCGCTGAGGGCGGCCACGCCCACCGCGCCGGCAGGCGTTGAGCCGCCGGTCAGCAAAGGCGCGGCAATGGACATGCCCTCTGGAATATTGTGCAGGCCGATAATCAGCGCTGCCAGTGCTCCGGCATGCCACTGGAAAGCCCCCTGGGCGCTTCCCGCGAAGGTTGCGCCGATGGCCATGCCTACCGGCATATTATGCAGCGCTACGGCCGCCGCCAGCACCAGTCCCGCCGTGTGGAGCGTGTGGTGGCCGCAGGCGCACATCTCGCCGTTGTCGCGGCCGTGGTCATGGCTCTGGTGGCCGTGGCCATGCTCATGGCCGTGGGGCTGAGCGCCGCCGTGGCTGTGGTGGGAGCGCTTATCGATCCAGCAGTTGAGCAGGTAGGTAAGGAGAAAGCCGATCAGAATCCAGCAGAGCACAGGGAGGATACCCCCCTCCTCCGCCGCATCCGCGACCAAGTCAAAGCAGACCACGCTGAGCATGACGCCGGAGGTGAACCGCAGCAGCAGGCTTACGGCCCGGTCCGAAGGGCTGTGGACCGCCGCCGCCAGACTGCCCCCCAGAGCTAATCCCCCCACGCCTGTCAACGCGGTAATCAGAAAAATACGCAGATAGATCCCCATAGGAACGCTCCTTAATCTTGTCTTAGGGTTACTAGTATATCCCAGCAGAGCCGGAAAATCAAGCCTGGAGTGGGACAAAAGTCACGCCGGCGAGTTTTATATATATCGAAACCGGACAGCTGGGGATGGAGTCCGGCTATCCAGTTTAATCAAAGCAGGGGGCGAAAAGGGACCTGTCGAATCCCGCCTTGACTTTACTGGAATAATAGGGTAAAATAATATATCCAAGCTGTGGCGCATATTTTTTAGATAGACAGAAAAAGAGAGGAAAGAGAACATGTTCTGTAGTTCCTGCGGCAAAGAGATTGAGGCGGGCTCTCTGTTCTGTGAGCACTGCGGTGCAAAGCAGGAGCCTGTACCTCCGATGGTTCCTCCGTTTTCCTATGCGCCGGATATCCCGCCCCAACCCATTGCGCAGCCCCAGCCGGCCGTTGGCACAGCCGCGCCGCCTGTGGTGTCCGCCGCCCCCAGAAAGCCTATGTCCAAAGGAGCAAAGGCAGCGATTGGCCTTATCATCGCGGCGGCGGCGCTGTTTTTTTGCGCCAAGGCCATTCTGACCTATCTGAACGATCCGAATAAGGTCATCAAATAGCTTTCTGGAGGCGATCCGCAGCAGTGACAGTGAGGCTTTTCAGGAGGCGGTAACTCTCACAGACAGCGAAGAGGTCTATTTCGAGTACTGCGAGGCCGGAATCGAGACCAACTATGAGACAGTGGAGCTCCGGGAGATCTATATTGACGGCTCCCCCTATACTGGCAATCTCAGTGAGCTGGAGCCCTACTGGGGCCTTCTATCCGTCTCCTACAACCTGAGCGTTCTGGAGAAGCTTAGTTGAATGCGTATCCCCGCCGGACCGTGCGCCGGCATGAATAAGAAGCTGCATCGCAGAGCTGCCCGCTCCGCTGATTGGCACAGCTTCTGAAAAGATGAGAAAAGAGAGGTAACTTCCAATGGCATTCTGTAAATACTGTGGTACGCAGTTGGCGGAGGGGCAGACCTGCGCCTGCCCCCAGGCCCAGGCCGCTGCCCAGGCGGCACAGCAGCCTCCCCAGCAGCCCCAGTGGACCGGTCAGCAGCCTCCCCAGCAGCCTCCCCAGCAGCCCACGCAGCAGCAGTGGGAGGCCCAGCAGCAGGCCGCCGCCCAGGCGGCAGCCCGGCAGCAGCAGTGGGCCGCCGCCCAGGCTAAGGCGGTCAATGCGGCCAAGAGCGTCAGGCCCTATCTCGGCGAGTATTTCTCCAGCCCCTCCCAGGCCATCCGCAACGTGATTCAAAGGGACCACCTCTCTCTGGCGGTCTCCCTGACCATCATCCGGGCTCTGGCGCTGTTTCTGGCGCTGTACCGGCTGACGCAGGGCTTGGTTGACTGGATGGTTGCCCTGTCCGGCGGTCTGACCAGCGGCATTAAGATCTCTGTTCCCATCCTCAGCTTCCTGCTCTACGGCTCGCTGATGGCCCTGGCCTGCATGGCCCTCTTTATCCTGCTGGTGTTCCTGATGGTCAAGCTCCAGCACGGGACTGCCTCGCTCCGCGCGGTCTATGAGGCCAGCGCCGCCAACGGCATCCTGACCAGCATGCTGCTGCTGGCGGCCTGCCTGATATCCTTTGTGTCCCTGCGCTACTGCCTGCTGGTCCTCTTTATGTCCTGCATTGTGTGGATGATTTCCGGCGTGCTGACGGCGCAGATCCTGTGCCCCCAGGACAGCTTTCTGAAATTCTGGCTGGTGTACATCGCGGGCGCGGTTATTGTCCTGGTCATTGGCTCCTATGTGGTTTATCCCCTGCTGATTAAGGCCATAGGCGACATCTCGGTTACAAGCACCGCCTGGGGCGAAGCTACCACCGAGTACTTCCGCGACAATATGGGCGATCTTCCCACGAGCCTCTCCGACCTGCTCTCCGCGCTGGGGCGGGAGATGAGCGGACTCCTTTCCTGAAACGATCCGTATACGCAGAGCGGGCGGTCCCAAAAGGGACCGCCCGCTCTTCTTGTCTTGAGCCCTGATCGCCCAAATCGCACTGGGGATCGATATCGCCGCCGCTGTCCTCGCCGTTCTCGCCGAGGCTGGTGGGTTCACCGGAGCCGCCGCTGTCTCCAGTGTTGGAGCAGCCGGCGCCGGTCCCCGCCGCCAGGCACAGCGCCAGGAGGGCGGACAGCAGCAGGGCGCGGATTCTTTCGGACCGCTTCATGTGGGTTCACCCCCTTCCTTTTGTTCAAACGGATTTATTATAGCGCGGCGGACGTCGAAAGTCCATGACGTAAACGGAAAATATATTTTCCGTTTACGTCATGGACAAAGGAGACGATATGTGCTATACTAGCGGCAGATGCATCAGAAAAGCAGCTGCAAATAAAGACGAATGAAAGAAGGAAATCCACTATGAAAACAAGCAACCGGTTCCTCTCCCTGCTGCTGGTTCTGGTCCTCTCCCTGTCCCTGGGCGCGGTCGCGCTGGCGGCTGACGCGTACGGCGGCGCGAGTGCGCAGGCAACTGAGGTGGAGTGTACCCACGAAAGAGCACGAGATATGGTTTCAAATATATTTCCAAGGGCAGGGATAACCTCTAATACACATGAAAAGTACGTTCTTACTCAGCTTTACTGCCCTGATTGCCACAAAATATTAAGTAGCGATATGAGCACGGGAACGACTGAAAGGCATCTTTTCCTGCGCAGCTATACGGGATCTAACCACAGCGGCCATTATACAAATCACTACTATATTTATACATATACCTGTGGATCTTGCAGTTATTCATTTGAAGACAAAACTCCCGCTGGTTGCGATCAATACAATTGTGCCGATCCAATGAGTATCACTCCCTCTGTCAGTTGACACCATCCCTTCCGTATCTGATTTTTATTGGGGTCTGCCTCTGGAGAGGGCCGGCCCCGCTTTAAATAGTTTTCTTTTGGAGGTGGTTGCTATGAAGACCCTAGCCATGCTCCTGCGCCAGCCGGTGAAATCCCTGATCGGCGTGCTCCTGCTGGCCCTGGCCGGAGGGATCCTCTGCGCCGGGGTGGGGCAGTACGCGGCCGCGGCGGGGACCCGGAAGGCGGTGGACGCCGTCTATACCACCGTGGCCCTGCCCACGAACAAATACACAAGCCAGGTGATCGAGCTGGAGGACGGCACCAAGGCGACCGTGCACAGCTCCGATCAGCCCTGGGAGGTGGTGGAGTTCCTGGACGCCCTGGGGGAGGAGCACCCGGAGCTTGTGGAGCAGACGGCGCGAAACAGCCTGGCTTCCGCCTGGTGCCCCCGGGTGGAGCCCCTGAGCCTGACCCAGGCGAAGGCCCTGGGCGAGTTGGAGGAGGACGGCGGGCCTGGCGCGGTCTTACGCAACAGCCCCTATACCTGCGCCGCGCTGGCCGTTACCCTGGAGGAGATCGGGGAGCCGGAGGTACAGCGCCCTCTCAACCTCAACGACATTTTGGACAGTCTGGGCGTCCCGTCAGACGGCGCCGGGGAGGAGGAGACGTCCTTTCTGCGGGTCATGCTGTCCGGCACGGTAACGGAGGCGGTCTTCCTGTCACCCGGGTACGACGACCCCGCCGGCTACACCCTCCGGGTCACCCTGGAGGTGGCGGATGAGGCGGAGCTGGCGGCGCTCCGGCTGGAGACCGGGCGGCAGTACCTGGTCTACGGTACAGACTATAGGGATTGTGACTGGGAGCTCCGGCAGAACCTCGCGCTGATGGTCCAGGCGCCGGTCTCGGAGATCGACCTGGCCAATATCGAGCCCCTTGATCCGGAGCTGGCGGCATCCCTGAACGCCGATATCGAGCTGCGGGGCAGTGAGCCCGTGGTAGCCCTCTACAACGCCGAGGACGGCGGCCGTTCAACCTACCTGGAGCAGCACTGGTTGGATGACAGGAACGCCTGCGCTCTGACGGTGTGGAGCGACCCCCTGATCCCCTCCTCCCGGTCCGGCGAGGAGACCGTGGAGGTCTCCCGGGAGGACGGGCGCACGGAGATCCCGGCCGGCGAGTACCGCGCCCTGTACGGGCATCCCGGCATCGTGCCCCTCACCGGCTCTGTGGAGGACCTTGTGGCCGCGGATGAGACCGGCCTGTGGGAGCGGGCCCTGGAGCAGGCCCGGGTCAGCGACCGGGCCCTGCCCGTCCTGGCGGTGGAGCGGCTGGAGAGCATGGTCCAGTTCGCCCGGCAGGAGACCCATCTCTCCCAGGGCCGGAGCTTTACGGCGGAGGAGTACGCCCAAGGGAGCCGGGTGTGCGTCCTCTCCGACGCGCTGGCCGCCGCAAACGGCCTGGCCGTGGGGGACAGAATCGACCTGACCTTCTATGAGACTGACTTCGACCAGCCCGATTTCGGCGAATATAGCAGCAGCAACCCCACCGCCGCCATTTACTCCCCCGCCCTGGGCTTCGCGGGGGAGGCGGAGTCCTATGAGATCGTGGGGCTCTACCACCAGAGCGACCAGTGGAGCCAGAACCTCTACTCCTTCACGCCCAACACGGTCTTTGTCCCCTCCGCCTGCGTCACCTGTCAGACCCGGACCGGTTCCGGCGGCGTTTTCCAGACCATCGTGCTGCGCAACGGGACTGTGGACCAAATGGAGGCCGTTCTGGCGGAGGCGGGGTACGAGGGCCTCTTCACCTACTACGACCAGGGCTACTCCGCCATACAGGACAGCCTGGAGCAGTATTTCTCCGTTTCGCGCCTGGTTCTGCTGGCCGGAATTGGCGCATGGCTGGGCCTGCTGCTGCTGTTTTTGCTCCTCTTCCCCCTGATGCAGCGAAAGAACGCGGCGCGCATGTGGTCTCTTGGTGCGTCTGAGCGGCAGGTGGGGCGCCACGTGCTTGCCGGCGGCATGGGGCTGGCGGCTCCGGGGGTGCTGCTGGGGGCCCTGCTGGGCTATGTCCTGACAGAGAAGCTGACGGCCCGCCTGGCCGCTGAGGCGGAGCTGGAGCTGACGCTGCGCAGTCAGCCGTGGGTGACCGCGCTGATCGCGCTGATACAGCTGGCGCTGTGCCTGGGCGCTGTGGCGCTGTGCGCCCTGGTCCTGGTGCGGGGCGCGCGGAAAGGACGGCGGTAGATGGGCGTGCCCTATCTGTGGCGGCAGGTCCGCCGGCGCGGGCCGCTGAGTCTGGCCATTGCGCTGATGGCCCTGGTGGTGGGCGGTCTGCTCTGTACGCTGGCGGGGGCCAAGGCCCGCACGGCGCGCCAGATGGAGGAGGTCTACGACCAGGTGCCCGTGGCCTGCGCTGTTACGGACCTGACCGGGACCCAGACGGACGGCCTGGGGCTGCCCGAGTGGGCGGTGAACCTGTTCCTCTCGGACACCACGACCGTTGGCGGGAAACCGCTGGAGCGGGCCTTTTCCTCCTTTGTCACGGATGTGCGGGCCAAGCTGAGCCTGAAGACCCGGATTGTTTGCGCGGAGGGCGGGAGCAGTGGGGAGATGCCCCTGACGGCTGTCACCGGCATCTCGGCGGACAAGGCCCTGTGGGCGGAAAACGGCTGTACGATCTCTTGGAACGAGGGCTGCGGCGAGGACATGTTCCAGTCGGAGCAGCCCCTCTGCCTGCTTCCGGCGGACGCGGCGGAGGCTGCGGAGACTGCGGAGGCGGGACAAATTACCCTCTGCGTCTCCGGGGAGTATGTGAAGCCCGTGGAGCGGACCTTCCGGGTGGCCGGGACCTACACGGGCGGCAGCGGAGATATCTACTGCTCCTGGCCGGTGGGGACGGAGCTCTCCCTGGCTGTAAACGGCTATCTGCTGGCGGACAGCCTGTCTGCCGACATCCGGAGCAACCGTGAGCTAGAGCAGTTCTGGGATAGCTGCGCGGGGCTGTTCTTCGTCCGGCCGGACCTGGAGGGGACCCCAGTGGAGTGGACGGCCTCCCCTGTCTATACGTATTTCCCATATGCCCTTTTGATCAACGATACGGTTCTGCGCCAGACCATCGCTGGACTGGAGCGAAACCAGATGATCCTGAACGTGCTGGTGCGGGCCATTTTGCTGATGTCGCTGGCAGGCGGAGCCCTGGTGTCCTTTCTGCTTGTCCGCGGGCGGGAACGGGAGCTCGCGCTGCAGTGCGTACTGGGAATGCCCAGGCGGACCATGTTCGCCGGAGCCTTCTGGGAGCAGTTCCTCCTTGCTCTGGCCGGCACCGCTCTGGCCGCAGGCGGCTATGCCCTCCTGGCCGGTGCGCCTCCGGCGTGGAGGAGCCTAGGCCTGGCGATTGCCGCCGATATCATTGGAATTGCCGCCGCAATGGGGGGCTTCCTGACCCGGGAGCTGACGGCGGCGCTGAGAGGAGAACATTGATATGGATCTAAAACTGGAGCAGGCGGGCTACTGCTATCGGAGCAAGTACCAGACAGTAGAGGCCGTGAAGGATGTGACGTGCACGTTTTCTCCAGGGACCTTTTACGCCATTATGGGCAAGAGCGGAAGCGGCAAGACAACGCTGCTGTCCATATTGGCCGGACTGATGCTGCCTACGAGTGGGCAGGTGCTGGTAGACGGCATCTCCATAGCGGAGCTGGACCGCCCCCGCCTCCGGCTGGAGCATATTTCGGTGATCTATCAGGATTTCAATCTCTTTCCCCTGCTGACCGTGGAGGAGAACGCTGTCTACCCCCTTCGGCTGCGCAGGCAGCGGGAGGCGGACGCGCTGGAGCGGGCCAGGGAGGCCCTGCTCTCGCTGGACCTGCGCCCGGAGCAGTTTAGGCGCCTGCCCAACACCCTCTCTGGCGGCGAGCAGCAGCGGGTAGCCATTGCCCGCGCGTTGGTGACTGGCAGTGATGTGATCCTGGCCGATGAGCCAACAGGCAGCCTGGATGAGGAGAACAGCCAGCTGATTCTGGATATTTTGAGACGCCTGGCGCGGGAGCAGGGCCGAAGCATTGTAGTGGTGACGCATGATCCTGTTGCCGCAGAGTATGCCAGTGTCGTATTTCGGATGAGGGATGGTCATCTGTTGGAGGACCCAGGGGCGCAGGAGGGCCGGGCGTGAGGGGGCGTCGATCCGCCCATTCCCGTCTTTTTTCGCATTTGCCCCCTCCTCCCAACGCTCGAATAGATGCCTGATACTAGAGCAGCACCCAAAAATACAGAGAAAAGTCCGGCGGAGCAGGAAGCACATGGTTGCGTTGTCGTCTTTGGCGGGCACAAAGCCCGCCTGCACCCTTCGCCTTACCCTGTGCTCCCTGCTCTCGCCTCCTTTTTTCTCATTATTTCTGGGAACTGCTCTAAGAAGCTGTTCAGCATCTCCCCGGCACGCTCTTTAAGACTATTTTTATACTATAAATCTAGGGCTTGTTTGATAAATAGCAGAATGACCAGCAGCGAGAGATTTTTTTGCCGGACAAGGCAAAAATCGCAGGAATACTTTGTGTATTTCAAGATTTTTTAACGCGGTCCGGCGGAAAAAGGTCCGCTGCTTGGGCGTTTTGATATTTTTCAAACATGCCCTAATCTGCACTACAAAACTTAACAAGAATGAGTGGGAATCATCTATGTCCAGACGGTGCAAATTTCGCCTGACGCTAGGGCCTGTTCACATAAGGCGAAACGCGGGCCTTCCTGTCGGACGGCGTGCTGCAACTCGCCGCCATGCTCCTCGCGGCCGTCAACTGCTTCACCGCCATCTCCAACGGCCGCACCAATATGATGTCACACGTCGTCACCTTCCGCTCCGCCAAGGAGGTGACGAAGAAGCTGAATTCCGACGCGCAGTAAGGCGCGCAGGCTCTGGGGAGCCTCGTTTCCCCAGGGCTAAAAACAGCGTTTGACGCGCCGCCTGTTTCATGGTATGATACCCTCATTCTGAGAGCCAGATTTTAAACAGGCTCTGAGGGGAGGCGGCGGCTGTGGAGCGGAGAGGGCTGAAAAAAGTGCATATTGGCCTGCGGACCAGTAAGACGGCGCTGGCAATTATTGTTTCCATGCTGATTGCCGACCAGTTCGGCGGAACCGGGGATAAGCTGATCTTCGCCATGCTGGGGGCGATGTCGGTGGTGGAGCCCACCTTCAGGGACTCCGTGACCGCCTGTCTGAGCCAGATCATCGGCGTATGTACGGGGGCGCTGATCAGCATCCTGCTGACCGCCCTGCCCATCGGCGCCTTGACTGCCGTGGGCATTGGCGTCATCGGGATTATCGTGCTGTACAACGGCTTTCGCATCAAAATTTCGCCCTCCCTGCCCTGTTTTATTATGGTGCTGATCTGTACCAGCTCCGGCGTTGACCCGATACTATACGCGCTGGGCCGCATATGGGACACGGCCATTGGTCTGGGGGTTGGGATGGCAATCAATATGCTGGTGTTTCCCTATGACAACAGCCGGCAGATCCGCTCCACCATAGAGAGTCTGGATCAGGATCTGATTGCCTTTCTGGAGGATCTCTTTGACGGCGACATGCGCCTTCCGGACCCGGAGGCGCTGACCCGGAAGATCGCTAGCCTTCAGGCGCAGATGTCCGTCTTTGCCAACCAGCGGCTGCTGCTGCACCTGCGCAGGCAGCGGCAGCAGCTTGCGCGCCTTCGGACCTGCGACCGCAGGGCCAAGGAACTGGTAGCCCACCTGGCTGTGTTGGGGCATATGGAGGCCCCAGGTCGGCTTAGCCCGGAAAATCGGAGACGGCTGGCCGCCTGCGGCGCGGAGATTCGGGACGCCAGGGCGCTGGATTCGGTTATGGAACTGGATGTTGTGACCAACTTCCACGTGGGACAGATTCTGACGCTGCGGCGGGAGCTGCTGGAACACCTGAAAAACGCGGATGCGGTATCTTAGAGCCTGTTCCGTATCTCCCCGCTGGCAAATCAGAGCTTCTGTGGCGGCGCTGGAGGACAGGCGGCTCTCGGCGGCGATTATGTGCTCGTCAAGCTCACGCCCGTTAGGCGTATGGCGGCGGCTTCCTGGCGCCGCCGATGGATACAGGGATGGCGGCTTTCGATTCCTCGAAAGCCGCCATTTTGGACGTGATAGGTTATAGTCGGCACAGTTGAAAAGAATCCTTTGGATTCTTTTCAACGCAGCACTGCTGGCCGCGTATACAGCCAAACGTCAGATTTCATCGTCAGCTCACGGGCTTTGCCCAACAGCGGCGCCGCCGCTGTCCCAAAATCGACTTTACCGATCTGATCCGCAAGTACTTTGAGGAAGGATTACCGACCATATCCGAAAAGCAGTATGCCGGAAACTGGCGGAATATGAGCGTAGTGGCTTTGTGTATTGCAAGCCTTTTTAACGCGGCCGGCATTGGGCTGCAAAGGCATGCGTTGGGGCTATTGATACGGCGTCTTAGTTCTGGTCCTCCGGCTCGTAAAGCTTCTTTACCCGGCCCAGCCACTCAGTGACAGGCAGGTGCTGGGGACACTTCTGCTCGCACTGGCGGCAGGAGACGCAGTCAGAGGCCATTCCGGCCCCGGCGGCCAGCTGCCGGTAGGCGTCCCGACTGGCCGGGAGGCCCTGGCGCAGGGCGGTCTGGTCGTCGTTATACAGGGAGAAGTAGTCGGGAATCTTGATGTTCTGGGGACAGCTGTCAACGCAGTAGCGGCAGGCGGTGCAGGCGATGGCCGGCACCGCGCTGATGATCTCCGCGGCCCGGACCAGCGCCTCCCTCTCACTGGCGGTCAGCGGCGGGGGATCCTGCATGAAGGCGGTGTTGTCCTCCAGCTGCTCCAGATTGGACATGCCGCTGAGCACAACCATCACGCCCTCCAGACTGGCGGCGAAGCGGATGGCCCAGCTGGCGGGGGACCAGTCCGGATGGGCCGCCCGGAGCAGCGCGGCTGCCTCCTCCGGGAGCCTGGCCAGCTTGCCGCCCTTCACCGGCTCCATCACCACCACCTGCTTGCCGTGGCGGCGGGCGGTCTCATAGCACTTGCGGGACTGGACCCGCTCGTCCTCCCAGTCCAGGTAGTTGATCTGGAGCTGGACAAACTCCGCCTCTGGGTGCTCGCTGAGGACCCGGTCCAGCACGTCGGCCTTGTCGTGGAAGGAGAAGCCCAGATGCCGGATCGCCCCCTCCTCCCTCTTTTGCCGGAGGAAGCCGAAGGTGTCCAGCCGCTTGGCAATCTCGTAGCTCTTCCGGTCCACGCAGTGGAGCAGGTAGTAGTCGAAGCAGTCCACGCCGCACTTTTCCAGCTGGTGGGCAAATACCTGGGCCTGCTTATCCGGGCCGTCCTCCGGTTTGAAGTGGAAGAGAGGCATTTTGTCCGCCAGGGTGAAGCTGTCCCGGGGATGACGGCCCACCAGGGCGTCCCGGGCGGCGTGCTCGCTCTCCCCGGCGTGGTACAGGTAGGCGGTGTCAAAGTAGGTATAGCCCCGGTCCAGGAATTTGTCCACCATGGCGCAGACCTGGTCCAGGTCGATTTTCCCCTGCTCCTTGGGGTCCGGCATGGGCAGGCGCATCATGCCAAAGCCGAGTTTCTTCATAGTCCTTCCTCCTTATAATATGTGGTTTATACCGTGAATACAGGTTCTGCTCACGGCCCGACGGCAAACCCGTTGACCGCGGCGTGGGCCACGTAGGTCCCCAGCTCGTCGCGCACCTCCACCTGGAAGAGGCAGGTGGTGCGCCCCGCCTTGAGCTGTCTGGCCTCCGCCAGGAGCCGCCGGCCCTTGGCAACAGCCAGGAATGTAATGGATACATGCTGGGAGACGGTCACCCGGTCGGAAAACCCGTTGGCCGCCACGGCGAAGGCGAAATCCGCCAGGGTAAAGACGGCGCCGCCCATCGGGGCGCCGTTGGCGTTTTTGTGGCAGGGGCGCAGGTCCAGGCCGCAGCGGGCCCAGCCGGGACCGGCCTCCTCGATCTCCGCCCCCAGGGTCTCCGCGGCAAAACGGTCCTTCTGAAAACGGCTTCGCAGCTCCTCTAAAGACGGCATGGCGTCTCCTCCCTTCTCTCCGGTCCCGCCGGGCTACCCGATGTCCCCCCGGCGGATGGCCTCCGCCAGCTCCTTGGCGAAATAGGTAATCAGCATGTCCGCCCCTGCCCGAAAGACGGAGAGGGCGGTCTCGCACATGGCCCGGTACTCGTCCAGGAGCCCCGCGGCAGCGGCGGATTTGATCATGGCGTACTCCCCAGACACCGAGTAGGCGCACAGGGGCGCTTCAAAGCGGTCCGCGCAGGTCCGGATCACGTCCAGGTAGCTCAGGGCGGGCTTCACCATCAGGATGTCCGCGCCCTCGGCGGCGTCCAGGGCGCACTCCCGCAGGGCCTCCCGGGCGTTGTGGGGGTCCATCTGGTAGCCCCGGCGGTCCCCAAAGGCGGGGGCGGAGCCGGCGGCGTCCCGGAAGGGGCCGTAGAAGGCGGAGGCGTACTTGGCGGAGTAGGCCATGATGGCCGTGCTCTGGAGGCCCGCCTGGTCCAGGGCTGCCCGCAGGGCCGCCACATGGCCGTCCATCATGTCCGAGGGGGCCACCATGTCCGCGCCGGCGGCGGCGTGGCTGACGGCGATCCGGGCCAGATAGTTCAGCGTCCGGTCGTTATCCACCTCCCGGTCCCGGAGGACACCGCAGTGGCCGTGGCTGGTGTACTCGCACATGCATACGTCTGTGATGAGATAGAGCTCCGGGAAGCGCTCCTTGAGGGTCCGAAGGGCTCTCTGGATCACACCGTCCTCCGCCCAGGCGGAGGAGCCCAGCTCGTCCTTGGCGGCGGGCAGGCCGAAGAGGATGGCGTGGGTCACCCCCTGGCCCAAACACGCCTCCGCCGCCCGGCACACGCTGTCCAGGCCGTAGTGGTTCTGCCCCAAGAGGCTGGGGATGGGGCGCACGCCGGAGAGGGTCTCGTCCACAAAGATGGGGTAGATAAGGGCGTCCGGACTCAGCCGGGTCTCCCGGCAGAGGCGGCGGATCGCGTCCGTCCGCCGCAGGCGGCGGGGGCGGTGGGTCAGATCCATGGCAGTCTCCTCCTCACTTCGCATACCGGTCATCCCCCCACCAGTGGGGGACCAGCTCCTTCAGCCGGACCGTTTTCCGAGAGGGGTAGTCCAGCAGAATCTCAATGTCCCCGCTGTCGGGGCCCAGCTCCATCATGAACTCCCGGCAGGCGCAGCAGGGCGGAACCACGGCGCCGTCCCACAAAACGGCCGCCACCTTGTCGATCTGGCTCTCGCCGCAGGTGATCATGTTGGCCATGGCGTTGCGCTCCGCGCACATGCCCAGGGAGGCGGCGGTATCGATGCAGACCCCCCGGTAGATGTTCCCCGCCTTGGTCAGCACCGCCGCGGCCACGCCGCCGGATTCGATGAAGGGGGAGACGGTCCACACGTTCAGCGTCTCCCGGGCCGCCTCGTACAGTTTTTTCCAGATGTCCATAGGCACCTCGCTTTCCTGAAGCTTCAGATGATTGCTATAGAGAAAGGCGTCAGCCCTTCGAGTGTTCGCGCCATTGCCGGCTTCGCCGTCAACGACCGGGCCGGCCCTAAACTTTACCGCTTTTCAACTGTGACCACTATAATAAGCAAAGCGCAGCTTTGCGCAGAAAGTTCTTTTTGATACTTTTTCTTTCAAGAAAAAGCATGAGATTCCACCGCCAGCTCCGCCAGGGCGTCCACGGTGGCCTCCGCCGCCACCCGGACCGGGATGCCGTACTTCCGGGCCTCGGCGGCGGTCTGCGGGCCGATGCACAGGCCCAAGGTTTTGCTGAAGTCCGCCTCCGGCCCCGCCGCGGCCAGCAGGGCCCGCACGGTGGAGGCGGAGGTCAGGGTGACAAAGTCGATCTCCCCCGCCTCCAGGGCCCGGCGCAGCCGGCGGGAATGGGCGAGGGCGCACCTGGTCCGGTAGACGGGGACATCCTCATAGGGGACGCCCCGCCGGGCCAAAGCCTCCGGCAGGGCGGGGGACCCCGCCTCTGCCCGGAGCAGGAGGACCCGCCCCGCGGCTCGCTCCGCCAGGGCCTCCCCCAGGTGGGCGGCGTCATACACCGCCGGGATCAGGTCGCTGACAAGCCCCCGGTCCTCCAGGGCCCGGGCGGTGCCGGGGCCGATGGACGCCAGCTTCACGCCCCCCAGCTGCCGGGCGTCCCGGCCCATGTCCCGCAGACAGGTCCAGAGGGCCTCCACCCCGGCGGGGCTGGTGAGGGCCAGCCACTCATACGCGCTGAGCCCCGCCAGCGCCGCCTCCATGGCGGGACAGGGGCGGATGGGCACGGTCTCAATGAGGGGAAGCTCCGCTACCTCCGCCCCCAGCGCCCGCAAGCGCTCCGAGAGGGGCCCCGAGCGGCCCCGGGGCCGGGTGACAAGAATCCGTTTTCCCCGGAGGGGCGGCTGTCCGTCCAGGGACAGCGCGCACACCGGCCCCACCAGAATGAGGGCGGGGCTGTGAATGTCCAGCTCCGCCGCCCGCTCCGCCAGAGACGCCAGGGGGGCCCGGCAGCAGCGCTGGGAGGGCAGGGTGCCGTTTTCCACCAGGGCGGCGGGGGTCTGTGGGTCCATGCCGGCCTCCAGCAGCCCCCCCACGATCCGGGGCAGGGCCACCAGGCCCATGAGGAACACCAGTGTGCCGCCGCAGCGGACCAGGGCGTCAAAGTCGATGGACAGTGCGCCGCCCCGGCGGGCGTGGCCGGTGAGAATGTGGAGGGAGGAGCTGTAGTCCCGGTGGGTCACCGGAATCCCCGCACAGGCCGGGGCAGCCACGGCGGAGGTGACGCCGGGGACCACCTCAAAGGCCACCCCCGCCCGCTTCAGGGCCTCCGCCTCCTCGCCCCCCCGTCCAAAGACAAAGGGGTCTCCGCCCTTGAGCCGCACCACCTGCCGCCCGGCCCGGGCCTCCTCCACCAGAATCCGGTTGATTTGCTCCTGGGGGACCGGGTGGCAGGCGGCGGCCTTTCCCACGTCAATCCCCCGGGCCGTCCGGGGGATCAGCGCCAGCACGGCGGGGCCCGCCAGCCGGTCGTAGACCACCACCTCCGCCCCCTCCAGGGCCTGCCGGCCCCGGACGGTGAGAAGGCCCGGGTCACCGGGGCCCGCCCCCACCAGGATCACCTTGCCCGCCATTGCGCTCTCTCCTTCATCTCCTCCGCCAGAGTCCGGGCCAGGGCCTCCCCCCGGTCCGCCGGGCCCCTGGCCGAGGCCTGATGTAAATTCTCCAGGCTGTCCGCCAGAAGCCCCGTGACGGTGAGAACGCCGTCGGAGATCTGGGCATAGGCCGCCGCGGGGGAGGAGCAGCCGCCCCCCAGGGCCCGGACAAAGGCCCGCTCCGCCAGGGCGCAGGCCTCCGCCTCCCGGTCCCGGAGGGGGGCCAGGAGGGACAGGTCCATGTCCCGGCGGCACTGGACCGCCAGGATCCCCTGTCCCGCGGCGGGCAGCAGCTCTTCCGGGGAGAAGTACCGGCAGATCCGGTCCTCCAGCCCCAGCCGCTTCAGCCCCGCCGCCGCCAGCACCAGGGCGCCGTACTCCCCCTTGTCCAGCTTTTGCAGCCGGGTGAGCACGTTCCCCCGGATGGGAACCACCTCCACGCCGGGAAGGAGCTCTCGCAGCTGGAGCTTTCGCCGGAGGCTGGAGCAGCCGATGGGGCCGGACAGCGTTTTTGCGCCCCGGGGCAGGACCAGCGCGTCCCGGGGGTCCTCCCGCCGTGTGAGGGCCGCGAGGGGCAGGTCCTCCGGCAGCTCCATGGGCAGGTCCTTGCAGCTGTGGACCGCCAGGTCCGCCCGGCCCGCCCGGAGGGCGGCGTCCAGCTCCCGGACAAAGAGGCCCTTGCCGCCGATCAGGTCCAGGGGGCGGTCCAGGATCCGGTCCCCGGTGGTTTTCATCGCCACCAGCGCCACCCGCAGTCCCGGGTGGGCCGCCTTCAGGGCCTCCCCCACCAGCTCCGCCTGGGCCACGGCCAGCCGGCTCTCCCGGGTTCCAATGCGAAGCTCCATAGATACCCTCCCGCTATTTCTCGCCGCAGTTGAGCCCGATCCAGAAGCAGCCCGCTCCTACCACCGCCGCCAGGTATAAAATGGCGGATTCGGTATAGCTGAACCAGGGGTTATTCTCGATGAAAAACGCCCCCACCAGCAGCAGCGCCGCCCCCGTCAGCAGAGTCATTCCGATCTTCTGATCCATTTTTCTCCTTCTCATCCAGTTCTCTCAGGGCCCGGCGGACCGCCTGGGCCCCCCGGACCGTTTTTCTGTGGTCGCCCTCTGTACCGATCAGGCCGGCCACCAGGCCGCTCCCCTCACAGACGGCGGGGAAGATAAAGCCGCACTCCGCCGGGCAGTCCGCCCGGTTGAAGAGCACCCCTAACCGGCGGGCCTCCCGGCCCACGGCGGCGTTGACCGCCGGGTCGTCCGCCGCGGCCACCGCCAGAAAGGCCCCCTCCAGGTCCCCGGTCCGGTAGGGACGGGGCAGATGGCGAAAGCCCTCCGCCGGACCGCTGAGGCGGGGGGAGACCACCGTCACCACCGCGCCGAACCGGGCCAGCACCCCCGCCCGGCGCAGTCCCACGGCTCCGCCCCCCACCACCACGGCGGAGCGGCCCGTTAAATCCACAAAGAGGGGGAAGCGCCTACCGTTCATCCGGCTCCTCCGGAGGCTCCGCCGCAGAGGACTCCTGGGACTCCGCGATTTCCGCCGCCTCCGCGGCAGGTTCCCCGGCCGCCAGGGCGGCTTTCTTCGTCACATAGAGGGCGTCCCGCCCCCGGGGGTGCCGGCGCTTATTTACCACAAGTACCACGGCGGCGGCGAGGACCAGCACCAGGCTCAGCAGCTGGCTGACGCGGATGGGCTGGCCGAAGAGCTGCCAGCCGAAGAGGTAGAGGCTGTCGGTGCGCAGTCCCTCGATCCAGGTGCGGCCCAGACCGTACCAGATGAAGTAGAAGCAGGTGTTCTCCCCGTCAAAGGTCCGGATCTTGGAGACCACAAACACGATAAGGAGCAGGCCCACCAGGTTCCACAGGCTCTCATAGAGGAAGGTGGGGTGCACCTCAATATACTCCGTCGAGGAGGTCCACAGCCGCATCCGCCAGGGGAGGGTGGTCTCCCCGCCGAAGGCCTCCCGGTTCACGAAGTTGCCCCAGCGGCCCACCGCCTGCCCGATGAGCAGGCCCATCACCCCCAGGTCGGCAAAGGCGCCAAAGGGGATCTTCTTCCTTTTGCAAAAAATTTGCAGAACGATATAGGCGGCGATCACCGCGCCGTAGATGGCCAGGCCCCCGTCCCAGATCGCCGCCATGGCCCCCCAGTCCAGCGAGCCGTCGGCCCGCCGGTAGAAGTCCAGATAGAACACCACATAGTAGATTCTGGCCCCAATAATACAAAGAGGAATCTGCCAGATCATCATGTCGTAGACAGTTTCCTCCGTGATGCCGTAGTCCTTGGCCCGGCGGCAGCAGAACAGCACCGCCAGAACCAGGCCGAGGCAGATGATGATTCCGTACCAGCGCACGCCGTTTCCGATGTCGATGGCCACCACGGAGGGGTTGAACTCCCAGTCCCCGAAGAGGCCGGGAAAGCTGATAGGCATGTCGTTTCTTGCGTACATGATGGGTATACCTCCTTATTCGGTCCCCGGTTCAATGAGGGAGAAGGCGGAGCGCTCCGCGGTGACGTTCTCCCGCAGAAAGGCCTCCACGTCGGATTTCTCCACGGAGGCGAACACCTCCGGGAACCGGTAGTAGTCAAAGCCCTGAAAATAGCTCTCCGCCATACTGACAGCGATGTTCTCAAAGGAGTTGAGGCTGCGGATCATCTGGCCGTAGGAGGCCCGGCGGATCTGGCGGTAGAAGTCCTCCCCAATGCCCTCCCGGCCCAGGCGCGCCGCCTCCCGGCCGATCTCCTCAAACACCCGGCGGGGGTCCTTGGCGTCGCCGCCCACGTAGAGGTAGGCCGCGCCGGGCAGCTGGTCAAAGTTCCCCCCCAGACTGCCGTTGATGGCCCCCTCCTCGTAGAGGCGGGTATAGAGGGGGCTGCTGTCCCCGAAGAGCACGTCGCAGGCCAGGTCGCCGATGATGCTCTGGCGCAGGCGCTCCTCCCCCTCCGCCGGGGGAGGGCACTTGTAGCCCGCCAGGAACATGGGCATGGAGACCTCCATTCGCCGCAGGGAGGTCTTGCGCACCGGGGCGGCGTCCTCCAGCCCGTAGTCCCGGTCCGCGGCGGGGCCCCCCTCCCGTGGAAGAAGGTCCTCCGCCAGGGTGAACACCTCCTCCGGGTCCATGCCCCCCACGCAGACCAGGACCATGTTGGACGGGGTGTAAAAGGCCCGGTGGCAGTCGTAGAGCACCTGGGGCGTGATGCTTCGGATGCTCTCCACGGACCCGGCCACGGGGATTCGCACCGGGCTGGCCCGGTAGAGGCACTCCATCAGGTCCTCGTAGATCCGCCAGTCCGGGTCGTCCTCCACCATCTGGATCTCCTGGGCGATAATGCCCTGCTCCCTGTCCACGCTCTCCCGGGTGAAGTAGGGGGTGGAGACGAAGCTGAGCAGCGTGCGGAGGTTTTCGCCGAATTTCTCCGTGCACTCCACGTAGTAGGCCGTCATGTCGCTGCTGGTAAAGGCGTTGTCCGAGGCCCCGTTCTGGGCGAAGAGCTGGGAGGCGCTGCCGGTCTCGGTGTCAAAGAGCTTGTGTTCGAGAAAGTGGGCAACGCCGGCGGGGGTGTCCCGCCACCGGTCCCCCAGGCGAAAGCGCAGGTCCATGCCGCCGTAGCGGACGGCGAAAAAGGCGTAGCTCTTGGCGTGGAGGGGCTTGCTGACGACCACGGCCTCCAGGCCGTTGGAGAGCTTCTGCCGGAATACCCGCTCCCCCAAGCGGGGATAGTCGAAATGCGTCACGGCCGGTCCTCCCTTCCCCTGAGAAAGTAAATGGTGTCCGGGCGCAGGGCGGCGGCGGCCTCCGCCACCCGGTCCCCCGTGACTGCGGCCACGGCCTCCGCCAGCTCCGGCAGGGTCTCCTCACAGCCGGCGGCGGCCTGTCCCATGAGAAAGTCCTCCAGGGCGCTGGCGGAGTCCTCCGTGGACCGCAGGGCGCTGACCAGGTAGCGCTTGGCGTTTTCCAGCTCCTCCTCCGCCCAGACGCCCCGCCGCAGGGCCTCCAGCTGGGCCGTGATCTCCTCCACGGCCCGGTCGTACTGCCGGGGGTCGATGCCGGAGGAGACCGTGACAAGGCCCTTGAGCCGGTGGTAGGCGCTGCCGGCGTAGTAGCACAGGGACAGCTTCTCCCGCACGTTCAAAAACAGCTTGGAGGAGCTGCCGCCGCCGAACATGGCGTTCATCAGCATGTTGGCGGGCACGTCGGGGCAGTCCGTGCGAAAGCCCATGCACAGCTTGCCCTGGGTGACGTCCATGGTCTCAGTGACAATCCGGCACGCCGGCGGGGCGGGACGGCGGATGGTGGGCGTGGGCTCCGGCTGTCCCTCCCGGGGCAGGGCGGCGAAGGCCCGCCGGAAGGAGCCGGCCACCCGCTCCCGGTCCGCGCGGCCGCAGTAGAACAGCTCCAGCCGGGCCCGGGGCAGAAGGCCGCGGTAGCGGCGGTCCAGCTCCTCCCGGGAGATGGACTCCACGTCCGGGGCGCTGCCCATGCGGCCCGTGCCGTAGGGCTCCTCCCGGCACATCTCCTCAATCAGCCGCCGGGCGGCGTAGGAGCGCTTGTCGTTGATGGTGCTGCGGATGAGGTCCGCCAGATTCTCCCGCTCGCTGGACACGTAGTCCCCCCTGAGGATGCCGTCCTCCAGGGCGGGGCTGCACAGCGTCTCCCCCAGAAGGTCCGTCAGCTTCTCCAGCAGCCCCTCTTCGCCGGAGAGGCAGCGCTCATCGATGCAGCTGGCCACAAAGCCGAAGAGCTGGCACTCCCCCTTCTTGCGGACCGTGGGCTCCAGATTGGCCCCATAGAGCAGATCCAGCTCCCGCCCCAGGGCCGTCAGGTCCGGACAGCGGGCCGTTCCCCGGCTGAGGACGTTGACCAGCAGGGCGTTTTGTCCGGCGGTCTCCCGCCGGAGGGGCGCGGCCAGCTGGGCGCTGAGGAAGCTGGTTTTGAATTTTTCTGACGGAATGTAGGTAAGATAGACGTTCTCTAAGATCTGTTGGCGCGTCATGGGGTGGATTCTCCTTGTTCTGTCAAATCCCTCCTAGTATATACCTTTTCCTCCGGAGTTTCCATAGGGAACGGCAGATTTTTTCGCTTCCTTCCCAAAAAGAATTTCCGGCCCCCCGGCGCGGCGCGGGAAAAGCCGGGACCGGAGCTGGTCCGGTTCCGGCTTTTCCCGCTCAGGGCAGCGCCAGCACCGCCACCTGCCGGTCCATGTCCGGGGTCAGGCGGAGGGTGTTTCCGGGACAGCGGCGCACCAGCTCCGGCGGATACTGACTGGTAAAGGCCTCCAGCTCGGCCAGCTCCGCGAAGCCTACTTGGCCAAGCCGGTAGTGCATGGGGACGATAACCCGGGGAGAGAGGACCTCCGCCGCCTCCTTTGCCTCCCGGGCGTCAAGGGTGTAGGTCCCGCCCACCGGCAGCAGCAGCACGTCGCAGGGGGCGATTGCCGCCGCCTGATCCTCCGTGGGCTGGTGGCCCAGGTCGCCCAGGTGGACCACCGTCACGCCCTCCGCCGTAAAGCGGCGCACGGTATTCTCCCCCCGCAGAGCGCCGCCCGCGCTGTCGTGGAAGGTCTGGATTTCCTCCACCGTGAAGGGATTTTTCTTGCCGGAGGTCAGGCGGAGCTTTTCCGTGTAGGCGTGGTCGAAGTGGCCGTGGCTGCAGTAGACCGCGTCCGCCTCCGCCGAGATGTCCGGCAGCCCCCGGACATTTTGATAGGGGTCCAGCAGCGCCCGAAAGCCTCCGCTCTCCAGCAGAAAGCAGGAGTGGCCCAGCCAGGTAAGCGTCATTGTGATCGGCCTCCTTTTTGTGTGTTCTAGGACCTGTTTGAAAAATGTTAACATGCCCAAACAGTGCCTAATAGGTTTTTCGGCACACCCCACAGAAAAGTAAGAAGCTGTACCAATAAGCGCAGTATGCAGATTTGCGGGAGAAAACCGTCTCTGGCAAGGCAAAAAATTGTAGGAATACTTTGTGTATTTCAAAATTTTTTAACGCGGCCAGGGGCGGTTTTGGCCGCAAAGATGCGTGCTGCGCCTATTGGTACTGCTTCTAAAGGGCAGAAGGAAAAAAGCATGCGGCCTCCGTGTCGGACTGCTTTGTGCTTTACCCCGGAGCGCCCCAAGGCTGTTGTCAAATGCACGTCAACCCCCTCTATAGACGTGCTCAACAAGACCTACAAAGGGCCGGAGGGGAGAGCGGTATCCGCTTTCTCCTCCGGCCTTCCCGGGACTTGGGGTCTACCGGCTGTGGAGCAGGGGGGAGAGGGGCTTGTAGATCAGGAAGCACAATCCCACATCCAGCAGGCCCTTGAGCAGGGTAAAGGGGGCGTTGAAGACGATGAGACAGGCCAGCAGGCCGTCCACCGAGGGGAGCAGGGACTGGTACATGCCAATGATGGTGTCCAGGGGCATAAAGGCCGTGTAGAAGGGGTAGGAGATGAAGTAGTTTACCGGGATGCTGAGCAGGGCCATCACTGCCGCGCCCAAAAGGGAGCCAATCAATGCGCCGGAACGGCTCTTTTTATGCTTGTAGATGAGCCCCGCCGGAATTACCAGGCACACTCCCAGCAGGAAATTGCACAGCTCCCCTACGCCGTTGGTGGAGCTCATGGTCAGGTTGACAAGGTTCTTGATGAGGCAGACCGCCGCGCCGCTGACAGGCCCCAGGCTGAACGCGGCCAGGAGGGCGGGCAGCTCGGAGAAGTCCATCTTCACAAAGGGCGGGATCAGGAAGGGAATGGGGAAATCCAGGGCCATGAGCACCGTGGCCGCGGCCGAGAGCATGGCGGTGACGGCCAGAGCGCGGATCCGGCGGCTGGCCGGAGAGGCGGCCGCCCTCCCGGAGGCGGCGGAGGGGACGAATTTTTTCTGGGCAGTTGACATAAAAAATACACTCCTTTACGGAAATTTCCGAAGACGTTCCATCCCCGGAGTTCTGCCGCAAAAGAGCGCAAAAGCACCTTGCGCGCATCTTCTTCCATCCAGACTGTTACTGTCGGTACCGGATTCGCACCGGTTCAACGCTTTCGCGGTCGCGGACTTGCGCCCTGAAGGCGCTCACCGCCGGTGGGGACTTGCACCCCGCCCTGAAGATGAACGATTCGGTTGTCTGCCTCTTTACTGTACGAAGAAAGAGGACAAAAAGAACACCAGACAGCCCCGCCGGAGGCCGGCGGCATTGTCATGTTTTATTATACGCGCGGGGAGAAAAATTGCAAGCATTATTTTGCTTTACAAACCAGAATTTTTGTTCTATAATATAGGAACCCTAAAAAATCGGAGGTGTGGGAATGCGCGGTAGGTCATGTACCTGCTGTTTTACCGGCCACCGGCCGGAGAAGCTGCCCTGGGGAGACGATGAGAGGGATCCCCGCTGCCATGAACTGAAGAAAAGGCTCCGAGACGCGGTGGAGGCGGCCTATGACGAGGGCATGCGGCACTTTATCTGCGGTATGGCCCGTGGCTGCGATTTTTACTTTGCTGAGGCGGTACTGGACCTGCGCAAAGAGCGCAGCGGCGTCTCTCTGGAGGCCGCGGTACCTTACCCGTCCCAGCCGTCTGGCTGGCCGGTCCTGGACCGCGTCCGCTGGAGGCGGATTCTGGATGCCTGCGACCTGGAGACCGTGGTCCAGGATCACTACTCCCCTGGCTGTTTGCTCCGCCGGAACCGGTACATGGTGGATCACAGCGCCCTGGTGATCGCCGCATACGACGGTACGGAGGGGGGGACCCGCCGTACGCTGGAGTACGCCCTTCGGCGGCAGGTACCCTTTGTAGATATCTGGCCGGAGGACGACAGCCCCCAGCAGTGAACATGTATTGGTTCTAACGATGCCGTCAAGGGGGAATAGGGGCTTTTCGTCGGATTCATATGTCATGTTCAAAAGGCTAATCGGGATCATCCGCCGGCAAATTCAGCCCATTTTGCATTTTATTGAGGCTGTGCCGGTACAGCAGATAGGTAACCGCCGCCGCAATCGTCCACCCGACAGGCCACGCAAACCGTACGCTGAACGCCGAGTGGAATAGCGCTGAGCAAAGCGCCGCGATACCGGCCCGCAAGCCCAGGTCCAGAAAAACGCTGAAAACGACGTGCCATGGGAGGTTTCATACTCTAATAAGCCGCGTTCTACAAAAACAACTCAACCGCCTTATGCCAGTGCCAGCAAACGGTGCACCTGCTGAGAAAGGCCCTAGGATAAGGGAAAGCCCCTCCAAGGTCTCCTCGCCGGTATTCTCGTTCAATCTCATTTCAAGAATATCAACCATTTCTGCGCTCTCCCTATTTTTTAGATACTTCAGAGACGATCCCGCATGTCCGTCGGCCGCGCAGCAGTAAGGATGCCCTTCGATTTCTCCAAGCCGCCCGCCTCTTTTTTCCCGGTTTTGTCTACCTGAGAGAGGGCCTTAGCGTCTGCCTGTGGGGGAGATTTTTAACTTACTTGGCTATAGCATGTGCCGGCAGACGCGGCATAGCGCCGCGTCTGCCGGCACAATGGATCTTCTTCTCCAGTACGATTCCATTTCCAGCAGAGTACCGCGTCTTTTTAAAGGAGCGGAGCTCTGCGGCAGCCAGCCTGCCCTTACCGGGCCCGGTCCTTCAAAGCCTCCACCATGTCCAACTTCTCCCAGGGGAGCTCCACATCCGTGCGGCCGAAGTGGCCATAGGCGGCGGTCTGCTCATAGATGGGACGGCGCAGATTTAGGTGCGTAATAATCTTTCCGGGGCGAAGATCGAACAATTCCTGGACCATCTGACTGAGCTTCTCATCGCTGAGCTTGCCGGTGCCCTGGGTATCCACCAGCACACTGATAGGATAGCTGACGCCGATGGCATAGGCCAGCTCAATGTGGCAGCGGCGGGCCAGCCCCGCGGCAACAATATTTTTCGCTACATAGCGGGCCATATAGGCGGCGGAGCGGTCCACCTTCGTGGGGTCCTTGCCGCTGAAGCAGCCGCCGCCGTGGCTGGCGGTACCGCCGTAGGTGTCCACGATGATCTTCCGGCCGGTCAGGCCGCTGTCCCCTACGGGGCCGCCGATCACAAAGCGCCCGGTGGGATTGATGTAAAATTTCGTGTTCGCGTCAATGTACTCAGCGGGAATCACCGGCTTTACCACGGTCTCCACGACTGCCTCCCGCAGGTCCTCGATGGAGATGTCGGGGCTGTGCTGGGTGGAGACTACAATCGCCGGACAGCGCAGGACGCTGCCGTCCGGGCCGTACTCCACGGTAACCTGGCTCTTGCCGTCCGGCCGCAGCCAGTTCAGCTCGCCGCTCTTGCGCACTGCGGCCAGGCGGCGGCAGAGGCTGTGGGCCATGGCGATAGGGGCGGGCATTAGCTCCGGCGTCTCATCGCAGGCATAGCCAAACATCATGCCCTGGTCCCCGGCGCCGATGGTCTCGTCGTTTTCTCCGTCTACGCCCATGGCGATGTCGCCGCTCTGCTCATCGATGGTGGTCATGACAGCGCAGCTGCGGGCGTCAAAGCCGCAGGCCGGATCAATATAACCGATCTTCTCTATTGTGCGGCGCACCACGCTTGGAATGTCCACATAGCAGCGGGTGGAGATCTCACCCATTACCATCACAATGCCTGTCGTGGTAACAGTCTCGCAGGCCACCCGGCCAAAGGGGTCCTGGGCCAGAATCGCGTCCAATACGGCGTCGGAAATCTGGTCACAGACTTTGTCAGGATGTCCCTCAGTAACGGACTCGGATGTAAAAATACGGTTTGCCATAATCACGCAGCCTCACTTTCTTTTTTTCAAAAATGTGTGCAAAATGAGAAAAGCACGCCTGGCGGCGTGCTTAAAAGGAGTCCTATTTCCTCATCTTGCGCTTACCGCCGGAATTGGCACCTTGCTGTATGCAGGTTGCCGTGGCTTCATCGGGCCGTTCCCTCCGCCACTCTTGATAAGGTATTCAGTTTTATTTGCTTCAGAGCAAATTATACTATACAGCATCCTCACCTGCTTGTCAATAGGGAATTATGCTGATTTATACGTTTGTTTGTTTCCCCATTCAAATACCCTGCCCCTTTGAATCCCCCTTCTTGATTTTCCGGCCCGCTTATGGTATAAAAAAGCTAGCTTGCCGGCTGCAAGCCAACTGGCGCTTGTTCCCTGCGGGTTAATACCAACGGCCGCCGCAATGTATTATCTCAGGATTTTCTGACGCATCGTTTCTATCAAAAGATAAGGAGCTGGATATGAAGCTGATACCTACTCAGACCGCGGTTGGACACGTTCTCTGCCACGATATGACCCAGATTATTCCCGGTCAGTACAAGGACGCCCGGTTCCGCAAGGGCCATGTGGTGCGCCCCGAGGACATCCCCGTGCTGCTGTCCATGGGAAAGGAGAATCTATACGTCTGGGAGCTCACCCCGGGCATGGTTCACGAGGACGAGGGCGCGGCCCGGCTGTGCGCCCTCTGCCGAAACCGGTACATGGTCCCCAGCCAGGTGAAGGAGGGAAAAATCGAGCTGACGGCGGAGATCGACGGCCTTTTTCGGGTGGACGTCCAGCGGCTCAACGCCGTCAACCTGCTGGGGGAGCTGATGATTGCAACCCGTCACAGCAATACAGCTGTAAAAAAGGGCGGCAAGCTCTGCGGTACCCGGGTGATCCCTCTGGTCATCAGCGAGGAGAAGCTCTCCCAGGCCGAGGCCATCGGCGGCGGACAGCCCCTTCTGGAGCTCCTGCCCTGGAAGCTCCGCACAGCCGGCGTGGTCACCACCGGCAGCGAGGTAGCCAACGGACTGGTTCAGGACGCCTTTACCCCAGTGGTAGAACAAAAGCTGGCCGCTTTTGGCATTGCGGTGGCGGAGCGCCGCGTAGTGGGCGATGGGCTGGAGCGGGTGGCGGAGGCCATCGCGTCGGTACGGCAGGCGGGAGTTGACCTGGTTATCTGCACCGGCGGCATGAGCGTGGATCCGGACGACAGCACGCCCGGGGCGATCAGGAGAAGCGGAGCCCGCGTTGTCTCCTACGGCGCGCCGGTCCTGCCGGGAGCTATGTTCCTCCTGGGATACTACGAGGACGGCGTGCCGGTCCTGGGCCTGCCTGGGTGCGTCATGTACGCCAAAGCCACGATTTTTGACCTGATTCTCCCCCGCGTAGCCGCCGGCGCGGTGGTTACGCGAGAGGAGATCGCCTCCATGGGCGAGGGGGGACTCTGCCTGGGCTGCGGGAGCTGCTCCTTCCCCCACTGTGGGTTCGGCAGATAACCATACGCTCCCCCCGCAGTTATTCTGTACGCTGACGCCCGGACCGGTCCCAGCATTCAAAGAACAAATCGTTCGATTACCTCCGCCACCGCGTCCGCGTCATAGGCGGCGGAGGTGATGTAACCGCAGTCCGGCTTGATCCCATCGGCCGCGTTCCGCACGCCCACGCCCAGACCCGCAGCGCGGATCATGGAGAGATCGTTGAAGTTGTCTCCAATGGCGATGGTCTCCCTCCGGTCCGTCCCCAGCAGCTCCGCCAGCCGGAGCAGGCCGTCCCCCTTGCTCACGCCCCGGGGATTGAACTCAATGTAGCGTCCGGAGGAGTAGGAGATCTCCATCTCCTCTGTCGCGTCCGAGAGCTCCCGCTCAATCCGCCCCAGATAGTCCAGGTCCCTGCTGCTGAAGAGCACCTTGCCGATGGGCTCTCCCCGCAGGAAGTCAATGGACGGCTCCTCCAGCACATGGACCTCCATCCTGCCCCGCAGATAGGCCCTCTCGTCTGGCACGAAGTTGTACACATACACCTCCTCCAGACCGTAGACGTGGATGCATACGTCATGCTCCAGGCCCCGCCGGAAGAGCGCGTCCGCCTGGTCAAAGGACAGGCCGCTGAAGTGGAGCAGGCGGTTGTTCCGGTTCTCCGTGATGGCGCCGCCGTTGTAGCTGAGCACATACTCGTCCGGCGCGTCCCAGAGGCCGATTTCCCGCAGCGTCCCCTGCACGGAGGCGTAGCCCCGCCCGGTGGCCGGCACAAACTTGACCCCCAGCTCCCGAGCCCTTTGAATCGCGGCCCGGTTCCCAGGGGACACGCGGCGGTCGGGTCCCAGCAGAGTCTCATCCAAGTCGCAGGCAATGATTTTATAGAAGATTTTGTCCGACATATCCATCCGCTCCTGTCTTTTTGACGCGGTCTTTGGACCTGCGCCCGCCCAGAGTCTGTTTTATAGTAACCACAGTTGAAAAGCGGTAAGGCTTAGGGCCGCCCTTTTCAAAGGGCGGTGGGGTCCCAGCGGGTTTGGGCGGAGTCCAACATGTACTCCTTTTCAACTGCGTTGACTATAAAAACCGGCTGCATACCCAAACGCTACAGGCAGCGCACCTGAAACATCCGCGGCCGCGGAGCTCCAGGTGCGCTGTTTGTGTCCGTTATGCCTGCACAAGGATCCCATCCATGTCCAGGGGCTTTCCATCGTTCCACAGCCGCTCCAGGGAGTAAAATTCCCGCGCTTCGCTGTTGAACACGTGGACCACAAGGCAGCCGTAGTCCAGCAGGACCCAGATGCCGCCCCGGTGTCCCTCCCGGTGCAGAGGCTTCTCGCCGGCTTCCCGCTCCAGCCGCTCCTCCACCGCGTCGCACAGCGCGTTGATCTGGGTGTTGCTGGCGCCGGTGCAGATGACGAAGTAGTCCGCCAGCGTCGTCAGCTCCGTAACCTCGATCACTTTGATCTCCTCGCCCTTCCTGTCGTCCAGGGCCTTTGCCGCTAAGATCGCCAATTCCTTTGGTTTCATATGCCGTCCCCTTTTTTTATCATAAATTTTTGAATTCTATGCGTCAGGGAAAAGCCAGCTGGGCGGCCCCTCGTCCTCCGGCTCTTCCGGTTCCTCCGGCTCCTGGGGCTGCGCCGGCTCCTCGGAGGGAGGCTCCTCATCGGGGGGCTCCGGCTCGTTTCCGCCGCTGTTGTCCGGCGCCGTGTTTCCGTTCTCCGTATCTTCGCCCTGATCCGGCTGCTGGGAGACGTCGGTTCCGCCGTTGGGACGGTTTGGAGAGGCGGACGAATTGCCCGTATCTGCCGGTAGATCCGGCTCATCCTCCAGAGGCTCGCCGTTTTCATCGGTGTAGACGATGCTCCCATCCTCGTCTAGGATGTAGTACCGGCCCTCCTGGTCCTGCTCCGGCCGGACCGGCGGCGTGCCGTAAACCACATTGCCGTCCCCGTCGTAGTAGGCCTCTCCCCGCTGTACAGCCATGACCGCGTTGTGGGTGGTGTCCCGGAGGGTGCCGGTGGAGGAGGCGATGTCGCCGTTGGACAGAACGCTCATGGCGTCCAGCATGGCGGTGGTTACCTGCTGCTCAAAGGGGTTGAAGTGGGCGTTGACCATCTCCACCACCTGTTTGGGATAGATGGTGACATAGGACTGATAATCCCCTACAGCGCGGCTGTACGCCTGTGCACCGTAGTTTCCGGGCAGGGTATAGGTGTCCACGTCCTCCACCCGCAGCGCCGGGGCGCTGTTGAGCCCCAGCACGTTGGCCGCGAACCACACCACGCTGCCCAGCTCCAGATCCGTCTCCACGTTCTCCATGGCTAGGTCGATATAGGCCTTTACCTTGCCCCAGTGCTTAAAGCTCAAACACTCCTGGACCAGGGCCTTCATAAACTCCTGCTGGACCTCCACCCGCTTGATGTCGCCCTCCGGATAGCGCCGGAAGCGGACCAGCTGCATGGCGTGCTCACCGTCCAGCACCTGGACGCCCTTTTTCAGGTGGATGTGCAGGTCCTGGTAGTCGTCGTCGTAGTCCATATCCCGGGGCACGTCGAACTCCACGCCCTCAATGAGGTCCACCAGCTCCACGAACATCTTCAGATCCACCTTGACATAGAAGTCCGGCGTGAAGCCGATCAGGGTCCGGACCTGCCGCTTCAGGGCCTCGATGTCCCGGCCCGAGGCGCTGTAAATAGAGTTGACCCGCTTGATGTCCCACCTGACGTTAATCATGGTGTCCCGGGGGATGCTCATAATGTTGAGATCCTGGTTGACGGTATCGTAGCTGACCACCATAATGGTGTCCGTGTTGCCGTCGTCCAGATCCGTGCCCACCAGCAGGAAGGTGTAGACCCCCTCCTTCCGGTTGCCGGACACGGTGGGCATGTCGCCGCCGTAGCCGTCGTCCGGATACAGCTCGTCGTCCGTGGGACCGGCGGGACGCTCCTGCCCGCTGGTGCCAACACTGGAGTCGGGCTCCGTCTGGCTGCCGCCGCCCGACACGGGGGGCTCCGGCGGCTTGATCCACATCCGCAGGGCCATGGCCACCCCCGCCACTACGACCACCAGGCCGCACACCACGCCCAGCAGGATCTTTCCCTTTCCGGACTGCCAGAACAGCCGCGTGCGCACGCCGAAGCTGGGGGACCACTCCTTCTTCTTTCTCAGGGGGCCGGAGGGGTTCTCCAGCTTATCCCGGAGCGTCCGGTCCAGGTCCGCCTGGTGGGCGCCCCGCCTGCCTTTGAATAGGCCCATATCTCTCTGTCCTTTCCGGGTATAGTTGTTTTCCGCGCAGATACGTCAGCCCGGCGTTCCAGTGCCGCCCTCAGGTTCCGGGCCGCTGTCCGGCAGCTCCGGCTCGTCCGGCAGCTCCGGCTCCGGTTCTGCCGGGAGCTCCTCTGTGCCGCCGGCGGGGGGCTGCGTCCCGTCGCCGCCGTCGGGAGGCGGCGGAGTCTCCCCTCCGCCGCTGTCGGGGGGCTCCGTCCCATCGCCCGGGTCTACCAGGGGGGGCTCACTAGAATCTCCGCCCTCCCCCGGGTTCTCCAAGGACGGCGGCTCGCTTCCGTCTCCCGGGTTCTCCGTGTTCCCCGGATCTGTCGTGCTTCCGCCGCCGGGGGTGTTTTCGTCCGGCTGGCCGCCGTCAGGCGCACCGTCCGGCTGATCGTCCGGAGTATCGCCGTCATTGCCGCTGTCCTCCGGCGGCTTGGAGGAGGACCCGCCGCCGCTGGGCCGGGACGGCGCGGAGGCGACGCTGGTATCCAGCAGCGTGGCGTTGGTGACGCCCAGGGAGCCGTCCCGGTTCTTGTACATGATCTGGAGATCGCTCTCCTGGATCTCCCGGTTGTAGGGGTTGAAAAACTCGTTGACCATCTCCACCACCTGGTCCGGATAGGGGAACACATAGGACTGGTAGTTGTGGTACGTCCGGCTCCAGGCGGAGCCTTCGTAGTCCGCGGGCAAGGTCATAAAGTTCAGCTTCTCCATATCCGCCCCCATGGCCTGCTGGGCGAACCAGAGGAGGTTGTTCAGGGGCAGGTCTGTCTCCACGTTGTCAAAAAAGATCCGGGCAAAGCCGCCGATCTTGGTCCAGTTCTTCAGCTGGAGACACTGCTGGGCCACAGCCTTGAGGAATTCCTGCTGGACGCCTATGCGCACGGTGTCGCCGTAGCTGGTGCCGGAGTTGTTCTGCCGCCAGCGGACCACCTGCATGGCGTCGTCGCCGTCCAGGAGCCGGTAGCCCTTGGACTGGTGGATATGGAGATTCTGGTAGTCGTCGTCGTAGTTCATGTCGTAGGGCACGTCGAAGTACACGCCCCCCAGCTCCTCCACCAGAAGGCCCACGGCCTTCCACTCAATCACCACATAGAAGTCCGGCACAATGCCGGTCAGATAGCCCACCTGTTTTTTCAGGCCCTCGATGCCCCCGCCGCTGGACTCCCTGGCGCTGTAGACCGAGTTGACCCGCTTGATGTCCCATTTCACGTTGACCATGGTGTCCCGGGGGATGCTCATGCAGTTGACGGCCTGGTTGGGCACGTCGTAGGAGACCAGGATGATGGTATCCGTGCTGCCGCTGGAGGTGTCCTTCCCCAGGAGCAGGAAGGTGTAGAAGTCCTCCTTGCGGCCCGTGAGGGCGTCTGGGCCGTCAACCTCCTGGTCCGGCGCAGGAGTGTTGGGGTTGCTGTCCTGGACGCCGGGCCTGTTGTTTTGGCTTACGTCCGGGGATTTGACAAACAGAATCCAGGCCCCCGCCACGACCAGGGCCAGGGCGGCGACGGCGCCCCCGGCGATCATCAGCGCCTTCTGCCAGGTGGGCCGGCGGCCCCACCAGCCCGTTTTCTTCTTTTTTTGTTTCTTGGGGACAATGTCCTCCGCAAAGGGGTCCCCGCCCCGCTGCCAGCCGCCGGCGGCGGCCTCCCGCTTGCCCTTGGTTTTGCTCATGTCAGCTTTCCTTTCAGATAGTCCCTCGCTAATACACTGTTGGAATGGACCGCTGTCCCATTCTCTTTTAAATCCGCCACCGCCATCGTCAGCCCCAGCAGCAGCGCCCGGTCCAGATCCTCATAGGCCAACTGCCGCAGCTCCGTCAGGTCGCAGAAGCTCCGGGTGGGCTCGATATAGTCCGCCAGGTAGATAATCTTCTCCAGCAGCGTCATGTCCGCCCTGCCGGTGGTGTGCCAGCGGATGGCGCTCTCTATCTCCGGCGGCGCGCCGAATACGTGCTTCGCCACCGCCGCGCCGGTGCGGGCGTGGAGCAGCTTATCCGCCCCCAGCTCCTCCCGGTCCAGCTCGATACCATATTGACGGCAAATATGCAGATGTTGTTCCCGATCTAATTTTTTCGTGCAGTCGTGGAGCAGGGCCGCCCTGCGGGCCGCCTCCTCGTCCGCGCCCCAGCGGCGGGCCAGCGCCGCCGCCGTCTCCTCCGTGCCCAGCACGTGGGGGATGCGGCTGTGCTTGAGCATGCTCAAAGCCGCGCAGCGCAGATCCTCCAGGGTGAGGCGCTTCAGGTCCGCGCGGACGCCGTAGAGCCCCTTTAACAGGATATATCCGTACACCGTGGGGGCCAGGTACTCCCGGCCGGCGCCCTCCGCCAGCGTCCGGCGCAGCTGGGTGGAGGAGATGTCCACAATCTGAGGCAGGACCAGCGTCACAACCTCCGCTCCAAACGTTTTCGCCAGGTACTTCCGCTGCGGGGCGAAGAGCTCCTCCGTGTCCGACTCGCTGCGGCCAAAGGCGCACAGCGTGCACAGCTTCGCGATCTCCTCCGGCTCCCGCCAGTTCTGGAAGGTGAGGAACATGTCCGTCCCCATCAGAAAGTAGAGCCGGTCCTTTTTGTGCTCCTTTTTCAGCGCCCGCAGGGTGTCCACCGTGTAGCTCTTCCCCTTCCGGCGCAGCTCCATGCCGCTGACGTGGACCTGGGGGCCGATGGCCTCCGCCGCCAGACGGACCAGCTCCAACCGCTGCTCCGCGCCGGGGCTCTCCGCCGCCAGACGCTTGTGGGGCGGGATGCCGGTGGGGATGAGGTACAGCCGCTCCAGCCCCAAATAGCTGGCGGCGAACCGGGCCGCCTCCATGTGCCCCAGGTGGATGGGATTAAATGTCCCGCCATATATTCCAATCTTCAAGACAAGGCCCCTTTTCCGTTTCACATTCCACCGGTCCGCATGGGTGAAGTATACCACAGCCGCCGCGCTTCTGGCAACAGGCTATTTCGTTTTCCGGTCCCGGATCAGCTCAATTTTCCGCTTGCTCTTGTCATAGTGCTGGCGGTAGAGGACAAATTTGGTCCCGATCACCTGAACCTCCTCGCTGCGGGTGAGCCGGGCCAGCTCCGTACAGGCCTCCCGGGCGGTGAGCATGGCGTTCTCCTGCACCTTGCACTTGATGAGCTCCCGGGCCTCCAGGGCGTCGCCGGCCTGCTTGACCAGGTTGTCCGTGATGCCGTCCTTGCCGATGTGGACGATGGTGTCGATGCCGTTGGCAAGGCCCCGCAGCTGGGCCCTCTGCTTACTGGTCAGTTCCATAGCCGCCTCCTTGCAGGTAGTCCCGGAGCTTCCCGTCAAAAACCGCCAGGGCCTTGCCCCGGTGGCTCACCGCCGCCTTCTCCTCCGGCGTCAGCTGGGCGTAGGTCTTGCGGAGCTCCGGCAGGAAGAACACCGGGTCGTAGCCAAAGCCGCCGCTGCCCTGGGGGGCGAAGGCGATGGTCCCGGGGCAGACGCCCTCCGCCTCAATGGCGTCCCCGTTGGGGAACACACAGGCGATGGCGCTGGTAAAGTGGGCGGTCCGGCTGGCGGCGCCCCGCATGTTGGCCAGCAGCAGTTTATAGCGGCCCGCGTCGTCCAGCTCCGGGCCGCCGTAGCGGGCGGAGTAGACGCCGGGGGCGCCGTTCAAGGCGTCCACGCACACCCCGGAGTCGTCGGCGATGGCGGGCAGGCCGCTGGCCTCCATCACCGCCCGGGCCTTCAGCAGGGCGTTCTGGGCAAAGGTCTCCCCGGTCTCCTCCACCTCCACGTGGAGCCCCAGCTCCGACTGCAAAACTGCCTCCAAGCCGTGGGCGGACAAAATATCCCGCATTTCCGCAAGCTTGTGCTTATTCTGTGACGCAAGGACAAATTTCATGTCGCGTTCAGCCTCCCAAAATTTCTTTCTGTTTTTCCAGCAGCTGCCGGATGCCGCCGGCGCACAGGTCCACCAGCTCCCGCTGCTCCGCCAGGGTGAAGCCCCGGCCCTCACCGGTGCCCTGGAGCTCGATGAGCTCGCCCCGGTCGTTCATCACGCAGTTGAGGTCCACCATGGCCCGGCTGTCCTCCTCGTAGCAGAGGTCCAGCAGCGGCGCGTCCGCCACGATCCCGGCGGATACGGCGGCCACGCAGTCCCGGATGGGGCTTTTTTCCAGCACCCCCGCCTCCACCAGCCCGCGGCAGGCGATGGCCAGGGCGATAAACCCGCCGGTGACCGAGGCGGTGCGGGTGCCGCCGTCACCCTGGAGCACGTCGCAGTCCACGGTAATGGTCCGCGCCCCCAGAGCCGTGAGGTCCACCGCCGCGCGGAGGCTCCGGCCGATGAGCCGCTGGATCTCCGCGGACCGGGGGCTCAGCTTCAGCTTGCTCACGTCCCGGCGGGAGCGCTCCCGGTTGGCCCGGGGCAGCATGGCGTACTCCGCCGTCACCCAGCCCGTCCCCTCCGGCACGTGGCGGGGCGCGCCCTCCTCCACGCTGGCGCAGCAGAGGACCTTGGTTTTCCCGCACTCGATGAGCACGCTGCCCTCGGCGAAGTCCGCGAAGCCAAGGGTCATCTTGACCGGACGGAGCTGGTTTTCTTTTCTGCCGTCAATTCTGGTCATTGTTCTGTCTCTCCTCCACATGGATCTTGTCTCCCACAAAGAGGCTCGCCAGCATCAGCGCCGCGCCTCCGTAGAAGCACACCGGGCTTGCCAGCCCGCATACCGTCAGCGCGGCCCCTATGACGGTCATCTTCAGGCCGATCAGGTTCAGGCTCTTCATTCTGTTAAATCAGCGCCTCCACGTACTCCCGGGCGTCGAAGGGCTGGAGGTCGTCGATGCCCTCCCCCAGGCCCACGAACTTCACCGGCACCTGGAGCTCCTGGGCGATGGCGATGACAATGCCGCCCTTGGCGGTGCCGTCCAGCTTGGTGAGGACGATGCCCGTGCAGCCGGAGATCTCCTGGAACTGCTTGGCCTGGATGAGGCCGTTCTGGCCGGTGGTGGCGTCCAGCACCAGCAGCACCTCCAGCGCCGCCTCCGGCAGCTCCCGGTCGATGATCTTCCGGAGCTTGGCCAGCTCCGCCATGAGGTTGGCCTTGTTGTGGAGTCGGCCGGCGGTGTCGCAGATCACAACGTCCACGCCCCGGGCTCTCGCGGCCTGGAGGGCGTCGTAGAGCACCGCCCCGGGGTCCGCCCCCTCCTTCTGCCGCACAAGCTCGCACCGGGCCCGATTGGCCCAGATTTCCAGCTGGTCCGCCGCCGCCGCCCGGAAGGTGTCCCCGGCGCACAGCAGCACCCGCTTGCCCTGTCGGCGCAGGGAGCTGGCCAGCTTGCCGATGGAGGTGGTCTTGCCCACGCCGTTGACGCCGATCACCAGCACCACCGAGGGACGGGTGGCCAGGTTCAGCGCCGGGTCGCCCACCCGGAGCTTCTCCGCCAGGATCTCCCGCAGGCAGGCCTTCACCGGCTCCTGGCCGGAGATCTTCTCCTCAATCATCCGCGCGCGCAGCTCCTTGACCGCCTCGGTGGCGGTGCCCAGCCCTACGTCCGCCAGGATGAGCATCTCCTCCAGATCGTCGAAAAACGCCTCGTCCGCCTCGCTGATGGCGGAGCCGAACACGTCGCCCATGTAGATTTTCTTCAGTTTCTGCCAAAAGCCCATAGTAAATCCTTTCCGCGCCGCCGGAGGTCCCGGTGGCCAGCTATTTGATGTTCAGTTCAGACGCCGCCTCGTTGAGGTTGATCATCAGCATCTTGCTGACGCCCTTCTCCTGCATGGTGACGCCGTAGAGGATGTCCGCCTCCTCCATGGTGCCCCGGCGGTGGGTGATGACGATGAACTGGGTCTTATCCGCGATGGAGCGCATATACCGGGCCACCCGGACCACGTTTGCCTCGTCCAGGGCGGCCTCGATCTCATCCATCACGCAGAAGGGAGTGGGGTGTACTTTTAAAATGGCGAAGTACAGGGCGATGGCCACAAAGGCCTTCTCCCCGCCGGAGAGGAGGGACAGTGTCTTTAAGGTCTTGCCCGGGGGCTGGACCTTGATCTCAATGCCGCACTCCAGAATATCCGACGGATCGTCCAGCTCCAGCGTGGCCCGGCCCCCGCCGAAGAGGTCCAGAAAGGTCTCCTGGAAGGAGGCGTTGATGAGCTGGAACTGCTCAGAAAAGATGGCAGTCATCTCCTTGGTCAGCTCCGCGATAACGCCCTCCAGCTCCCCCTTGGCCTTCTCTACGTCGTCCCGCTGGCCGGTGAGGTAGGTGTAGCGCTGGTTCACCAGCTCAAACTGCTCGATGGCCCCGGTATTCACGCTGCCCAGGCCGCTGATCTCCCGCTTGAGCTCGCTTATGCGGCGGCTGGCCTTGGCCGCGCTCTCCAGCTCCACGCGCTGCTCCATAGCCGCCGAGTGGCTCAGCTCGTAGCTCTCCCAGAGCCTGTCCAGGATCTGCTTCTCCTCCATGTCGCCGGCGCCCAGCTTCTGCTCCAGCCGGCCGGCCTCCCGCTCGGCCTCCAGCACCTCGTCGTTGCAGCCCTTGAGCTGCTGGCCCATGGCGGTGCGCTCCTGCTCCAGGCGAAGGCGCTCCTCCTGGAGCTCCCGGAGCCGGTCCTGGCCGCTTTTGGCCTCCAGGCGCAGCGCCGCCGCCCGCTCTGTCCGCCGGCCGGCCTCCTGCTCCGCCTCCTCAATGGCGGCGCGGTACTCCTCTATGCGCCGCAGCCGCTGCTCCCGGTCTCCCGCCAGGTCCCGCTCCGTCTGCTCCAGACGCGCCGCGCTCTCCCCGGCGGCGTCCCGCTGGGCCCGCAGGCCCGCCTGGCGCTCCTTGCGCTCCGAAATCTCCTCCGCCAGCCGGTTGGAGCAGGCCTGTAGGTCCGTCTGGTCTGCCAGAAGGGCCTTGGCCTGCTGCCGGAGGCCCGCGGCCTCCAGATCCTTTGCCTCCACCTCTGAGAGAGCCTCCTCCCGGAGCTTCTGGCTGTCCTGAATCCGGGCGGCCAGAGCCTCCCGCTCCCCCTCCAGATTCTCCGCCTTGGCCTCCGCCGCCTCCAGCTGGGCGGCGTACTGCTTCATCTCCCCCTGGAGCCGGAGCACCTCGTTCTCCGCTGAGCGGCGCTGGCCCTCCGCCACCTGGAGCTCGTACTGGGCGGCGGCTAGCTCCCGGTCGGCTGTCTCGCACTCCCGCTGGGCGGCGTCCAGCTGCTCCGAGAGGACCTGCCGCCGCTTCTTCAGCGCCTCCAGCTCATTGGCCCGGGAGAGGATCCCCGCGCTCCTGGAGACGCTGCCGCCGGTCATGGACCCACCCCGGTTGATCACCTGGCCGTCCAGGGTGACGATCCGGAACCGGTTGGCGTATCTGCGGGCCATAGCAATGCCGCAGTCCAGGTCCTCCACCACCACGGTGCGGCCCAGGAGACTGCGAAAGATCTTGTCATACTGGGGAGCGTGGGACACCAGCCGGGAGGCGATGCCCACAAAGCCGAATTCCGCCTCCACCCCCCGCTCCCGCAGCTCCTCGCCCTGGATGGCGGTCAGAGGCAGGAAGGTGGCCCGGCCCCCGTCCCGCTGCTTGAGGTAGGTGATGGCGCCCTTGGCGTCCTCCTCCTGGTCTACCACGATGTTCTGCATTCCAGCTCCCAGGGCGGTCTCCAGGGCGACAGCGTACTTTCCCTCCACCCGCATAAGGCCCGCCACCGGGCCGTGGATCCCTGTCAGAGCGTTTCGCCCCGCGGCCTGCATCACAACCCGCACCGCCTTGTTGAAGCCCTCGTACTCCTTCTCCATCTCGGTGAGGAGCTTGATGCGGGAGTCCAGGTTGTTCTGCTCCATGGTCAGCTGGAGCCTGGCCTCTTGGGCCTCCCTGGCCCGCTTCTCCCGGCCCTCCATGCGCAGGGTGTGGCCCTGGATCACGTTTTTAACCGCGTCGGCCTCCTCCTGGGCGTCCTCCAGGGCCCGCCGGACGAATTTGGCGTCCTCCTCCGCGTGCTCCAGCTGCTTTTTAGCGGCGGAGAGCTCCTGGAAAATGGCGCTCTGGCGCTCCTCCATCTGCTCCAGCCCCGCGCCCAGGGCGGACAGGCGCTCCCGGCCCCTGGCGGCGGCCTCCCCGGCCAGGACCTCCCTGGCCTGAAGGGCGCGGAGGTCGTCCCCCGCCGCGCCGGCGCTCTCCGCCGCCTCTTGGGCCTTCTCCCGCAGACCCTCCAGCTCCTCCTCCAGAGCGGTCAGGGCCTCCTCCAGCTCCGCCGCCCGGCGGCGCTGGGCCTCCAGCTCCCCCCGGGCGCTCTCGCTGCGGCTGGACTGGCGCTCCAGCTCCTGGCTGATCTCGTCGATGGACTCCCGCTTGTGCTGGATCTCCGTGTGCAGCAGAACCGCGGCGCTCTCCTCGTCCCGGGCTCGCTCCTCCAGAGCCCCGGTCTCCCGGCGCAGGCGCTCCTGCTCCGTGTCCGTCTCCTGCATCCGCCGGGAGAAGCGGTCGTTCTCCTCGTAGAGGGCGTCCAGACGGGCCTGGGCCTCGTCCCGCTTGGCCTTGGCGGCGGCGTAGTCCGCCTGGAGGCGGCTCTTGGCGGTCTTGATCTCCTCCAGCCGCTCCATCCACAAGGAGATCTCCAGCAGCCGCAGCTCGTCCCGCAGCAGCAGGTAGCGCCGGGCCTTTTCTGCCTGGTCCCGCAGGGGCGTCACCTGCAGTTCCAGCTCGCTGATCTTGTCGCCGATCCTGAGAAGGTTCTCCTCTGTGCGCTGGAGCTTCCGCTGGGACTCCTCCTTGCGGTGGCGGTACTTGGAGATGCCCGCCGCCTCCTCGAAGATCTCCCGCCGGTCCGCGCTGCGCTGGGAGAGTATCTCGTCTATGCGGCCCTGGCCGATGATGGAGTAGCCCTCCCGGCCCAGGCCCGTGTCCATGAAAAGCTCGTTGATATCCCGCAGCCGCACGGACTGCTTATTAATATAGTATTCGCTCTCCCCGCTGCGGTAGTATCGGCGGGTGACCATGACCTCGCTGTTGTCGATGGCGGGAAAGATTCCGCCGCTGTTGTCCAGAATCAGCGTCACCTGGGCGAAGCCAACGGCGCCCCGCTTCTCCGTGCCGCCGAAGATGACGTCCTCCATCTTGTTCCCCCGGAGGCTTCTGGCGGACTGCTCCCCCATCACCCAGCAGATGGCGTCGGAGATGTTGCTCTTTCCGGAGCCGTTGGGGCCCACGATCGCCGTTATATCCTCGCCGAAATTCAGCACCGTCTTGTCCGGGAAGGACTTGAAGCCCTGAATTTCCAGCGCCTTCAGGTACATACTCTCACCTACTTCTCTACAAAAGCTGTCAAATCCTTACGGCTCAAGGGGTTTCAGGATTCGCTGCTTTACGAATCTCTACAAAAATTCTTATAAATCGACAGTCAAGTGGTATAAATTTTGGTATAAAACAGGGGCCGCCTCATTTTATGCCACGATAAGCCGAAACCCCTTGCGGTGCAACGGTTACGAGATTTTGAACTTCCCGTTCAAGTCCTTGATGGCGTCCTGCTTTTTCTCTCTGGTGGCCTTCGCACAGACCTCCATCGTGGTACGGATGTTACGGTGCCCCATAATGTCCTGGAGAACTTTCAGGTTTACATCCTGCTCGCACATTCGCGTACAGAAGGTGTGCCGGAAGATGTTGGCGCTCATTTTCGGCAGATACACAGGCTGACGCTTCTCCAGATTTGCATTCATGAGCTCTTCTCTGTTGTACGTCTCGACAATACCTTGGATAGAATCGTATAAGAAGGAATTAAGGAATTGGTGTAGACCTGTCCGGCGCTGTTGAGGAACACAAAACCCGAGCACCCCTCAACTACAAACTTCTTCTTTGACTTTTGGTTCGACTTCTCTCTTAACAGTGCAGCCTTTACCTCGTCAAGCATAGGAACTTCACGAGTTCCTGCGGCGGTTTTCGGTGGACTGATTCGATAGTCGTATCTGCCATCCTCGCCCGGTTTATATGCCATCGTCTTAGTAAATGCTTATGACGCCTGTATCAAAGTCAATGTCGTCCCATGTGAGAGCAAGAGCCTCTCCAATTCTGAGGCCAGTTCCCAGTAGCACAGTAAACAGGTTCCCCAGCCTGCTGTATATATGGGAGGAGTATACGAAGTCAATGAACTTCTCTTGCTGTTCAACAGTGAGTGCTTCTCTGGGCTTTGATACCACATCATTTGACTTGGCAAAATACCTGAAGGCGTTGGACGAAGGGTTTGTTCGGATGAGATTGCCAACAACTGCGATTTCAAAGACTTGGTATACAACAGAGTGGACTTTTTAAACTGTTGAAGGTGTGATTCCACGTTCGGCAACTGCACTCTGGTATAACTTCTGGATATCCGAGGACTTAACTTTACCTACGGGCCTTCCACCAATGCTTGGAGAGACGTGTACTGTGAACAGGTCTCTATAGCATTTCCTTGTCATACCCCGTAGGTCTATCCGAATATCCATGAACTTCTCGAACATATCTCTTTTTCACGGAGGGATTCTTGACCACGCTGCCCGTCCTTCAACTTGTCAGTTGCTACGAGTTTCCAGCTATATACCGTCCTCCGCTCGCTGTTCTCATCAGTATACCGAAACTTATACCTCCCATCTGGTTGCTGAGTTTCGCCGTTTCTGAGCGTTCTGCCCTTGCTGTTTTTTCGTTTATCTGGCATATATGCTCCTTTTCGTGATGGCAGGAGCATGATATATCAAATTATTATAGCATAAGGCAGGACGAATTTCAATATAATGCCTTAAATTTCGTTGCATCCATGCCCCTCTGAAATCAATTCCTTTGCCAACGCGAGAAAGCCTACCAGCGGCGTTGTACGATACCCCAGACGGTCGATCTCCTCGTTAGTCAGACCGCGCCCCCGCAGGTTGTCCCGGTGATCCGAGGCAAGTGTCAGTTTGCTTAGAAGTGCCCGGTAATGGAGGCATCCACAGGATTGCCGCTCCACATAATACCGCCCAGCTCGTCCACAGCCGGTGCATCAAAGGAATCACCGGCGGCCCCAAACTGGAGGCCAAAGCCTGCATTACGCAGGGCAATACCCACCGCAGCGGTCTGCGCCCACTCTCTGAGTGAGACAGTAGGTTTATCGGGCAGATAACCTCTGGAGGCAGTCGCCTCGGCCAGGAACTGATCCACCGGTGTGGAATAGTGGGGATAGACCCGGGCTGTTGCCACAAAACAGTCCTTCCCCGCCGTGACGGAAACTGCGATACGCCCCTCCGGATATTTCAGCCGGAACCAGCTGATCTGGACCATAACCGGAAGCCGCAGCCTTTTTTCACCACCATTGGCGCTGTTCAGGTCGGCATACTCCACCGCCAGTGCAGCGGGATCGAACCCCTCCACAGCGTTGATCTTCTGAAAGGCCTCCATGGCTGCTATGGTGAAGATAACTTTTCTGATGCTGCCACATTTGAATAGATTTTAACGCAGGAATACTTCTTCCTGTTGCCAAAACTCTCACATAACCAGCTTTGTAACATCATGCAGAGTAACCAGCGCCATCATGCCCATCAGTAACATAAAGCACGCCGCATTTATCGCCGCTTGCCACTTCTCCGGCACCTTACGCTTGAATAGCAGTAACGCCGAAGCGTCCACTAACAAAAAGAAAATTCTCCCCCCATCCAGAGCTGGTATGGGGAGCATATTCATGACCGCCAGATTGATGGCGATCAGTGCAGCAAAATAAGCGATATTTCTGGCTGCGCTGGCCGCAGGCTCCGAGGCGGTTCCCACCTCCGTAATGATGAACACAATCCCCACTGGGCCGCTGAGTTCCCTCACGCCTATAGTCCCGCGAACCAACTGAACCAGGCTGAACCACATCTGTTGGATGAAATCCAGAGTCTGATAGCCAATAAACCGCAGCTTTGTCAAAAAGCTGGTGGGGATCTGCATTTCTCCGATCAGCAGGCCGAAACGACCAGACTGTCCATCATAGGTCCCGCGGTAGAGAGGCAGGTCTTCCAGAACAATTTTTTTGCCGTTTCGTATCACCTCTATATCTACCCCCTGGCCGTCATTGAAGCTCAAGAGCATGGCCCCATCTCCCCGGAGATAGGGCCGCCAACCATCGACCTTATAGAAAACATCTCCTACCATCAGACCGCTCTCCCCCTCCAGCGGAAAACCCTCGCTGAACCCGGAGATCTGATCAACATAAAAGCCGTTTGCTCCAGCGAAAAGCATAGCGATGATAATCATTCCGGCAAGAAGATTCATAAAGGATCCAGCGGACAGGATGACGAATTTTTTCCAGAAACTCTGGAGGGTAAAGCTGCGCCTGTCTCCAGAGTCCTCGTCCTGCTCCTCCAGGGCGCAGAAACCACCAATGGGCAGAAGGCGGATGGAATACTGAGTTTCATCCGTCTCCCTGTGCCAAAGGCAGGGTCCCATGCCGATAGAGAACTCATTGACGCGCACACCACAAAGCCGCGCCGCCAGAAAATGTCCAAACTCATGGATTGTTACCAGAAAACCGAAAATAAAGACTGCTACCAAGGCAAAGACGATGATCATAGTTAACAATGTTCCTTCCCAAGAGGGGTTCCCGGCTGGTGAACCGCCTGCCATAGTAACGCTCCCGCTTCAGGATGCCCCAGAAGCCCTCCATGGGTCCATTGTCAATACACTTGCCTGCCCGCGACATACTCTGGGTCATCCCAGCCGCAGCCAGCTTGTCATGGAACACCCGGGTGGTGTACTGGAATCCCCTGTCACTGTGGAACAGGGGATGCGCGTCCGGGTTGGCCGCGAGGGCCTGATCCAGCGTCTCATAGACCAGCGCGCTGTCATTGGCGTCCCGGAGGACAAAGGAGACGATCCGTCTGTCGCACAAGTCCAATATGGCGCTGAGGTAAAGTTTATGGACCGTTGGCCCCACATAATATTTGAACTCTGTCACATCAGTCAGCCACTTTTCATTGGGCTTTTCTGCGCAAAACTGACGGTTCAGCACGTTTTCAGCCAGATACTGCGGGTCTGAGGCCGGCCGGGTACATCCATGCCGGGCATATTTTATGGTAGACTGAATGCCCAAGCTGCGGCAAATGCGAAGGGCCCGCTTGTCGTTCACAGGCATGGCATAATACCGTGCCAGGTCATCCCGGATCCGCCGGTAGCCCTTGTCCGGGCTCTCGTCGTGGATCTGCTTCACCAGTCCGGCCAAACGCCGGTTTTCCACAGTACGGGCACCCGCTTTCCCGGAGCGCCACTTGTAGTAGCCGGCCCGGGAGATATGCAGCGCACGGCACGCTTCCGCCACGGGATACCCTTGTTCCTCCGCAGCCCAACGCACCGCTTCATACTGCCACTCCTGACGGAACTGCCTCAGCGATCCCCCCTCTCCAGCTCCTGCACTTTTTTTAACAGATCCAGCTCCATCCTCAGCAGATAGTTCTCACGTTCCAATCTGCTCTTTTCGATTCGCAGTGCCTCCTCGGCTGTCCGGGGCGTCTGGGACGCAAGCCGTTTCCCACGCCGGTCCTCCAGACCTGCCACGCCCATCTCCTGATACCGCTTCACCCAGCTGCGTACCACCTGGGCGGTCGTCCCATATTTTTCCGAGAGTTCAGAAAAATCTTTCCCCTCCTTCAGATATTCCCTGACTGCCTGGACGCGCTCCTCCAGCGTATGGTTCCGCCTCGCCATAGATACTCCTCCTGTTTCTTTCGGATGTTCTCTATGGCGATGATACTCCTTTACCCAGTCCAACACAAGGTTCCCGGAACAGAGGGTATCAGCAGACTTTGACCCCTACCTATACGGCCCGGCTCTGGAAAATGGGCGGCTACATCCGGCTTTCCCGAGAGGATTTACAGAAAATCAACCGGGGCTTGACGATAGCAACAGCGTGAAAAACCAGCGCGACATTCTCAATGATTTTCACTTCAACCATGCGAAAGAATTTGAAAGCTACACCGAGTATGTGGATGACGGCCACACGGGAACCGATACGGAGCGCGAAAGTTTCCAGCGGCTCTTGGGGGATGTGATGAGCGGGAAAATCAACTGCGTTGTGGTGAAAGACCTTTCCCGTTTTGCCCGGAATTACAGCGACGCTGGCAGTCTGATTGACAACCTTTTTGTGCAGATGGGCGTCCGCTTTATCAGCTTGGCCGAGGGCGTGGACAGCTACCTAAACCCGGACAGCGTGAACAGCATCATCG
>CATLAL010000014.1 GCA_949878425.1 uncultured Oscillospiraceae bacterium
AGCAGGCCCATCAGCCTGCCGGCTACCCGGCCGGCGAGGCGGACCAGCCGGTTGACAATCCGCCTGTCTCCGGCGGCAATCCGCCCGACCCGGTAAATCAGCCTCAGCAGCCCAGCTATACCGGCTACCCGGCCGGCGAGGCGGACCAGCCGGTTGGCAATCCGCCTGTCTCCGGCGGCAATCCGCCCGACCCGGTAAATCAGCCTCAGCAGCCCAGCTATACCGGCTATCCGGCCGGCCCCGCAAATCAGCAGCAGCCTCAGCAGCCCGGGTACGGCGGCTATCCCGGAAGCACCCAGCAGCAGCCCGTCCAGGGCGGGTACGGCGGCACCGCAGTGGCGGAGAAGCCCAAGAAGAAGGTCCCCATTGTGCCCATCATTGTGGCGGGCCTGGCGGCGGTCGTGGTCATCGCGGCTGTAATCTTGAAGTTCGCTCAGCCGGCGAAGCCGGACGGCGGCGGGGCGGACGATTCCTCCCTCTCCGGCCAGACGGACGGTTCGCAGATAGGCGGTTCTCAGACGGACGGTTCCGGCCTGAACACCGGCGCTCCCGCGGACGCCGCCGCCAGGGAGCTGCTGGGGTACGTGGACCAGGCCCAAGCCCTGGCCGCCCAGGCGGACAGCGAAATCAACGCCCTGATCGACCAGCAGGACGCCTTCCTCGACGCCGGAGACGGGGCGGCAGTCATCGACCTGTACGAGCAGGCCTACGGCGTCTCGGCGCAGCTGAGCTCCCAGCTGTCCGACCTGCGGAGCAAGGCGAACGGGGTCAGCGGCCTGGACGAGAAGCTGAAGTACGCCGGGCAGGAGTACTTCAATATGGTCTGCGACCCCCGGCAGGCCTACAGCGACGTCTGGGCGTTCTTCCGGGACTTTATGCCTCTGGCCCTCCATCTGGACGCGAGGCCCCTGCAGAGCAGCTCGGAGGACATGGCCTATTACGACGAGCTCTACGACTGGTACCTGTCGGTCCGGGAGGAGTACGACGCCATCACCTCCTGCCCCCCCTGTATGCAGAGCCTGTGGGAGCGGTTCGGGAGTACCATTGACCTCAATGAGAATATCGCCCAAAAGCTGTACCTGGGGATCGAGTACCCGGATCCCCTGCGGCTGGTGACGGCCTATAACCTGGCGGACCGCTATGACACAGTCATCAGTCTCCAGCTGGATGAGCTGATGGGCTGTCTGGGGAATGAGAGCAATCACATTTGGACCCAGAACAGCCTCGCCTACAGCCTGGCGGAGGAGATGGCCGCCTACGCGGAGATGGACCAGGCGGCCCGGGACCGGTACGAGTTTGAAAACATCGCCTCGGGCGAGATCTACCTGGACTACGACGCCATCGACACCATTTACCCCGCCTTGTACAATACATACGACGCGTTCCTCATCATCAAGACGGGCTGCGCCAGCGGCTCCAGGAGGATCCTGGTGGAGGCGGAGATCCCCGGCCTGACCCAGGCCTACCGGGAGAGCTTCACCGTGGACTCCGCCTACACGGAGATCTACATCAAGCCGCCGGCCCTGACGGGGGACCTGAACCTCAGCTCCGTCAAGGACGCCCAGCTCCAGCTGACCATCAGCGAGCAGGACGGGACCATCCTCGAGGCCAAGACCTTCCCGGTGACAATCAAGAGCAAGTACGACTTCGACTGGTACACCAGCGAATATGGCGCCGCCACCCAGGACAACATCCTCTGCTTCTTGACGCCGGAGTCGCCGGCCATTGCCCAGCTGAAGCGGGACGCCATCGACCAGCTCTACAGCATGTCCGGCGGCAATATGGAGGCTTTTGTGGGCTACCAGGGCAACGTCTGGAACGACAACTATGTGGGCACCTACCTCCAGGCCGCGAGCATCATGCGGGCGCTGTATGAGAACGGCGTACGGTACAACGCGGACAGCTTCTCCCTGAGCGGCAGCAACCAGCACATCCTCTTCCCGGAGGACGTGCTGGCCCAGCGGAGCGGGCTGTGCATCGAGACCAGCCTAGTGGTGGCCAGCGCCCTCCAGAGCGCGGGGATGCACGTGTACCTGGTCCTTCCCCCGGGCCACGCCCAGGTGGCGGTGGAGATCTGGAACGGACGGGGGGACAACACAGGCGGTACGGCGCAGTACTACCTCATTGAGACCACGGCCCTCTCCGAGAGCTGGAACAACCAGAACGTCTTTGTGGCGGACGCGAACGCGATACTGAATGAAGATCGTTTCCTCAACGAGAGTCCGATCACATGCTACAACGATGACTGGTGGATCGAATACCTCACCCAGGACGGCGCCTATATCGTCGACTGCGACGACATCAACCTGCTGGGCATGACGCCCTTCTCCAATTAAACAGCATATTCTTTCAGGAGGGCGCCTGTCCGGTTCCGGACGGGCGCCCTCCTCGCTGCTAGAAATGCCTATCTATTCGGCAGCCCCGGGGCTCACGCCGCCCCCCGGGGCTATCGAGCAGATAGGCACTCCCAGGCTCAAGTTGACCCTCCCGCTATTGAAAAAATTGATTTCCGGATAATACGATGAAACCGCTGTACAGGCCGGAGAATTTGTGCTATAATCACAATATCCAAGGGGATGTATTCTCATTTTTGTATCCCCGCTCCAATTTTCGCGGCGAGGAGGTTGACGAGCCATGAGCAAGAGCGCTGGTCAGAGCAAGATCCGGGTGGATGCCTTTGACAAGGCTACGGGCCGGGCCCAATATACCGACGACCTGTGCGGCGCGGACGCGCTGATCACCCGGATCGTCCACTCCACCGTGGCCCACGGCCTGGTGAAGGCCATTGACGCCTCCCGGGCGGAGGAGGTCCCCGGCGTGGTGGGGGTGTTCACCTGCTTCGACGTGCCGGACCTCCCCTTTCCCACTGCCGGGCACCCCTGGTCCACGGACCCGGCCCACCAGGACCCGGCGGACCGGCTGCTGCTGAACCGCCACGTGCGCTACTACGGCGACGAGGTGGCGGTGGTGGTGGCGGCCGACGAGGTGTCCGCCGCCCGGGCGGCCCGGCTGGTAGAGGTGGAGTACGAGGAACTGCCCTTTGTGCTGGACGTGCGGGAGGCCATGGCGCCGGAGGCCCCCCAGCTCCACCGGGAGTACCCGGGCAACGTCCTGGCCCACACCCAGATTCGAAACGGCGACTATGAGGCCGCCAGCCGGGAGCCGGACCTCATCAAGGTGGAGGGCTGGTACGACACGCCCACGGTCCAGCACTGCCACATCGAGAACCACGTCTGCACCGCCCGCATGGAGGCCGGACGGATTGTGGTCACCTCCTCCACCCAGATCCCCCACATCGTCCGCCGGATCTGCGGCCAGGCCCTGGGCATCCCCTGGGGACAGGTGCGGGTGATCAAGCCCTACATAGGCGGCGGCTTCGGCAACAAGCAGGACGCCCTCTACGAGCCGCTGTGCGCCTGGCTCACGGTCCGGCTGGGGGGCCGTCTGGTGAAGATCGACTGCGCCAGGGAGGAGACCTTTGTCTCCAACCGGGTCCGCCACGCCATCCGCACCCACATCATCTCCTGGGTCCGGCCCGACGGGACCTTCGCCGCCCGGAAGATCGAGTGCTTCTCCAACCAGGGGGCCTACGCCTCCCACGGCCACGGCGTGGCGGCCAAGGGCATGGGGGCCTTCCCCCAGCTCTACCCCTGCCCCAACGTGGAGGGTGACGCCTGGACCGTCTACACCAACCGCCCCGCCGCCGGGGCCATGCGGGGCTACGGCATCCCCCAGGCTATGTGGGCTGGGGAGAGCCACCTGGACGACGTGGCCCGGGCCCTTGGCCGGGAGCCGGTGGAGTACCGCCGGCAGGTGGCCATGCCCCAGGGGTACGTGGACGGCTTCAGCAAGAATGAGAACTACTGCGACTCCTTCCGCCAGGTGATGGATCAGGGCGCCGCGGCCCTGGACTACGAGCGCAAGTACCGGGCCTATCAGAACCAGACCGGCCCGGTCCGCCGGGGGGTGGGCATGGCCCTCTTCTGGTACAACACCGCCGTGTGGCCCATCTCCCTGGAGTCCAGCTCGTGCCGGATGGTCCTCAACCAGGACGGGTCCGTCCAGGTCCAGACCGGGGAGACGGAGATCGGCCAGGGCTGCGACACCGCCTACGCCCAGATGGCGGCGGACGCCATCGGCGTCCCCTTTGAGAGCGTCCACGTGGTCTCCACCCAGGATACCGACGTCACCCCCTTCGGCACCGGGGCCTACGCCTCCCGGCAGACCTACGTGGGGGGCTTCGCCCTCCGCCAGACGGGGGAGCTGCTCCGGGAGAAAATCCTCGCCTGCGCCTCGGAGCTCACCCGCCAGGCCCGGGAGAACCTGGACCTTGCGGACGGCAGAATCGTCCGGACCACCGACGGCCGGGAGCTGATGACGCTGGGCGAGCTGGCCACGGAGGTCCTCTACAGCACCGTCCACTCCCAGCACCTCACCGCCGAGAGCACGGCCCAGATCAAGAACAACGCCTACTCCTTCGGCTGCACCTTCGCGGAGGTGGAGGTGGATATCCCCCTGTGCCGGGTGAAGCTGCTGAACATCGTCAATGTCCACGACTGCGGCCGGCTCATCAACCCCGCCCTGGCGGAGGCCCAGGTCCACGGCGGCATGTCCATGGGCATCGGCTACGGCCTCTCCGAGCAGCTCCTCTTCGACGAAAAAACCGGCCGCCCCCTGAACAACAACCTCCTGGACTATAAGCTCTCCACCTTCATGGACCACCCCCGCCTTCAGGCCCTCTTCGTGGAGAACCCGGAGCCCACCAGCCCTTACGGCACCAAAGCCCTTGGCGAGCCCCCCGCCTGCTCCCCCGCCCCCGCCATCCGCAACGCCGTCTTGAACGCCACCGGCGTGGCCGTCAATAACGCGCCCATGACGCCCCACGTCCTGTTCGCAAGGTTCAAGGAGGAGGGACTGCTGTAAGGCATACATTCTTTTTCTTGAAAGAAAAAGAATCAAAAAGAACTTTTGGCGCAAAACTGCGTTTTGCTTATGGTTTTAAGAAGCTGTATTCATAGGCAGGGGATGCTGGATGGGCGAGGGATTCTGCCGCCCAGCAAGGCGAAAAATCGCGGGAATACTTTGTGTATTTCAAGATTTTTTAACGCGGCGGGGCGGTAAAAGACCCGGCCAGACGGCGTTCAACGCCTGCGAATACAGCTTCTAATTCTGCGGATTATTTTGCCGGCTAAAAATACGGGAGAAAGGCGTCAGCCTTTCGATTAAAATTTTCTAAAGAAAAGTACGTATGCCTAGAGGAGGTGCTTTTGCAGATGAAAGAAGCGGCGGATCCAAGGCTGAGACGCCGGGTGATCGGGGCGGTTCTGGTTTGTCTGGTCCTGTTTGGCGTTTGGTATCACATCCCGCTCCACCGCGCGCTGGAGGCAACGGTATATGACGGCAAGGGCGGGTCCGGCCTCCTACAGATGGACATCACGATCCACCGCTCCTTTTTCCGGGGCACGGAGATCCGGGGGACGATGGAACTGGACGGCGCGTCCTACGGGTACTACCCCATGCCGGGGGCGAGGTCAGGTTCGTTTCTGGACGGGCTGCGGGACAAGTGGTCCGGACGCGTCCATTCCGGTTACTTTGTGGAGGCCCAGCGGCAGGCCGGACGCGGGATCGCCACCTACATGTGGGAGGATTCCCTCATGATTTACAGCGTATCCTTTGGCGGTTTTTATGATTCCGTTGAGGATTTGTTCCTGATCCGGCACAGTCCGGACGGACCCAGCGTCGTGTATACGGTCGATCCGCACGCTATCTCACCCGACTAGCAGGCGGTATGGCTGCGTTTTGCTTGTGTTCTTGCTTTAAGCTGTATTGTCTCTATAAAAAGGCCCGGAGCGAAACGATAGTTTCGCGATAAAAAGTTTTTCTTTTGATACTTTTCTTTGTTCACAAAGAAAAGTATGTATGCCGAAACGCGCATGCCGCCAAGGAGGAAAGAATCGATGTACGACATAAAAGCGTTATACGAGGCGCAGAGCGTTGCCGATGCCGTCCGCCTCCGTTTAGAGCACCCCCAGGCCCAGATTATCGCCGGGGGCACGGACGTGCTGGTGCAGATGCGGGAGGGCAAACGGGCCGGGGCGGAGCTGATCTCCATCTACGGCCTTGACGAGCTGCGGGGCGTGTCTCTGGACGGGGAGGAGAACATCCGCATTGGCTCTCTCACCAGCTTCAGCCACATCACGAAGGACCCCGTCATTCAGAGATACATCAACGTACTGGGGGAGGCGGTGGACCAGGTGGGGGGCCCCCAGATCCGAAACGCGGGCACCATCGGCGGCAACACCTGCAACGGCGTCACCAGCGCGGACTCCGCCTCCACCCTCTTCGCCTGGGACGCGGTGATTGAGCTGACGGGATCTCAGGGGGTGCGGCGGCTCCCCATCCAGGACTTCTACCTCTCCGCCGGGAAGGTGGACCTCCGCCCGGACGAGCTTCAGACAGCGATTCTGATCCCCAGGGACAGCTATGAAAGCTGCTTTGGGCACTACATCAAGTACGCCATGCGCAATGCCATGGACATCGCCACCACCGGCTGCTCGGTGAACGTGGTGCTCAGCGGTGACAGGCGGACCATCCGGCGGGCCCGGATCGCCTACGGCGTGGCGGGCCCCATCCCCATGCGCTGCCCCTCCGCCGAGGCGGCCGCCAAGGGGAAGCCCTTGACAGACGGGACGGTGGAAGCTTTTGCCGCGGCGGTGCTGGAGGACATCCGGCCCCGGGACAGCTGGCGAGCCAGCAAGGCGTTCCGGGAGCACATTGCAGTGGAGCTGGCGAGGCGGTGCCTGCGGGAGGCGTGTGAACTGGCAGGAGGTGCGATGGAATGAGCACGCAGTACAAGCGGATTCGGTGCGTCGTCAACGGCAAAAGCGTGGAGCGGATGGTGGACGTGCGGGCCTCCCTCACGGACCTGCTGCGAAACGACTTTCGGCTCACCAGCGTGAAGAAGGGCTGCGAGGTAGGGGAGTGCGGGGCCTGCAACGTCATCATTGACGGGGAGTGCTTTAACTCCTGCCTGTATCTGGCGGCCTGGGCGGACGGGAAGGAGATCCGCACCCTGGAGGGCCTCCTGGGCCCGGGCGGGGAGCTCAGCGATATCCAGCAGGCCTTTATCGACGAGGCGGCCATCCAGTGCGGCTTCTGCACCCCGGGCTTTATCATGACCGCCGTGGAGATCCTGGAGAGCGGCCGGGCGTACACCGACGAGGAGCTCCGCAAGCTCCTCTCCGGCCACCTCTGCCGCTGCACCGGGTATGAGAACATCCTCCGGGCGGTGAAAAAGACCATGATGAAGCGCCTGGAGGCCTCCCGCGGCCAGGGAGGCGCAGTTTGAGGAAAAGGAATCTGTCCCGCGGCAGGGAGGAAGAAGCCCCCGGCTGGGTATCCAGCCGGGGGCTTCTTCCTATCATCAACGCAGTTGAATACCGGCAGCTTGCTGCTTTTCAAACAACGCTTATATAGTGACCTCAGTTAAGAAGCGGCCACGGGCGGTTTTGACCGCAAAGATGCGTGCTGCGCCTATTGGTACAGCTTCTAAAAAGAGGTAACGTTTAGGGCCGCCCTTTGAAAAGGGCGGTGGGGCCTGGGGCAAAGCCCCAGCGGGTTTGGGCGGAGCCCAGCTTTTATTCGTTCTCGGCTGCGGTCACTATATTCTCTGGCGGCGGCGGGGCCGCGCCAGCCGCCCGCCGGAAGGGGGGCGGGCGTTCAGCTGGGGAAAGAGGGTGCCTACGGCCCCCAGCAGGAGAAAGAGTCCCGCGCCGTGCCACAGGGTCAGCAGCAGGGCAATGGCCGTCAGCGCCAGAGAGCAGCCGAGACCGGCCCGCCGGCAGATCTGGTCCGCCCATATGGGGTCCCGCCGCCAGCTGAGAAACAGGTAGAGCGCCCGGCCCCCGTCCAGGGAGGGGATGGGCAGCAGGTTAAAGATGCCCAGCAGCAGATTTGCCCCCGCCAGGGCGTAGTCCCCCGCCGCTCTGGCCAGGACCAGCGCCAGCAGCAGGTTTACCATGGGTCCCGCCAGGGTGCAGAGGATCTCCCTGCCGTAGGGCAGGTAGCGGGTGTCCGCCCGGATCTCCGCGCCAAAGGCGGTGAGGCGGAAGCGCTCCACCTCCGCGCCTGCCGCCGCCAGGGCGGCCAGGTGGCCCAGCTCATGGCACAGCGCCGAGAGGGCCGTCAGAGGAAGGATGCTCCCTGCCCCCGCCGCCAGGGCCAGAGCCACCCCCACAGCGCAGCCCCACGTCACCTCCAGCCTACCGGATTTCCACATAGAAAATGGGGTTCAGGTACAGCGACCCGTCGTGGAGCTCAAAGTGCAGATGGGGGCCGGTGGCCTGGCCCGTACAGCCGACCTCCGCGATTTTCTCTCCCATGGCCACGCTGCCGCCTGTGACGGTGACCCGACTGCAGTGGGCGTACAGGGTAATATAGCCCCCCTGGTGCTGGAGCATGATATAGTTGCCCAGGGTGCTGCTTTCACCGGTGGCGTACACGGCGCCGTCGGCAAAGGCCAGAATGTCCGTTCCCTCGTCCGCCGCCAGGTCCACGCCGTAGTGGAACCTGCTGCCCCCCTCGATGGGATGCTCCCTCCAGCCAAAGGAGGAGCTGAGCGAGCCCAGAATAGGGCTGCTGTGGGCAAAGCCCAGATTCCGCTGCTCCAGGCTGGCGTTATCCGGCAGGGCGGGCATGGTGTACACATAGGAGAGGGGCTCCGCCGTGGCGGTGTCGTCTGCGTCCTCCGCCGGCTCCACAGGCGATTCCACCACCGCCGGCGCCGCCGGTTGGGACTGCTCCGCCGCCCCGCTCTCGGAGGGCTGCTCCTCCCGCTCCGCCGCCCCGCTCTCGGAGGACTGCTCCTCCTGCTCCGCCGGGAGGGAGGCGCCGGTCCGCTGGGGCCCGGTCTGGACCTCCGGCTCCGGCTGGGCCTCCGGCGCGGGGGCGCTGTCCTCCCGCTGGGCGCCGTCCTTCTGTTGGGATGGATTGAAAACAGCGGTGTAGGCGTCCTGAAGGGACGCGCCGGCCCCCTCCTCCCCGCTGATGGCCCGGCCAATGGCCGCGAAGGCCTCCTTAAAGTCCGCGTTTCCGCCGATGAGCTCTCCGGCGGACTGGGCGAAGCCGCTGAGCGCCCCGGGGAACAGCAGCTTTACCATCACCAGAAGCACAAAGATGATGGCGCACACCACCAGACGGGCCATGCCCCGGCCCTCGCCGGGCGCTGAGCCGCCGGAGCGCGGCTGGGTCCGGGCGCGGCGGCGGAGCTGCTGTGCCCGCCGCCGCGCGGCGTCCGTTCTGTCCAAATCGATCCCTCCTTCTTTGCTCCCCCTATTTTATGCGGCGGCTGTCCCAAATTATGCGAAACAGGGTTATTTCGCCCCGCTCCGGTAAAAACTAGGGGGGAGGTGATGAGTACATGGAATCCATTTGGCATCAGACGGCGGCAAGCGCCCCCAGGCCGCCTCTGGCGGAGGATCTGGAGACGGAGGCCGCGGTAATCGGCGGCGGTTTGGCGGGGGTTCTCACCGCCGCGCTGCTGGAGGAGGCGGGAGTGGAGACGGTGGTGCTGGAGGCGCAGCGTCTGGGGGGAGGCCAGACGGGAAACACCACCGCCAAGGTGACGGCCCAGCACGGGACGCTCTACCATAAGCTGGAAAAAACTCTGGGCCTCGCCGCCGCCCGCCTGTACGCCGGGGCCAACCAGGCGGCGATTTCCCAGTATGAGCGGCTCATAGGGGCCCGGGGCATCCGCTGCGGCTGGGAGCGGCTGAGCGCCTGGCTCTACGCCAGGGAGGAGGAGGGGCTTCTGGAGCGGGAGGCCGGAGCCCAGGAGCGCGCCGGTCTCCCGGTGGAGCTGTGCCGGGAGACGGATCTGCCCTTCCCGGTGCGCGCCGCCCTCCGCTGCTCGGAGCAGGCCCAGTTCCACCCCCTGCGGTTTCTCTTCGCCCTGGCGGAGGGCCTGCGGGTCTATGAGGGGACCCGGGTGCTGGAGGCGGAGGGGGACCGGCTGCGCACCGCCGGCGGCACCGTCCGGGCCAGGCACATTGTCTTTGCCTGCCACTTCCCCTTTGTCAACGTGCCGGGGTACTACTTCCTCCGGATGCACCAGGAGCGCAGCTACGTGCTGGCTCTGGAGGGAACGAAAAAGCTGGAGGGAATGTACTACAGCGCGGACCCGGGCGGGCTCTCCCTGCGCTGGGCGGAGGGAAAGCTGCTGGCAGGGGGCGGCGGCCACCGCACCGGGGAGAACCGGGAGGGCGGGCGCTTCCAGGGCCTGGCCCGGACGGCCGCCCTGCTCTTCCCGGAGGCCCGGGAGGCTTCCCGCTGGTCCGCCCAGGACTGCGTCACCCTGGACGGCGTCCCCTATATCGGCCGCTTCTCCGCCTCCACGCCGGACTGGTACGTGGCTACCGGTTTCGGCAAGTGGGGGATGACCAGCGCCATGGCCGGAGCCCAGCTGCTGCGGGATCTGATCACTGGCCGGGAAAACGCCTATGAGGGACTGTTCTCCCCCCAGCGCTTCACCCCGGCCGCCTCCGCCGCCGCCCTGGCGGATAACGGCCTCCACGCCGCGCGGGATCTGGGCCGGGAGCTGCTGGCGCCCGCCCGGGAGCTGCTGGACGCCCTGCCGCCGGGACACGGCGGCGTGGTGGAGGCGGAGGGGCGAAAGGTGGGGGCATACAGGTCACCCGACGGCCAGGTGTTCCTGGTGGACACACGCTGCCCCCATATGGGCTGCCAGCTGGAGTGGAACCCGGACGAGCTGAGCTGGGACTGCCCCTGCCACGGCTCCCGGTTCGACTTTCGCGGCCGGCTCCTCTCCGGCCCCGCCCAGTCCGGCGTGGAAGCCGGGGAGGAGTCAATATGAAAGGCATACATCCTTTTTCTTTTTGAAAAAAGTAAAAGGATCAAAAAGAAAAACTTTTGGCCTGAAACTGCGTTTCGCTTTTGGTTCTTTCTGTGGATTTTTCAGAACAGACGTTACAGCGGGCCCCCGGAAGATTTTTCCCGGGGGCCCGCCGCTGGTTTCAGATAAAACAACATAGAGCAAAGCGGGGCTTTGCGTACTTCGCGTCATTGCCGGCTTCGCCGTCAACGACAGCTCAGGCAGCGGCAAGGCCGCTGCCCAAGTTCTTTTTGGTTCTTTTTCTTTCAGGAAAAAGGACAGGAAAAGAGTACAAGAAAACCGCTAGAAGCCATTCTGGCCCTGCCAGGTCCGGGAGGCGGCGCAGTAGGGGACGCCCTTTACATTGTGGAACTGGACAAATTTCAGGGAGTAGAAATCGCAGGAAATATACCGCTCGTAGTCCGGCTGGTACAGTACGATATAGTCGCTGCCCACGGTGTGGAGAATTCCCTGCCAGGTAACGGACTGCTGGGTCCCCACCAGGAAGGTGGCCACCACAAAGTAGCCCACGTTGCGGTCCAAAAGGCTGCGCAGGGAGGCCTGGTACGCCTCGGCGCTGTTTGAGGGCATGTGGGTCGCCTCCATGCCCAGCGGGTTTTTCATCCGCTGGCTCTGGGCCGCGTCGCTGGAGATGCTGCCCAGAGCCGTGCTGCCGTTCATACCGGGAATGGGCATGGGGGCGCTGTCCGAATCGCCGGGGGGCGTGCTGCCGTCCATGGTGTAGACGGAGACGCCCTCGGAGGGGGGCTGCCCGTTGTAGCTCAGATTGGGATTGCCGTAGACCCAGGAGGGGCCCTTGTCCGGGGGGGCGCTGTAGCTGGTCTCGTCGGGGTTGTTGGTCTGGTGGTTGTTGATGGTTATATTCTGGGTGTTCTGTCCGTTCTGAGGGTTCTGCTGGCGCTGTGTGCTCTGCATGGATCATTCACTCCTTTATGGATTGCGCTCAGGTCAGGTTTTGTAGTAGGCGTCGGTTGGGTTATAGAAGCAGTGGTCCCCTATGCGGGTCTGCCAGTAGCCCACGTTGGAGGGGAAATTATTGCGGCATTTGGGGCTGAACGGGTTATAAAACCAGAGGGACTCCGCCACATCCGGCAGACGGTTGCCGGCAATGGCCCAATCCGCGATCTCATAGTGGATAGCCTGGGGCCGCATGTTGTATATGTTCTGGGGATTGTAGGCGCCCCCCTCCGTCTCACTGGCACAGACGAACTGATAGGGCTGGAAGATGATGTTGCGTATGCTGCCCTGGCCCACCCGGGCGTACTCGCCGCCCCTGGCATGGACCCGGTTCATCACAACGCCGGCTACCGCCTTCATGCCGGCCTCTCCCTCTCCGCCGGCCTCGCATTCAATGAGGCGGGCCAGCAGCTCTCGGTCGGAATAAGCCATAAGTACTTCACACTCCTGCTCTGGAACCATTCTATGCGGCAGGGGCCGCTCTGGTGCGGCGGGGAAAAAGGCCGCCGGAGCTGACGCTCCGGCGGTTTAGCGTATTCCTTATTAAAGGGATTACCGGAGGGCGGCGAAGCCCCGCTCCAGGTCCGCAAGGATGTCGTCGATGTGCTCGATGCCGATAGACAGCCGGATGGTGTTGGGCTTAATGCCCTGGTCCAGCTGCTCCTCCGCTGTCAGCTGGCCGTGGGTGGTGGTGGCGGGGTGGATCACCAGGCTCTTGACGTCCGCCACGTTGGCCAGAAGGGAGAAGATCTCCAGGTGGTCGATAAATTTGTGGGCCTCCGCCACGCCGCCCCTGATTTCAAAGGTAAAGATAGACGCGCCGCCGCGGGGGAAGTACCGCTCATAGAGGGCGTGGTCCGGGTGGTCCGGCAGGCTGGGGTGGTTGACCTTCTCCACCAGGGGATGACCGGCCAGGAAGTCCACCACCCGCCGGGCGTTTTCGGCGTGGCGCTCCAGGCGCAGGGACAGGGTCTCCACCCCCTGGAGCAGCAAAAAGGCGTTGAAGGGGGAGATGCACGCGCCGGTGTCCCGCAGCAGCACCGCCCGGATGTAGGCCGCGAAGGGGGCGGGGCCGGCGCTGTCGGCGAAGCAGACGCCGTGGTAGCTGGGGTTGGGCGCGCCGATGGCGGCATAGCGGCCGCTGGCCTTCCAGTCGAATCTGCCGGAGTCCACGATGACGCCTCCCAGGGAGGTGCCGTGGCCGCCGATGAACTTGGTGGCGGAGTGGACCACGATGTCCGCGCCGTGCTCAATGGGCCGGATGAGGTAGGGGGTGCCGAAGGTGTTGTCGATCACCAGGGGCAGGCCGCGGCCGTGGGCGATGGCGGCAATGGCGTCAATGTCCGGGATGTCGCTGTTGGGGTTGCCCAGGGTCTCGATAAAGACGGCCTTGGTGTTCTCCCGGATGGCCCCCTCCAGCTCCGCCAGGTTGTGGGCGTCCACAAAGGTGGTCTCCACGCCGTAGGCGGCGAGGGTGTGGGCCAGCAGGTTGTAGCTGCCGCCGTAGATGGTCTTTTGCGCCACGATGTGGTCCCCGCTCTGGGCCAGGGCCTCGATGGCGTAGGTGACCGCCGCCGCGCCGGAGGCCACGGCCAGGGCCCCCGCGCCGCCCTCCAGGGCCGCCAGGCGCTTCTCCAGCGCCTCCTGGGTGGGGTTGGTGAGCCGGCCGTAGATGTTGCCCTCCTCCGTCAGGTCGAACCGGGCGGCGGCGTGGGCGGAGCTGTCAAACACGTAGGACGTGGTCTGGTAGATGGGCACCGCCCGTGCGCCGGTGGCGGGGTCCGGCCGCTCCTGTCCCACGTGGAGCTGAAGGGTCTCGAATTTGTAGTTGCTCACGGCTTTTTACCTCTTTTTCCTGATTGTGCCCCGGGAGGCCGGGGCACGGCTGTGGTATGGGTACAAAATAGCACCCCGGCCCGGGTTTGTCAACCGGGAACCGGGCGGCGGCGGGGATTTATCATAGCCAATAAAAACCAGCATTGCGCAGAAATTGGACACGATCACGAATATGCGGAACAAACATATAGAAAAGAAGATTGGGGCGCATATCACAATCTTTGTATTGACAACGGGCAAACGTCCTGTTATAATAATTTTCGCGTTCCAAAGACAGCAGGTAGGGGCACGCCCCTGTAAATCCTGCCGAGGATTGCCGATCAGGTATTGATTCGCACAGTCCTTGCGCCTTGGCGCAGGGACTGTTTCTGTTTCTGGATACGCGATTGCCCCTGGCGAATCCTAATGGAGGTGAAAACAAGAATGCCTAACGCAAAGGTTCTCAGTGAGAAGCAGGCTATTGTGGCGGACCTGACCGGTAAGCTGCAAAACGCCGCCGCCGGCGTGCTGGTGGACTACAAGGGCATCACCGTGGCAGAGGATACCGCGCTGCGCGCGGAGCTGCGCAAGAACAACGTGGAATACGCCGTTGTCAAGAACACCCTGCTCCAGTTCGCGGTCAACAACTGCGGCATGAACGAGCTGGACGATCTGCTCAGCGGCGCCACGGCCCTGGCCATCTGCCACGACGACCCCGTCGCCCCCGCCCGGGTGGTCAACGAGTTCGCCAAGAAGCTGGAGGGCTGCTTCGAGATTAAGGGCGGCTTCATGGACGGCAAGCCCATGCCGCTGGACGAGGTGATGGCCCTGGCCGCCATTCCCCCGTTGCCGGTTCTGCAGGCCCAGGTTCTGGGCACCATGCTGGCCCCCATTTCCGGCCTGGCCTGCGTGCTCAAGCAGATCGCCGAGAAGCAGGGCGCTCCCGCGGAGGACGCCGCCGTCGAGTAAGACAATCCACAAAACGACATTGACTGAAAATTAATTAGGAGGTACCTAACAATGGCTAGCGAGAAAGTTACCGCTATGATCGAGGAAGTTAAGGCTCTGACCGTTCTGGAGCTCAGCGAGCTGGTTCACGCCCTGGAGGAGGAGTTCGGCGTTTCCGCCGCCGCCATGGCCGCTCCCGCCGCCGGCGCCGCCGCTCCCGCCGAGGCTGAAAAGACCGAGTTCGACGTGGTCCTGGCCAGCTTCGACGCCGCCAGCAAGATCAAGGTCATCAAGGTCGTCCGCGAGATCACCGGCCTGGGCCTGGCTGAGGCCAAGGCTGTGGTCGAGGGCGCTCCCAAGACCCTGAAGGAGGCCCTGTCCAAGGACGACGCCGAGGCGATGAAGGCCAAGGTCGAAGAGGCCGGCGGCAAGGTGGAGCTGAAGTAAGCGCTCAGCCTTTTGATAACTGACGACGTCTGAAATAAGACGCGCATAATGTCTGACAAATCATGACACCCGAGAGGGCTGTAGCAACTCGTTGCTATGGCCCTTTTTGTTGCCCTTTTCCGCCCCGGCATCCCCCCAAAAATCCCCCCAGCGAGGGGGCTTCTACGGGAAAGAGACATCAAAATTCCCTGCTGGATATACAGTACATAGCGTCCTTCCAGCTTTTTTAAATTTTATGTTCCAACCCTTTTCCCAGCTACATGAACTGTATTCTATTTTTTCGCTGCACTGATATGTGTCCTTGATTGCTGAACAAAATTGCATAAAAACAGGATTTCTAACATATTCGCTTATGTCCTCAAAGGTAAAAGGGACTTACAAAAATCCAAAAACGTGCAAAAAAAGATTGAAAACGGAGGGAACATCGGCTATCATATTCTTAATCAACAAACGAGCCCATACGCTGGAGGAAATCACATGACAAAACAGGAATTTGCCGCTTTGACCGGGGCCGGAATTGTACTGCTAGACGGCGCCACCGGCTCCAACCTCCGCGCCGCCGGGATGCCGGTGGGCGTGCCGCCGGAGCGCTGGGCCCTGGACTACCCACAGGCGCTGCTGGATCTCCAGCGGGCCTACGTCTGCGCCGGGAGCCAGATTCTCTGCGCCCCCACCTTCTCCGCCAACCGGCTGGCCCTGCGCCACTACTTCCTGGAGGACCGGGTGGCGGAACTCAACGCCGCCCTGGTGGCCCTCTCCCGCCAGGCGTCCGGCGGACGGGCTCTGGTAGCCGGGGATCTGGCCACCCTAGGCCAGCCCATGGAGCCCGCCGGGCGCATGACCTACACCCGGGCCTACGACATCTACCGGGAGCAAATCCAGGCCCTGGCGGAGGCGGGGGTGGATCTGCTGGCGGCGGAGACGCTGATGGGCACGGAGGAGGCCCTGGCCCTGCTGGATGCAGCCTCCTCCGTGTGCGATCTGCCGGTGCTGTGCGCCTTCTCCGCGGAGGCCGACGGCGGCGTGCTCTTCGGCGGCAGCGTCCGGGAGGCCGCCCTGGCGGTCCAGGAGATGGGGGCCGCCGCCGTGGGCGTCAACTGCTCCGTTGGTCCGGACCAGCTGGAGGCGGTGATCCGGACCATCCGGGAGGCGGTAGACATCCCCGTTGTGGCGAAGCCCAACGCGGGGCTGCCGGTAATCGACCACCTGGGCCGGGCCCACTATGCCATGGGGCCGGAGGACTTCGCCCGGCACATGGCGGTGCTGGCGGAGGCAGGAGCCACGATGGTGGGCGGCTGCTGCGGCACCACGCCGGCCCATATCCGGAAGCTGGCCGCGGCTGTGGGGCGCGGACCCTCCGGCGAGCCGGACCGCGAATAGGCGAATAGAGCAGACTCTAGACCCCGCCAGCCCCCTTCAGCCGGGCAAGCCGGTGGAAGGAGGCGAAAATCGCGGTTTCATCGTGCTCGAGGGGGAGTGCATCAGCAGTCCGGGCTGTGCGGGAGCACAAAACGGCCAAATGGGGGCCGGCAGGCCGATTGACAAAACCGCCGGGGCCTGCTATAGTCAAAGCGCTTTATATCACACTGAATCAAAAAGGAGCTGATCGGATGAAGGTACTGGTACTGGGCGGCGTGGCGGCCGGCACCAAGGTCGCGGCCAAGCTGAAGCGGGAGGACCGGAGCTGTGAGGTGACTATCCTCACCAAGGGCAGGGACATCTCCTACGCCGGGTGCGGCCTCCCCTACTATGTGGGGGGCGTGATCCGCGACAAGGGCGAGCTCATCGTCAACACGCCGGAGAAGTTTTCCAAACTCACCGGGGCTCAGGTGCTCACGGAGACGGAGGCTGTGGCCGTCCGGCCAGGGGAGCACCAGGTAGAGGCCAGGAACCTGAAAACCGGGGAGACGCGGCTCTACGGCTATGACAAGCTGGTAATCGCCACCGGCGCGTCCCCCTTTGTGCCCCAGGTTCCGGGGCTGGACCTGAAAAACGTGTTCGTCATGCGCACGCCGGAGGACGCCATCGCCCTGCGGGAGGCGGTGGAGGCCGGAGAGATCAAGCGGGCCGTGGTGGCCGGCGGGGGCTTCATCGGCCTGGAGGTGGCGGAGAATCTGGCCGCCAAGGGCGTGAAAACCAGCGTCATCGACTTTGCCCCCCACGTGCTGCCCGGCCTTCTGGACCCGGAGCTCAGCGAGTACGTGGAGAATAAAATGGCGGACGCGGGCATTATGCCCCTGACCAATGTGGCCCTGGAGGGCGCGGAGGGCGGCGGGAAGGTGGAGAAGGTCCTCACCAGCCGCCGGGCCATGAAGGCGGACGCCCTGGTGCTGGCCATCGGCATCCGGCCCAGCACCGCCTTCCTGGAGGGGACCGGCATTGAGATGGTCAAGGGGACTATTGTCACAGACCAGTATATGCGTACCAGCCTCCCGGACATCTACGCCGCCGGCGACTGCGCCATGGTGCGCAACCGCCAGACCGGAAAGCCCGCCTGGTCCCCCATGGGCTCCACCGCCAATATCTCCGGCCGCGTCCTGGCACAGAACCTGGCGGGAAAGGAGCGGGCCTACCCCGGCGTGCTGGGCACCGGCGTGGCCAAGCTGCCTGGCGGGATCAACGTGGGCCGCACCGGCCTCACGGAGACCGCCGCCCGAGCCGAGGGCTATGACGCGGTCTCCGTGCTCACGGTGCTGGACGATAAGGCCCACTACTACCCCGGCTCCGGCCTCTTCATCGTCAAGCTCACCGCCGACCGGGCCTCCCGGAAGCTGCTGGGTATCCAGGTGCTGGGCCCCGGCGCGGTGGATAAGCTGACCGATATCGCCGTTACGGCCATCACTCTGGGGGCCTCTGTGGACCAGCTGGCGGACATGGACTTCGCCTACGCGCCCCCCTTCTCCACCGCCATCCACCCCTTCGCCGCCAGCGTCAACGTCCTTCTCAACAAGCTGGACGGCGCCATGGACTCCATCACTCCGGCGGAGTACGCCCAGGGCGGCGCGGAGGAGTATGAGGTGGTGGACTGCGCCCAGGCCCCGGCCCTGGAGGGGAAGCGGTTCCTGAACCTGGCAGCCATCGACGGCCCGGTGGAGGGCCTGGAGCCCGACCGGAAAATTCTCCTGGTCTGTACCAAGGGCCGCCGGGCCTACCTGGCCCAAAACCGGCTGAAGTTCTACGGCTATACCAATACCAAGGTCCTGGAGGGCGGCGCGTCCTTTACCGAGATCGAGGAGGAGTGAGGCGGCAAGGCATACATTCTTTTTCTTGAAAGCGACGCTTTCGGCGCCCGCTGGGCGCCGGCGAGCCTAAGCCGCCTTTCAGGCGGTCCACGGAAAAAGAATCAAAAAGGACTTTATTCCGCAAGGCGTTCGTCTTGCTCCAAGGGATTGTTTTTCAGGGAAAAGCCCCTAAGTTAATACCATACGTAAAACGTAGTTTCGCGCATAAGGTTTTTCTTTTTGATACTTTTTCTTTGTTCACAAAGAAAAAGTATGTATGCCTAAATGTTATGCCTAAAAAGAAAGGATGGATCGAACGATGTCTACACCACACAACAGCGCCAATCCCGGTGATTTCGCCAAGACGGTGCTCATGCCCGGGGACCCGCTGCGCTCGCAATTCATAGCGGAGACCTTTTTAGAGGGGGCTAAGCTGGTCAACAACGTGCGGGGGATTCAGGGCTACACGGGGACGTACGCCGGCGTACCGGTCTCCGTAATGGCCTCCGGCATGGGGATGCCCTCCATGGGCATCTACTCCTACGAGCTCTACAGCCAGTACGGCGTGGAGAACATTCTGCGCATTGGCTCCGCCGGGGCCATCAGCCCCAGGCTGAAGCTGCGGGACGTGGTAGCGGCCCAGGGGGCCTGCACCAACTCCAACTTCGCCCACCAGTACGGCCTGCCCGGGACCTTTGCCCCCATCGCGGATTTCACGCTGCTGGAGGCGGCGGTGGGCGCCGCCCGGGCGCTGGGGGTGGAGATGCCGGTGGGGAACCTTTTGAGCTCGGACACCTTCTACGACGCGTCCAACTCCACCATGAAGTGGGCGGAGATGGGGGTGCTGGCGGTGGAGATGGAGGCGGCGGCGCTGTACATGACCGCCGCGAAGCTGGGCAAACGGGCTCTGGCCATCTGCTCCATCTCCGACAGTCTGGTCACCGGCGAGGAGCTCTCCCCCTCCCAGCGGCAGACCACCTTTACCACCATGATGCGCATCGCCCTGGACACGGCTGTGAGACTGTCCGGCAAATAGCGGCCTCTTTCATCCGATTCACAAAAAGTTTTCCCCTTGTACATAAAATCCCCCTAATTCTCTCCGTTTTTTCAGTTGCTTTATGGGGGAGGATAGGGTATAATGTGCCATAGCCGTCCAAAAGCGAAGCCCCTGGGACGGCAAAAATAAAAAAGGAAGGTTGGATCACATGAAGAAGAAGGTTCTCGCCCTGCTGCTGGTTCTGGCGATGGTTTTCGCTCTGGCGGCCTGCGGCGGCAACAACAACAAGCAGGGCGGCAATGACCAGCAGCAGTCCAACAGCCAGGACGACGCCAACACCCCTGACGACAGCACCCCTGACGACAGCACCCCTGACGACAGCACCCCCGACGACAGCCAGGGCTCTGCCGCGGAGACCGACCCCGACAAGATCAGCGACACCATGACCAGCGCGGACAACAAGTACCTCATCGCCATGGTCACCGACGTGGGCCAGCTCAAGGACAAGAGCTTTAACCAGGGCACCTGGAACGGCGTGAAGCTCTACGCCAACGCCAACGGCATCTCCTACAAGTACTACCAGCCCGCCGGCGGCGACAACGCCACCGACGAGGACCGCTACCAGGCCTACAAGTCCGCCATCGACGGCGGCGCGGAGGTGATCGTGGCCCCCGGCTTCCTCCAGGAGGCCGCTATGCGCCGGGCCGCTGTGGAGTTCCCTGATGTGAAATTTATCTTCATTGACGGCTACCCCATTCAGGAAAAGGCCACTGAGTACGACACCAACGGCAACGCCCTGGAGAATACCAGCCCCATTCTGACCAACGTGGTGGGCGTGGCCTTCCACGAGGAGCAGTGCGGCTACATGGCCGGCTACGCGGCCGTCATCGAGGGCTACACCAAGCTGGGCTTCACCGGCGGCGGCGCCGGCAGCAACCCCGCTGTCAACCGCTACGGCTACGGCTTTATCCAGGGCGCCCAGGCGGCCGCCTCTGAGACGGGCGCAAATGTGGAGGTTCAGTACAGCTACCTCTACGGCGAGGGCTACTCCGCCTCCCCCGATCTCCAGACCCAGATCAACGGCTGGTACGCCAACGGCACCGAGGTGGTCTTTGCCTGCGGCGGCTCCATGTGCAACAGCGTCTTTGCCGCCGCCGCCTCCAACAACGGCATCTCTATCGGCGTGGACGTGGACCAGGCCGAAGAATCCAATACCGTCATGACCTCCGCCATGAAGGGCCTCAGCGAGGCCGCCAGCCTCATGCTGGGCGAGTACTTTGACGGCAATTGGGACAGCATCGGCGGCACCTCCGCCAACCTGGGCGTGGACGACGACGCCGTGGGCCTGCCCTACGCCACCTCCCGCTTCGAGGTGTTCACCGAGGACGCCTACAACGCCCTGGTGGACGGCATGAAGAGCGGCGGTTCTCTGGAGGTCAAGGGCGACTATGACGCCTTCCTGGCCGGCGACGAGACCTTTGCCAACGTCACTGTCAACTTCGTAAAGTAAGAACCCATATCCAAAGCCTGAAGTCAAAAGAGGGCGGGGACCAGATGGTCCCCGCCCTGCTCTTTTACTTTATCGGCCGCCTTATTCCCTCACGTAGTTGCGGCCGAACTGCAAATCATCCAGGTTCAAAATCCGTGTATCCCGCAGGTCCTCCTCCTCGCCGTCCATACCGTCCAGACCGCCGGCAAAGGGGTCCTCCTGCTCCTCCGGCTCCTCCTCCGGGGGGGCCGCGGAGAACGCGGGAACCGCCTCCTCCGCTTCCTCCGGCTCCGCCTGGACCGCCTTCTCCCTCTGCGGCAGGACAACCGCGGGAGCCGGCTCCTCCGCCGCCGGCAGCTCCGGCAGCAGATCCAGCAGAGCCAGCTGCTCGTTGCAGACGCTGGTAACATCCCGGATAAAGGCCCGCAGCTTCTCCTGGCCAACGCTCAGGCGCACCCGCTCCGCCTCCAGCTCCCTGTCCACCCGGGCTCGGACGTCGGCAATGCGCTGCTCCTGGGCGGATACCTCCGCCTCCGCCTTGGCCCGGCGGGCCTGGGCGGCGGCCTCCGCCTCCGCCACAATGGCGTCCCGCTTGACCTCCGCCTCCGCCAGGATGGAGGTCGCCATCTTCTGGGCGGTGAGCAGGGTAGAGCTCATGGCGCCCTCCATCTCCCGATACTCCGCCAGCTTGTCCACCGTCACCTTCAGCTTGGCCTTCAGGGCGGCGTTTTCTTTATAGAGGGAGGAGTAGTCCTCCGTCAGCTTGTCCAGGAAATCATCCACGCTGGCCATGTTGTAGCCGCCAAGCGTGGCCTTGGCGAAGGTGCAGTTCGCCACCTCCTGCGGAGTCATCATAGTGCTTGTCCCTCCCAAGTCATTTGACTATGTTCCTTGTTGTTCCGGTCTTAGAACCTGTATTCACGATCTCAAACGACCGTCTGGGCAGGGATTTTCCGCCCTGCGGCGTTAAAAAATATTGAAATACAAAGTATTCCCGCAATTTTTGCCTTGCAGGGCGGGCAAAATCCCCCGTCCATCCGGCAGTTTTGCTTATGAATACAGGTTCTTAGAAATACAGGCCGTTGTTTTCCAGCTCGTCGATGAGATCCCCCTGGATATCAACGGAGTAGGGTGTGATGATGTAGGTATTGGCGGCCACCTTCTTGATCTTGCCCTCCCCCGCGTAGGCCACGCCGGAGAGAAAGTCAATAAGGCGCCTGGCAATGTCCTTGTGGGTGGACTCCAGATTCACCACCACCGTGCGCTTCTCCTTGAGGTGGTCGGCGATCTCGCTGGCGTTTTCAAACCGCTCCGGCTTCACTAGGACCACCTTCAGCTGGGTGGTGGCGTGGATGTTGACCACCTTGCCCCGGCGGCTGTCCACAGCGCCCCGGTCATAGCGGGGCCGGTCGTCCACAAAGGGGGAGTCGCCATCGTCAAAGACCTCATCATAATCTTCATCCTCGTCGCTGATGGGGTTGATCATCTTTTTAATGTTGTCCAGTAAGCTCATTTTCGGAAACCTCCCATAATCATAGGTACTGCCGCCGGCCGAAGATGGCCGAGCCGACCCGGACCACGGTAGCCCCGGCGGCAATGGCATCCTCAAAGTCATCACTCATGCCCATTGACAGATATACAAAGCCATTATCGTACAAATTCCGGCCTATGTCAACATACAGGCGGCACACTTTTTCAAAATAGGAAAAATTTCCATGGGGTACAGACGCCGGCGGTGGGATGGTCATGAGCCCGCAGACGCGGACGTGGGAAAATTCCCTGGCCCGCTCCGCCGCCGCCTCAAGCGCCTCCGGGGAGAAGCCGCTCTTGCTCTCCTCGCCGGCAATGTTCACCTCCAGCAGCACATCCTGGCAGATGGAGCGCTTTTCCGCCTGCCGGTCGATCTCCTCCAGCAGGGCCAGGGAGCCAACGGAGTGGATGAGGTCCGCCGTGCCCACCACCTGGCGCGCCTTGTTGCGCTGCAAATGGCCGATAAAGTGGAGGGGTGCGCCGGCGTAGGCGTTCTCCGCCAGCTTCTCCCGCATCTCCTGGACCCGGTTTTCCCCCAGAGCGTCGATTCCCGCCGCGATGGCCTCCCGGCAGGCCGCTGCACTGTTCATCTTGCTGGCGCCCACCAGGAGGATCTCCTTTGGATCCCGGCCGGCCCGCTCCGCCGCCGCCGCCATGCGAGCGCGGATGGCGCTGATGTTTTCCGCAATGCTCATGATCTCACCATGACCACCTTTCCGTCGTAGATCTCCGCCGCGGAGGTTATCACCTGGTCCCCGGCCCGGAGCCTGCGGCCCGCCCGGGCGCTCTCCGTGGCGTAGCCGTCCAGGGCCTCGCTGTCCGGCAGGACCAGGATGAACGACTCCTCCTGCCAGAGCACCTGCACCGGCTTGCGCCGGGCGTACTCGCCCCAGACGCAGTAGACGCAGGTGACGGCCTGGGTTTTCTGCTCTCCGGCGCTGTCCAGCACCGGATTGCCCTCCTCGTCAAGCACCGGCGTCTGCTCTACCCGCACGGCGCTGCGGGGCACCCGGATGCCGGTGTAGCTCTGGAAGATCACCTGGGCGTTCTGCCGGCGCAGGAGGGTGGTGAGATGGAGATAGCGCTCCGAGGAGAACACCACGACCCGCCGGCCGTCCTCCTCGGCGCTGATGGACTCCACGGTCATCTCCACATCCCGGCTCAGCCCGGTCTGGAAGCGGAGCGTAACGGTGCTGCCGGGCTGCATGCGGCCAATGTCCTCGGAGCGCATCAGGGTGACAAAGGACCACTTGTTGCCGTAGACCATCTTCCCCAGGCCGCCGGCGTCCTCCGCGGGGGCGATGGCGCGGTAGCCGGAGGGGGTCAGTGTCTGGAGCATCTCCAGATTTAAAACGCCCTCATAGCCGTCCACCATGCTGGAGAAGAGGCCCGCCTTCGGAGCGGTCACCCGGGCGGCGTCCTGCTCCCCGGAGCCGCCAAGGGCGCTGATCCGGTCCTGAAGTCCGGCAATGGTGTCCTCCAGGCCGCCGGCGCCGGAGTAGGCGTAGCTCCGCTTGAGGACGCAGGAGCGCAGGGCCCCGGCGTCCTCCTCCATGGCGGCGGAGTCCTGGGAGGCCAGCGTGCGCCGGAATTGCAGCAGGGCGCTTGTCACCTCGTCGTCCAGCCGGGCCGCGGCTTGGGCTCCGGGAGCCAGGGCCTGGGCGTAGAGCAGCTGCTCCTCCAGGTCCCGCAGGGCATTGGCGCTGTTCAAAGACTGGGGGCTCTGGTAGATCAGAGCCACCGTGCTGCCCGCGCTGACCCGCTCCCCCTCATCCCAGGGGGTGTAGACCAGCTCGCCGCCGCCAGGAAGGACCTCCTCGTTTCGCACCACATAGCCGGACACCGCCGCCGCGGACTCGCTGGTGTATGTATAGGCGGGGGTTGTGGTGTAAAAATCCATGAAGTAGGCCGCCGCGCTGATGCCGAAATAGGCGGCCACCGCCAAAAAGATGGCGGCCAGCATCAGCTTTGTGGCCAGATTTCCGTTTTTCATGGGCTTGTCCCTCCTCTGCCGGCGGCGGGGCGCTCCGGCGTCTGCCCGCTCAGGACTCCTGGAGCGTCTCCTCCCACTCGCTCAGGTCAACGGTGCGCAGCGGGCTGATGGTTGAGATAGCGTGCTTGTAGATCAGGTTCTGCCGGCCCTCCGTAGTGAGCACCACCGTAAAGGCGTCAAAGCCGGTGATCGCGCCCCGCATCTGAAAGCCGTTCATGAGGAATACCGTGACCGGCGTCTCGCTGCGCCGGGCGGATGCCAGGAACGCGTCCTGGAGATTGGGAGATTTTGACATGCTGTCTACCTCTCTTTTTTTAATTTGACGGCGGCGGGCGTCTGCCGCCCCCGTCAAGGCTATTGTAGACCCTGTCCATGGAGGAAATCTGTCGCAATTTGGAGAGCGCGGGCAAAATCCCGGTTTTTTTCCCAGAGGATCCAGAAAATCTTCTCATTCCGCCGCAGCCAGGTGAGCTGCCGCTTGGCGTACTGCCGGGAGCGGAGCTTTACCTCCTCCGCCGCCTCCTCCAGAGACCGCTCCCCCCGCAAAACGCCCACGAGCTCCTTATAGCCAATGGCCTGCATGGCGGTGGCGCTCTCCGGCACCCCCCGCTCCGCCAGGGAGCGGACCTCCTCCAGAAGGCCCGACGCCACCATCCGGTCCACCCGCTGGTCGATGGCGGCGCGCAGGTCCGAGCGGTCCCGGTAGGCCAGGCCGATATAGAGGGGGCGGTATTTTTTCGGCAGCACCCGGGTCTCCCGGTTGTGCTCCGAGATGGTCCGCCCGGTCTCCCGGTAGACCTCCAGAGCCCGGAGGATCCGCTTTTCGTCCGCCGGGTGGAGTCGCCGGGCGGACTCCGGGTCCACCTGGCGCAGCTGGTTCAGCAGGGGCTCCATGCCCCCCTCCCTTCGCTCCCGCTCCAGCTGGGCGCGGACCGCGCCCCCCTGGCTGCCGGGAGCGAAGGCGCGCCCGGCGATGATGGCGTCCAGGTAGAGGCCCGTACCGCCGGCCAGCACCGGGAGCAGGCCCCGGCGGAGGATATCCTGGACGCACCTGTCCGCCGCGGCGGTGAACCGGGCGGCAGACCAGCTCTCGGCGGGGTCCGCCACACCCACCATGTGGTGGGGGACGCCCTCCATCTCCTCCGGCGTGGGGGCGGCGGTGCCGATGGAGAGGCCCCGGTAGATCTGCATGGAGTCCACGCTGACCACCTCGCCGCGGAAGCGCTTGGCCAACGCTACGGCCAGGGCCGTCTTTCCGCAGGCCGTGGGGCCCACGACGCAGAGGATGGTTGGTTGTTGCATCATATCCTTATACTACTATATATACTACAAATCGTGCAAAATGGCGGTATGCAGACCGGCACTATCCCGCCTCAGCGGAAGGCCGGATCGTCACTGAGCCCCAGCAGGTAGTCCGAGGAGACCTTATAGTGCTCGCAGATGAGGGCGATTTTCTCAGCGGTAGTGGTCTGCTTTCCGTTTTCCATTTCACTGACCCGACTTTTCGCAACTCCAATCGCTTCCCCTAAATCGCTCTGCGTCTCATGATTCAGTTTTCTAATCTCTAAAAGCCTCTTTCCAAATTGCTCCTTAGAAAACATGAAAATCTCCTTGACAAGTTACGGAATCCGGAATATAATACTTTTGCAGGTTACGGAAAACGGAACAAAAGAAAGGATATAACAATGGATATTTTAGAAACCCTCTTCAACGGGGAATACGAGCCCCCCATGCTGCCGGAGGGGGAGCTGGACGCCTGGCTGGAACAGGACTACGCCTTCTGGGAGCGCATCGAGGCGCTGGCCGGTCCGGAGGAGACGGAAACGCTCTGGTTCCAGCGCGGGGAGCTGGAGGCGGCGCTGCGTCTGAGCGGCTTTCGGGAGGGCTTCCGCCTGGGGGCCTCCCTGCTGCTGGCGCTTCGCCCCTAAAGCTCTCCCCATTTTACGCCCTTTTAAACAATTTTTCAATCTCATATTTGGACAATTTTACTTTCACCGGCCTGCCGTGGGGGCAGTACTGGACCTCCCCGCTCTGGACCTTGTCGATGAGCGCCCGCAGCTCCGCCGGGTCGCTCCTCCAGCCCCCCTTGATGGCCGCCTTGCAGGCCATGGTGTGCAGCATGGCGTCCCGGGCGCTGTCCGGGTCCGCGCCGCCGCCGGTGAGCAGCTTGTCCGCCAGCATCTCCAGGGTCTCCCGGACCAGCCCCGCCTCGATGTCCGCCGGGATGGCCCGCACCATCAGGCACCCGGCGCCGAAGTCCTCCGCCTCAAAGCCGAACGCCTCCAGCAGCGGCAGGTTCTCCAGCAGCGCCGCGTACTGCTCCAGCTGGAGGTCCACCGCCATCCCGGCCAGGAGCTGCTGGCGCATAATGGGCTCCGCACCGGCCTTCAGCCGGTCGAAGTTCACCCGCTCGTGGGCGGCGTGCTTGTCGATGAGCCACACGTCCTCCCCGTCCTCGGCGACGATGTAGGTGCGCAGCACCTCCCCCACCAGACGCCATGGGCAGTCCGAGGGACTGCCGCGGCTGTCGTTCGACCCGGAGGGCAGAATGACGCCGCTGGAGCGGTCATAGGCGGCCGCAAGGCCGCCCGAGCTGTCGTTGACGCCGCAGGCGGCAATGACGCGAGACGGCGCGGCCAGGTCACAGCCTTCCCCTTCGCCGGCAAGGACGCGGGAGGACTCCCCGCCACCGCCTCCGGCCTCGGACGCGGCCCCCCGGTTCTCCGGGATGCCGCCAGCCTCCCCGCCGGAGGGCGGCGGGCCCTCCGGAAGCGTTTCCCCGGGGAGGGCGGTCCCTGTCCGGAATCCCTCCGGCAGGGGCACATAGCCCCCCTGTCCCCGCCGGACGGCGTCGTGGAACGCGACCCGGCCCCCCAGCTCCGGGCTGGATAGAGGCGGCCTCCGGCCCCCGGTCCGGTTGTTGGCGGTGTCACCGGCGGACCCGGTTCCGGGTGCCGGCGGCGTGGGACGGCCGCTTTTCCCCCCGGCGGACGCGCCCCCCTCCCGGAAGCTCTTGGCGTCCATAGTCTGGAAGAAATCCCCCCGGGCCGCGGCCCGCAGGGCGCTCTGGCCGCCGGAGGCCCGCGTCTCCTCCGGCCCCCCGGCGGCGTCCAGGGCGTCCTTGACCACGTGGTGGACGGCGGAGAAGATGGAGCGCTCCTGGGCGAACTTGACCACCGTCTTGGCGGGGTGGACGTTCACGTCCACCTGGTGGAGGGGCAGGTCCACCCGCAGGACGCAGCCGGGGTACTTGCCCCGCAGCTGCCGGTTGGCGTAGGCCTCCTCCAGGGCGGCGGTGAGCAGCTGGGACTTGATGATCCTGCCGCAGCAGAAGAAGGTCTGCATGGCCCGGGTGCCCCGGCCCGCCAGGGGCTCGGTGACAAAGCCGCTGACCCGGATGTTCTCGCCGCTGCCCTCCACGGCCACGAGGCTGTGGGCGAAGTCCCGGCCCCGGGCGGCGTAGACGGCGGAGAGGAGCTTGCCGTCCCCGGGGGTGTGGAGCTCCTCCTTGCCGTCCCGGAGGTAGCGGATGGACACGTCCGGCCGGCTCAGGGCGATCTGCTGGAGCACGCCGCCTACGGCGGAGGCCTCGGCGCTGTCGGACTTCATGAATTTCAGCCGGGCAGGGGTGTTGTAGAACAGGTCCCGGACCACGAAGGTGGTCCCCTCCGGGCACCCCGCCTCCTCCACCGGTCCCGGCGCGCCCCCCTCCAGGGTCAGGGAGGCCCCCAGGGCGGCGCCACGCTGTCGGGAGAACACGTCCACGCGGCTGACGGCGGAGATGGCGGCCAGGGCCTCCCCCCGAAAGCCCAGGGTGCCGATAGCGGCCAAATCCTCCGGAGCGCGCAGCTTGCTGGTGGCGTGGCGGAGAAAGGCGGTGGACAGCTCTGAGCGCGCGATGCCGCAGCCGTTGTCCGTCACCCGGATGAGGGACATGCCGCCGTTCTGGATCTCCACCACCACGGCGGAGGCCCCGGCGTCAATGGAATTTTCTACCAGTTCCTTGACCACGCTGGCCGGACGCTCCACCACCTCGCCGGCGGCGATGAGGTCCGCCATGTGGGGAGGGAGCTGCTGGATGTAGGGCATAGGGGTCGCCTCCTTTTCGTGCCGTGGGGGCGCGCAGCGCGCCGCAGGACCTGATAAAGAATCCCTTGCTTCTTTTCAAGTGGGCTGACTGTCTGGCAATCGTCAGAATTCGGAGCATCGTGTAGGGGCGAGCATCGCCCGCCCGCAGGATATCTCTAGGAGCGGGTATTCTGGCGGACGATGGTAAGGTGGGCGGCGGCAAAGACCGCCGCGAAGAGGCCCAGCAGCCAGTGGCGCAGGAGCAGGGCGTGGACCAGGAAGAGGACGCAGGGGAGGACCGCCAGGGCCATGGCCAGCGCCGGGGTCCGCCGCCTGGCGTAGAGGAGCCAGCAGAGGTAGTAGGCGGCGAGAATCGCCGCCATGAGGCCCATCCACGCCAGCATCTCCCCCACGGAGGCAAAGCCGAACTTGCCGCCCGGCGCACCCAGGGGGATCACGGAGAGGGCCATGGAGCCGTAGCGCCCCGCCTGCTCCAGAAGGTTCAGCCACCGGCTTCCGGAGCGGAAGTTGGCGTCCTGAAACTTCAGGGCGTACACCAGGTTGGGCAGCAGGAGCAGGGCCATCACGCCCGCGCTCCAGAGATTGATGATGCCAAAGGTCATGGACTCACCTCGTACTAATCTTCTTCAAGAAAAAGGCTCATACCCATATTCCAAAATCCCCGTACTGAAACCGGCCCGCGCCGTGGCGGAGCTTTCCCTGCGCCTGTAGGCCCCGGAAGGCGTCCCGGATCCGCGCCAGAATCTCCGGCCGGATCTCCAGGCTGTGGTGTCCGGGAAACACCCGCCGGGCTGGCAGCGCCGCTACCCGCTCCATGGAGGCCAGATAGGCCGCCGGGTCCGTGGAGGGGTAGTAGGCGAAAAGCTCGCCCTGATACACCAGGTCGCCGGTGAAGAGGTACCCCGTCTCCGCCTCCCAGAAGCACATGTGCCCCGGGGAGTGCCCCGGGGTATGGAGGACCTCCAGGGTCCGTCCGCCCAGGCCGATGGACTCCCCGTCCCGGAGGAGCCGGGTGGGGGTTCCCTGGAACATCTCGTAGTCCTCGATCCGGAAATCCTCCGGCGGGTCGCACCGGTCCAGGACCATCTCCCGGATCGTCTCCCGGCTCAGGGGGAAGCCGCCGTTCAGCCAGTCCAGCTCCGCGGCGTGGGCGTAGAAATCGGGGTAGCACCTGTGGCCCCCTATGTGGTCCCAGTGGACATGGGTAGCCACGGCGGCCACCGGCAGATCCGTCAGCTTTCTCACCTCCGCCGAGATGTCGCGGATCCCCAGGCCTGTGTCAATGAGCAGGGCCCGCTCCACCCCGCAGACCAGATAGCAGTGGGTCTCCTCCCAGTGGCGGTACTCGCTGAGGATGCGGGTGCGGGAGTCGATGGCATCTATTGTAAACCAATTTTCCATGGCGCGCCTTTCAGTTCAGCTTCTGCTTCAATTCATAGAGGAGGTTCAATGCCTCCAGGGGAGTCAGGGTCTCCGGCTGGGTCCGGCGGAGCCGGTCCACCGCCTCCGCCTCCCCCAGAGCCGCGAGGGACACCTGCTCCGCCGGAGGGGCGGCCAGCAGCTGGGGCGTGTGGCCGCTGGCGCTCTCCAGGTCCTTGAGGATGGCCCGGGCCTTTTTCACCACGCTCTCCGGCAGGCCCGCCAGCTTAGCCACCTCAATGCCGTAGCTGCGGTCCGCGCCGCCGGGGAGGATTTTGCGCAGAAACACGATGTCGTCCCCCCGGCTCTTAATGGCGATGTTGTAGTTCTTTACCCCGGGCAGGGCCTCCTCCAGCTCCGTGAGCTCGTGGTAGTGGGTGGCAAAGAGGGTCTTGGCCCCCAGCTTCTTCCGGTCCGCGCAGTGCTCCAGCACCGCCCGGGCGATGCTCATGCCGTCAAAGGTGCTGGTACCCCGGCCGATCTCGTCGAGGATGAGGAGGCTGCGGCTGGTGGCGTGCTTGAGGATGTCCGCCACCTCGGTCATCTCCACCATAAAGGTGGACTGTCCGGCGCTGAGGTCGTCGCTGGCGCCGATGCGGGTGAAGATCCGGTCCACCACGCCGATCCGGGCCGCCCGGGCGGGGACAAAGGATCCCACCTGGGCCATGAGGGTGATGAGGGCCACCTGCCGCATGTAGGTGGACTTGCCGGCCATGTTGGGGCCGGTGATGATGGCCACCCGGTTCTCCTGCTGGCCCATGTAGGTGTCGTTGGGCACAAAGAGGACGTTTTTCAGCACCCGCTCCACCACCGGGTGGCGTCCGTCGTGGATCTCGATGACGCCGCTCTCGTCCACCAGGGGGCGGCAGTAGTTCTGCTTGGCGGCCACGGCGGCGAAGGAGCACAGGGCGTCCAGCTCCGCCACCGCGGCGGCGGCGGCCTGGATGCGGCCCATCCGGGACCCGATCTCCCCCCGCAGGCGGGTGAAGAGCTCGTACTCCAGGGCAACCACCCGGTCGCTGGCGGTGAGGATGGTGTGCTCCAGGTCCTTGAGCTCCTGGGTGATGTAGCGCTCGCAGTTGGCCAGGGTCTGCTTGCGGATGTAGTCCGCCGGCACCTGGCTGTAGTAGGACTTGCTGACCTCTATGTAGTAGCCGAACACCTTGTTGTAGCCCACCTTCAGGCTCTTGATGCCGGTTTTCTCCTTCTCCCGGGCCTCCACCTCGGCGATGACGCCCTTTCCGCCGCTGAGGATGTCCCGGAGCCGGTCCACCTCCCGGTCGTAGCCCGCCTGGATGAAGCCCCCCTCCCGGACGGAGAAGGGCGGGTCCTCCACAATGGCCCGGCGCAGCAGATCGCGCACGTCCTCCATGAGGTCCAGGCCCTCCGCCAGTTCCCCCAGCCGTCCGGCGGAGAAGGGGGAGAGCCTCTCCTTCAGATTGGGCAGCTTCTCCAGGGAGGCGCGCAGGGAGGCCATGTCCCGGCCTCCGGCGCTGCCGTAGACAATGCGGCCGATGAGCCGCTCCATGTCCTGGATGCCGCCCAGGGCCAGGATCAGCTCCTCCCGGCCCATGGAGTCCTTGACCAGGGCCTCCACGGCGCCTAGCCGCCGGTTGATGGCCGCCACGTTCAGCAGAGGCCGCTCCAGCCAGCCGCGCAGCAGCCGGGCGCCCATAGCGGTCTTGGTCCGATCCAGGGCCCACAGCAGGCTCCCCCGCTTCTCCTTGCCCCGCAGGGTCTGCGTGAGCTCCAGGTTCCGCCGGGCCGCCAGGTCCAGCTCCATGAACCGGCCCTCCTCGTAGTACTCCAGCTCCCGGATGTAGCTGAGATCCGTCTTTTGGGTCTCATACAGATAGCTGAGCAGGCCCCCCAGGGCCATGACCGCGGCGGGGCTGGGAATCTTCTCCGCCAAGTCCCTGCCGTACTGGCGCTCCACCCGCCCCGCCGCCTCCTCCAGCCGGAAGCGGCGCTCGCCGCAGTTCTGGGCCAGACACCCCAGCTTCTCCCGCAGCAGCTCCACCAGCTCTCTCTGGCTGAAAGCCCCATCGTTGAGCACCGCCTCGGCGGGGGAGAAGCGGCCCAGCTCGTTGACCGCGCGGTCCAGCAGGCCCGGTCCGGAAAAGGCGGTGGCGTGGGTGCGGCCGGTGGTGACATCGCAGAAGCAGAGCCCGGCGCACTCGCCGTCCATATAGATGCCGCAGATGTAGTTGGCCCGGCTGTCCTCCAGCATGGAGGCGTCCACAGTCCCCGGCGTCACCACCCGGATGATATCCCGCTTTACCAGGCCCTTGGCCTGGGAGGGGTCCTCGGTCTGCTCGCAGATGGCAACCTTGTAGCCCTTAGCGATGAGCCGGGCGATATAGCCGTCGCAGGAGTGGTAGGGCACGCCGCACATGGGGGTGCGCTCCTCCTCCGGCTTGCTCCGGTCCCGGGTGGTGAGGGTCAGATCCAGCTCCTGGCTGACCAGCTGGGCGTCCTCGTTGAACATCTCGTAGAAGTCGCCCAGGCGGAAGAAGAGGATGGCGTCCTTGTTCTGTTCCTTGATCTCCTGGTACTGGCGCATCATGGGGGTCATTTCTGCCATGGCTTGTTCCTCATTTCTGTGTCGCTGTAAAGGGGGCGCCGCCCCCCGGCCCCCCCTAGGGAGTTCCGCGCCCCGGCGCGGGTTACTTTGCCACCAGCGGCAAAGTAACCGAAACGCCGTTGGGAGGTCCGCCCCCAAGCCCCCGCTTTACGGAAGTCCCGGATAGGCCCTCTTCTTCTCAGCCCCTGCGTTGGAAGCGTCCTTCTGCGGCCTTGGCGTTCGTCCGGCTCCGCCTGCTGATTCTCCACCGCACTGCGTGAAGTCCCCTCGTAAAACAGCAGGGGTTCCGTGGAGCGCCGCAAAGCGGCGCTTTCGCGCTAAGGCCGCCGCAGGCGGCCAGCGGGGGGGCGCTTAGCCCCCGGCGTGTTTTTGGGTACTTTTTGCACGAGCAAAAAGTATCCGGGGGTCCGGCGTTAGGCGGCCTTTGGCCGCCCCAGCCCTAAGCCGGCGGAGCCGGCCCACGGGGGCCGCGCAGGCCCCGGTGCTATCGTTATAGATAGGCACTTATGTGTGATTCTCCTGTAGCGCCTCTCCAAAGAGCGCCCAGGTATTGGCATCGGTAACGCGGGCGAGAACATACTGTCCAACGAGGGAGGCGTCCCCCCTCAGGTGGACCAGCCGCCCCCCGTTGGTCCGGCTGGCCAGGGGCCACTGCGCGTCTCCGCTCTCCCCGTCCACCAGCACCCGGACCGCCTCTCCCACGTAGGCGCGGTGGCGCTGGGCGGAGATACGGTTTTGGGCCTCCAGCAGCCGGTCGAACCAGACCTGCTTCTCCGCACGGGGCACGCTATCCGGCAGCTTGGCCGCCGGGGTGCCAGGGCGGGGGGAGTAGATAAAGGTGAACAGGGCGTCATAGCCCACCTCCTCCACCAGGGAGACGGTCTCCATGGCCTCCGCCTCCGTCTCCCCCGGGAAGCCGATGATGATGTCGCTGGTAAGCACCAGATCCGGCATTGCGCGCCTGGCGCGGCGGACCTTCTCCAGGTACTGCTCCCGGGTGTAGCCCCGGTTCATCTCTCGCAGCACCCGGGTGCTGCCGGACTGCACCGGCAGATGGAGCTGCCGGGCCACGTGGGAGCACCGGGCCATGGTGTCAAAGAGCTTCTCCCCCGCGTCCTTGGGATGGCTGGTCATGAAGCGGAGGAGGTAGTCCCCGGGAATTTTGTCCAGCTCCGCCAGCAGGTCCGAAAAGTCCATGGGCGCATCCAGGTCCCTGCCGTAGGAATTGACGTTCTGACCCAGGAGGGTGATCTCCTTCACCCCGTCCGCCACAAGGCCCCGGACCTCCGCCAGGATGTCCGCCGGCTCCCGGCTCCGCTCCCGGCCCCGGACGTAGGGGACGATGCAGTAGGTGCAGAAGTTGTTGCACCCGTACATGATGGAGACCCAGGCCTTTACGGCGCTCTCCCGCACCACCGGCAGGCCCTCGGCAATGGAGCCGGGCTCGTCCTCGATGGAGAACACCCGCCCCCGGCCTGTGCAGGCCTGCCAGAGCAGCTCCGGGAACCGCCAGAGGGCCTGGGGGCCAAAGACCAGGTCCACATGGCGGTAGGACCGGCGGATCCGCTCCGCCGCCTCCTCCTGCTGGACCATGCAGCCGCACAGGCAGATCATCAGCTCCGGGTTCCTCTCCTTGGCGTGGACCAGCTGGCCCACCGCGCCGAAGACCTTCTTCTCCGCGTTCTCCCGGATGGCGCAGGTGTTGATGACGATGATGTCCGCCTCATAGGGGTCGCCGGTGAAATCGAAGCCCATGTCCCGGAGCATGCCCATGATGCGCTGGCTGTCGTGGACGTTCTGCTGGCACCCGTAGGTGTCTACCAGGGCCGCGGGAGCGCGCCCTAAGCCGCCGAAGCGGGCGGCCAGCTGCCGGATAAACTCCCGCTGCCGCTGCAGCTCCACGGCGGGGATGACGATCTGCGTTCTGTCCAAGGCAATTCTCCTTACTCCATCCATATTTTTTTCATTATAGCGCGAAAAACGGAAAAACACAAGTCCGGCGGCGGAAAAAAATACACCCGTTCCACTTCGGCTCCGGCCAGAGGCCCCGTCTCCCCACCAGTTTACGGGAAATACCCTTAAAACAGAATATGGGCAATTCCCATACTGCATACTGTCCGGGAGGTGATTGGATGATTGAGCGGCTGCGGGCTTTGCGGGAGGACAGGGATTTAACCCAACAGGATCTGGCGGAGCTGCTGCACGTCCACCAGTCCACCTATTCGGACTACGAGCTGGAGCGGATCAACATCCCCATCCGGGCGCTCAAGCGCCTGGCGGAGTTTTACCAGACCAGCGTGGACTACATTCTGGGGCTGACCGACGAGGCCAGACCCTATCCGCGAAAGAGGCAGACGCCGTGACCGCCCTTTTGGACCTGCTCTTTCCGCCCCGGTGCCCCTTCTGCGGGGCTCTTCTGGAAAAAAGCGGCCCCATGGCGTGCCCCGCCTGCCGGGAGGCGCTGCCCGGGCTGTCGGTCCCCGGGCTGGGCCGGGCGGGGGAGTACCCCTGCGCGGTGGCCTTCTTCTACGACGGCCCGGTGAGGACGGGCGTGCGGGCCCTCAAGTTTGGGAGAAAGGCGTGGCGGGCGGAGGTCTTTGGCCGCTGCATCGCCCAGGCGGCGGCGGAGTATCTGGCGGGGGAGTTCGACGCGGTGACGTACGTGCCGGTGAGCTGGCAGAGAAAGCTCTCCCGAGGCTTTGATCAGGCCCAGCTTCTGGCCCGGTCGGCGGCAGCCTGCTGGGGCGTCCCGGCGGAGCCAGCCCTGCGCAAGATCCGCCACAACCGGGCCCAAGCCTCCCTGGACGACCCCGCGCGGCGGGCGCAGAATGTCCGGGGCGTCTACGCCGTGCCCCGTCCGGAGCGGGTCGCCCTCCGCCGGTTTCTGCTCATTGACGACGTGTGTACCACCGGCAGCACCCTGGCCTCCGCCGCCGGGGCGCTGATGGAGGCGGGAGCCGCAGGCGTGGTGTGCGCGGCCCTGGCGGGAGGGCACGCCCCTCAGGAGGCGGAGCAGTCCCGCCAAACCCAGAATTTTTTCGAAAAAGCGGGGCAACCGCTTGCAAAAATTGGAGAGCCTTAGTATAATAGATTTTTAGAGTACAAGCAGATGGTTTTGCTAACAATAGAAACGACAAATGAAGAGGTGGACAATATGTGCGCAAAGGATATCGGAATTGACCTGGGAACCGCTTCCGTTTTGGTATATGTAAAAAACAAGGGGATCGTGCTCAACGAGCCCTCGGTGGTGGCCATGGACAAGAACACCGGGAAGCTGCTGAAGGTGGGCGAGGAGGCCCGCCAGATGCTGGGCCGCACCCCCGGCAACATCGTGGCCATCCGTCCGCTGCGGGAGGGCGTCATCTCCGACTACGACATGACCGAGCGGATGCTCAAGGAATTTATCCGCAAGGTAGCTGGCTTCATGTTCTTCAAGCCCAGGGTGATCATCTGCGTGCCCTCCGGCATCACCGAGGTGGAGGAGCGGGCCGTGGTGGACGCGGGCATCCAGTCCGGCTGCCGCCGGGTGTACCTCATCGAGGAGCCCGTGGCCGCGGCCATCGGCGCCGGCATCGACATCACCAAGCCCGACGGCCACATGGTGGTGGATATCGGCGGCGGCACCGCCGACATCGCGGTGATCTCCCTGAGCGGCGTGGTGGAGTCCGCCTCCATCAAGGTGGCCGGCGACCAGTTCAACGAGGCGGTGATCAAGTACATGCGCCGCAAGCACAACATCCTGGTGGGCGAGAGCACGGCGGAAAAGATGAAGATCGCCATTGGCTGCGTCTTCCCCAAGGAGGAGGAGACCACCATGGACGTGAAGGGCCGGTGCCTGCTCACCGGTCTGCCCAAGACCATCACCGTCTCCTCCAACGAGATGCTGGAGGCCTTTGAGGAGCCCACGGAGCGGATCCTGGAGAGCATCCACTCCGTGCTGGAGCGCACGCCCCCGGAGCTGGTGGCGGACGTGTCCACCAACGGCATCGTCATGACCGGCGGCGGCAGTCTGGTGGACGGCTTTGACAAGCTCATCACCGCCCGCACCGGCATCGCCACCACGGTGGCGGAAAACGCCATCGCCTGCGTGGCCGAGGGCACCGGCAAGAGCCTGGACATGATCACCGACATGCAGGAGGGCACCATCAACCTCTCCCGCACCCGCCAGGTGAACTGAGCGGGACCCCTGCCCGGAAAAGTTTTTCTTGCAAAAATCGTGTCAATCTGATAAAATACAATTTACTGCGCCATAGGCGCGTATCCACCGCGCTAGGATTCCTTCCGAACGGAACGGTGGGAAGGAATAGCCGCTATGTTTTGCGGCTGCCGCTGGTTCCAGCGGCGGGCAAAACGGCTTCAATCAAACGTAGTATTTCCAAGCTGTAAATTCGGAAATACTACCCACTTGGAGGTTTGAATCCATGTCTAAAAAACCAATCAGCCAAAAACGCGCAGAGAGAGAGAAGGCGGAGGACCGGGCGTTAAACCGGGTATTCGGCGTGTTTCTGCTGGGACTGGCTGCGGAGTGTTACCTGTTCATCCTCTACCGGGCGGCAATCGGCACCATTGACTCCATGGTGACATGCTATCAGGTGATCCGCTGGAGCTCCTGGCTGGGGCTGATCCTGCTTCTGGGCGGGGCCCTGGTGGCCTACCTCAAGCGGTCGGATCGGAAGCTGCGCACGGTAATGCTCTGGATCGCCGGTTTGGGGGTATTTCTGGCCGTATCCGGCTGGATTATGTACCGCTTCTCCAATTATAACTACGGTATTACCGTCATGTGCATCCTGGTTCCCATCGCGGCGGTGCTGGCGCTGGTGTTCCAGCTGTACCAGCGGGAGTGCTTCCTGTGCACCATCGCCCTGGCCGGCTCCCTCTTTACCGTGTGGGTTCGGGGCGCCTCGCTGAACTCCGGCTTCTGGCGGACGCCCGTCATTGTGGGCGCTGTGCTGGGGGCGGTGATTTTGGCGGCCGCCGCCGCACTGGTCAGAACAGCCCAACAGGCGGAGGGCAAGCTCTGGGGAGTGCGGGTCTGCTCCCTGGAGTGCGACTATAGGATTATTTACGGGGTACTGGGCATCGCCTTTGTGTGCGTGCTGCTGGCGGCGGCCGTTCCCTCCATCACCTATTATCTCATGTGGGCGCTGGGCGTTCTGGCCTTTGCGGAACTGGTGTACTACACCACCAAGCTGATGTGAGAGGCCTCCGGACAGCTCCCCAGTGAGAGAACGAATAGAGAGACCGGGCCGGAGAGAGCATCCGGCCCGGTCTCTCTATTCGTTTGTACAGGGGCATGCAAAAAAACGGCGGTTACAGGTATTTTCGGATAAGCTTCTCCGCCGGCAGGGGGACGCTGGTGGCGTTGGGGTCGCATCCATCGGGGCCGAAGAAGAGGACCTTGCCCTCCGCCATGCGCACTCGGACCCGGCGGCTGTAGAGGGACTCCCCGTCCAGGCAGGTGACGATATCCTCCTCCTGGGACTCGATGACGATCTCCGAGGCGGCGACACCCCGGGCCACCTCCGGGAAGCGGTAGTACTCCCCCTTGGAGTAGGCCCCCACCAACCGCAGAAAGTTGGGGCGGCTGACCCGGCGGACCAGGACGGTGTTGAGTACGCCGTCATCCATCCGGGCCTCGGCGGCTGGGATAAAGCCGCCGCCATAGTAGCGGCCGTTGCAGACGGCGGCCAGGATAAATTCCCCCTCCACCGTCTCATCGTCCAGCGTGACGGTCCAGCGGTGGCTGAAGCTCTGGGAGAAAAAGTTAGCGGCCAGGGAGGCGATGTAGCAGCCCTTCCCCCCCAGCAGGGGGAGCTTCCCGTACCGGTGCACGTCGTCCGCCACCTTGGCGTCAAAGCCGGAGCAGGCCACGGTCAGTGCCAGCCGGCCGTTGCAGTCAATGGCGTCCAGAGGAAACTGGGGGCCGTTCCAGAGGTTTTCCGCGTCGGAGAAGAGGGTCGCCGTGCCGCCGAAATTCTTGAGAAAATCGTTGCCCGTACCCACGGGAATGCAGGTCATGGCGGCGGTCTCCACACCGGCGATGGCGTTGGCGATCTCGTTGATGGTGCCGTCTCCGCCGCAGGCGTAGAGGCGGAGGGGACGGCCCTCCCGGGCCAGGGCCCGGGCGGTCTCCGTGGCGTGCCCGGGCCGCTTGGTGAGGATGCACTCCACATCCAGATTGTGCCGGGAGGCCAGGTCCTTGGCCATCCCCATCAGTTGGGCGGTGCTGTCCCGCTTGCCGGCGGTGGGGTTGATGATAAATACGTGCTTCATAGCGCCCCATCCTCGTTTCGTTCAAAATAGGCCCGGGCCGCCGCGGCGTCCGCCGCGATCTGCCCGCGCAGGGCCTCCAGGGAGGGGAACTTCCGCTCCGGCCGGAGCATGCGCAGAAATTCCACCCGGCACCCCCTGCCGTAGGCCTGGACCGACTGGTCCAGCAGGTGGCTCTCCACCGTGACGGCGTCCCCGTCGTCTACCGTGGGCCGCACGCCCACGTTGGTCACCGCCGGGTACGTTCCGCCGCCAAGGCTGACCCGGGCCGCGTAGACGCCCCGGGCGGGGATCAGCTGGCCCGCCGGGGGGATGAGGTTCAGCGTGGGAGCCCCGATCCGGGACCCCAGCCCCTTTCCGTGGCGCACCGGTCCGGACATAGCGAAGGGCCGGCCTAAAAACCGGGCGGCCTCTGCCGCCTCCCCCCGCTCCAGCAGGGAGCGGATGTGGGTGGAGCTCACCGTGACGCCGTCCAGGGTGACGGCGGGGATGATGTCGCAGCCCATGCCCAGGGCGGCGGCCTTCTTGGAGAGGAGGGCCGGGGTTCCGGCGTTTTTGTGGCCGAAGCGGAAGTCATGACCCGCCACCAGCCACCCGGCCCGGTATCTCTGGGCCAGAAGCAGCACAAAGTCCACCCAGGGCATGGTCATCATCTCGCTGTCAAAGGGCGCCACGATGACGTCCTCAATGGAGGCCAGGCGGCGGATGGCCTCCCCCCGCTCCGCCGGGGCCGTCAGCAGGGGCACGACCGCGCCGGTGATAAACTCCCGGGGCGAGCGGTCAAAGGTGAATACCGCGGGGACCAGCCCCCGCTCCTCCCCCCGCTGTACCGCCCGGCGCAGCAGCGCCTGGTGGCCCAGATGCACGCCGTCAAAAAATCCCAGGGCAATGACTCTTTTTCGCTCCATGATCTCTATGATTGCTCCTTACATGGTCTGTGGGCCCCATACCCTTGGGGGCATCCGGAAGAAATGCCGATTTATTCGGCAGCTCCGGGGGTATCCCCCCGGACCCCGGGGAGGTTCCGCGCCCCGGCGCGGGGCCGCTTTTTGCCGCCAAAAAGCGCTGGACCTACGGTCCAGACCCCCTTGCTTCACGGGAGTCCAGGATAGGCCCTCTCCTTCTCAGCCGCTGAGTGAAAAGCGTCCTTCTGCGACCTTGGCGTTCGTCCGGCTCCGCCTGACGGCCCGCGAAGGGGGTAGATATCGCTCTATCGGTAGGAGGCTTCTTATTCGGCGGCTTCGTGTAATGCATTTTATGAGCACTGCGTAAACTCCCCCGTAAAAACAGCAGGGGACCGGCGTTAGGCGGCCTTTGGGGTACTTTTTGTCCGCACAGAAAGTACCCGCGGGGACGGAGGCCGCGTAGGCCTCGGAGCTGCCGTGCAGCAGGCACCATCAGTTCAATGAATACTGTGCTTCAAAAAAAGTTCTTGATTGAGATGAGCCTCCCCGCCTCCCACCGGCTCAGGCAGAGGAACGCGCCGTCCTGGCCGTAGACCCGGTAGGTCCCCGGGGCCAGGCCCTCGGCGGGGAGGGGGTTCCCGTTGCGGCACAGGTGCTCCTGCCGGGGCGCGGTCAGATGGAGGGCGGGATACCGCTCAAAGAAACGGTCCGTGGGCAGGAGCAGAGCCTCCCCCTCCTCCTGGACCCGCTCCAGGGAGACGGCCTGGTCCAGGGTGAACCCGGCGGCCACGGTCCGGCGCAGGGCGCTCATGCACCCGCCGCACCCCAGAGCCTGCCCCAAGTCGTGGCAGAGGGTGCGCACATAGGTGCCCTTGGAGCAGCGGACCCGGAGGAGCCACTCCGCCGGTCCGGTCTGCTCCAGGAGCTCCAGGGCGTGGATGGTGACCGGCCGGGGGTCCCGGTGGACTTCCCGGCCCGCCCGGGCCAGCTCATAGAGCTTTTTCCCCTCCCGCTTGATGGCGGAGAACATGGGCGGCACCTGCTGGATGGGGCCGGTAAACTGGGGCAGCGCCGCCTCCAGCGCCTCCCGGGAGAGAGAGACCGGCCGCTCCTCCAGAATTTCGCCGGTGACGTCCTGGGTGTTGGTGACAAGGCCCAGCCGCAGTCCGGCCAAATACTCCTTGTCCCCCTTCTCCGCGAACTCCACCGCCCGGGCGGCCCTCCCCACAAAGACGGGCAGCACGCCGGTGGCCATGGGGTCCAGGGTCCCCCCGTGGCCGATCCGCCGCTCCTTCAGGATGCCCCGCAGCTTGGCGCAGACGTCCATGCTGGTCCAGCCGGCGGGTTTGTCAATAACGAGTATTCCGTTGGGCATAGCAATCTGCTCCTTGCGGTTACACCGCGAAGAGGGCTCCCGCGCCGCCGGTGTGGACGAAGAGGACGTTCTCCTCCTCCCCGAAGCACCCCTCCTCCAGCAGCTGGAGGAGGCCTGCCAGGGCCTTGCCGGTATACACCGGGTCCACCAGGACGCCCTCCGTCCGGGCCAGACGCTCCACGGCGGCGGTCCCCTCGGGGCTGGGGACGGCGTAGCCGGGGCCGATGTGGTAGCGGATATGGATGTCCTCCCGCTCCACGGGGCCGTCCCACTCCAGCAGCCTGGCGGTCCCCTCCATCAGGTCATAGGCGATCTCCTCAAAGGGGTCGTCGCACACGCCGATGCCCACGGACTGGGTCCCGGGCAGAAACAGCTTCGCCCCCAGAGTGAGCCCGGCGTAGGTGCCGCCGGAGCCGGTGGCGCTGACGATGGCGTCGAAGGCCACCCCCAGCTCCTCCGCCTGGTTGGCAATCTCCTTCGCGCAGTTGACGTACCCCAGACAGCCCAGAGGCACGGAGCCCCCCACGGGGATAAAGTAGGGTGTGCGGCCCTGCCGCCGCAGGTCCTCCATGAGGCGGTCCATCTCCCCGTACACGTCGTCGTAGGAGTCCGTGTCCACGAAGCGGACCTCCGCGCCGAAGATGCGGTCCAGGATGAGGTTGCCCCCCTCCAGTACCCCCCGCTTCTTCAGCACCAGAATGGCCTCCATGCCCAGGCGGGCAGCGCAGGCGGCGGTGAGCATGGCGTGGTTGGACTGGGGCCCCCCGGCGGTGAGGACCACGTCCGCGCCCTTGCTCCGGGCGTCCGCCAGCAGGAACTCCAGCTTGCGGACCTTGTTGCCCCCAAGGGCCACGCCCATGAGGTCGTCCCGCTTGATGTAGAGGTTCCTCCCCAGCTCCCGGCTCAGGTTCTCCAGCCTGTAGAGGGGCGTGGGCAGCAGGCCCAGGGGCAGGTTGGGAAAATCAGTGATCTGTTTCATATCTGGTTGCCCTCCTATGGCGCGGCTCTTTAGAATTGTACCGCTCAGGCAGCCTGACGGCGCGCTCGCGTCATTGCCGCCTGCGGCGTTAACGGCCGCCTAACAGGTCGCCCCGCCGGAGGTGTGGAGGTCCGCGTCCAGGATCTGCTGCTTGCGCTCCAGCAGGCCGTCGGCCAGGAGCTGGGCCTCCACGTTCTCAAAGCCCAGGCGCTCAATGGTCTTGGCGAAGCGCTCTCCGGTCTTGCCCTGCTCCCGGAAGAGGAGGATGGCCTTCTCAATGACGCTCAGGGCCTCCTCCTGATCGGTGAACACCTTGCTGAGGGGCTGGCCGTGGGCGGTCTTTTTGCCCCAGCGGCCGCCAATGTAGATCTTGAAGCCGTAGGTCCCCTCGCTGAGGGCGTCGAAGTGGCACTTGCCCACGCACCGCCCGCAGTTGTTGCACAGGTCCTTGTCGATCTCCAGCAGCCCGTCCTCCACCTTGGCCGCGCCCATGGGGCACGCCTTCTCCACGGAGCACTTCTTGCAGCCGTTGCACTCGTCCTCCTCCAGCTGGGGGATGCGCTGGCCCACAATGCCCAGGTCGTTCAGGTCCGGCTTCACGCAGTTGTTGGGGCAGCCGCCTACGGCGATCTTGAACTTGTGGGGCAGTTTCACCGTGTGGTAGCCCTCGTAGAACCGGCGGTGGATCTCCTCCGCCAGGCCAAAGGAGTCCAGCAGGCCGTACTGACAGGTGGTGCCCTTGCAGGCCACTACGGGTCGCACCAGGGAGCCGGTGCCGCCGGTCTCCAGCCCCGCCTCCCGGATGTAGGCGCGAAAGTCCTCAATCTTGTCGTAGGGAATGCCCTGTACCTCAATGGTCAGACGGGTGGTGAAGGTGATGCTCCCGTTGCCGAACTTCTCCGCCGCCTCCGCAATCCGGCGGTGCTGCTCCGCCGTAATCTTACCGTTGACCGTGATGATGCGGCCAGAGAAGTTGTCCGTCCCCTTGTTGCTGAGAAACCCCAGCGCCTTCACCCGCTTCTCGTCCGCCGCGCTGACCGTCAGTGTCGCCATGTTTTGCTCCTCCTAATGCTATTTTTGGGGCATACATACTTTTCTTTGAAAAAAGAAACGTATCAAAAGAAAATTTTGGCGCGAAACTACGTTTCGCTTATGGTATTAACTTAGCGGCTTTTCTCTGAAAAACAAGCCCCTGGAGCAAGGCAAATGCCTTGCGGAATAAAGTTCTTTTTGATTCTTTTAGCGGCGCTCTCAAGAAAAAGAACGTATGCCGTATGCCTCATGCCCTACTCTCCTTGACCAGCTTGACGATACGGCTGGTGCCCAAACGGGAGGCGCCCAGGGCCAGGAAGTCCTCCGCGTCCTGGAGGCTGGCGATGCCGCCAGCGGCCTTGATCTGGACATGGGGGGCCACGTGTTTGGCGAAGAGGGCCACGTCCTCCCGGGTGGCGCCGCCGCCGGCAAAGCCGGTGGAGGTCTTGATGAACTCCGCGCCGGACAAGGAGACGATCTCGCAGAGCTTCACCTTCTCCTCCTCGGTGAGCAGGCAGGTCTCCACGATCACTTTCAAAAGCTTTCCGCCGCAGGCGGCCTTCACGGCCCGGATCTCCTCCAGCAGCGCCTCCCACCGCCGGTCCTTGGCCCAGCCGATGTTGATCACCATGTCCACCTCGTCCGCCCCGTTTCTCACGGCGTCCTCCGCCTCAAAGCACTTGGCGGCTGTGGTGGAGTAGCCGTTGGGAAAGCCGATCACGGTGCAGATGGGAAGATCGTCCCCCACATACTCCTTGGCCTGGCGGACATAGCTGGCCGGGATGCACACGGAGGCCGTGCCGTAGCTCATGCCGTCGTCGCAGACCACCCGGATCTGCTCCCACGTGGCCCCCTGGGCCAGCAGGGTGTGGTCCACGGCGGCCAGAATTTTACGTGTTTCCATAGTTCCCTCCTTATTTCTCCGCTGGCGCGGCAGTTTTTACCTTCCCAGTATACCACATTGGAGGAAAAATAGAAAGTATCTTTTTCCTTTGGCGGCGGGGGTCCCGTTTCCCTCCATTTTGTGTGTGGATTCCAGCGGAGACGCCCGTTTCCCCAGCGGACCTCCAGATATAGTGGGTAAAAAATTAGAAACACAATATATAGGAGATTTCTCTTGCAAAACCAGGGGGGCTGTGCTATACTGGTGCCTGCACAAAACAAATGACAACAGCTTAGGAGGACAAAGCAGCTATGATGCAGGTCAATGTTACCGGAGGGAAAATCGGTCAGAAGGAGCTGGACGGATACGTCGCCCGCGCCAACAGCAAGTATCCCATCGGGTCCGTTCAATCGCTGGACATCCATGTGGACGGGGAGTTTGTCGATCTCCAGTACCACCTGGCGCCCCGGTCCTTCAGCCGTATCCGCCGCATCACCGGGTATCTGGTGGGGGACATGGACCGCTGGAACGACGCCAAGACCGCCGAGGAGAAGGATCGGGTCAAGCACGTATAAAGAATTTCGCAGAGAAGCCGCCGGCCCCCAGGGGGCCGGCGGCTTGTGCGTTGAAGCGGGGGTCGCCTATCTGCCCGGCAGCCCCGGGGGGTTCACCCCCGGCCCCCCGCAGTATGCAGGGGGTGCGGGAGATCGTTTTCTCTATTTGACAGCGGCCTCTTTTTTTGCTATAGTCTTTGGGACTTAAAGAGGAGGCGCAAAGCTATGCTTAAGGCGGTTGTATTTGACCTGGACGGGACGCTTCTGGACACGATTGACGACATTGCCGGCGCGCTGAACCGGGCTCTGGCGTCCTGCGGCCTGCCTGTCCACCCGGTGGAGGCCTGCCGGGGGTTCGTAGGCGGGGGCATCCGGGAGGCGGTGTGCCGGGCGGTGCCGGACCGGGAGGATCGGGAGACAGTGGAGCGGGTGCTGGCGGCCTATCTGGCGGACTACTTCCTCCACTGCGCGGAGAAAACTGTCCGCTACCCCGGCATACCGGAGCTGCTCTCCGCCCTGGAGGCCCGGGGCGTGGCCCTGGGGGTCCTCTCCAACAAGACGGAGGCCACGGCCCGGCGGATCATCTCCGCCTACTTCCCCCATGTCCCCTTCCGGTGCGTGTTCGGCCGGACGGAGGGCCGCCCCCTGAAGCCGGATCCGGCGGCGGCGGGGCCGGTGCTGGAGGCCCTCGCTCTCCCCGCCGCCTCCGTCGCCTACGTGGGCGACAGCGGCACGGACATGGTTTTCGCCCGGCGGACGGGACTTTTCCCCGCCGCGGCGGCCTGGGGCTACCGGAGCCGCCGGGAGCTGGAGGAGAGCGGCGCCGCCGTCGCCGCCGGGACCCCGGCGGAGCTGCTGGCGGCGCTGGAGGAAAAATCCCTGTTGTAATTTTCCGTCGAATTTGCTATTCTAGTTGTGTCCGGAAATTTGGAGCAACAGAGAGGCAAATCCGATGATAAAGATACTGATTGTGGAGGACGAAAAGCCCATCGCGGACCTGCTGGACATGTCGCTGACCGCCGCGGGCTACAGCTGCGACTGCCTGGACAACGGCGTGGCTGCGGCGGACGCGGTGGAGAAAAAACGCTATGACCTCATCCTCCTGGACGTGATGCTGCCGGGGATCGACGGCTTTGAGCTGATGGAATTTCTGGCCCCCCTGGAGATCCCGGTGATCTTCATCACCGCCCGCAGCGCCCTCAAGGACCGCATCAAGGGGCTGAAGCTGGGGGCGGACGACTACATTGTCAAGCCCTTTGAGATCGCGGAGCTCCTGGCCCGGGTGGAGACCGTGCTGCGGCGCTACCACAAGACGGAGAGCCGCATCGCGGTGGACGACGTGGTGGTGGACACCCAGTCCCGGGTGGTGACCAAGGCGGGGGAGCCGGTGGCGCTGACGGCTAAGGAGTACAACCTTCTGATGCTCTTCCTGCAAAACAAAAACATCGCCCTCTTCCGGGAGACCATCTACGAGCGGGTGTGGGAGAACGACTACATGGGCGACAGCCGCACCGTGGACCTCCACGTCCAGCGCCTGCGCAAAAAGCTGGGCTGGCAGGAGCGCATCGCCGCAGTCTATAAGGTGGGCTACCGGCTGGAGGTCCGGGACGAATGAAGTTCGCGTGGAAAGTGACCTTGGCGGCCCTGTGCATTCTGGTGCTCACCGTGGGCGCGGGGAGCTATCTGCTCATCTCCCTGTCCTTCCAGTCCGCCCTGGAGCGGGAGATCGCCATTGCCCAGGAGGAGATGGAGATGCTGCGCATCTCCTACGAGGCGGTCTGCGACGCCCGGGGCGTCTCAATGGAGAACATTGACCAGCGGGGCCGGGTGCTCCAGCGCATCCTGGAGTCGGACCCCTACTTTGCGGAGCACCGGTTCCGTGTGAGCACCCAAGGCGGCTTTCAGGTCTACTCCACCCTGGACTCCGGCAGCGATCAGGAGCTGCTGGCCGGGATCGACAAGCTCTCAAGCGGCTACGTCCTCCGGCGGGAGGGGAAAACGGGACAGATCGTGGTCCACTGTGCGGGGCCCGTGGCCCTGCCAGACGGCACCCTCTACATTGAAACCGTCCGGGACATCACCCGGCTCTTTACGGACCGGGAGATCCACTACCAGGTCTACCGCTGGATTCTCCTTCTGGTGGTGGGCGCGGGCAGCACGGTGATGTACGCCCTCTCCTGCTGGCTGACAAAGCCCATCCGCAGTCTGGACCGGGCCGCCAACCGGCTGGCCCAGGGGGACTACGCCACCCGGGCCCGGGTGACCAGCGGAGACGAGATCGGCCGGCTGGCCGACAATTTCAACCACATGGCGGACGCCATTGAAAAGAACGTCCAGGAGCTGGAGGACGCCGCCAGACGGCAGGAGGACTTCACCGCCAGCTTTGTCCACGAGTTAAAGACGCCCCTCACCTCCATCATCGGCTACGCGGACATGCTCCGCAGGAGCGATCTGGCGGAGGAGAAGCGCTTCAAAGCGGCCAGCTACATCTTTTCCGAGGGGAAGCGGCTGGAGAACCTGTCCCTGTCCCTGATGAGCCTGCTGGTGGTGGGCCACAGCGAGGCGGAGGCGAAGCCCGTGGACATGGCCCGGCTCTGCGCCGGGGCCGGACGCACCAGCCAGCCGGCCATGCGCAAGCGGGGCGTGACGCTCTCCGTCCGGGCGGAGGAGGGCGTCCTTCTGGGGGACGCGGCCCTGCTCCAGACCCTGGTGCTGAACCTGCTGGACAACGCCCGGAAGGCCTCTGAGGCCGGCGGGGCCGTGGCTCTGACCGGGGAGCCTCTGCCGGCGGGAGGCTACCGCCTCACGGTCCGCGACCAGGGCCGGGGCATTCCGGCGGAGGAGCTGGGCAAGATTATGGAGCCATTTTACATGGTGGACAAGTCCCGCTCCCGGGCCGAGGGCGGCGCGGGGCTTGGGCTGGCCCTCTGCCGGGCCATCGCCTCCCTCCACGGCGGCGCGCTGCGCTTTGAGAGCCAGGTGCTGGAGGGAACCACTGTGACGGCGGAGCTGGGAGGAATGCGCAATGGGTAAGTACGCGGCCATGCTGGTGGCGCTGCTGCTGGTGGCGGCGGCCTTCTTCCTGCCTGTGCGGCTGTCCCGGTGGCAGGACGAGCAGCTGCTGGACGACCCCCACGTCACCAGCTACGACAAGGAGCGGGAGGGCTTCGCGGAGAGCACCCAGCTGTCCGCGGCGGAGAAGCTGCTCCTGCTGCGAAGCGGCACGCTCACCCAGGTGGACCTGGGCGGCGAGACCGTCCAGGGGCTCTACGTGGTCTCCCGCAACGCCCGGGGGGAGATAGAGCGGCGCATTGAGCACATCGCGGAGTTCTCCTCCGCCGCGGCGATCGACGGGAAGGCGAAGGAGGAGGTAACCGTGCGCTATGAGCTGGAGGCGGACGAGCAGGAGATTCGCAGCGCCCAGGAGGTCTGGGACCAGCGGCTGAACGCGGTGTGGTCGGAGCTGGGGGGCCTTCAGAGCCTGGGCGGCCTCCCGGAGCTGTGGGGCGCTGAGGTGGAGCTGGAGTATACCGGCGGCGGCGAGGTGGTGTACATGGACCCGGACGGGGGGGTGCGCTTCCCGGTGTTCAGCCTGTCCCTGAGCGGCCATCCCTACTCCATCAGCCTGACGTTAGACGAGCAGTCCGGGCGGATATTGTCCTTCGTGCTCACCTGGGCCAGAGACGCCCAGCTCAACTGGGGCGGCCGGGGGCCGGACCGCTTCGGCGGCGTCTGGCGGGACTACTGGGGCCTGGACAGCGTCAGCAGCACCTGGTACTCCGACTACATCCGGGAGATCCTCTCCTGCCCGGAGGAGAGCCTGCGAAGCAACGGGGACTACAACGCCAACGGGCAGGTGGTGTTTGCCTACGACGGCCAGAGCCTGCCCATCAGCCTGTCCAACTGGGTCAGCAGCTCCAGAAACGGCGCCCTGTTTTGGAACTGACCGTCCGGATCTCCGGCCAGCCCTGAGCAGCCGTACCAATGCCCCAGCACACATCTTTGCGGCCCAAAATGCCGCGCAGCCTCTGGCTATTGGTACGGCTCCTGAAACCACACAAGGAGGAGCTCTTCTATGAACAAGCACTACCGCTACCGCCGCCGGCGCGGACGCGGCGTCTATATCAGCCCCCTGCCACTTCTGGCGGTGGGGGCGCTGGCCGTGGTCCTGGGGGTATTTCTGGTGAGCCGCGCCCTGGGGGGCGCTGAGCCCGAATCACCGGACGGCGCACAGCCGCCGGAGCCCCCCGTATCCCAGGACGGCGGCGGAGCGGACCGGCCCCGGCAGCTCACCACCGCCTCCGGCATCGCCTGCACCCTGACGGAGCTGGGGGAGGAGGCGGTCTATACCGGGGACCTGATTTTGGTGAACAACTGGACGCCCTTCCATTTCCCCGCGGACCAGGCCTCCCAGCTGATGTGCGTGCTGGAGAACAAGAGCGGCAGCTACTACGTGCGCGACGCCACGGTGTACCTGCTGCCCCAGGCGCTGGACGCCCTCAACCGTATGCTGGACGACTTTCAGTCCCAGGGGGGCAGCAAGTCCGTCAACGTGGTAGCCGGCCACCGCACGGCGGAGTTCCAGCAGCACCTCTTTGACCAGAGCGTGGAGCGAAACGGCCAGGAGCACGCGGAGAAGTACGTGGCAAAGCCCGGGGGCAGCGAGCACCACACCGGCCTGGTGGTGGACTTCTCCCTCTTCTACAGCGACGGCAGCAGCGCCGAGTACAACGGCTCCGGCGAGTACGCCTGGATCAACGCCAACTGCCGGAACTACGGCTATGTGGTCCGCTACGAGACGGGGAAGGAGGCTCTCACCGGCATCTGGGACGAGCCGTGGCATTTCCGCTATATCGGCGTGCCCCACGCCGCGCAGGCCGCTGAGCAGGGGCTGTGCCTGGAGGAGTATATCGACTATCTCAAGCAGTTCCCCTTTGAGGGGGAGCACCTGACCATCCAGTGCGCGGAGGGGACCTATGAGGCCTGGTACACCCGGGGAACGGAGGTCTACCTGCCCGACAGCGGGGAGTACGCCGTGTCCGGGAACAACGTGGACGGCGTGATTGTCACCTGCAAAATCGGATAGGCGGGGGAGTTTTCTGGAACGGGGGGCCGCGGACAGCCGCGGCTCCTCTTTATTTTTATCGTAACCACAGTTGAGAACGAGTAAACGTTGGGCTTCGCCTAGCGGGCCGGCAGAGCCGGCCCGACAGCTGGGGCGGCCTCTGGCCGCCTAACGCCAAACCCACCAGGGCTTCGTCCAACGACGGCCCCATGGGGCGGCCCTAAACTTTACCGATTTTTAACTGTGGTCACTCTATTCGCAAATGCTTCGGGCGGCGCCGGATTTCTCCGCATAGATCAGTCTTGCCCGGGCATACTAGGGGCAAAAGGAGGAATTTGCATATGGAAATGTCCAAGCAGGAGTACCAGAAGTTTGTTCAGGCCCGGGCCAAGAGCTCCCCTATTGTAAAAGACTGCGTCCTGGCCTTCGCCATCGGCGGCGGCATCTGCGTGGTGGGCCAGCTCATTATGGACGGCTTTACCGCCCTGGGCCTGGAGCGGACCGACGCCGGCACCGCCACCTCCATTTCTCTGGTGTTCCTCTCCGCCCTGCTGACGGGGCTGAACCTGTACAACAAGCTGGCCCGCTACGGCGGCGCAGGGACCCTGGTGCCCATCACCGGCTTCGCCAACGCCGTGGTCTCCCCGGCCATCGACTTTAAGAGCGAGGGGTTCATCACCGGCATGGCCTCCAAGATGTTCACCGTGGCGGGGCCGGTGATCGTCTTTGGCGTCACGGCCAGCGTGCTCTACGGAATCGTCCTCATGCTGCTGTAGCGGAAAGAGGCGGCGGTCCTTTGACCGCCGCCTCTTTCGAATGTTCTCGACAAGCCCCCCCGGGTGTGGTACAATAGGAGCGATTCACCGCGCCGCCCGAAGGGCCAGGGCGCGGAGCCTGGAAGGAGATTGCCATGGAGTACAACAAACCGATTGCCGAATTTGCCCCCGGGGACGAGATCGAGGGCTTTTACATCCTGAAAACCGCAGTGTCGAAGGTCTCCAACAGCGGCAGGCCCTTCCTCAGCGCCGTGGTCTCCGACCGGACAGGCGCCATTGACGCCAAGGTGTGGGACTACAGCGGCCCCATCTCCACCCGGGACGAGGGCTCGGTGGTGAAGCTGCGGGGGAGCGTGTCCGAGTTCCGGGGTGCCCTCCAGCTGATCATCGGCCGGCTGCGCACGGCCCAGGAGGGGGACCGCTACGACCTGGGCGTCCTGGTGCCGGTAGCCCCCCTGGACGCGGACGCCGCCTACAAAGAGCTTACGGACTTTGTCGCCTCCCTCTCCGACCCGGACTACGAGGCCCTCTGCCAAAAAATGCTGGAGCGGTACGGCCAGCGCTTCCGGGACATCCCCGCCGGGAAGAGCATGCACCACAGCTTTGTCCACGGCCTGCTCATGCACACCCTCCAGATGCTGCGGATCGCCGACTGTCTGGCCGGGCTTTACTCCTCCGTGGTGAACCGGGACCTGCTGGTGGCGGGCACGCTCCTCCACGACTTTGCCAAGTGCGACGAATTTGTCACCAGCGCCCTGGGGCTTGTGACGGAGTACTCCGTAAAAGGCCAGCTGCTGGGCCACCTGGTGATGGGAGCCCAGGCGGCGGCGGAGGCCGCCGGAGAGCTGGGGATTCCGGAGGAGAAGTCCGTCCTGCTCCAGCACCTGCTCCTCAGCCACCACGGCGAGCCGGAGTTCGGCGCGGCGGTGCGTCCCATGTGCGCGGAGGGAGAGCTGCTCAGCCTCATCGACCAGATCGACAGCCGCATGGAGATCTACCGGGAGGCCCTGGAGTCCACCGCCCCCGGCAGCTTCAGCAAGCGGGTCTTTGCTCTGGATAAAAAGGTGTTTCGCCACCAGTAGAGGGGAGTTTCTCTTCTCGGGAGTGCCTATCTACTTGGTAGTTCCGGGGCCTGTGGGCCCCGGAACCCAGGGCGGGGGCTACGCGCCCCCCGTCCCCTGCTGTTTTACGAGGGGATTTCACGCAGATTGGGTGGAAAGGAAGAGTCTTGGGTGCCCCGTGAACTACCCGCTTCCTACCGATAGAGCGACATCCCCCTACTTCGCCTGCCGGCCCACGAAGGGGTAGAGCCATCTCCGTCGACGCAGACGGGAGATGGTTCTACCCCTTTAAAAATGCAGTTCCGGTTACAGGCCGGCGGAGGGTCCACCCCTTCCTTTGGGCCATCATTGGGCTTCGCCCAACGACAGGCCCGGCGGTTTTCAACCGCCTATGGCCGGCAGGCGGAGCGAGACGAACGCCAAGGTCACAGAAGGGCGAGATTGTCTCAGTGGCTGAGAAGCTGAGGGCCTATCCCGGACTCCCGTAAAGCAAGGGGGTCTGGACCGTAGGTCCAGCGGCGCTTTGGTTCCTTTGCCGCTGCTGGCAAAGGAACCCGCGCCGGGGCGCGGAATATCCCCGGGGGTCCGGGGGCAAAGCCCCCGGTGCTATCGAGTAGATAGGCACTCGCAGGGCCAGGGGGCGCACAGCCTCCTGGCCCTGTAAGCAGGTAAGCGCTTTTCAGCCGGGGGCTACTTCCCCTGCCGGCTCATATAGTTGTAGAGCATGACGGCGGCCTCGGCCCGGGTGGCGGTGCGGCCGGCGGCGAAGTCGCCCTCCCCGCTGACAACGCCCAGCCCCTGGGCCAGGGCGGCGTACCCCAGGAGTCTCTCGGGAATCTCCTCCCGGTCCCCAAAGGAGCAGATGAAGATCCCCTGGAGGCTGGCCACGCCGTCGTACCCGGCGCAGTGCAGCAGCAGCTCCACCGTCTCCCCCCGGGTCAGCTCCCGGTCCTCCTCCCGCTGGGCCGGGGTCAGGATGCCCATGCCGTAGGCGTAGCGGTAGAGGTCGTCCGCCTCCTCCGTCTCCGGGCTGTAGCGGTAGCCGTCCGTGCTGGCCAGCAGCGCCACCAGATCCAGCTGGGTCAGGGCCTTCCTGGGCTGGCAGGACGCCTGGGCCCAGCCGATGCCGTATTGAGCCAGGGCCTCGATCTGGGCTCTGGCCCAGTGGCCCTCCAGGTCGTCGTAGGTCAGGCCGCTGTCCTCCTGGCCGCCGTTCCGGCAGACAATCTCGCCGGTCTTGGCGTCTACGCCCCAGGCCCCGCTCTCCTCCTCCAGGGCGTAGGACAGCTTCAGGGCGAAGAAGTAGGCGTGCCCCAGCTCCTGGAGGTAGGGCGACTCCGCGAAGGAGGCGTCCAGCTTCACCGGGACGTAGCGGTAGGCCAGGGCCACGTCGTAGTGGCCGAGCCAGACGTCCAGGGCCTGGGCCCGGTTCAGGATTCCCTCCGGGTTGTCAAAGACCACGTCCTCGGTCCAGTACCGCTCCAGGGTGCTGATGGAGCCGTCCGTCACGTCCACGGAGACCCGCAGGCTGTTTTCCGGCAGGAAGTAGCCGTTGGCCTGCCGGACGTAGGTGAAGCCGTGGGAGGCCCGATAGCTCTCAGGAGTCCAGGGGGTGCTGTCGTAGAGGGCGCAGTCGGCCAGCTCGTCGCCCCACAGCTCCGCCAGGAAGGCCTCCGCGATCTCCCCGGCCTCCTCCTGGCCCACAGCGGCGGTCCGCTCCTCCGCGTAGGGGGCGGAGGTGTAGACGCTCAGCAGCGCGCCGGTCCTGCCGTCACAGGAGACGGTCCGCCGCCAGAAGCCGTCGTCGTCCCGGCGGGTGTAGAGGAGGGAAACCGTGACGTCGTCGGTCTCCCGGTCCAGGGAGTAGCTGGCGGAGGTCAGGGCGTACCTGTCCAGGCCCAGCTGGGTGATCTCCCGCAGAGCCTTGTCCAGGGCCTCCTTGGAGAGGACCCCCTCCAGCTTGGCCACGCCCTCCAGCTCCGCCTGGCTGAGGCCCCTGTCCTCCTCGGCCCCCTCCGCGGGGGCCTGGGCAGCGCTGTCAAAAGCCACGCCGTTTTCGCCGCCGGCGGCGTAGTTTTTGGACACCTCCTTATAGAGCTCTGTGAGGTTCACCAGAGCGCCGGTCTGGGCGTCCACATAGTACGCGTCACCGGACTCTGGCAGGTAGCGGAGGACGGCCCGGCTGCCCTCCAGCACGTACTCCAGCCGCAGGGAGAGGGTGTCCTTCAGGAGGCTGCCGGCGCGGCCTTTGTCCGCGGAGGGCCGCTGGAGGGCACGCCGCCCACGGTGGTCTGCTCCAGGCTGTCCCGGCAGAAGCGGACCACCTTCCCGTCGCCGGCGCGGACGGAGAGGGAGAAGGTCAGAGGGGAGTCCAGGCCGTTGAGGCGGATCTGGCCGCTGAAGCGGTAGCTGGACATGTTCAGCCGCCCGGCGGACCGCTCCGCGAAGGAGGCGGTCTCCAGGGGGGCGTCCAGGACCTTTTTCAGGAAGGCCTCCCCCCGGGCCTGGGCCTCCTCCTGGCTCAGAGCGGGAAAGACGGGCAGGACGCCTCCGCCCTCCACAGAGGGGACCGCCGTGGAGCCGTTCTCGTAGAGGTAGTAGCTGAGGACCTTGCCCTCCTCAGTGGCCAGCACCTCGATGCGGTCCTCCTCCCGGCTCCAGCTCAGGCTCCACACAGGGGTCAGCTCCTGCTCCTGCAGCTCGCCGTAGAACTCCTCGTACTCGTCCCCAATGCCGAGGACGGCCTTGACCTTTGCCGTCACCCCGGCCAGCCGCTGGTCTGCGGTCTCCTCCGCGGCGGCGGCGGGGACCGCCAGCGTCAGCAGCAGCGCCGCCGACAAAACAAAGCTGAAAAATTTTTTCATTCTGCGCACCTCCTGTATTTTTTGGCTCTCTTATCCGTTAAGACGCGCGGGGAGGGAAAAAGTTCCCTCCTCCAAAAAAAATTTCCGCGCCGGCCATCGGCCTTGCGTCCAGGAGCAGAATGTGGTAGGATATCCCCGATATAGTGACCACAGTTGAAAAGCGGTAAAGCTTAGGGCCGGCCCACTAGGCGCTGTTTGAACAATGGGAATATGCCCAGGAGTGAGGGATTTTTTCGCCAGACGAAGCCGATTTGACGCAGGAACACTGGATGTATTGCAAGGAAAATTGGCAATGCATGGCGGGAACAGACCTGCCGTTTGGGCATGCTGACATTTTTCAAACAGGCCCTATATATGACAGGAGGGAGTCCACCCACATGGAACTGACGGAACAATTCATTCTGCTCCAGGCCCCCAACCCGGCGGCGGCGGAAAACGGGAGGAAGCTCTCGAAAAAGGGGGCCTTCTCCGGCCGCTGCCGGACGGAGGACGGCACGCTGTACTGGGCCGACTGCGCCGGCAGCGGAAAGACGCCCTACCGCGTGTCCGCGGACTGGAGCGGGGACGGCGCGCCGGTGTGCCGCTGCTCCTGCCCCAGCCGGCAATTCCCCTGCAAGCACGCTCTGGGCCTCCTCTTCGAGATTCTGGCCGGTCGTCCCTTTCAGACGGCGGATATGCCCCAGGACCTGGCGGAGAAGCGGGCCAGGCAGGCCGCCCGGGCCGCCAAGAGGGAGGCCGCGCCGCCCAAGGAGAGAAAGCCCAACGCCGCGGCCCAAAGGAAAAAGCTGACCAAGCAGCTGGAGGGGCTGGACCTGGCGGAGAAGCTGGCGGAGGACCTGCTCTCCTCCGGCCTGGGGACCCTGGCGGGCAGCTCCGCCCAGACCTATGAGAAGCTGGCCAAGGATCTGGGCAGCTGCTACCTCACCGGGCCCCAGACCGCCCTCACCCGCATCGCCCTCACGGTGCGTACGGTCCAGAGCGCCCCGGACCAGGCGGAGGCCGCCTACGAAGAGGCGCTGCGGATTCTCATCGCCCTGCGGGCCACGATAAAGAAGTCCCGGGTCCTCCTGACGGAGAAGCTGGAGTCGGGAAATTTCTCCGCCGGGGACTCCGCCCTCTATGAGGCCCTGGGCGGCGTCTGGCGGCTGGAGGAGCTGAAGGCCATCGGCTCCTACCGGGAGAACGCCCGTCTGGTGCAGCTGTCCTTTGACGTGGCGGTGGACCAGGCGAAACGGGAATACGTGGAGCGGGGCTGGTGGCTGGACCTGGACGGCGGCGAGATCTTCCAGACCCGCAATCTGCGTCCCCTGAAGGCCCTCAAGTACGTCCGGGGGGAGGACAGCCGTTTTGACCTGGTGGAGACGCCCACGCTGTATCTCTACCCCGGTGAGGGGGACCGCCGCGTCCGCTGGGAGACCTGCTCCTCCCGCCCCGTCACCCCGGAGGAGCACTCCGCCCTGCCCCGGCTGGCCCAGCCGGGCCTGGCCCCGGCGGTGAAGCGGGCCAAGGGGCAGATCAAAAACACCCTGGCGGACAAGTTCCTCTCCGCCCTGGTCCCCATCGGCCGGGTGGGCCGGATTGGCGGTGAGTTCGTTCTGGAGGACCCGGCGGGAGACCGCATCGTTCTGCGGGACCGGGCGGAGGAGGGGGCGAACCGCGCCGCCTGCTCCCGGCTGGCGCTCCTGCCGGGGGAGATCCCCCTGGGCAGCGCCCTCTTCGGCCTGATGTTCTACGACGGCCGGGACCGCTCCCTGTGCCTGCACCCCTACAGCGTCGTCACGCCGGCGGAGATCATCCGGCTGCACTATTAAGGAGGCGCTGACATGAATCTACAACCTCTCTACGATGTGAAGGAGCGGCTGGAGTACGCCGCCGTAGCCGGCACGGGCCTGGTGGGGGAGGACTTCCGCCTCCGGCGGGCCCTGGAGGCCCTGACGCCCCTGGCGGGAGCCAGCCCGGTGCTGGCGAAGATCGCCGCCGGCCTGGAGAAGCTCCTGGCCGCCCCAGCGGAGGGGCGCTCCAGCGCGCTGCTGGACCTGCTGGCCCTGGTGGACGCGGTGGCGTACACCCAGGCTAAAACCGGGGCGGAGGGGGAGCTGGAACCCCTGCCCCAGGGCGGCGGGACCTGCCGGCAGATCCCCTGGAGCCAGCTGCAGCCCCTGCTCAACGCTCTCACCACCACCGGCGGCGGGCGGTTGGAGCTGATCGAGTCCGTCTGGGAGAGCCACCCGGAGTTTTTCTCCGACTTCCGGGTGCTGCCCGCCGTTGTCAGCGGCCTGGGGGACAGCTACGGGGAGATTGCCGAGCGTAATGCCAAAATCCTCCGCTCCCTGGGGCCCGCGGCGCTCCCCCTCCTGAAGCGGGACTTCGACCCCGCGGGAAAGCGGGACATGGTCCGCCGGGTGGAGGTAATCGCCGCCCTGGAGGGGGCCGGGGCCACGCCCTGGCTCCGGGAGGTCCTGTCCCAGGCCAAAAAGGACGTGCGGGCGGCGGTGATAAGCGCTCTGGGCGGAGACGGGGCCAACACGGCGCTGCTGCTGGAGCTGGCGGGAAGCGAACGGGGCAAAAACCGGGAAGCCGCCCTGGGGGCCCTGGCCAGGCAGGAGGGCGAGAGCGTCCGGGCCTTCTGGACCGGGGAGCTGGCGAAAAACAGCACCTCAGCGGACTTCCTGGAGTCCTCCGAGACCCTCTGGGCCTCGGACCTGGCCGCCGCGGGTCTGGGCCAGCGGCTGGCGAAGCTGGAGGAGGCCCTGGACGCGGGGCAGGAGAAGGTCTCAAGGGAGGACCAGGAGGACCTGGAGCGCTGGCTCCGGGCCGCCCGGGGGAAGAGCTCCCCGGCCATGCTGGAGCTGTGGCGGTGGGCGGACGGACGCCTGGAGCGGTTCGGCCGCCTGAAAAACCACATCAGCCAGCCCTATCCCCTGGCGGGCCAGCTCTCGGAGTGCCTGCTGCGGGGCATCTGCGAGACCGGGGCCGCACCTCTGGCCGCTTTGGCGGAGGAGCTCCACGGGAGGGACCCGAAGCGGGCGGTCTACCTGCCCCACGCCTTCGCCGCGGCGTCGCTGACCCGGCCGGCCTCGGAGGTGTACGGCCAGTTCTCCCCCTACCTGCTGACCAAGAAGCCCCTCCTGGACAGCGGCGCAAAGCGCAGCTGCCACGAGGCCATGCTGGCCATCCTGCTCCGGCTGCGCCAGGGCCTGGCCGGCCCCCTGGACCGGCGGTGGGCGCTCCGGCTGCTGGAGGCGGCCTGGCGGGACCTGCCCGGCAAGCAGACCTGGTACCCCTCCTTCCCCGGCGGCGCGCCCCTGGGGTCCTTCGAGGCCACCCTCACCGGCCTGATGGACCCGGCGGACCCGGAGCACTGCCGGGCCCTGTCCGCCTACTTCCGCCGGCGCATGGTGGAGGCGGCGGACTGGTACACCTACGGCAGGCTGGTCCTCCGCTGCGGCGGAAGCCCCCGGGGGGCCCTGGAGGAGGCCCTGGGCAGGAGCGTCAAGACCTACTACCTCTACCACATCTGGGACTTCTGCGCCGAGGCGGCCCGGACGCTGCCGCCGGAGGAGACCGCCGCCATACTGGGGCTCTTCGCCCGGTCCAAGTGCGTGCGCAGGGAGGACGTGCCCCAGGCCCAGCGGGCCCTCCCCTGGACCGCAGAGCGGCTCCGGGCGGGGGAGCCCTTCCCGGAGTGGAACGACTGGTGGAAAATGCGGTAATACTGTGAACATACGAGCAAAGGAGTGCGGAGCCATATGTCTGCTGCAAACGTACAGCGCCTCCCGGCGGAGGCGCTCTATCAGAGGGAGCTGGACGCCCTGATCTCGGCGGAGCGGGAGGCCGTGCCCACCGGCTGGCGGATGAGCCCCCGGTCGGTGCTGGCCTACATCGAGGGCAACACGCGGGTCAAGGGCGTGGAGATCACGCCCAAGTACATGGGGAACCGGCGCCTGGTGGAGATCGCCATCGCCACCCTGGTGACGGACCGGGCGCTGCTCCTCATCGGGGAGCCGGGCACGGCAAAATCCTGGCTCTCGGAGCACCTGGCCGCCGCCGTCAACGGCGACTCCACCAAGGTTGTCCAGGGCACGGCGGGCACCACGGAGGAGCAGATCCGCTACTCCTGGAACTACGCCATGCTCATCGCCAAGGGCCCCTGCCCGGAGGCCATGGTGAAAAGTCCGGTGTACCGGGCCATGGAGACCGGGTCCATCGCCCGGGTGGAGGAGATCTCCCGGTGCGCCAGCGAGGTCCAGGACGCCCTCATCTCCATCCTCTCGGAGAAGCGGCTGAGCGTGCCGGAGCTGGCCCTGGAGGTCCCGGCGGCCAAGGGCTTCTCCCTCATCGCCACCGCCAACACCCGGGACAAGGGGGTCAATGACATGTCCGCCGCCCTGAAGCGGCGCTTCAACATCGTGGTCCTGCCCACGCCCTCGGACATGGCCACGGAGATGGAGATCGTCTCCACCCGGGTCTCCCAGCTCTCCAACGGCCTGGACCTGAACGCCCGGGAGCCGGACGCGGACACGGTGGAGAAGGTGGTGACCATCTTCCGGGAGCTGCGCTCCGGGGCCACCCTGGACGGCAAGCAGAAGCTGAAGGGGACCAGCGGCGTCCTCTCCACCGCCGAGGCCATCTCCCTGCTGGCAAACTCCATGGCCCTGGCGGGGAGCTTCGGGGACGGGGGCGTCACCGACAGCGACCTGGCCGCCGCCCTCCAGGGCGCGGTGGTAAAGGACGAGGAGAAGGACTATATCTCCTGGAAGGAGTATTTGGAGAACGTGATGAAGAAGCGGGGCGGCGAGTGGCTGCGCCTCTACCGGGCCTGCCGGGAGCTGAACCCGTGACGGGGGGCCCCCTGCTCTTCGGGGTGCGCCACCTGTCCCCGGCGGCGGCCTTCCACCTGCGCCGGGAGCTGGACCGGGTCCGGCCGGAGCTGGTGCTGGTGGAGGGGCCCAGCGATTTCAACGACCAGATGGCCTGGCTCTGCCACCCGGAGACCGTATTCCCCGCCGCCATGATGGCCTACACCCGCCAGGCGCCGGTGCGCACCATCCTCTACCCCTTCGCGGTCTACTCCCCGGAGGTCCAGGCCATCCGGTGGGCCCACGAGAACGGCGCGGCGTGCCGGTTCATGGACCTGCCCTCGGCGGCGTTCCTGGCCATGGGGCCGGAGCGGCCGGAGGAGCCGGAGGAGGATGGCGGGGGCCAGACCACGGAGAGCGTCTACCGCCGGCTGGAGACCCTCACCGGCGAGGACCACGACACCTTCTGGGAGCGAAATTTCGAGCAGCTCACCGGCGGGGAGGACTACCGGGCCGCCTGCGCCGCCTTTGGCCGGGAGCTCCGGGATGCCTCATGGGAGAGTCCCCGCATGGCCGCTGAGACCGCGGTGCGGGAGGCCCACATGAAGCGGGTGATCCGGCAGGCCGTGGACGCCGGCACAGCGCCGGAGAGGATCTTCTGCGTCTGCGGGGCCTTCCACGTCTCCGGCCTGGAGGAAAACGAGCCCATGACCGACGGGGAGTACGCCTCCCTGCCCCGGGCGGACTGCTGCACCGCCCTGATGCCCTACTCCTACTACCGGCTGTCCTCCCACTCCGGCTACGGCGCGGGGAACAGGGCTCCCGCCTATTTCGAGCTGCTGTGGGAGGCCCTGAACCGGGGCAGGCCGGAGGATACGCCCTATCTCTACCTCACGGCCCTGGCCGCCGCCCACCGGCGGGCGGGGAACCTGGTCTCCTCCGCGGAGGTGATCGAGGCCGCGCGGCTGGCCCAGGTCCTCTCCGCCATGCGGGGCAGCGCCCGGCCCGCCCTGGCGGACCTGCGGGACGCCAGCGTTGCCGCCATGGGCCACGGCAGCTTCTCGGAGCTGGCCCTGGCGGCGGCGGACACGGAGATCGGGAAAACCATCGGCGCCCTCCCGGAGGGGGTGGGCCGCACGTCGGTCCAGGAGGACTTCTACCGCCAGCTCCGGGAGCTGCGGCTGGAGCGCTTCCGCACCGCCCAGACCCAGCGGCTGGACCTGGACCTGCGGGAGCGGCTGAACGTCCAGTCGGAGAAGGCGGCCCTCATTGACCTGCGCCGGTCCTTCTTCCTCCACCGCCTGCGGGTGCTGAACATCCCCTTTGCCGCCCTTCTCCCCTCCCGGCAGAGGGACGCCAGCTGGGGGGAGTACTGGGATCTGCGCTGGACCCCGGAGGCGGAGATCGAGATTGTGGAATCCTCCCTGCTGGGGGACACCATTGAGGGCGCCGCCGCCTTTGCCCTGAAGGAGCGGGCGGCGCGAAGCGCCACCATCGCCCAGGCCGCCGCCATTTTCCAGGACGCCTTCCTCTGCGGCATGCCCGCCGCCGCGGCCCACGCCCTCTCCGTGCTCCAGGGACTGAGCGTGGACGCCGCCGCCATCGCCGACGTGGCGGAGACCGCCCAGCGGCTGAGCCTGACGGTGCGCTACGGCGATCTGCGCCGCTTCGACAGCGCGCCGGTGGTCCCGCTGCTCCGGCAGCTCTACCTGCGCGCCTGCCTCACCCTGGCGGACGCCTGCGTCTGCGACGCCAGGTCCGCCCCCGCCGTCACGGGGGCCATGGACCGGCTCAACACCCTCCAGCTCAGCCACGACTTTTTGGAGGAGGATCGGTGGCTGGCCCTGCTGGCGGAGATCTCGAACCGGGACGACCTGAACACCCGGTGCTCCGGCTTCGCCATGGCCATCCTGCTGGAGCGGGGGGCGGCGGAGGAGGAGCTATTGAGCCGGGAGGTGGCCCGGCGGCTCTCCCCCGGCGTCCCTGCGGACCTGGGGGCCGGGTGGTTCGAGGGCCTGGCGGGGAAGAACCGCTATGCCCTCATCGCCCGCCTGTCCCTGTGGCGGAGCCTGGACAGCTACCTGAGCAGCCTGGACGACGCGGCCTTCCGCCGGGCCCTGGTGTTCCTTCGCCGGGCGTTTGCCGGCTTTACGCCGTCGGAAAAGAACGACATCGCGGAGAATCTGGGGGAGCTCTGGGGCGTCAACGCCCAACAGGCGGCGGAGGCGCTGATGAGCAATCTCACCGGGACGGAGCAGGAGACGCTCAGCGGCCTGGACGAGTTCGATTTTGACGACATCTGAGGCAGACGGACAGGCAGACGGGCACACATCATATAGAGCAGGAGAAAGGCGGCAGCCTTTCGACCAAAGTTCCTTTTGCTTCTTTTTCCTGAAAGAAAAGGAAGCAAAAACCCTGGAGGTATTCTATGGAACAGGCAGAACAACGATCTCGCTGGCGGCTGATTCTGGGGTCGGAGACGGAGGCGTCCTTCAGCGGCATGGGCTCCGGCGGGCTGACCCAGGAGGAGCTGCTGCTGGACGGAGCGCTGGCCGCCATCTACGGCGGACCGGGGGAGAGCTTCGGGCCCGGCGGGGGAAAGGGCCCCGCCGCCCCCCTCCTCTCCAAGTGGCTGGGGGATCTGCGCTCCCTCTTTGACCCGGAGATTGTGGCGGTGGTGCAAAACGACGCCATTGAGCGCAAGGGGCTCAAGCAGCTGCTGCTGGAGCCGGAGCTCCTGGAGGGCCTGGAGCCGGATCTGAATCTGGCCGCCACCCTGCTGATGCTCAAGGACCAGATCCCGAAAAAATCCAAGGAGTCCGCCCGGCGGTTCATCCGCAGAATTGTGGAGGAGATCAACAAGCTGCTGGACAGCGACGTCCGCCGGGCCGTAACGGCGGCCCTCAACCGCCGGGCCCACTCCCCACTGCCCTCCGCGGCGGCCATCGACTTCCCTTATACCATCCGGCGCAACCTCAGAAACTACAACAGGGAGCTGAAAACGATTGTCCCGGAGCGGGTGTGGTTCTTCGACCGGTCCAGCCGGGTGAACCGCTGGCACGTGATTCTGGACATCGACCAGAGCGGCTCCATGGGACAGTCTATCCTCTACTCCTCGGTGATGGCCTGTATTCTGGCCTCTATGTCCGCCGTAAAGACCAGCGTGGTGGCCTTTGACACGGAGATCATGGACCTGACGCCCCTGTGCGCGGACCCGGTGGACCTGCTCTTCGGCTTTCAGATGGGGGGCGGCACCGACATCGCCAAGTCCGTCGCCTACTGCCAGGGGCTGGTAGAGACGCCGGCAAAGACCCTCTTTTTCCTCATCTCCGATCTGGAGGAGGGGGGCAATCGGGCGGCCCTGCTGCGCCGGCTGGAGGAGCTGAAGGCCTCCGGCGTGACGGCGGTGGTCCTGCTGGCCATTGCCGACGGCGGCAAGCCCTACTACGACGCCGTGACTGCTGAGAAGATCGCGGCTATGGATATCCCCTGCTTCGCCTGCGCCCCGGAGACACTCCCGCTGCTGCTGGAGCGGGCCCTCAAGGGCCAGAGCCTGCTGGAGCTGGCCCAACGGAAGCTCTGACAGCAGACGAAAATGGCGGCAAATTCCCCTTGTTTTTGCGTGGAAACTGTGGTATAGTAAAAGGGATCATGGGGGTGTACCGGTTTCGACGGGGATGAGGAAACGGGATCAGCGGGCGGTGGCGCCTGGCCACCTTAACAACGGGCACCTTTATAAATTAAAGAACGATAATAATACTGTTCTTCTCGCTGCCTGATTAATGGCGGCCGTCCGACTTAAGAGTACCGCGGCTTAAGAAGGGCGTCGTTTAGCGGTGAACGTGCGTACGGAAAGAGTTGACCGTGCCATGCATCATGACTCTCACCTGACCTGACGGCCTGACGGCTTGCCGGCTGGAAGGGGAATTGGGCGGGAACCCGCCCGCAATAACCGTCTGCGCCCGGAGAACATCCCGCGGAATTGTTTTCGGACAGGAGTTCGACTCTCCTCACCTCCACCACGTCGGAGCAAGCTACATATCGCTTGCTCCGACTTTTTCAAAAGTCAGAGCGCGCTCATTGCGCTGCTCCTCCTTTCCAAATCAAACCCGCTTCGCTGGGCTTCGATTTGGTTTGGGGAGCAATCTCGAAAGAAAATCGATTTTACCCACTTATTGCAAAGGGGGGCCAGACGAACCGGGCAACGATTTATTTCGTTGGTCCTGTGTTCGTTCTGTCCCTGCCGCTCATGAAAAAGCGGTAAATGAAAAGGCATCCGGCCTATGTGGCTGGGTGCCTTTTTTCATGCTCTCTTGACCGCTGCCGCCTCCAATGCGCGGCGGTCTTTTATTTCGGTTTCTGATTCCAGGAATTGTGGCCGTAGATACCAGGGTATTTCCTTGCTCATTTGGCATCTCCCTCCCGGCCTGGAGGCGGCGTGTGCTGTCTCTGGGCCGCTTCATTTTTTATGGCCTTTACCCTTACCCCCGCCCAGCCGTCCTGTAGGCTTTGTATGCCTCTCCTACTTTTTTTAGGCAATCAAGGGTTGAATCTGCCTGTATGGTTGCCATAGTGCGCTGTAGCATATCACCATCTTCCCAGGTTGCGTTTCTGACTACTTTCTTGCAATCCTGGGATTGCTTATCCGCCGACTTGGTTTCTTTTCCGAGCCATTCAAGAAATGTTAGGCATTGACCGGGCAATTGTTGCTTGCCGCTCCCGCCGCAAACAATAACTCCTCTTGCAGATACCTTACCACACAATCCCGCATATGTAAGAGCGCAAAATGCAAGTAACGGGAACCGAGGCGCGCCTCTCCATCCCTTACTTGCCGGGGGACACGTTCCGTTTCCCCTCGGAACCCCTTCTTTTGCGTAAATGCCCTATTGCATTTCCTTGTCAAAACATATATAATAATAGCGGACAACAAAAAAGGCAGGCCGGAAAGGTGTTACCAGCACCCGTCCGGCCCTATGCAGGAGAATAGGCCTCTCCCACACAGCAGATATAACTGCGCCCGTTTTTCATTATACCCCGTTCTATTCGTTTTATCAAGGGGGAGAATGTAGCTGTGCGCTTGTTAGCGGTGTAGGGAATTTGAAATCCCTGCGCCGCTTTTGTTGTCTCACACGGGAAAGCCTGTGGGGGCCGGGAATGGAAGTACCACCCCCAACGGCTGAACCGTTGAGACAGTTGAACCTACCGTCTGGCGCGGCGGTTCAAAATACAAACAAGTGCGAGGAAGAAAATATGAAAAGAAAAACAATGGCGCTCATGTTGGCACTGTC
>CATLAL010000015.1 GCA_949878425.1 uncultured Oscillospiraceae bacterium
ATGGTCTGATTTTCTCCCACCCCCTGTCGCTTATATCATGTCGATGCTGTTCTCTTGCCATTTTTCTGCCCTCCCGCTTCTTCTTGGGGACTATTATATCACATCTTTATTGACGACGCCATCTAAAGCTTTCCTCCGAACAGTTGGATTCAACATCGTTTTCCAGCGGGGGCTGTACATTCAAACGGAAAAGCCCCTAACCCGCCCATAATTTTGTACGGCAGAAAACCGGCGAACCGCTCAACGCCGGAACATTCAGAAAGTTGAGGATCACCTGACATGAATGACATCAAGAAAACCGCCATGATTACCATCGCCGGACGGCCCAACGTGGGCAAGTCCACCCTGATGAACGCCCTGGTGGGGGAGAAGATCGCCATCGTCTCCTCCAAGCCCCAGACCACCCGGAACCGGATCTGCGGCGTGGTGAACCGGGGGGACGCCCAGTTCGTCTTTCTGGACACGCCGGGCTTCCACAGGCCCCGGACCCGCCTGGGGGACTACATGGTCAAGGTGGTGCGGGACTCCGTGGCGGACGTGGAGGGCGTGTGCCTGCTGGCGGAGCCCATTGCCAACGTGGGCGCGCCGGAGCAGGCCCTCATCGACCGGATCAAGGAGGAGAAGCTTCCCGCCGTGCTGGTGATCAACAAGATCGACACCGTGGAAAAGGCCCAGCTGCTGGAGGTGATGGCGGTCTACGGCGCGGCCCACGCCTTTGACGCCATCATTCCCATCTCCGCCCAGCGGAAGGAGGGACTGGAGGAGCTGATGGAGCAGCTGGAGCGGTACGCCGTCCCCGGCCCCCCGCTCTTCCCGGAGGGCATGAATACCGACCAGCCGGAGCGGCAAATCGTCTCGGAGATCGTCCGGGAGAAGCTGCTAAGGAACCTGGACAAGGAGGTCCCCCACGGCACGGCCATTGAGGTGACCAAGTTCTCGGAGCGGGACTCCGGCATCATCGACCTGGATGTCACCATCTACTGCGAAAAATCCAGCCACAAGGGCATTATCATCGGCAAAAGCGGGGCCATGCTCAAGAAGATCAGCTCCCACGCCCGGGAGGATATCGAGCGGTTCATGGGGGCCAAGGTCTATCTGCAAACCTGGGTGAAGGTAAAGGAAAACTGGAGAGATAATGTAAACTATATCCGCTCCTTTGGATACGACGAGCAGTAGCCCTTCCGGCTCACCCACAACTTACCACTCATATCCGACAAGCTTCCAGCCCATCCTAGGGTCAGGAGGACTGGAGCCATGGAGGACGGATATTGGGGCCTGTTCTGGCAGACCGGCGCGCCGGAGTTCTATCTGCTCAGAGAGCGGGAGAAGGCGGAGGACGAAAAGGAGCCGGAGCAGGATTGACGCGCGTACAGGCTGTCGGTAAAGTCCGGCGGACTTTACCGACAGCCCAATGCCGCCGTTACTTTTGTGACAGCTGTGCTGTCACAAAAGTCCTCACTACGTTCGCCGAACGCCGGCTTCGCCGGTTTTTCGGGGCAGCAGATTTCATTCGAGGTGGGCTTCGCCCCCTCGAGCTCCCCCTGCATTCCCGGATTGCGTGATATTTTTTCGACACACTGACGCGCCCTTCAGGGGCGTACATATCAGAACCATAAGCAAAGCGGAGCTTTGCGCCAAAAGTTTTTCTTTTTGATACTTTTTCTTTGTTCACAAAGAAAAAGTATGCATGCCGAAAGGAAACGGGACATGGCAAGAGAGCGCACGGTAGTCCGGGGGATTGTCCTGCGGGCGGCGGACACCAAGGAGAGCGACAAGATATTGACCGTCCTCACGGAGGCCGGAAAGCTGACGGTACTCGCCAAGGGGGCTCGGAGCCGGAGGAGCCGGGTGACGGCCTGTACCCAGCTGCTGGCCTACTCGGAGCTGACCCTCAGCGAGAGCCGGGGGTGGCAGTACCTCAGCGAGGGGAACACCGTGGAGCTCTTTGAGGCGGTCCGGCGGGACATCGAGCTTTTCAGCCTGGCCAGCTACTTCGCGGAGCTGACGGAGGCGTCGGCCCTGGAGGACGTGGAGAGCGGGGCGATCCTCTCTCTGCTGCTCAACGCCCTCTACGCCCTGGGGAACCTGAAAAAGCCGCCCCTACAGGTAAAGGCGGCCTTTGAGCTGAAGCTGATGAGCCTCATCGGCTTCGAGCCTTTGGCGGACGCCTGCGCCTACTGCGGCAGGCCGGACCCGGAGGAGCCTGCGCTGGATATCCGGGAGGGCGTCGTCTGCTGTGGGAAATGCGGCAGGGGGGAGCGGGGCCTGGCCATGCCCCTCTCTCCGGGGGGCCTGGCGGCCCTGCGGCGGGTCCTCTACGGAGACCCCAAGCGGCTCTACAGCTTCGCCCTGGCGGAGCCGGACCTGAAAAAGCTGGCGGACGCCGGGGAGGCCTACGTCCACGCCACCCTGGAGCGGGGGTTCAAAACCCTGGATTTCTATAAGAGCCTGCAAGGAGGCGGACTGCTATGACGGCCAATGAGTACCAGCGCCTGGCCATGACCACGCTGGATCCGGACCTGGCGCCGAAGGACGTGCTCATCAACAGCGTGATGGGCCTGTGCGGGGAGGCCGGGGAGGCCATCGACTTTGCTCTCATATTTTGCAGAGGTTTGCGCAGATAGTATACATAAGATAAGCGAAACGTAGTTTCGCGCAAAAGGTTTTTCTTTTTGATTCTTTTTCCTTGTTCACAAAGAAAAAGAATGTATGCCCAAATTAAGGAGTCTTACGTATGAGTGAACTTTTCGATAAATCCATCCGGACGCTGGAGCTGCCGGCGGTATTGAAGATGCTGGCGGATCAGGCGAGCAGTGCGGAGGCGAAGGAGAAGGCGCTGGCCCTGGTCCCTCAAACGGATGTAGACGAGGTAAAGCGTCTCCAGGACGAGACGGACGCGGCCCGGGAGCGGATTGGGCTGCGGGGCGCGCCGGCCTTTGACCGGATCAAGCCGGTGGCGGAGAGTCTGTACCGGGCGGACCACGGCGGGGCGCTGAACACCCGGGAGCTGCTGGACATCGCGGGGCTGCTGCGGTGTGCCCGGCGGGTAAAGGACTACTTCAACGAGGAGAGCGGCAAAGAGACGGTGCTGGACCCCCTCTTCCGCTCCCTGCGGGGGAACCACTACCTGGAGGAGCGGATCACTTCCTCCATTCTGGAGGAGGACGTGATCGCGGACACCGCCAGCCCCGCCCTGGCGGACATCCGCCGCCACAAGCGGAACGCGGCCGCCAGGGGCCGGTCCATCCTGCAAAAGATCATCTCCTCCCAGAGCTACAGCAAGGTGCTCCAGGAGGCCATTATCACCCAGCGGGACGGGCGGTTCGTGGTGCCGGTGAAGTCGGAGTTCCGCTCCAGCCTGCCGGGGCTGGTCCACGACATATCCTCCAGCGGGGCCACCGTATTCGTGGAGCCCATGGGGGTGGTCCAGGCCAACAACGAGCTCAAGGAGCTGGAGGCCAAGGAGAAAAAGGAGATCGACCGGATTTTGCGGGAGCTCTCCGCCCAGGCGGCCGGCTGTTGCAACGACATTCTCTCCGACTACGGCCTGCTGGTGCGGCTGGACCTGATCTTCGCCCGGGGGCAGCTGAGCTACCGGATGGATGCCAGCCGGCCGGAGATCCGGCGAAACGGCGGCGTGTCCCTCCGCCGGGCCCGCCACCCCCTGCTGGACAGCGGCAAGGCGGTGCCCATTGACATCGAGCTGGGGCAGAAATTCGACACACTGGTGATCACCGGCCCCAACACCGGCGGCAAGACCGTGAGCCTCAAGACCCTGGGCCTTCTGACCCTCATGGCCCAGTGCGGCCTCCACATCCCCGCCGGCGACCGCAGCGCGGTCAGCGTCTTTGACCGGGTGCTGGCGGACATTGGCGACGAGCAGAGCATCGAGCAGAGTCTCTCCACCTTCTCCGCCCACATGGTGAACATCGTGAAGATTTTGGAGGAGGCGGACAGCCACAGCCTCATTCTCTTTGACGAGCTGGGGGCGGGCACGGACCCGGTGGAGGGGGCGGCCCTGGCCATCGCCATCATCCAGCACGTCCGGGACCGGGGCGGCCGGATCGCCGCCACCACCCACTACGCGGAGCTAAAGACCTTCGCTATGACCACAGAGGGGGTGGAAAACGCCAGCTGCGAGTTCGACGTGGAGACCCTGCGGCCCACCTACAAGCTGCTCATCGGCATCCCGGGCAAGTCCAACGCCTTCGCCATCTCCCAGCGTCTGGGGCTGGACAGCGCGGTGATCGAGACGGCCAAGGCCCAGATGGACAGCGAGTCCCTCCGGTTCGAGGACGTGCTCACGGCCCTGGAGGAGAAGCGCCAGCGTCTGGAGAAGGACCAGACCGAGGCGGAGCGCCTGAAGGCCCAGCGGGAGACGGATGCCAAGCGGGCCCGGGAGTTCCGGGAGCAGATGGAGCGGGCCAAGGACAACGCCCGGACCCGGGGGGAGGCGGAGGCCCGCCGGATCATCCGGGAGGCCCGGGCCCAGGCGGACGCCATCTTCGAAGAGCTCTCCCAGCTGCGCCGGCAGCAGGAGAAGGCCAGCAGCTGGCAGGCGGTCAACGAGGCCAGAGCCGCCATCCGGGGCCAGCTGAACCAGGCGGAGGAGCGCCTGCGCTTTTCGGAGGACCCCCGGGAGCCTGTCCCCGCCCCCAGCCGGCCCATCCGGGAGGGGGACCTGGTGGAGCTGGCCGGCGCCAAGCGGCAGGGGGTAGTAACCTCCGTCATCGGCGACCGGCTCCAGCTCCTTGCCGGCAACGTAAAGCTGACGGTGAAGGCCTCGGACGTGCGGCTGATCGAGGAGGCGGAGGTCCGGGAGAAAAAGGAAGCCAAGCGCCAGGTGGCCACGGGCATCCGCCTGGCCGGGGCCCGGGCGGCCATCACGGAGCTGGACATCCGGGGCATGATGACCGACGAGGCGGACATCGCGGTGGACCAGTTCCTGGACGGGGCCATCATGGGCCGGCTGAACACGGTCACTATCATCCACGGCAAGGGCACCGGCGCCCTGCGCAAGGCGGTCCACCAGCACCTCAAGCGCCATCCGGCGGTAAAGGGCTTCCGCCTGGGGCGCTACGGCGAGGGGGAGGACGGCGTGACGGTAGTGGAGCTGCGGGGGTAGCTCTGCACGATTTCTCCTCCTGCCGCGTAGGATGGAAGGCTGCGGCATAAAACGCGTCGCTTCTGGGAATACTGCCCTATAATCTGTGAATTATGTAACAATATTGGGCACAAGCCGCCCTTCTTTGTAAAATTCCCATAATATAGCGCGGAAAACGCCGGGGTTTGCAGGAATAAATTTGTGGAATGTGCTATTGACGGAGCGGCAGAAATTTGTTAACATACTATATACATTCCTGAGATGCTAATAAACCACATGGAGATTGCGACGAAGAGGAGATATAGGCCTATGTATACGCAGGAAGTCACCATCAACAACGAGGTTGGTCTGCATGCGAGACCTGCCACCTATTTCATCCGGAAAGCCAATGAGTTTAAGAGCGGCATTTGGGTCGAGAAGGACGAGCGCCGGGTGAACGCCAAGAGCCTCCTGGGCGTCCTGTCCCTGGGAATTGTCAAGGGCACTACGATTACCTTGATTGCCGATGGCTCCGACGAGAAGGAGGCTGTTGAGGCTCTGGCCGAGCTGGTTCGTTCCGGCGATTTCGGCGAATAAGCGCAGAACAGATGAAAGACTGTTTCGGCAACGAAGCAGTCTTTTCTATTTGTTTTTAAGGGGCACACACCGGGGAGCGCCTATCGATTCGGCAGCACCGGGGGTTCACCCCCCGCTGGGCCGCCCGCGGCGGCCTTAGCGCGAAAGCGCCGCTTTGCGGCGCTCCACGGGACCCCCGCTGTTTTACGGGGGATTTCACGTAGTGCGCAGGAAGATCAGCAGGCGGAGCCGGACGAACGTCAAGGTCGCAGAAGGACGCTTTTCACTCAGCGGCTGAGCAGAGTAGTTTTCCCCAAGACTACCGTGAAGCAAGGGGTCCAGCCCGCAGGGCTGGCGCTTTTTCCGGCCGCTCTTTGGCGTCAAAAAGCGGCCCCGCGCCGGGGCGCGGAACTCCCCCCGAAGCTGCCGAATAGATAGGCATTTCCGGCGTCCCGCCGGAGTTACGATATAAACAACTGGTATTTGGAGAACTCTATGACCAAGGAAGAACTTCTGGAAAAGGCCAACTCCCTGCCCCTGGCTCCCGGCGTGTACCTGATGCACAACAAGGAGGACACGGTCATCTACGTGGGCAAGGCGAAGAAGCTGAAGAACCGGGTGAGCCAATACTTCCAGGCCGGCCGGGGCCACGACTGGAAAACCCACGCCATGGTGGGCCAGGTGGACCACTTTGACACCATCATCGTGGGCAGCGAGTTCGAGGCCCTGGTGCTGGAAAACGCCCTCATCAAGCAGTACATGCCCCGCTACAACATTCTGCTCAAGGATGACAAGGCCTATCCCTTCGTCCGGCTCAGCCGGGAGAGCTACCCCAGGTTCTCCATTGTGAGCCGGGCCGCCGGCGACGGCGCGAAATACTACGGCCCCTTCGGCGGCCGGATGGAGACCCGCTCCGCCCTGGATGCCATCCGGCTGGCTCTGCGCCTGCCCACCTGCAACAGGAAATTCCCCCGGGACATCGGCAGGGAGCGGCCCTGCCTGAACCACCACATGGGCCGGTGCGACGGCTTCTGCCGGCCTGAAATGACGGCGGAGGAGTACAACCGCCGCATCGGCCTGGCGGTGCAGCTGCTGGAGGGCAAGGTCCGCCTGGTCACTGCCCAGCTGGAGGAGGAGATGCTCTCCGCCGCTGAGGCTCTCCGCTTTGAGGAGGCCGCCGCCATCCGGGACCGGATCGATGCCATCAAGGTCCTCAGCAAGCGGCAGAAGGTAATCGCCGGCGTTTGCGCGGATACCGACGTATGGGGCCTCTTCCTGGAGGCCAAGTGCTGCTATGCGGTGCTCCACTACGAGGACGGCCAGCTGACGGGCCGGGAGGCGGAGCTCTTCACCGCCTCCGCCCTGGAGGATCCGGGGGAGATTCTCTCCGCGCTGCTGCTCCAGTACTACGGAGGCCGCAGCGCCCTGCCCAGGGAGATCTGCGTTCCCGCCGCTCTGGAGGACCAGGAGGTGCTCGAGCAGCTCCTGGCGGAGAAGGCGGGGCACAGGGTGTCCATCCGGGTTCCCCAGCGGGGGGAGCGGGCCCAGGTCCTCCAGATGGCCGCCGACAACGCCCGGGAGGAGGCGGAGCGCCAGACCACCAGCCAGGAGCGAAGCGACCGGACCTTGGAGCTGCTGGGAAAGCTGCTGGGACTGGAGGCCCCGCCCGCGATTCTGGAGTCCTACGACATCTCCAACACCGGCGCCCAGGACATTGTGGCCTCCATGGTGGTCTTTCACGGCTCCCGGCCCGCCAAGGACCGCTACCGCCGCTTCCGCATCAGGGACCTGGAGGGACACCCGGACGACTACAAATCCATGGAGGAGGTCCTCACCCGGCGGCTCACCCACTACATGGAGCAGGACAAGCGCTTCACCCCCCTGCCGGACGTGTTCCTCATCGACGGCGGCGAGCAGCACGCCAAGGTGGCCCGCCGGGTGACGGACCGGTTTGGCCTGACGACGCCCATCTTCGGCATGGTCAAGGACGACCGCCACCGCACCCGGGCCCTGGTGACGCCGGAGGGTCAGGAGATCGGCATCCAGAATTACCAGGCCGTCTTCTCCCTCATTGGCCGCATCCAGGAGGAGACCCACCGCTTCGCCATTACCTACAACCGCCAGAGCCACGGCAAGAGAGTCCGGGGCTCGGCCCTGGACGAGATCCCCGGTGTGGGAGAGGCCAGAAAAATGGCTCTCCTCAAGCGCTTTAAGAGCGTGAAGGCGGTGCGGGAGGCCCCCCTGGAGGAGCTGGAGCAGGCGGTGCCCAAAAGCGCCGCCAGGGCTGTGTACCAGTGGTTCCATCCGCCGGAGGAGGCGGACGGCAAATAGAGGAGGGGCGGGCGAGAATCGCCTGCCCCTCCTCTATTTGCCTCTCCGGCCCTTTCCCCCGGGAAAAGAATGTTCTCCTACTTCAAAATATTACCGCTTGCGCCGGAGGGCTTTGATCCGCTACAATAGAGGAAAGTCTATGCACGAAAGGAACAACCTCTATGAAAAAAGCGACGCTTCTTCTGGCCCTGTGCCTCATCGTTCTGCTGACCCTGCCTGTTGCCGGCGCGGCAATTGACGCCGTTGGAAGGGGCGTGACCGTTTTGGTGGACGGCGCGGCCCCGGAGTCCTTCTCAAATGCGTACATAACGGACGAGGGCGTCACCATGGTTCCCCTGCGGGCTCTGGCGGAGGCGCTGGGCTTCTCTGTCCGCTGGGATCAGGAGACGCGGACCGTCTCCGTCATCTCCGGGCCGGCGGATGCGGCCCGCTCCGCTGTGGTTGTGCTGGACCCGGGACACGGCGGACTGAGCACCGGCGCTGGCTACGGCGGCGCGGCGGAGAAGGATCTCAATCTCTCCATTGCCTCCCAGGCCGCGGCGCTTCTGGAGGAGGCGGGCCTCACTGTGTACATGACCCGCAGCGGCGACGAGGACGTGGACCTCTATGAGCGCACCGTCATGGCGGCGGAATGGGAGGCGGATCTCTTTGTCAGCGTCCACTGCAACGCCAGCGTGATCTATCCGGACGCCGAGGGCATCTATACCGCCGCCTTCAGCGAGGACACCCCCGGCTGGACCCTGGCGGAGACGCTGCGGGAGACCATGATGGCCGCTACCGGCGCCGGGGATATGGGCACCGAGGCCCGGCCCAATCTGGCGGTGCTGCGTACCGCCGCCATGCCGGCGGCCCTGGTGGAGTGCGGGTATATGTCCACCCCGGCGGAGCTGGAGAAGCTGGTCCAGCCGGACTACCAGGCCAAGCTGGCCCGTGGAATCGCGGACGGAGTCCTGGCCTACCTGGAACAGGAGAGCGCCCCGGGGCGTATACTGGAGTGAGCCGCGGGTGTGCCGTGAGGTATACGTTAGGCATACATTCTTTTTTCTTGAAAGAAAAAAATCAAAAAAGAACTTTTATCGAAAGACTGCCGCCTTTCTCCGCTGTGTATTTTTATAGCATTCTTTATAAATAGATGGTCTTTGCTTCCAGGTGCGAGCGCTGCCCGCCCGCACAATACCGCATACCTCCCACAGGAAAGGAGAACTGCCTCTGATGGAGGATATCAATACATTGGACCGTCTGCCGGTGGGCCGGCAGGCCACCGTGGCGGAGCTGTGCGCCCCGGCGGACCAGCGCCGCCGGCTGCTGGAGCTTGGCTTTGTTCCGGGCCGGTCCGTGGCCGCCGTCCAGGAGAGCCCATGGGGCGACCCGGTGGCTTACGCCGTGTGCGGCGCTGTCATCGCGCTGCGCCGCGCCGACGCCCGGCTCATTGCCGTTGGGTAAATAGAAATCAAGGCCCTCCGGAGGAGTTTTCCTCCGGAGGGCTTCCTTGTGGTGCAGCACGAATGCCTATCTGCTTGGCGGCTCGGGGGTATCCCCCCGGGGTTATCGGGTAGACAGGCGCCCGCGTGGGCATTGAAAAATGAATATTTTTGAATATTTCCCCCCATCTCTTGACTTCTCTCCGGGCTGAGATATATAATATGTGCCATATGCAGTTTTCCCCCAGCGGGACGGAAGGGAGATGCGGCGCTGTGATATTCGGAAAGCACATCAATAAATACTACTTCAAGTATGCCGGCTGGCTCCTCCTGGGCCTGGCGGCGCTGGTCCTGGTGGACTACCTACAGCTGGTGATTCCCAATCTCTACCAGATGGTGATCAACGGCATGAACCAGGGCTATGTGATGGTGGAGGGACAGCGCTTCGCTTTTGATATGGACTTCCTCCTGGACCGGATCTGCATGCCCATGGTGTGGATCATCCTGGCGGTGGTGTTCTGCCGGTTTGCGTGGCGGGTGTGCATCTTCGGCGCGGCCATCAAGGTGGAGACGGATCTGCGCAACGAGATGTTCAGCCATGCCAAGGACCTCTCCCGCCAGTTCTACCAGGAGAACAAGGTAGGCGGGCTCATGAGCCTGTTTACCAACGACCTGGAGACGGTGCAGGACTGCTACGGCTCCGGCTTTCTGATGGTCCTGGACGTGCTGGTGCTGGGGAGCCTGTCGGTGGCGAAGATGTGGAACATGGACCCGCTGATGACGGGGCTGTCCCTGATCCCCATGGCCCTCCTGCTGGCCTCCAGCATGGTGGTGGGCCAGTACATGAGTAAAAAGTGGGACATCCGCCAGGAGGCCTTCTCCAAGCTCAGCGACTTCTCCCAGGAGAGCTTCTCCGGCATCGCGGTGATCAAGGCCTTTGTCAAGGAGGGCCGGGAGCTGTGGGCCTTCCAGAAGCTGAACAAGGAGAACGAGAAGGCCAACGTGGAGTTCACCCGGGCCTCGGTGCTCTTCCGGATTCTCACCACCCTCTTTGTGGAGTCGGTGGTGTGCATCATTCTGGGCTACGGCGGCTACCTGGTCTACCAGGGCGCCTTCAACGCCGGGCAGCTGATGGAGTTCATCGGCTACTTCAACGCCATCGTCTGGCCCATCATGGCGGTGTCCGAGCTCATCGACATGACCAGCCGGGGCAAGGCCTCTCTCAAGCGGATCAGCGCGCTGCTGGACGCCAGGCAGGACGTGGCGGACCGGCCCGGCGTGGAGCCCCTGGGGGAGGTCCGGGGGGACATTGAGTTTCGAAACCTCACCTTCCGCTACCCGGACGGGGAGTACGACGCCCTCCGGGACGTGTCCTTTACCATCAAGGCCGGGGAGAACGTGGGCCTGGTGGGCCGCACCGGCGCCGGCAAGACCACGGTGGTGGACCTGATATTGCGCACCTGCAACGTGCCCGACGGCACCATCTTCATTGACGGCCGGGATGTCAACTCCGTCCCCATCCAGGACGTGCGCCAGGCCGCGGCCTACGTGCCCCAGGACAACTTCCTCTTCAGCGACACCATTGCCAACAACATCGGCTTTACCACCAGGGACCCGGACCGGACCGCGGTGGAGGCCGCCGCCGTGCTGGCGGACGTGGACGGCAACATCCGGGAATTTTCCGAGGGCTATGAGACGGTCCTGGGGGAGCGGGGTGTCACCGTCTCCGGCGGGCAGAAGCAGCGCATTTCCATCGCCCGAGCCCTGCTGAAGGACGCGCCCATTCTGATTCTGGACGACTCCGTCTCCGCCGTGGACACCCAGACGGAGCGGACCATTCTGGCCAATCTCCGCGCCACCCGGGCGGGCCGGACCACCATTCTCATCGCCCACCGCATCTCCACCATTGAGCAGATGGACCGGGTGATCTTTCTGGACGACGGCCGGATCGCGGCCGTGGGAACCCACGCCGCGCTGTACGAGACCTGCGGAGCCTACCGCCGCATGGTAGATCTGCAAAAGCTGGAGGAGGAGAGCCGCAATGGGTGAGTATCTGCCAATCCTGATTGTCGCCGCCATCATCGGCGCCTTTGCCGTCGCCTTTGTGGCCGCCTACCTGGGCGTCAAGAACCGGAAGGAGGCCATGGGCTTTGACCGCCACATCCCGGACGGGGAGATCATCCGGCGGCTGATGAAGTATGTCCGGCCCCACTGGAAGGAATTTCTGATCGCTTTTGTCATCATGGCGGTCTCCATCCTTTACGACCTGGTGGCCCCTCTCATTGTGGGCCGCATTCAGGGGATTATTAAGGACCGGTTCGAGCTGAGCGTCCTCTTCCGCTGGGTGGCGGTCTACGCGGGCATCCTGGTGGTGTCCATGATCTGCACCTACTTTCAGGCCATCATCATGCAGAAGGCGGGGCAGAAAATCCTCTCCGCCCTGCGCCAGGACCTCTTTACCCACATCGAGAGCCTGTCCCACGACCAGCTCAACAAGATCCCCGTGGGCAAGCTGGTCACCCGGGTCACCAACGACACCAACGCCATCTCCATGATGTTCACCAACGTGCTGGTGAACATGGTAAAAAACAGCCTCATCGTGGTGGGGGTGCTGGCGGCCATGCTGCTGCTCAACTACCAGCTGACGCTGATGGTGCTGTGCTTCGTGCCCTTCCTGGTCCTCTTCACCGTCATCTTCCGCAAGTTCACCCGGCGGGTCTACCGGGTGGTGAAGGACCGGACCACGGACATCAACACCTACCTCTCCGAGAACCTCTCCGGCATCAAGATCACTCAGATCTTCAACCAGGAGCAGCGGAAGCTGGAGGACTTCCTCTCTAAGAGCGAGAGCCTGAAAAAGGCCAAGCAGAACCAGATCTTCGTCTTTGGCATCTTCCGCCCCATGGTCTACATGCTCTATATCTCCTCCGTGCTGTGCCTTTTGTATCTGGGGGGCAAGGGGTACATCCGGGACACGTCCTTCCTGGGCCAGACCCTGACCAGCAGCGTCATCGTCTCCTTCTACATGTACATCTCCAAGTTCTTCAACCCCATCCAGACCCTGGCGGAGCAGTTCAACATGCTCCAGTCCGCCTTCGCCTCCGCGGAGAAGATCTTCACCGTCTTTGACATGGAGCCGGAGATCGTGGACGAGCCGGACGCCATGGAGCTGGAGGAGATCCGGGGGGAGATCGAGTTCAAGGACGTGTGGTTCGCCTATGTGCCCGGGGAGTGGGTGCTCAAGGGCGTGTCCTTCCACGTCAGCCCCAGGCAGACCGTGGCCCTGGTGGGCTCCACCGGCTCCGGCAAGACCACCATCCTCTCCCTGATCTGCCGGAACTACGACATTCAAAAGGGACAGATCCTCATTGACGGCATTGACATCCGCCGGATCAAGATAGCCTCCCTCCGCCGCCACTTCGGCCAGATGCTCCAGGACGTGTTCCTCTTCTCCGGCACCATCCGCAGCAACATCGTGCTCCGGGAGGAGCGCTTCAGCGACGAGGAGATCTGGGACGCCTGCCGCTACGTCAACGCCGACGACTTTATCGGCAAGTTTGACAGCGGCCTGGACGAGGCGGTCCGGGAGCGGGGCGGCAACTTCTCCTCCGGCCAGCGGCAGCTGCTCAGCTTCGCCAGGACCATCATCCACCGGCCGGAGGTGATGATCCTGGATGAGGCCACCGCCAACATCGACACGGAGACGGAGCTCCTCATCCAGGACTCCCTGGAGAAGATGAAGAACATCGGCACCATGCTCATCGTGGCCCACCGGCTGAGCACCATCCAGCATGCGGACAACATCATCGTCCTCGCCCGCGGGGAGATCCTCGAGCAGGGGACCCACCAGGAGCTCCTGGCCCGGCGGGGCCGGTACTACCAGCTCTACACCCTGCAATACAGCAGGGAGCAGCTGCGCCAGCAGGCGTGAACGCCGCTCCGGCTTTGATAAGGATAAGGAGGTGAGCGCGGTGCCGCTCTGCATTGTCTTCGCTCCATGCAAGGTCTGATCCGGACAGAGCTGCATGGAGGACTGTAACAGGGAAATCAATTTTTTAACTATTCAGCTGTCAAGGTGCGTTTTGTGCTTCCGCAGGCGCCGATCTACTCGATAGCCCCGGCGTTAGGCGGCCTTTGCCCGCCCCAGCCCTAAGCCGCCCGCAGGGCGGCCCACGGTCGGCGAGATCCAAGAAAAAATTTTTCACTGGATATGCGAAACTGATTTCCCCAGCAATAAGCAAAAAAGTTTCTTTTGATTCTTTTCTTTTCAAAGAAAAGAGTGTATGCCTCTCCGGACAGACTTTGCCCATAAACGCATCAAACGAAAAGGAGCAAAGTCTGCATGAAGCGATTTTTTACGTCCCTGAGGGGACTGGAGCAATTTCTGATTCTATGGAGCACCCAGGCGCTCTCCGCCCTGGGCAGCGCTATGACCAGCTTCGCGCTGGTGATCTGGTCCTACCAGCGGGAGGGCTCGGCTCTGACCACGGCCCTGCTCTCCATCTGTTCCTACGCCCCCTATGTGGCGCTGAGCATCTTTGCCGGCAGTCTGGGGGACCGGTGGGACAAGCGGAAAACCATGGCCGTCTGCGACGGCTTCGCGGCCCTGACCACCCTGGCGGCGTTGGCGCTGCTGCGGACCGGGCGGCTGGAGATCTGGCACCTGTACCTGCTCAACGCCCTCAACGGCCTGATGAACACCGTCCAGCAGCCGGTGAGCGACGTGGCGGTCACCCTGCTGACCCCCAAGGGCCAAGCGCAGCGGGTGGGGGGCCTGCGGGCCCTGTCTAGCTCCCTGGTGGCCCTACTGGCCCCGGCGCTGGCTACGGCCATGCTGACCCTGCTGGGCCTGGAGGCGGTGATCGCTTTTGACCTTCTCACCTGCGCCGCCGCCCTTCTGGCGCTGGCGCTGTGGATCCGGCTCCCGGAGGGGGTGGCCCCGGCGGAACGGGTGTCCCTGGGGAAGTCCGCGAGAGAGGGAGTCCGGTGGCTGAGAGACCACCGGGGCGTGCTGGATCTGATGCTGTTCCTCGCGGCCATCAACCTGATTGCCAGCATGTACAATGCCGCCCTGCCGGCCATGCTGCTCTCCCGGCCCGGAGGCGGGGAGGCGGTGCTGGGGGCGGTGGAGCTGTGCACCGGTCTGGCCAACCTGGCCGTGGGCCTCCTGGCGGCCCTGCTGCCCGCGCCCAAGAGCCGGGTGCGGGTCATCTGCAACTGCCTGCTGATCTCCATGGGCACGGAGAACCTGCTGTTGGCCCTGGGACGGGGCTGGCCGGTGTGGTGCTTCGGCGCGGTGCTGGGGTGGCTCCCCATCCCCCTGATGAACGCCAACATGGACGCCCTGCTGCGGCTCCACGTCCCTTTGGAGATGCAGGGCCGGGTCTACGCGGCCCGAAACACCCTCCAGTTCTTTACCATCCCCGTGGGCTACCTGCTGGGGGGCGCCCTGGTGGACCGGGTCCTGGAGCCCCTGATGGCGGACCTCCGGGCGGACGCGCCGTTGGCCCTTCTGCTGGGCGCCGGCAAAGGCAGCGGCGCAGCGGCGCTGTTCCTTATCATCGCGCTGGCCGGCGTGGCGGTCTGCCTGGCCTTTCGCCGGGACAGACGGCTGTGGGAGCTGGAAGGCGGTTCTTCAAGCTATATCGTCAGATAACCTGCTGGTCAATTGAATTATACAGGAAAAGCCCGCCTTTCGGCGGGCTTTTCCTGCGTTTTCTCGGCCAAAACTTTGTGGAAAGGCGTTTTCCCTTCACGCATGTCTTAAGGTTTGCCCCCCGGAGAGTGCCTACCTCTCCGGGGGGCAGCCTTTTTTGTGAGAGTACGGAGCCTCACCACATTCTTAGCTGTGTTTATTATAGCATAGCTCTTGTAGTATGTGCACGGGGGCAGAGAAATTTTCTTCGATTACATCAGGGGCTCCATGCTCAGCACGGGGTGGCCCTTCTCGGTGAGGAAGTTCAGCAGGGCCTCGGCGTCCTCGGTGACGGTCTCGTCGCCGATCATGTCGGCGAAGTTGTCCACGCCGTAGAGCTCCTTGGCGGACTGGTTCAGCCGCTCGGCCACCTGGTCCTTCAGCGCCTTGGGCATCCAGACGATGCGGCCCAGACCGCCCTCGGCCTTCATGAACTTCTTGGAGGCGATGAAGTGCTTGCCGTGGCCCATGAAGCCGGGGGTCTGCACGCCGCCGCCGGTCATGGAGGCCATCTCGGAGAAGGTCATGCCCAGGGGGGTCATGCCGGCGTGCTCCCGGTTGACGATAATCACGCCGTTGGAGAAGGGCTCAATGCCGCAGATGCACTCGAAGCAGCCGCAGCTGGTCATGGGGTCCTCCATGATGGAGTAGAGGGTGACGGACTCCAGCGCGCCCTGGCTGTACTTGTTGACCGCCTCGTTGACCTCCTCCCAGCGGCCAATGTTCTCGTCGATCACATGGGCCTTGGGGACCACCTGGCAGGGGCCGGAGGGGTCCAGCTCGTTGGTGGCCTTGGCGTCCAGCCAGCTCACCGCGCCGCACAGGCCCAGACGCTCCGGTGTGACAATGCAGACGTGGCTGGGGGAGAAGGACTGGCACATGATGCAGGTGTAGAACTGGTCCACGTTCTCGTCCGTGAGGCTCCCCAGGCGCTCGTCCCGCTTGTCGTAGGCGGGAATGGCCACCTCCTGGCGGAACTTGGCGCACTCCGCGGGGTCGGTGATGATGGTGACCTCACACTTGTCGATCACCGCGTCGTAGTCGCTCTTCAGCTTGGCATAGAGCACCTCGCCGAAGTCCTTAGCCCGCACGCCCGCCTCAAAGGCGGCCTTGCTGATGCGGATGCGGATCACGTCACGCTGGCCAGTGTGCATGACGCCCTCCATGCAGTTGATGTAGGCGTGGAACTTGCGCTCAAAGACGGACTCAAAGTCCGGCGTCATGTTCTTGCCGGCCACGTCGGCCACCATGCAGAAGTCCACCTTGCTGCCCACCTCGAAGGCGTCGAAGTCCGGCCCGATGAGGGTGAACCGGTGGTCCTCCACCTGGCTGAGCTCCTTGCTGCGCACCAGCTCCAGGCCGGTCTTGCGGGAGCCGTCGAACTCCAGCTGCATGTCGCCCCGGCGGACAATCTCGCCCTCAAAGGCGGAGGAGAAGGCCACGGGAATGTCCACGTTGGTGATCTTGATCTTGATGTCCCGGGCCTCCAGACTGGTGGCGTTGAACTTGGTGGTGTCCTCCTGGATGATGAGGCTCTTGGGCACCCGGAACATGTTGTTCTCCTCGGTGTCGTTGGTGATCACCGGGAAGCCCAGCTGAATGGCCCCCGCGCCGCAGGCCACGGTCATGTCGTCCACAGGGGCGTAGGCGTTGACAAAGGCAAAGACGCGGTCCATGGTGTAGCGCCACATGCCGTCGTAGTCGCCGGCCTGAACGGCGCCGAAGATGAACGCCGCCCGCAGAGCCACGCTGACCACGTGGGCCACACTGGAGAGGTCGCGGCCCAGAGCCACATTGCGCACGTTGAAGCCCAGCTTCACGCCCTTCTCCACGCACTGGTCAATGATGCCGCCCACCAGCGTGACAAAGATGCCCTGGGACTGGTACTGCTTCACCAGCTCCACGCCCTCCTCGGCCGTGGGAGCCGCGCCAATGATCACCGCTACGCCGGGAATGTCCCGGGTAACCAGAGGTACGCCCAGCTCACGGACCTGGGCGTCGGTGAAGTGGCCCATGACGGGGTCCTCGTAGGGACTGCCGCCGGCCATGGCGTACTTCATCAGCTCAATGATCTCGGCGGAGAGAGCCGTGGCCACACCGGAGGTAAAGATGTCCTTGGTGCGGCTGTTGCGGGTCATGAAGCCCTTCACCTCGTTCTCCAGAGCGGCCTTGACCTCGCCCACAGTGCCCACCTTCTTGCCTGTCATGGCGTAGAAGCAGGGCAGGGAGTAGGCCGTGTCGCCAAAGGTCGCCGGGGCGTCGGGCCCCAGCTTCGCCATGGCCTCGTCCACAGCCTTTACCGCCAGGGCGTACATCTCGTCGTTGCCGGAGAAAACGCGCTCAAATAATGTTTTCACGTTATTAATCACTCCTAACGATTCTCTGTAAATCAGGTTGTTCAGGTTGTTCATTCTTTTTCTCGAGAGAAAAAGAATCAAAAAGAGCTTTCGTCGAAAGGCATTCGCCTTTCTCCGTATTTTTTAGAGACGATAGATGGCACTTTGACCGTCCAGATGGGCGCTGAACCCCTTGACGCATAAAGAAGAAAAACATAAGCAAAGCGGAGCTTTGCGCAAAAGGTTTTTCTTTTTGATACTTTTTCTTTGTTCACAAAGAAAAAGTATGCCTGCCGTATGCCCTACTCCCCGGCGTCCATGCGGGCTTTGATGGCGCGGATCTCCTCCACGGCCTGGGGGCTGTAGTCGAAGGGGGACTGGCCGCTGCGGTCGGCCTCGATGACGTCGGCGCTGTAGTGGATGAAGCCCAGCAGGTCCTGGGCGGGGATGCGCGAGCGGAGGAACTCCTCGTCCCGCGCGTCCCGGACCTTGTTGGCCACCACCCGGACCTTGGTGACGCCGATGTCCGCAGCCAGCTGCTTGATGCGCTCATAGGTCTGAATGCTCCGGGCGCCGGGCTCGATGACCACGATGAACTGGTCCATCATGCTGGCCGTGCCCCGGCCCAGATGCTCCAGGCCCGCCTCCATATCCATCACCACCACATCGTCCTTGCGGAACACCAGCTTGGACAGGATGGCCTTGAGCATCACATGCTCCGGACAGACGCAGCCGCTGCCGCCGGTGTCTACCGTACCCATCACCAACAGCTTTACGCCGTTTACGTCCTTGGAGAGCTTGTCGGGCAGATCGGAGACCTCTGGATTGAGCTTGTAGAAGGTGTTGGACTCGTTGGCGGCCGTCCGCTCCCGGGCCAGCTCCTTCATTTTGGACACGGGGACGATGGCGTTGACCTCCTCCTCCGTCAGCCCCAGTGCCAGGCCCAGATTCGCGTCCGGGTCCACGTCCGCGGCCAGAACGGCGCGGCCCTCCTGGGCGTAGAGCCGGCAGAGGGTGGAGGCAAAGGTGGTCTTGCCCACCCCGCCCTTGCCAGTGATGGCGACTTTCATGCGGGAACCCTCCCATGAGGTTGTTCATTCTTTAAGGTTGTTCATACTTTTTCTCGAGAGCGCCGCTTACGGCGCCCGCTGGGCGCCGGCGAGCCTAAACCGCCTTTCAGGCGGTCCACGGAAAAAGTATCAAAAAGAGCTTTTGTCGAAAGGCTAACGCCTTTCTCTATTTATATTTTATAAAAAGGCATAAGCAAAACGAAGTTTTGCGCAAAAAGTTTTTTCTTTTGATACTTTTCTTTTGTTCACAAAAGAAAAGTATGTATGCCTTAAATGCCCAGCGCTACGCGCTTGGCCTCGATGGCCTCGATCATACGGTCGCCCAGCTTCTCGATATCCAGCTCCACGGTATACTTAGCCTCGACCCAATCCTTGATGCCGTGCTCACCCTGGAGGAGCTCAGTGACCTCGGTGGAGCCTCTGGTGTAGGGGTCCACGCCCAGGAAGGTATCGATACCGGTGGCGACGACGTAGTTGCCGATGGAGACGGCCTTCTCGCTCATCCACTCGGGGGCACAGCCCACCAGGGGAATCTGGGAGATGTTCCAGCCGGAGTCCTTGGCGATATCGCTGGCCAGGACCATCATGCGGGAGATATCCACGCAGGAGCCCATGTGGAGCACCGGGGGAATGCCCACCAGCTCGCAGACACGCTTGAGGCCGTCGCCGCAGATTTCCTTGGCGTCCTTGCTCATGAGGCCGGACTTGGCGGCCGCCTGGGCGGCACAGCCGGAGACCACCAGGATGATGTCGTTTTTCAGCATCTTCTTCATGAGCTCAATGTGGGCCGTGTCCGGGCGGACCTTGGGGTTGTTGCAGCCCACGAAGGCGACGGCGCCCCGGAGCACGCCGGAGTTGACGCACTCGATAAGGGGCTTCATGGTGCCGGTGACGTCCACCTGGGTGTTGGTGACGCCGTCCAGGCACTTCTTGATGGCCTCCACGGAGTAGCCCACCGTGGCCTCGGTCTTGAGGTCGGGGATGTGGACCAGGTCCTGGTTGCGGTTCTTGAAGTTCTCCACCGCCATGCGGACAATGGCCTTAGCGTTGTCGCCGGCGGTTTCCTCATTGAAGTGGATGAACTCGCTGTCCGGCATGCGGGCGATCTCGGAGGTCGTGATAAACTTGGTGTGGAAGCACTTGGAGAGGGGCCCCAGGGCGGGGAAGATGCACTGGACGTCCACCACGATGGCCTCGCAGGCGCCGGTGAGGACCACGTTCTCCTGCTGGAGGAAGTTGCCGGCCATGGGGATGCCGTGGCGCATGGCCACCTCGTTGGCGGTGCAGCACACGCCGCAGATGTTGATGCCCTTGGCGCCGTTGGCCTTGGCCAGGGCGATCATCTCGGGGTCCTGGGCGTAGAACACGATCATTTCGGAGAGGGAGGGGTCGTGGCCGTGAACCACGATATTCACCATGTCCTTATCCATAACGCCCAGGTTGGCGGTGGTATCCACCGGCTTGGGGGTGCCGAAGAGGACGTCGGAGAACTCGGTGCCGCACATGGACCCGCCCCAGCCGTCGCACAGGCCGGCCCGCAGGGACTGGCGAATGAGCGCCTCCGGCAGGGAGGAGCAGCCCATGTGGGTCATGTGCAGGGACTGGGAGACCTCCCGGTCAATGGCCCGGGGCTCGATGCCCGCCTCGTGCCAGAGCTTGCGGGTATGCTCCGGGGCCCGGGAGAGGAAGCGCTGGAGGCCAAAGGGCTTGCCGTACTCCATGAGGGCGGTCTCCGCCACCTCGTGGGCCAGGTCGTAGATGTCCTTGCCCTCGGTGGCAATGCCCCACTCGCCGGCGATCCGCTTAAGCTTCTCGGGGTCCTTGACGGTGTAGTTGCCGCCCTCCTTGGCCTGGTAGAGGGTGTGGCAGATGCTGCGGCCGTGGTCGGAGTGGGTGGCCGCGCCGCCGGCGGTGAAGCGCAGATAGTTGCGGCCCACAATGCCGTGGACATCGCAGCCGCAGATGCCCCGGGGGGCCTTGGGCGTGATGCGGCAGGGGCCCATGGAGCAGATGCGGCAGCAGACGCCGTCCTCACCGAATTTGCAGTGGGGCGTCTGGTTCTTCACCCGCTGCTGCCAGGAGTCCGCTCCTACCTGACGGCCGGTCTCCAGCAGCCGCTCGGTGGCCTGTTCCATTTGCTCGACAGTGATCAGTTTCATAGCCGGAATGTGGAAAGCGCAGCCTTTACGCTTTCCTTGCTCCTTTCTCTGATATGCTTGATATAGGGCGTATTGTCACATTTTTCACAATGACATTGGTTGTATTCTAACAAACTTCCGACGAAAAAGCAAGTGTTAAATCCCCCCTCCGGGGTTTTTTCCGGCTGGGAATGAAAATTCAGCGGAATGTACAAAGGGACGGCTCCGTCTCACAACCGGCCGCAAGAAAAACCCGGCCGCAGGCCGGGGAAAGGGGGGGCTATCTGGGCGCTTCTGGAACAAAAAATGTGAAATCGTCCCTCCCGGCCGGAGGGGCGGCGCTCACTTGACAAACTGCTCAATGGCCCGGTTCAGCTCATCGATCGCCATCCGGTCCCTGCTCTCCATGGCGTCCGCCACGCAGTGCTCCAGGTGGTCCTTGAGGACCACCTTGCCGGCGTTGTTGATGGCGCTGCGGACCGCGGCCAGCTGCACCAGGACCTCCGCGCAGTCCCGGCCCTCCTCTACCATGGCCTTGACCCGCTCCAGGTGGCCGATGGCCCGGGCCAGACGGTTGACCACCGCCTTGGTGTGGGTGTGAACGTGGGGCGCGCTGGCTCCGTGGGTGTGGTCATGGGGAATGCCGTGGGCGTGCATATAGGCGTGGTCCGCCTCCCGCTCCGCGGCGGCTGCGCGCTTTTCCTCCTGCATGAATCTGTGCCTCCTCTCGCCGCGGGAGTAGTATCTGCCGCGGGGGCTCTATTTTATCAGAGAATTCCCGGCAGGACAACCCCCATCGGGGGTTGTTTTAATTTTCAGGGGAAGTGCCTATCTGCACGGCAGCACCGGGGGGCACCCCCGGGACTGTCGAGTAGATAGGCACTTTAAAAATTGCCCCCTGGGAAATGATTCCCCTTTGTTTAGTCCGGCGGGAGCTCCGGTTCCCCCTCCTCCGGCTGGACGGGCGGGCCGGACGCGCCCCCATCCCCCGGTCCGTCGGGCGAGGGCATGCCGGCCGTGCCGGTGAGGATGATCCGGTTCCGGCTCTTGTAGCTGCTGCGGGCCTCCTCCTCGCTGGAGAGGAGACGGCCGCTGCCGTCGTAGACGTTGCGGTAGGTGACCACCTCGTAGCCCCTGTACCCGCTCTGCTGCTGGCGCTGCTCCCCCCAGGGCAGCTCTTCCGTCTCCACGTACTCCGTCTCATACTCCGTGGTCCCCAGCACCCTGTGGGTCATCTCCACGTAGGTGTCGTCGGTCTTAGTGCCCAGGATGGTGACCGTCAGACGGCTGTGGTCGTAGGCCACGTCGATGCGGATGGGGTAGCCGGTGTTGTTGCGGAAGCGGAACTCCGGCCCGCCCCAGCTGACGGTGGCGTCCATGCCCAGAGTGACGTAGCCCGGCCAGTAGCGGTGGTTGTAGCGCTCCACGATCTCCAGGTTGCTCAGCAGGGCGGCCAGATAGATGGTGCTGCTGGTCTGGCAGATGCCGCCGCCTATGGTGTCCACGGTCTCGCCGTTGACATAGGAGGCCGCCGCGCCGAAGCCCCGGGCGGCGGTCCGCTCCCCCACCACCAGGTTGTAGTCAAAGAGGTCGCCGTCGTTGAGCACCGTGCCGTTTACCAGGCTCCCGGAGAGCTTGACATTGCCCTTGCGCACGCCGGTGCCGCTGACCGTGGTGGTGGCCGTACCCAGAACATCCCGGAAGAGCACCGCCTCCAGCTCCTGGGCGGTGAGCTCCGGGGCGAGGACCCGGGCGGGGAGGGGGATGGTCTCGCCTGGGGCGGCGGACTCCAGGGCCAGCTGGGCGGCGGGCAGGTCCAGGGCCGCGCCGGGCCGGCCCTCCACCACCCGGCCCAGCTCCACGTCGTAGCGGGCGGGGGTGGCCGCGCCCTCCAGCTCCGAGGCCGTCCGCTCCAGGTCCAGGGGGAGGGCGGCGATCTCCGACCAGGGGGCCTCCACCGCGCCGGCCTTCCCCTCCAGGGCCAGGAGAGCGTCCACCAGCCCCTCCTGGTCCAACGCCCGGCCGTCGGCGGGCTTGGTGGCAAAGAGTCCCTCATCGGTTAAGGCGCAGGCGCCGTCCACAGCGGCGCGGTCAAACTGCTGGGCCAGCTCCGCGGCAGTCCGCCGGAGGACCTCCTCGTCAAAGCCAATCACATCCGGCTCCAGCCGGGTTTCGGCGCCCAGGCGGCCCCGAAGCATGGTCCAGGCGTTTTTAAACCATCCGGCGGCCCCCTCCTCCCGGCCCACGCCCCAGGCAAGAGAGCGCAGATGCGCCTCATCCACCCGGGCCCCCAACTCCTCTCGGGTGTAGACCGCCAGCTCCTGCCCGCCGGCGGAGACGGACACCTCCCCGGGGAGGAGCCCCTCCGCTGGCAGGCGGGTCTCCAGCTGGACAAAGGACAGGCCGGAGAGGTCCGCGTCTCCAACCATAACGCCGGGGAACACCTCCTCGCAGCTGTTGGCGTAAAAGCCCAGCCCCAAAATGCCCCCCGTCAGCGCGCCGGCCAGGGCGGCGGCGGCAATCCAGACGATCCAGCGGCGTTTTTTGGCGGTAGCCGCCGCTCCCGCGGCCTGTTTTCCGTCCATGGCAGCCTCCTCCTCCCGCCCAAAGGCGGGGTTGTTCCATTCTTTCTAGGGCCTGTTCACATAGGAGAAATGAGGGGATTTTCGAGCAAACTTTTGCCGTATGCAAGGCAAAAATTTCCTCGCGTACTGTCGTACGTTAAAACTTTTTAACGCGGCAGACGGCAAAATTGGCCGGAAAGCCCCGCGTTTCGCCTTATGTGAACAGGCCCCAGCGTCGAATGACAAGGGCAGGCGCGCCTCAAAGGCCCAGAAGGGGCGCGCTGGAGGCGCTGCCGCCCCTTGCCATTACACCCCTTCTGGGCCTTTGAGGGTCCGAAGGAGCTTTGCGGGAGCGGGACGTGTCCCTGGCAAGGCGGACGACAAAGCCTTCCTGCCGTAAGGCAAGAAGGACAACGCGGCCAGGGGCGCATCCAGCCCCGCAAAACCGCGCCTGCCCTTGCCATTCGACGCTACCCACAGTGTACCACAGCGGGCCGAAAAAAGCAGTACAAATTTTGCGGGCGGGCCCGGTTGGTTTTTTGGGACATTGCCCTCCTTGGGCAGGCCCCTGACAGGCGCGGTCCGGCTTTCAGCCCAGAAAGTAAACCAATGCAATATTAATGGTTGACAATCCGAAAAAACTATGGTACAGTACAGGAGACAATCTTAGAAAAGGAGCTTGTTTGATGGAGATGACTCTGCCAAAAAATCGCGCCAAGGATACCGCCTATATCGCTGTCTTTGTGGCTCTGATGGCCGTGTGCTCGTGGATTACGATTCCCACGCCAACCAGAATCGACTTTACGCTGCAAACGCTGGCCCTGTTTCTGGCGGTTGGCGTACTGGGCGGCTGGCGGGGGACCCTTGCCGTCGCGGCCTACCTCCTGCTGGGACTGGCAGGCGCGCCGGTGTTCTCCGGGTTCAGCGGAGGGCCCGGGGCGCTGCTAACCCCCAGCGGCGGCTACCTGGTGGGCTTCCTGTTCACCGCCCTGACCATGTGGGGCATGGAGCGGCTTCTGGGGCGGAAGCTGTGGGTTTTAGGGCTCAGCATGGCGCTGGGCATGGTGGTCTATGATGTGTTCGGCACCGCCTGGTTTCTGGTCGTCTACCCCATGGGCGGCGAGACGGTGGGCCTCTTAACCGCCCTGACCTGGTGCGTATTCCCCTATCTGCCCTTTGACATCGCCAAGCTGGCGGTGGCCTTTGGCCTCTCCGGCCAGCTGCGCAGGCATGTCCGCTAGGCGCGCTCCGCAGCCGGCGGAGAGCCCCGGACGGGGACCGTCCCCGGACCGCGGGCCGGTCCTCCTTCGCCCCCACCACGGCATGTGTCTGGCCTATTTTGTGGGGCAGGGCTACAGCGAGGGCTTCTCCGCCCATATGGGGCGGGTGCTGGCCGGGCTGGGGCCGGATACGCCGGTCTGTCTGACTGTGGGGACAGACGCGGTCTGCGGCGCGTGCCCCAACAATCGGGGCGGCGTCTGCGAAAAGCCGGAGCTGGTGGCGGCGTACGACCAGGCGGTGTTGGAGCGGTGCGGCCTGGCGGAGGGGGACGTCCTCCCCTTCGGCGGTTTCACGGCCCTGGTCCAGGAGCGAATTTTGGCCGCCGGACTGCGGCGGAGCATCTGCGGAGGCTGCCAGTGGAGCGCCCTCTGCGACAGCCAGCCCAGCAGATGGGCGCAGGGCGCTCCCCGGTAAGCGGGGCGCGGCATATCGCCGGCGCGGTAAAAACGCCAGGCTGAGGGATTCCTCCAGCCCGGCGTTTTTTCGCCCTTTTGGGGAGCATTGATGCTTTTTCTCGAAAAAAGTATCAGATTTCTACTTGCCTTTTTCCCGTTTTTCAGTATACTTTCTCTGGGGCGCATTTTCGCGGCCCGCCCCAGCGGGGCAGGAAAACACGGCGCCGCCGGAGAGGCGGAGGAGGAACCATGGGCAGAACAGGCGATATGACGGCTGGTCATCCGGTAAAGCTGATCCTGCGCTTTGCCGTACCGCTCTTTATTGGAAACATCTTTCAGCAGATATACAGCATGGTGGACACCATGATTGCCGGGTATACCCTGGGCGACGCCGCCATCGGAGCCATCGGAGCCACCACCTCCGTGTACTCCCTGCTGATCAACCTCGCTATTGGCCTCAATAACGGCTATGCCATTGTTGTCTCCCAGGCCTTTGGGGCCAAGGACCGGGAGGGCCTCAAGCGCTCTCTGGCGGCTATGGCCGTGCTGGACGCCGCGGCGTCGGCAGTTCTTACCCTGGCCTCCCTGCTGCTGATCCGGCCCCTGATGCGCCTGCTGCAGGTGCCGGAGAACATCTTCGCCGACGCCCATCTCTACATCTGCGTCCTCATCGCCGGCATGGCGGCCAACGTCCTCTACAACATGTTCGCCGGCATCATGCGCGCCGTGGGCAACAGCCGCACGCCGCTGTACTTCCTCATCCTCGCCTGCCTTCTCAATCTGGGGCTGGACGTTCTCTTTGTGGTGGGGTTCCGCTGGGGCGTGGGCGGCGCGGCCGGGGCCACCGTCATCGCCCAGTGCTGCTCCGCCCTCCTCTCGGGGCTCTATGTGGCAGCGCGGTACCGGGATCTCCTCCCGGAGCGGGAGCACTTCCGGCTGCGCCTGCCGGTGCTGCGGGAGATGGCCTCCTACGGCTTCTCCATGGCGGCTATGTACTGCGTGGTGGACATGGGATCCGTGCTCTATCAGCGGGCCATCAACGGCCTGGGCGAGCTGCTGATCGTGGCCCACACCTCCGCCCGGCGGCTTATCAGCATCTTCATGCTGCCCCTGGGGTCCATCGCCACCGCCTATTCCACCTTTGTGGGCCAGAACTGGGGCGCCGGACGGCGGGACCGGGTCAAGCAGTCCCTCATGAGCGTCATGGCCATGGAGGTGGGCTGGGGCGTGTTCTCCTGCGCGTTTATCTACCTCTTCGGCGGGGCGGCGGTCCGCCTGCTGACCAACACCTCCGATCCGGAGGTTCTGAAAAACGCCGTGCTGAGCCTTCGCATCCACCTGGTGTGCTACCCGGCGCTGGGAATCCTGCTGGCCCTGCGCACCGCCCTCCAGGCCATGGGACACCGGATCGCCCCCGTGATCTCCAGCCTCTTTGAGCTGGGCATTAAAATCATCTCCGGCATCTGGCTGATCCCCGCCTTCGGCTATCTCTGCGCCTGCCTGACCGAGCCGGTGATCTGGACCGTGTGCATGGTCTTTCTTATCCTCATCTTCTGGATCAGAAAACCCCTGGACCAGGAGTAGGCGAGGCCCTGAGGCATACATACTTTTTCTTTGTGAACAAACCGCTCGCCGCCCGTTGGGCGGCTTGGGCTGCTAGCGCCCGCTTCGCGGTCACTGCACGGAAAAAGAGTCAAAAAGAAAAACCTTTTGCGCAAAGCTCCCCTTTGCTTATGGTTCCTTGTTTGGCAGGCATCGTGTAGGGGCGAGCCGCGCCCGCCCGCTTCTAACGGGATATCTGCGGGCGGGCAATCCTGCCCCTATAGTGGTTTGGTATGCTCAGGCAGGCGCGGGGCAAAGCCGGGAAGGGCGCGGGGATGAAAGTCCCCGCGCCCTTCCCGGCCTCTTTACTGCTCCTTGTCCCTGCGCTCCACGGAGGACAGCGCCCCGTCCCGCATGCGCAGCACCACGTCCGCCCGCTCCGCTACGTAGGGGTCGTGGGTGACGATGATGACGCAGCGGCCCTTGTCGTGGGCCAGGGTCCGGAGGATGTCCATAATGTTCTCCGTGTTGGTGGAATCCAGGTTGCCCGTTGGCTCGTCGGCCAGGACGATCTCGCTGCCCGCCGTCAGAGCCCTGGCGATGGCCACCCGCTGCTGCTCTCCGCCGGAGAGGGTGTTGGGTAGACGCCGGAACTGGGACTCCTGGAGCCCGATGGCCTGCAGCTGCTCCCTGGCCGCGGCGTCCGCCTCCTGGCGGGGCGTCTTTCTCAGGTACAGGGGGTAGGCCGCGTTCTCCAGCACCGTCAGATGGTAAAAGAGGTTGTAGCTCTGGTAGATCACCGACACGTGGTCCAGCCGGTAGAGATCCCGGTCAAGGGACGCCATGGATTTTCCGCCGTACTCGATCACCCCGGCGTTGGGCACGTCCAGCCCCGCCAGCAGGGACAAAAACGTGGTCTTTCCGCTGCCGGAGGGGCCGGTAATGGCGTAGACAAGCCCCTGCTCAAACTCGGCGCTGACTCCGGCCACCGCCTGGACCGTCTGGTAGCGGGTCTGATAGGCGTAGGCGACCTCTCTCGCGGTCAAAACAGCCATATTACTCTTCCTCCCTCAGTAATTTCATAACATTTACCCGGGTAATTCCTCCAACCGCCGCGGCCGCTCCGGCCAGATAGGCGGCCAGCAGCAGGGCGGTGCGCAGCAGCAGTCCGCCGGAGAGCTCCCCCGCCAGGGGCAGGGTCAGCAGTCCGGCCAGTGCGCCGGCTGCCGTCAGCAGAGCGTGCTCCCAGAGCACCAGGGAGAAGATCCGCCGCCGCTTGACGCCCAGACACCGCATCACGGCAAACTCCCGGATCCGGCCCCGGGCCGTCAGGAAGCCCGCCAAAAAGCCGATGCCGCCGCACAGGACAACCAGCACCGGCAGCAGCAGCCGCAGCATGGCCAGGTTGGACTGAAACTCCTCCAGGGTGCTCAGATACGCCTCGTCCTGCACCAGCACGCCCTGGGTGTAGATGTCGCAGAAGTTGGCCGGGTCCGGCTCCACAAAGACGTCATAGATGGCGTCCCTGCACTCCTCCAGACGCCGGTTGTCCCCAATGTCAAAGGAGCAGCTCTCCACCCAGATCAGCTCCGAGATCCCGTCCCGGCGGGCCATGAAGAAGGGGCACCAGATCACGTTCCCCGGTCCGCCGGACACCCGGCCCGCCACCTGAAGCTCCACGCCCACGCCGTCCTCCATGGAGACATACACCGTCTCCCGGCCCGCCTCATTGGTCTCGGTCTCCATGCCCTCCGGAATCAGGCAGATCCGGCCGCTGGAGCGCAGCGCCTCCTCGGTCCAGCCCTCCTCCATCCGGACGGAGGCCCCCTCCGAGGCGCTCAGCGCGCTGTCGGAGTCAAAGCTGAGAATCCGCCGCAGCTCCATGCCCTGGGGCGTCTTCAGCTTCTCAGAGGACTTTGCCCGGACGTTCTTCACGTACTGATCCAGCCAGCAGTCCTGCTCATGCCGCTGGCCCACCAGCATGGATACAAAGCCGTGGACCATTTGCAGATTCCCGGTTCCGGTGCCCTGGGCGTTGGTGACGATGCACTGGATATTGGTGCTGTCAATCATCTCCTCGATTGCCGCCTCCTGCCGGGCCGTGAGGCCGTGGAGAAGGCAGGAGGCCGCCACGCTCAGCGCCGCCGCCAGGGCCAGCAGAATGCTGGCGGTTCTGCGCCGCCAGAGAGCGGCCAGGGTTACCTGCCGGAGCGCCCGGCCGGTTCGTGCCGCCTGTGCCATCGCGTTTGAATTCCCCCTCTCTCAAATCAAACCATGATAAGGCCAAATTGCTCACCGCTTCTTCCCTCCGGCCCGGAGGAGCCTGGGCCGCGCCGCCGGGATTGCCGCCAGTGCCGCCAGCACCGCCAGTGCCGCCGCCTGGACCGCCGCGCACAGCGCCAGCGCCTCCGGCCGCAAACCCATGCCCGCCGCCAGGGTCCGGCCCGTCACCGCCCCGTAGAGCCACCAGCCCAGAAGCGCCCCCAGCGCCGCCGAGGCCAGCACCAGAACCGCCAGCGCCGCCCACAGCTCCCGCCACACCTTCTTCGCCGGGATGCCCATCAGCCGCATGCCCCGGGCCGTGGGGGCCAGCCGCCGGAGGCTGAGAAACAGAAACAGCGCCCCCGCCAGGACCAACGCCCCCAGCCCCACCAGAAACAGCCTCTGCGCGTTTTCCGCAATGGCCGCGAAGGCCGCGGAGGCCGCGTTGTAGTCCTGGTCGTAGTACTCGAAGAGCCCCCCGAAGCCGATGGACTCCAAATACGCCTCGAACTCCTCCGCCTTGCCGTTCTCCAGGATAATCGCGCAGAGCATGGGATTCGACGAGTCCTCGTACAGGGATGCGTCCGGGATAGACGCCTTGGGCACAAACACCGTGTTTGCGTTAAAGCTCTGCCAGCCCAAATCGAATTCCGGAGCGGTGTAAATACCCACGATGGTATATTCCTTTTCAACATCCAGCCGGTTCTCCGGCGTGCAGGGGTCACAGATCCACACAGGCTCTTTTTTGCTGCCTGCGGCCACAAGCTGCTCCTTCGGAAATTCCATCTTGTAATTCATCTGCGTCCTATAGAAATCCAAGTTAACGGTATCCCCCACCGTGAGGCCGTTCTTCTGGGCGTAGGCCGCGCTGACCAGGCACACCGGACTCCCGGCGGCGTACTCCTCCCGGGAAATTCCCCGGCCGTCCAGAAGGTCGGCCCGGCCATCGTTGAAGAGAACCATGGTATTGATGTCATCCGTGAGGATCACATTCACGGCCTCGTAGTTCATCTGGCACAGGGGGATGATCTCCTCCCGCCAGACGCGCCCCTCCTCGCTCTCCAAGAAGTCCCGCCAATCGCCGGTATACTCCGCGCAGAAGGGCCGGGAGTCGCTGGTCAGAATGTAGTAGGGGCCATCCTCATCCTGCGCCTCCCGCCAAAGGAAGAGCGCGTTTCTGCCTGTCGCATCACCAGTGTATTCGCTCCCAAAATAAAAATAGGTGCTCGTGCCCTCTCCGGTTTTATCCGAGGTTGTAAACCGGTCCCCGCAAGGGTCCTTTATAATCCAGCGGGGCTCTCCCTCCTTGCGGTTGGGGCTCTCCTCCAGATCAATGTCGGGAGCGGGACCCAAGTGAAAGCCAAACAGGAGGTAGGTGTGTCCCTCCTTAAAAGGGATCACCCCCTCCTCCGCGCGAAGGTCGGACTGGAAAAAAATAGTCATATTTTCCGGCAGAATGTCGTGCTCCGGCTTGCGGCAGACCACATCCTCTAGGGAGAAATCCAGGTTATAGGCTGGATAGGAGTCTTGCGTCTCACTCAAGCCAATGCAACGCACCGCCAGCACCGCCAACTGATTGCTGTAGGCATCAAACCACTGGCTCCGAAAGTCCCACTGCTCGTAGGCGGAGAGGGAGGAGCGCCCTCGGGCCTGGGCGATCAGACAGCCCCGGAACTCCTCTCCCAGCAGGCCGGGATAGGCGCGCTCCGTATGCTGGGACAGAGGCAGCCACCGCCCGTTCTCAAAGTAGGGGGAACGCCAATTCGTTTCACTTTCAATATCATGCCGCCCTTTGGGCGCCGCAATAGTGGTATACTGGCTGTTCGCCGCCGCCAGCTGCCGTTCCGCCGTATCCCAGGCGGAGAAGCCGATGCCGCAGAACGCGCAGGCCACCGCCAAGAGGAGCGCCAGCAGAGCGGTGGGCAGGGCTTTGCGGGTCAGCTGCCGGTAGAATTGATTCATGGGCTTCCGCTCCTTTCCAGGGGCCCCGGGCGGGGCGTCTCCGCCCGGGGAACACACTGCTTACTGAATAGAGAGTTCCGGACCCACGAAGAGAGGAAGAGCGGTACACTCACCCTTGTGGGGCGCGTTGGGGCAGCGCTGGGTTCTCTGGGTACTATAGTGGCACTTGTTGCAGGACATATTGAATGTTTGCGTTCTGCCGTCGCAGTTCGCAGAATAGGTGTTGAAGCTATGGCTCTCTATACTGTCATAATCCCTTACATACTCTGTTGCTGGACAGTTTTTGCATAACCTGCGTTCTTCATAATGGACCCTGCACTGCGTCGAACTCAGCATAGTTGCATACTGGAAAAAGCTTTGCGTATGATGCCATACATGGTTACATGGCTCGACCGCCGAGGCCGTGGGCACCAGGGCCAGGAGGAACAGCAGGGACAGGAGCAGGGAAGCCGCTTTTTGTACTGTCTTTTTCATCGGTGTTCTCCTTTCAGTTTGTGGGAAGGGTCCGGATTGTCAACCGACCGCCTCTCTTCCTCAACAAAATCATACACCTCGGTCAAAATTTTGTCAATAACAAGATAAGCCTTTTGCCAATTATTTAACTTTCCTTAGAAACTCTGCGCATCTCACCGCTTCTTCCCTCCGGCCCGGAGGAGCTTGGGCCGCGCCGCCGGGATTGCCGCCAGGGCCGCCAGCACCGCCAGTGCCGCCGCCTGGACCGCCGCGCACAGCGCCAGCGCCTCCGGCCGCAGGCCCATGCCCGCCGCCAGGGTCCGGCCCGTCACCGCCCCGTAGAGCCACCAGCCCAGAAGCGCCCCCAGCGCCGCCGAGGCCAGCACCAGAACCGCCAGCGCCGCCCACAGCTCCCGCCAAACCTTTTTGGCCGGGATGCCCATCAGCCGCATGCCCCGGGCCGTGGGGGCCAGCCGCCGGAGGCTGAGAAACAGAAACAGCGCCCCCGCCAAAGCCAGGGCCCCCAGCCCCACCAGAAACAGCCGCCGGGCGTTTTCCGCCATGGCCGCGAAGGCCGCGGAGGCCGCGTTGTAGTCCTGGTCGTAGTACTCGAAGAGCCCCCCGAAGCCGATGGACTCCAGATACGCCTCGAACTCCTCCGCTTTCCCGTTCTCCAGAATGATGGAATAGAGCAGGGGCATGGTGGGGATTTCGTACTGCTCCGCGTCTGGAATGGACTTCTTGGGGATAAACACCGTGTTCCCGTTGAAGTTCTGCCAGCCTGTGGCGAACTCCGGCGCGGTATAGATGCCCACAATGGTATATTCCTTTTCAATATCCAGCCGGTTCTCCGGCGTGCAGGGCTGGCTGACCCAGATCGGCTCAAATTTCAGCAGGGCGGAGATCGGCTGGTCCAGGGAGCACTCCACGCCGTAGTCCATATCCGCCGCGTAGAAATCCAGGTCAATGGAATCCCCCACCGTGAGGCCGTTCTTCCGGGCGTAGGCCGCGCCCACCAGGCACACCGGAGCGCCGGCGGCGTACTCCTCCCCCGAAATCTTCCGGCCCTCCAGAATGTCGGCCCGGCCGGTGTTAAAATTGAGCATGGTGTCGATGTTGTCCGTGAGGATCACGTTCACGGTCTCGTAGTTCAGCTGGCACAGGGGGATGATCTCCTCCCGCCAGACGCGCCCCTCCTCGCTGGCCAGGAACTCCCGCCAGTCCCCCTCGTACTCCACATAGAAGGGCAGGGAGCCGTCGGACAGGGTGTAGTAGGGGCCCTCCGCTCCCTCTGCCGTCTGCCAGGAAAAGAGCGCGTTTCTCTCCACGAGCTCGCCGGTATCGGTGAAGGACAGCCCTTCCGCCCACTGGGGCATGACAAAGTAGTCATTGGGAGGCGCCTGTTTCAGCATGCTGTGGTCCGACCAAAATAGCTCATGGGCGGAGTCGGACATGATCCAGCGGGGCTCCCCCTCCTTGCGGTGGATGTTTACCTCCAGACCGTGCTCCGGCAGGAGCCCCCCATGATAACCAAAAAGGAGGTAGGTATGTCCCTCCTCAAAAGGGACCGCCCCCTCCGCTGTATACAGGCAGGAATTCAGTGCCACCGTCAGGTCCTCCGGCGTGATATCCTGCTCCGGCTTGCGGCAGACCACGCCCTCCACGGAGAACTCGCGGTAATAGGTCTTTAAATTCGGCACGTTTGGAAAATCCGAAGTGGGTTCGGCATATGCCTGCTCCTCCTCCTCGTTCACGCCGAGGCAGCGCACCGCCAGGACCGTCATCATGTTGCCGCAGGCGTCAAAATAGGGGATGCCAAACTCGTTCCGCTCATAGGCGGAGAGGGAGGGAAGCCCCGGGACCCGGGCGGCAAGAAAGCCCCTGCAATCCTCCCCCAGCAGGCCGGGGTAGCTGCGGGCCGTCTGCTGGGACAGCATCAGAAAGGGCGCGTCCTTCAGCGTACTCTCATAAAAGATTAAGTCCCACCACTTCCCGTCTGTGCTCCGGTCCTTGTCGTTGCGCACCGCAATAGTGGTATACTGTCCGTCCGCCGCCGCCAGCTGCCGCTCCGCCGTATCCCAGGCGGAGAAGCCGATGCCGCAGAACGCGCAGGCCACCGCCAAGAGGAGCGCCAGCAGCGTGGTGGGCAGGGCTTTGCGAGTCAGCTGCCGGTAGAATTGATTCATGGGCTCCCACTCCTTTCCGGGGGGCCCCGGGCAGAGACGCCCTGCCCGGAGCTTTCGGTTTTTTACAAGAAAAAGCATACCAAAAAGCGGTTATTTTGTCAATTTATTTAATTTTCCTTAGAATCTCTGGGTCCTCTCACCGCTTCTTCCCTCCGGCCCGGAGGAGCCTGGGCCGCGCCGCCGGGATTGCCGCCAGGGCCGCCAGCACCGCCAGTGCCGCCGCCTGGACCGCCGCGCACAGCGCCAGCGCCTCCGGCCGCAGGCCCATGCCCGCCGCCAGGGTCCGGCCCGTCACCGCCCCGTAGAGCCACCAGCCCAGAAGCGCCCCCAGCGCCGCCGAGGCCAGCACCAGAACCGCCAGCGCCGCCCACAGCTCCCGCCAAACCTTTTTGGCCGGGATGCCCATCAGCCGCATGCCCCGGGCCGTGGGGGCCAGCCGCCGGAGGCTGAGAAACAGAAACAGCGCCCCCGCCAAAGCCAGGGCCCCCAGCCCCACCAGAAACAGCCGCCGGGCGTTTTCCGCCATGGCCGCGAAGGCCGCGGAGGCCGCGTTGTAGTCCTGGTCGTAGTACTCGAAGAGCCCCCCGAAGCCGATGGACTCCAGGTACGCCTCGAACTCCTCCGCTTTCCCGTTCTCCAGAATGATGGAATAGAGCAGGGGGAGCTGGGGCTCCTCGTATTCCTCCGCGTTTGGAATGGACGCCTTGGGCACAAAGACCGTGTTGCCGTTGAAGCTGTGCCAACCGTAGCCAAATTCCGGGGCGGTATATGTGCCAACAATGGTGTACTCCTTCTCCAGCCCCAGCCGGTCCTCCGGCACGCAGGGCTGGCCCGCCCAGATCGGCTCATAGCGAATTTCCGCCAAGGGCAGGTCCAGGGGGATATCCATACAGTAGCTCAGTTCTTCCTTATAAAAGTCCAAATCGATGGTATCCCCCACCGCGAGGCCGTTCTTCTGGGCGTAGGCCGCGCTGACCAGGCACACCGGACTCCCGGCGGCGTACTCCTCCCCGGAGATGCTCCGGCCCTCCAGGATGCTGGCCCGGCCATCGTTAAATTCCACCATACTGTTGGCATTGTCCGTGAGAATCACGTTCACGGTCTCGTAGTTCATCTGGCACAGGGGGATGACCTCCTCCTGCCAGACGTGTCCCTCCTCGCTTTCCAGGAACTCCCGCCAGTCCCCCTCGTACTCCGCGTAGAAGGGCAGAGAGTCGCTGGACAGGGTAAGATAGGGGCCCTCCTCCCCCTGGACCTCCCGCCAGCGGAAAATAAGGCCCCACCCTGTGGCGTCGCCGGTGTAATCCTCTCCCAAGATGCGGGCGGGGACACTATCGGGCAGCGAAGCGCCGTTTAAATAGAACCACTCTCTGCCGTGGTCCTCCATAATCCAGCGGGGCTCCCCCTCCTTGCGGTTGCGATTCTCCTCCATGCCATTTCCAACACTGAGCCCCTGATGAAAGCCGAAGAGGAGATAGGTGTGCCCCTCCTCAAAGGGAATCTTCCCCTCCTCCGTACGCAGATGGGCTTGAAAGAAAATGGTCAGCTCCTCCGGCAGAATGTCGTGCTCCGGCCTGCGGCAGACCACATCCTCCAAGGAGAAATCAAGCCAATAGCCGGGGTGCGTCTCCCCGGCCGGGTCCAACTCATGAAAAGACTTTTCCATCTCATAATCGATCTTGGTACACCGCACCGCCAGCACCGCCATCTGGTTTCCGTAAGCCTCAAAGCACTGGCTCCGAAAGTCCCACTGCTCATAGGAGGAGAGGGAGGAGCGTCCCGGGACCTGAGCGGCCAGATAGCCCCGGCAATCCTCCGTCAGCAGGCCGGGATAGGTGCGGCTTTTATGCTTAGCCAGGGTTGTCCATGGACCATCCCCGTCAAAAAAAAGAAGCCCCCGGTAATTTCCACCGGAGCTCTCCTCCTTCCCATTGAGCACGCCGATGGTGGTATACTGGCTGTCCGCCGCCGCTAGCTGCCGCTCCGCCGTATCCCAGGCGGAGAAGCCGATGCCGCAGAAAGCGCAGGCCACCGCCAGCAGGAGCGCCAGCAGCACCGTGGGCAGGGCCTTCCGGGTCAGCTGCCGGTAGAATTGATTCATTGGTTTCCCGCTCCTTTCCGGGGGCCCCGGACGGGGCGTCTCCGCCCGGGGCAGCGTGTTTACTTACTTGATGGTGACCTCCGGACCCACAGAGAGGGGAAGGGCGGTGCACTCCCCCGTGTGGGGCGCGTTGGGGCAGCGCTGGACCGTTTGACCATGGTAGCTGCATCTGCTACAGTACCAGCTTAATGTCTGCGTGCGGCCATCGCAATTTGCGGAGGTAGTGTGTTGGGTATGAGACGGATAGGTATAGTAAGTTCTTTCATTCTCATAGTTTTCCATGCCGCAATGCCAACAACGCTGATATATATGGTGATGGGCCTTGCAAGTCCGCGCATCACCTACGCTGACTGTGGTATCTTCTACAAGCTTCCAGTCATGCTGGCAGTCAATAGTAACCGCCGAGGCCATCGGCACCAGGGCCAGGAGGAACAGCAGGGACAGGAGCAGGGAAGCCGCTTTTTGTACTGTCTTTTTCATCGGTGTTCTCCTTTCAGTTTGTGGGAAGGGGCCGGGTTGTCAACCGGCCGCCTCTCTTTCTCAGCAAAATCATACATCATCGAAAATAATTTGTCAATAACAAAATGAGATTTAAAAAAATTTTTTGTCGAGCCCTTGAAAAGCAAAGCTCTTTGTGATAGAATGGTTGCCATTGCACGTAAGTATTTTGGTTGCTATTACGCGGCGGGGCCCGTTGACCGCGGAGAAAGAGGGGGGCTATGGGCGAAAGCAGGTCGCCGCAGGGCATTGAGGAAAATTTGAAAAAGGCTCTGGCGGAGCTGCTGGTGCTGGCCCTGCTTCACCGCCGGGAGTACTACGCCCTGGAGCTGACGACAGCCCTGGCCGAGCACAGCGGCGGCGCAATCCGCATCACCTTTCCCTACGCCATCCTCTACCGCATGACGGAGCAGGGGTATATCCAGGAGCTGCCCCGGCGCAAGTCGCCGGACGGGCGGCGGCGGCAGTACTTCGGCATCACCGAGTCCGGGCGGCGCTACTTCGACCAGATGCGGGAGATATACGAGAAGTTCACAGCCGGGGTGGGGCGGGTCCTCTCCGCCGCCCGTCCGGAGGAGGAGGGGGAGCCCACATGAATTCCTTATCACAAACGGGGCGGCAGTACCTCCGGGCGGTCCGAAAGAGGCTGGACGCGCCCAGGGGGGACCGGGAGCGGCTGATGCGGCGGCTGACCGGCGCGGTGAGCGCCTATCTGGAGGAGAACCCGGGGGCCACGCCGGAGGAGCTGGCCGCCGCCGTGGGCGGTCCGCCGGACCGGTGTGCCGCCGAGCTGCTGGCGGAGCTGGACCCGGCGGTGGTCTCCGCCTGCCGCAGAAGGAAGAGACTGTACCTATATCTCCTGATTGCCGCTCTGCTGGTTCTGGTGGTTTTTCTGGCCTGCCTCGCCAAGTCGCTCTATGAGAACGGCGGGCTTGTCATCATTGAAACCAGACACTACGAGTCCGCTGAGGACATGCCCCCTCCCCCGGAGGAGGGCACGGCAACAATCGAATATCACTACGACGATTGAGGGGGAAACCATGAAAATTGCTGCACGTATCGCACTGGTGTTTGTCCTGGTGCTGGGGACACTCCAGCCCGCCGCCCAGGCGGCTGGTTCCACCGTCCGCGTGGACTACGAGGACGGCTCTTACGCCCTCATTACAACGGAGGCCGGGGTTTCCCGGGGTACGACCTCGGATTATAAGACGTATACATACTACGACACCTCCGGGAAGCGGTGCTTTACCTACACCCTCTGCGCCGACTTCTCCTACAACGGCAGGACCAGCAGCGCCGACTCCGCCTACGCGAAAACAGACTTTTACAGCCGGGGCTGGACCGTTGATTCCCACTCCGAGTACACCTCCGGCAGCACGGCCTATGGCCAGGCGGTCTTTTCCGGCCCCAGCGGGACGCGGAACGTGAGCCTGACTCTGACCTGTGACGCCAACGGCCGGGTGACCTGAAATCGAAAGCCGCCTTGCGAGGCCCCCTTCCCGCCGGAAGGGGGATTTTTGCCGCGCTGCCAGCTGCGAACAAAGAACCCCGGAGAGTCGCCTCTCTCCGGGGTTCTGCCTTTTTTGTGAGAGTCACGGACTTCCCGCAAATCTCTTAACTGTGCTTATCATAGCACAGCGCCCATAGTATATGCAAGAGGTTTTTCAAATAATCCGGCAACTCGCGGCATATCAGAGCCTGTTTTGCCCCACTGAGCAAGGCGAATGCCTTGCGAACAAAGTTTTTCTTTTTGATTCTTTTTCTTTGTTCACAAAGAAAAAGAATGTATGCCGCCGCTACGGTTGTCCCCTCTCCCTCCGCTCCAGGGCGATGAGGAGTGCGGCGGCGTCGGCGGGGGAGACGCCGGAGATCCGGGCGGCCTGGCCCAGGTTGGCGGGGCGCAGCCGGGAGAGCTTCTCCCGGGCCTCCAGGCGCAGGCCGGGAACGGCGGCGTAGTCCAAGTCCTCCGGCAGCTCCCGGCTCTCCATGCGGCTGAGGGCCTCCACCTCCTGGAGCTGGCGCTGGATGTACCCGGCGTACTTGACGGAGATCTCCACCTGTTCCGCCTCCTCGGCCGTGAGGGCGGGCCGGTCCGGGTCAAAGGGCGCCAGGCCGGCGTAGGTCACCTGGGGCCGGCGGAGCAGGGCGGCCAGGGGCGCGCCATCGGAGATGGGGGAGGCGCCCCGCTCCACTAAAAAGGCGTTCAGCTCCGGCGTGGGGGCCGCGCCCCGGGACTCCAGACGCTTTACCTCCCGGCGAACGGCGGCGTACTTGGCCTCCACCCGCTCCAGCCGCTCCCGGGACACCAGGCCGATGCGGTATCCCACGGGGCACAGCCGCCCGTCGGCGTTGTCCTGGCGCAGCAGCAGGCGGTACTCACTGCGGCTGGTCATCATGCGGTAGGGCTCCTCGGTCCCCTTGGTGACCAGATCGTCGATGAGGGCCCCGATGTAGGATTGCCCCCGGGAGAGCGCCAGGGGCTCCCGGCCCAGCAGCTTCAGCGCCGCGTTCACCCCGGCCACGAAGCCCTGGGCCGCCGCCTCCTCGTACCCGGAGGACCCGCAGAACTGCCCCGCGCCGTAGAGGCCGGGGATTTTCCGGCTCTCCAGGGTGGGCCGCAGCTCCAGGGGGTCCACGCAGTCGTACTCAATGGCGTAGGCGGGGCGCATCAGCTCCGCCCGCTCCAGGCCGGCGATGGTGTGGAGCATCTCCAGCTGCACCTCCTCCGGCAGGGCGGAGGAGAAGCCCTGGACATAGAGCTCCTCCGTGTCCAGGCCCATGGGCTCGAGGAAGAGCTGGTGGCGGGTCTTGTCCGCGAAGCGGGTGACCTTGGCCTCAATGGAGGGGCAGTACCGGGGGCCAACCCCCTGGATGACGCCGCTGTGCATGGGGGAGCGGTCCAGGTTCTCCCGGATGATCCGGTGGGTGTCCTCGTTGGTGTAGGTGAGGTAGCACACCGCCCGGTTGAGGGGGGGCTCCCGGGTCTCAAAGGAGAAGGGCATGGGACGCTCGTCCCCCTCCTGGCGCTCCATTTTGGAGAAATCCACACTGCGGGCGTTGACCCGGGGCGGGGTGCCGGTCTTGAACCGGCGGAGGGACAGGCCCATAGCCGCCAGGCGGGACGTGAGGCCCACGGCGGCAAACATGCCGTCCGGCCCCCCCTCCCGGACCCACTCGCCCACAATGGTGCGCCCGCCCAGGTAGGTCCCGGAGCAGATGACCGCCGCGCGCACGGAGTACACCGCCCCGGTGTGGAGGACCACGGCGCTGACCGCCCCCTCCCGGAGGCGGATGTCCGTCACCTCCCCCTGGCGCAGGGACAGGTTTTCCTGGCGCTCCAGGGTCCCCTTCATCACCTGCTGGTAGAGCCGCCGGTCCGCCTGGGCCCGGAGGCTGTGGACCGCAGGGCCCTTGCCCCGGTTCAGCAGGCGGTACTGGATGCAGGCCGCGTCCGCCGCCCGGGCCATCTCGCCCCCCAGGGCGTCCAGCTCCCGGACCAGCTGCCCCTTGCCCGGACCGCCGATGGCCGGGTTGCAGGGCATGTTGCCCACCGCGTCCAGGTTGATGGTAAAGCAGATGGTTTTCAGGCCCAGCCGGGCCGCGGCCAGAGCGGCCTCAATGCCCGCGTGGCCCGCGCCGATGACCGCAATATCAAATTGTCCTGCGTTGAATTCCTTCATAGCATTCATAGCAATAGTATGGTGCGCTCCGTCCCGTGGGCCGCGCTCTGCGCGGCTTAGGCTGGGGCGGCCGTTGGGCCACAGGCCCAATGACGCGAGCGATACCCCACCGCCCTTTGAAAAGGGCGGCCCCAAATCTTAACGGTTTTTTGAAATTGGGTAAGGCTTCCTCTATCACGTTTTTTCGGCCACATTGTTTTGCTCCTTTCCGTGTCGGAAAGAGCCTTGATATGCCTGCATCTATTATAGCACATAGTCCGCTACAAAGAAAGACTCAATTCAGCAGCAATTCAAAATATTCTGTGTTTTGCATACAAATTTGAGAATTCTATAAAGTAACACAGACAAAAAATAGACGGCAGCCTAACTATTCCGAATATATGTGTGCCAACAACCACTTACACTTATGTTATGACCAGTTTACATATACTTGCAAAATGCTTAAATTTTGAGATGTTACAGCAAATTGACAAATTGCCAACACTTCTTGCTTGCCAGTAAAATACGAAAGCTATATACTTGATACAACAAACGCAAGGAGGATTTTATACGTGAAATTTAATGAAAAACTTATGTCTATTAGAAAAATGAAAGGTTTATCGCAAGAGGAATTAGGAATGGAGCTTCAGGTTTCAAGACAAACTGTCTCTAAGTGGGAATCCGGGCAATCTTACCCGGATTTTCAAAGATTAGTTATGTTAAGCGACTACTTTGATATGACTTTAGATGAGCTGGTAAAAGATATTGATGTTCAAGATGTACGCAATAAAAATTTAACTGATGAGAAAGTGGCGTCAATTTATTTGGACGTTGAAAATGTAAAAAACAAGTCCAGAAAATTAATAAAAATCTTTTGTTATGCTGGTGTCATTTTGTTGGGAATAGTTATTTTAGGCTTTATTCTGCATTTGTTCTTTCCCGATATAGAATGGCTTTGGGGAAGCGCTCAATAACTAATCATTTAGCAAATCCAGCCGAGCCAGTCAACGGCAAGTAAATGGGCTGCGCCCACCGCTGACAGCTCATCTGCCCTTGCTGGCTGGTAATCAGGGGGCGACAGCAAAAAGTGCTGCCGCCCCTCTGAACAATAAAACTAAAACTGTAAACCAGATATAGCTATCACCCTATGCTTCTTTATCTCACATGAGCCAATGACCTTGGGTGCTATCTTTATGTTGAGGTTGCGTGCAAATTTTAGGGTTGACAAACCCGCCCGCTTCTGCTATACTGCATTTTGCTGTGCGGGCGTAGCTCATCTGGTAGAGCGCCACCTTGCCAAGGTGGAGGTAGCGGGTTCGAGCCCCGTCGCCCGCTCCACAGCATATGGGGGAGGATGTGCCTGGAGCATGTCCTCCCCCTCGCGGTATTCTAAGATTCTGACAGGAAAGGAATCCCGCGTTTAAAAACAGGAGAAAAGGAGAAAAGCGCTATGAACGAGCCCATTGTCACCATTGAGCTGGAAAACGGCCAGGTTATGCGGGGGGAGCTCTACCCGGAGAAAGCGCCCAACACGGTCCGCAACTTCGTCGCCCTGGCCAACAGCGGCTACTATGACGGCCTGACCTTCCACCGTGTGATCCCCGGCTTTATGATCCAGGGAGGCTGTCCCGACGGAACCGGCATGGGGGGCCCCGGCTACGCCATCCGGGGGGAGTTTTCCGGCAACGGCTTCGAAAAAAACGACCTGAAGCACACCCTGGGTGTGCTGTCCATGGCCCGGGCCATGAACCCGGACAGCGCGGGCAGCCAGTTTTTCATCATGGTGGACGCCGCGCCCCATCTGGACGGCCAGTACGCCGCCTTTGGCAAAATTACGGAGAACGCGGAGGCTGCGGTGGAGATCTCCCGGGTCCCCCGGAATATGGGCAACGACAAGCCCAAGACGCCCCAGATCATCCGGTCCATCCGGGTGGACACCCGGGGAGAGGACTACCCGGAGCCGGAGAAGAAATGACCGGCCCTCCGGCGGAGGACGGCGCCGCGCAGTTTCTTGAAAATTCTTGAAAAATCGCATCAAAGAGAACTGATTGGTCAAAAATACGCATTTTATCCCCCTGGGGGGCTTCCCCAGGGGGATTTTTGCGGGTATAATACACAGAGAAGCCGCCCCGGTACGGCGCCAACCGTACCGGGGCAATGCCGGCCAAACTCGACGAAAGAAAGGCGGGCGGATATAGTATACACCGCCCTGCCGGAAAAAGGAAGGGAAACAATCCATGAGCTTGAAAAAATTTTCCGCACTGCTCCTGGCTCTGGCGCTGAGCCTGACCGCCTGCGGCGGAGATCCCCAACAGGCGGAGGACGGTTCCTCCGCACCATCGAAGGACAGCGTCGTGATCGCCATCGGCTCCGAGCCGGAGACCCTGGACCCCACCCAGGGCTGGGGCCACGGCAACTCCCCCATTGTCCAGAGCACCCTGGTCAAGTACACGGCCTCTCTGGCCTTTGAAAACGACCTGGCCACCGGCTACACCCTCTCTGACGACGGCCTGGTCTGGACCTTCACCATCCGGGACGACGCCTATTTCACCGACGGGGAGAAGGTCACCGCCGCCGACGTGGCCTTCACCCTGGAGACCGCCAAGGCCGCCCAGGGCAGCGTGGATCTGACCTACATGGAGCGCGCCGAGGCCCTGGACGAGACCACGGTGGCGGTGACGCTCTCCCAGCCCACCTCCATTTTCCTCAACACCCTGGCCTCCATCGGCATCGTGCCCCGGCACGCCTACGGCCAGGACTACGGCAGGAACCCCATCGGCTCCGGACCCTACAAGTTTGTGGAGTGGCGGCCCCAGGAGCAGATCCTCTTCACCGCCAACGAGGACTACTACGGCGGCGCGCCCGCCATTAAGAACGTGGCCATTGTCTTTATGTCCGAGGACGCGGCTCTGGCGGCGGTCCAGTCCGGACAGGTGGACGTGGCCTACTCCACCGCCACCCTGGGCTCCACGGCGGTGGAGGGCTACCATGTGGAGGCCGTCGCCTCCGCCGACAACCGGGGCTTTACCCTGCCCATGCTGCCCGACGAGGGGAAAACCACCGCCTCCGGCGCGCCCATCGGCAACAATGTCACCTGCAACCGGGAGATCCGCCAGGCCATCGCCTACGCCATTGACCGCCAGCTGGTGGCGGAGGCGGTGCTGGGGGGCTTCGGCCGCCCGGCCTACTCCGAAAACGACGCCATGCCCTGGAACAACCCGGAGGTGGTGATTGAGACCGACCGGGACTACGCCCGGCGGCTCCTGGCCGACGCCGGCTGGGCTGACGCCGACGGGGACGGCATTGTGGAGCGGGACGGGCTCAAGGCGGAGTTCACCTGCATCTACCCCAGCGGCGACTCCGTCCGCCAGGCCGTGGCCATGGCCGCGGCGGAGCAGGTGCTGGAGGTGGGCATCCGGATCAACGTGGAGGGCGTCAGCTGGGATGAAATTACCCGCAGGATGTTCTCCGAGGCTGTCATGATGGGCTGGGGCTCCGCCATCCCCAACGAGACCTACTACCTCTACCGCAGCGAGGGCGCCCTGCTGGACGACTTCTATAACCCGGAGGGGTATCGCAGCGATGTCACCGACAGCTACCTGGACGCCGCCATGGAGGCCCTCACCGTGGAGGAGGCCAACCGGAACTGGCGGCTGGTCCAGTGGGACGGCTCCACCGGCGCCTCCATGCGGGGGGAGTGTCCCTGGGTCTGGATCGTCAATCTGGACCACGTCACCTTTGTCCGGGACGGCCTGAGCATCGGCGAGCAGCCCATTCACGGCCACGGCCACGGCCTGCCCCTGATCCAGAACCTCCAGGAGTGGGCGTGGACCGCGTAGGCATTTCCGGCAAAATCTGCGGAGAGGAGCGTTTTCTATGGGAAGGGCACTGGGGCGGCTGGCCCGCCGCTTTTTCAGCTACAGCGTCCGGATCGTCACCCTGCTTCTGGCGGTGAGCGTCATCTCCTTCGCCCTGGTGACCGTCTCCCCCATTGATCCGGTACAGCAGTATATTCTGGGCCTGGGGACCGCCGTGTCCCCGGAGCAGCGCGCGGAGATCGAGGACTACTGGGGGGTGGACCAGCCGCCGGCAAAGCGCTACCTCTCCTGGCTGGGGGAGCTGCTCCATGGCAACCTGGGCCAGTCCGCCCTCTACCGCCGGCCGGTGGCGGACGTCATCGCCGAGCGGTTCGTCAACTCCCTGGCCCTGATGCTCTGCGCCTGGGTGCTGGCGGGGGTAATCGGCTTCGCCCTGGGGTGCGTCATGGGCGTGTGCCATGGCCGGTGGCCGGACCGCCTGCTCAAGGGGCTGTGCTACCTGCTCTCCTCCGTGCCCACCTTCTGGCTGGGGCTGGTGCTGCTGCTGGTGTTCGCCGTGGCCCTGGGTTGGTTCCCCGTGGGCTTCTCCAGCCCCATCGGCGTGCGCGGCGAGGACGTCTCCCTCTGGCAGCGGCTGTACCATCTGGCGCTGCCGGCCCTGACCCTCAGCCTGATGTCCTTTGCCAGCATCGCCCTCCACACCCGGCAAAAGCTCATCGGCGTGCTCTCCAGCGAGTACGTCCTCTTCGCCCGGGCCAGGGGGGAGGGGGCCTGGACCATCCTCCGCCGCCACGGCCTGCGCAGCATCCTGCTGCCCGCGCTGACGCTCCAGTTCGCCTCCTTCGCGGAGCTCTTCGGCGGGTCCGTTCTGGCGGAGAACGTGTTCAGCTACCCGGGCCTGGGCTCCGCCGTGGCCGCCGCGGGGCTGAACTCCGACGTGCCATTGCTGCTGGGGATTACCCTCTTTTCCGCCCTCTTCGTCTGCGTGGGGAACCTGATCGCCAACCTGCTCTACGGCGTGGTGGATCCCCGGATCGGGACGGTGGAGCCATGAGGCGGCTGAACCGGCGGGTCCGGACCATCCTCCTGGCCGCCCTGCTGGGGGCGCTTCTGGCCGCGTTCTGCGCCGCCGCCCTCCTGATCCCGGAGAGCGCCGCCGCCCCCAGCCTCCTGGACGCCAGGAAGCCCCCCTCCTGGGCCCACCCCTTCGGCACCGACGCCCTGGGCCGGGACCTGCTGGTGCGGGTCCTCAAGGGCATGGCGGTGAGCCTCGCCGTGGGCGCGGCGGCCTCCGCCGTCAGCGCCGTTATTGCCGTGCTGGTGGGCGTGGCCGCCGCCTGCGGCTCCAGGTGGGTGGACGGCCTTGTGAGCTGGGTGATCGATCTTGTGATGGGGGTCCCCCACACGGTCCTCATCATCCTCATCTCCTTCGCCCTGGGCCGGGGGCTGAAGGGCCTGCTGGCGGGCATCGCCGCCACCCACTGGTGCTCCCTGGCCCGGCTCATCCGGGGGGAGGTGATGGAGCTGCGGGGCCGGCAGTATGTGGCGGTGTCCCGCCATCTGGGGAAATCCGGCGGCTGGATTCTGGTCCACCACCTGCTCCCCCACCTGGTCCCCCAGTTTATCGTGGGACTGGTCCTCCTCTTTCCCCACGCCATCCTCCACGAGGCGTCGGTCTCCTTCCTGGGCTACGGCCTGCCGCCGGAGCAGCCCGCCATCGGCATCATCCTCTCGGAGAGCATGCGCTACCTCTCCGCCGGCATGTGGTGGCCCGCCGTATTCCCCGGAGCGACCCTGGTGCTGGTGGTGCTGCTGGTGGACCGTCTGGGCGACAGCCTGAAAAAAATTCTGGACCCCTACAGCGCACAGGAGTAACGATATGGAACAGAAAAAAGAGACCCTGCTGGAGATCCACGATCTCACGATCTCCTTCCGGATGTACGACCGGCTGCTGGAGCAGCGGGATCTGCGAGTGATTTCGGACCTGCATCTGACCGTGCGGCCCGGGGAGGTGGCGGCTATCGCCGGCTCCTCCGGCTCCGGAAAGAGCCTTCTGGCCTCCGCCATCCTGGGAATTCTGCCGGAAAACGCCGTTGTAGGCGGCCATCTGCACTACAAGGGCCAGGAGCTTACCCCCCAACTGCAGGCCCGGCTGCGGGGCAGCGAGATCGCCCTGGTCCCCCAGAGCGTGGCCTTTCTGGACCCCCTGATGAAGGTGGGGGCCCAGGTGGACGGCCACAGGAGGCCCCGCCCCGTCCGGAGGCGTGAGGAGCTCTTTCGCCGCCTGGGCCTCCCGGAGGGGACGGAGGACCTCTACCCCTTCCAGCTCTCCGGGGGCATGGCCCGCCGGGTGCTAGTCTCCACCGCCCTGCTCTCCAACGCCCAGCTGATTATCGCCGACGAGCCCACCCCGGGCATGGGCCTGGAGCAGGCCCTGGAGGCCCTGCAGATGTTCCGGGAGCTGGCGGACGAGGGCCGGGCGGTGGTCCTCATCACCCACGACATCGACCTGGCCGTGGCCTTTGCGGACCGGGTATCCGTGTTCTACGCGGGCACAACGGTGGAGACCGCCCCCGCCGCCGACTTCCGCGCCGGCGCCCTGCGCCACCCCTATAGCAGGGCCCTGTGGCGGGCCCTGCCCCAGAACGGCTTTCAGCCCATAGGCGGCTTCCAGCCCTACGCCGGGGACCTGCCCAGGGGCTGTCTCTTCGCCCCCCGGTGCCCCCTGGCGGAGGAGGCGTGCCGCCGGAGGACCCCGCCTGTGCGGGAGGTCCGGGGCGGGGAGGTGAGGTGCTTCTATGGGTCTTGAGGCAAGAAATGTGTCCTTCCGCTACGGCCGGCGGCAGGACTGGGTGCTGGAGAACGTGGAGCTCCGCCTGGAGCGGGGGGAGCGGCTGGCCCTGCTGGCCCCCAGCGGCCGGGGGAAAACCACCCTGGCCATGGTGCTGGCGGGCTACCTGGCCCCCACCCGGGGGGAGGTGCTGCTGGACGGGGCCCCGCTGTCCAAAAGGGGCGTCTGCCCGGTGCAGCTCATCTGCCAGCACCCGGAGCACGCCGTCAATCCCCGCTGGCGGCTCAGGAAGGTGCTGGAGGAGAGCGGGACGCTGCGAGAGGACATGCTGGGGGACTTCGGCATTGAGAGGGCCTGGCTGGACCGGTTCCCCAGGGAGCTCTCCGGCGGCGAGCTCCAGCGCTTCTGCGTGGCCCGGGCCCTGATGAGCGGAGCGCCGTTTTTGATCTGCGACGAGATCAGCACCATGCTGGACGTCATCACCCAGGCCCAGATCTGGAGCGTGGTGCTGGCGGAGGCGGAGCGGCGGAGCATGGGCCTCATCGCCGTCACCCACAACCGGCATCTGGCGGACCGGATCGCAAACAGGACCTATGAGCTGGAATAGCCGGAAAACGCCCTCCCCGGCAGGGGCGTTGCCCCTGCACCCTACCGCCCTTTGAAAAGGGCGGCCCCAAACTTTATTCGTTCTCAACTTTATTCGCTATAAACTCTACTATTTTTGGGCTGTAGTCGCTATATAGCAGTAAGGACGCCCTCCCCGCTGGCGGGGAGGGCGTCCTTACGCTGAAGGCAAACGTATAGTAACCGCAGTTGAGACCGAGTAAAAGTCGGGCTCCTCCCAGTGGGCCGGCTCTGCCAGCCCGCCAGCTGGGGCGGCCTCCGGCCGCCTAACGCCAAACCCGCTGGAGTGTCGTTTGCGCCGCTGGCGCAAACGACGCGAGCACCCCCTTTTGGGGCCCGTCATTGCCGCCTATGGCGTCAGCAACCGGGCCGGCGGCCCTAAACTTTACCAGTTTTGAACTGTGTTTACTGTAAATATCAGAAGCAGATGGCCATCCCCATGGCGCCGGGGCCGGTGTGGCAGCCGATGCTGATGGAGAGGGGCAGATACGGGACCTCCTGATCGGGGAACACCTCCCGAAGGGCGGAGCGCAGACCGGCCACGGTCTCCCCGTCCAGCGCCGTCCCTGCGATGGCGGCCCGCAGCCGCCCCCCGCCGGCCCCCTGAAAGCGGGTGTCCACATCGTCTCTCAGGGCCTGGGCCATGAGCTGTACGCACTTTTTCATCCCCCTGGCCTTGGCGAAGGCGTCCAGCTTCTCCCCCTGGATGGTCAGAACGGGCTTGATGTTCAGCAGGCTCCCCACCAGGGCCGCCGCGGAGGTGATGCGCCCGCCCTTTTTCAGGTACTCCAGGGTGTCCACCGCGATGTATATGCTGGCCTGGTAGGCCTCCCGCTCCAGAATCTCCTTGATCTCCGCGGCCTCGAGCCCCTGCTCCGAGAGCTCCAGGGCCCGCAGCACGGACTGATACAGGGTAAAGGAGATCCGGTGGTTGTCCACCACATGGACCCTCCGGTCCTCCGCCGCCAGCGCCGCCGCCGCCTCGCAGGAGTGGCTCAGGCCGCTGGACATGGGGAGGTAGACCACCTGCTCATAGCCCTCCGCGAAGGCCCGCTCCCACATGGCCAGCACGTCTCCGGGGGAGGGCTGGGACGTACTCACCGCCGCGCCGGAGCGCTGGGCGGCGTAAAACGCCTCCTCGTCGATGGTCTCCCCCTCGTAGTAAACCTGGCCGCTGACAATCACCGGCATGGGCAGCAGGTATACGCCCAGCCGGCGGGCCTCCTCCTTTGTGAGGCCGCTGTTGGTATCCGTCATAATCGCTGTTTTCATGAGACGCTCCATCCAATCGTAATTTCCCTCTTGATTTTGCCCCCAGATCCGGTATAATAAGTGAAACAAATTGTAACACTGGCCGGCGGACTTTTCAAGCGTCCGGCGGCACACTGTAACAAAAGGCGGCGGATTGTATCATGAAAGCCAGGTCCGGGAAAAGTCCCAGCAATCTGATGGCCCGGGAGTGCATTGTCACGGCCATGCTCCAGCTGATCTATAAAAAGCCCATGTCCTCGATTACCATTTCGGAGCTGACCAAGCTGGCTGGCGTATCCCGGGTCACGTTTTACCGGAACTACGGGTCCAAGGAGGAGGTGCTCATCGAGGAGCTCAGGGAGCTCCTCGCCCGCTATGAGGCAGAGGAGCCCGCGGAGAGGAGGCGGGGCATATACTACGACCGGCAGCACATGAAGCGCTGCTTCCAGTACTTTTACGACCACCGCGCCTTTATGGACGGCCTTATCTACTGCGGCTTCGGCGATATATTTCTGCGGCTCATCACGGAGTACATCCAGCGCAAGTGGTCGGACGGCTCCTCCGGCCCGGAGCAGGCCTACCGCCTGGCCGCCTTTTCCGGAATGCTCTACAACGTGTACTCGGCGTGGGTGCAGAGGGGATGTGCCCAGCCGCCGGAGGAGATCGCGGAGATCATGGAGCGCATGTGCGAAATGGGGTTCGGCGCCGCTCTGCCGTGACGGTCCGCCCCCTGACCCGGCGGAACAAGGGGCCCGCCGTCTGCGAGACAGACGGCGGGCCCTGTTAGTCCCTTGGGATCTGGTTCCCTATACTGTTCCTCAATTAAACGCGCAAGTATGTTACCGGGTGAAAAGCTAGGAATAGCAATAGGTTTAGTCCTGAAACCAAGGTTCTTTCCGATACTTTTTCTTTCAAGAAAACGTATCACTGCTTGGTCAGGACAAATTCCGTGACGCCGCCGGCGGCGTCGAGGTAGGTCTCGGTAGTCAGGTCATACTCGTAGCCGTCGGGGACCTTGATGATCTGGACGTGGTAGGCAAAGCCGGGGAAGGAGAAGGCCAGCATGCCGTTGGCGCCGGTGGTCATCTGGGTGCAGGTGGCGTCGTCGCAGATGTTGGCCATGACGCCCTCCACGGGGTCGCCGTTCTGGTCCACGAAGGACAGGTAGTAGAGGGCGCTTCCCTCCTCCAGGCCCTCCAGGCCCTCGGCGGCGCTGACGGCGGCGGTCTCCGGGGCGGAGCCGTCGGCGTACCGCCAGGTGGCGGCGATGGTGCCGTCCTCCTTGATGAAGTTGTAAGCCATGACGGCGTTGAGGTTCGCCTCGTCCTTCACAAAGTAGATGGTGATATAGGGGGCCGTCAGGGAGGGGGTCAGCTCCACGTAGGAGAACCCAGAGCCGGTGGCCTCATAGGTATCGATGCCGCTGGAGATCTCGTAGTGGTCGCCGGAGACGCAGTCGGCCAGGAGCGCGGTGCTGTCGTCAAAGTAGGTGTAGACGGCAGCGCTCTCGGCGTCCAGGCCCTCGGCCAGGGTAGCGGTGAAGGAGGCGGTGTCGCCGGGAATGATGTACCACTTAACATCAGCGAAGGTGTTGGCGTCGTCGCTGACGATCACTTCCCGGGCGCCGGGGGTGGTCACGCTGATGCCGGTCTCTCCGGAATAGGGATATACGGGCATGCTGGCCAGAAGGGCCTCGGCCTCGCTGCCGGAGAGGACCCGGGCGTTCTTGAAGGACACCGCGTCGCTGCCGTCGTCGTAGGCCTCGTCCTTCTCATAGGCCAGGGTGACGGTGTAGGTCCCGTCCGCATCGAGCCTGTAGGCGAAGGTGGCCCAATCCCGCTGGCCGCTCATGGCCTTGACCATCTCGCCGTTGACATAGACGGTCATGTAGTCGTAGCCGGACTCCGTGGAGGTGAGGTAGTCCACGGCAAACACGTCTCCGGCGGAGGCGGTGACCTCCACATCCACAGCGGAGACGGAGCTGCCCTGGCCGGCGTTGCTGGAGACGATGTGGTCGCCCTCCACCTGCATGGGCCAGTTGTATTCATCCTCGGGGTTGGAGCAGGCGACGCCCCCGCCCAGGGCGGCGGCCAGGTCGGCGGGATCGGCGGGCTCCACGTCGGGCAGCTTCTTGGGGACGCCGTCGGTGAGGACCTGGGACTCGGCGTAGTCGTCGGCTGTGAAGATGTCAAAGAGGGTGGCAAAGGTCTCTGCGGAGGTGATGGAGCCGGTCTCCAGGAAGCAGATGGTCCCGAAGCGGTCCACGATCAGGGTGGTGGGGATGCCGTCTTGGACGTACGCGTCTCCCAGACCGGCGGTGTCCCGTCCCATGGGGAAGGTCAGTCCCATGTCGGCGGCGAAGTCGGCGATGATCTCGTCGGTGTCTCCCTCCTCGCAGGAGAGGGCGAAGATCTCGATGTCGTCCTTGTACGCCTCATACGCCATCTCCATGTAGGGGAATTCTGATCGGCAGGGGCCGCACCAGGTGGCCCAGATGTTGATGAGGACCATCTTCTTCTCCTGAAGGGTCTCGTAGAGGCTGTGGGCGGCGCCGCTGCAGTCGGTGAAGGTGAGGTCCGCGATGCCGGCGCCCAGCTCCGTGCCGATGGGGGCGGCAGGGAAGGTGTCCTCAGGTTCCTCGGGGGTATTCTGCTCCTGATTGCTCCCGTCCGGCGCGTTCTGGTTTCCGGACTCGTCCTTGTTCCCGCAGGCGGCCAGCCCCAGACACAGGGCAAGCGCCAGCAGAAGGGTAAGCAAAGACTTGCGCTTCATAGTTGATTCCTCCCAATCCATATTGATCACTGTCTCCGTCCGGCCAAACAGGGCCCGGGAAACAGCGTATTTTATGATAAACAAAACGGGGCGGCGTGTCAATGTACCGGCTGACAAACGTTGACAGAATCACAAAAATTTTTTTGGGTACTTTACGGCGCGGATCTCCGGCAAAACGCTCTTAGAAGCTGTTTAAAATCTCTCCGCACGCCCCCGCAGTCCTTGCTATCCCCATAGGACGGTGCTATAATAACCGCGCCGGAGCAATTCCGCGCAAATGTCGTGAAAGAGACTGATACCGCTATGCTGCCGTTCCAATATTATTTGATGGGATTTTTGGATACCCTGACCGGGCACCTGATCCTCGTCTCCTATTTGCTGGCTGTGACCGACGAGCAGGCCGTATGGAAAAGGCTGAAGAAGCTGCCTCCTCTGCTGTTGTCTCCGGCGGCCGCCTCCCTGCTCTCTCTTGGACTGTACGTCATCCCGGGCCTCAGGGAATTCGGCTATCTTCGATATGGCGTCACCTCCGCCGCCATTCTTGCCATGTGTACCGCGTGGATCATGTGGACGTGGCAGTGGGGGTTCTGCCGGGCCTTTACCGCCGCGTGCATGGCCGCCATCTTTCAGGTGGCCGTCTCGGCCCTGGCGCAGATTTTGTTTTTGATGTTTCCATCCGGGCCGGGGCTGGATCTCGCCGCCATGGCCGCCTCTCTGGCATGTTCCATCGCCGCCGCCTGGCTGCTCAGGCGGTTCCGCTTCGGGGCTTGGTTCCGGCTGCTGCTGGAGGACCCCTCCGGCCTGCGCCGGACAGCGGCGCTCACCTTTGCGCTGGAGGTCTCTATGGAGGTCTTTCTAATCCTCCAAAATGGCTTGCAGGGGCAGTATCTCCCCGCGTACTGTCTTTTGGTGGCTGCGGTGGTATTTGTCATCATTGGGCTGATCGTCTACCTGGCCCGCCGGCTTGACGACAGCCGGACGCTCCAGATGCAGCGGGACGTTATCGCCCAGCAGCGGCTGTACGAGCAGAGCCTGGAGGAGATCCGCCGGGAGGTGCGCTCCTTCCGGCACGACTACAAGAACCTTCTGGCGGGTCTGTCCCAGCAGGCCGAAGAGGGGGAGCTGAAGGCGCTGCGGGCGACGCTCTCGGAGCTGGACGCGGATTTTGACCGGCGCCTGGGCAAAAAGATCCAGCTGTCCACGCAGATCGGCAACCTGCGGATCCCCCAGGTGCGCAGTCTTTTTCTGAGCAAGCTCACGGATATGCAGAAGCGGGGGGTGACCTGCCGCCTGGAGGTGCTCCGTCCCGTGGAGAAGGTGGGCATAAGCGTATGGGATTTCGTCCGCTGCCTGGGCATCCTGACGGACAACGCCATGGAGGCCGCGCTGGGTACGCAGGAGCCCTGGGTGGAGATCGTCCTGCTGGCCCAGGGCGGGCGGGTGTTCCTCCGGGTTTCCAACCCCTACGCGGGCATTGTGGACCCGGAAAAGATATGGGACGACGGCTGGTCTACCAAGGGGCCGGGCCGCGGACTGGGCCTTGCCGGCTACCAGCGCATTCTGGAGGGCTGCCCCAATGCCTCCGCTTGCACCAGCTGGGAGAAGGGCGTGTTTGTGCAGGAGCTGACGGTGGAGGACAGGCCATGATCGATATCTATCTCTGCGACGATGAGGAGGCCGTCCGCCGCCAGATCCAGACCGCCCTGGAACGGAAGATCCTTATTGAAAGCTATGATATGCGGGTCGTGTGCAGCGCCGCCGGAGCGCGGGAGCTGCTGGACGCGGCGGAAAACGAAAGACGCGGAATCTACTTTCTGGACGTGGAGCTGAAGGACGGGGAGTGGGACGGGTTCCGGCTGGGACAGGAACTGCGGCGGCGGGACCCCCACTGTACGCTGGTTTACATCACAAGCTATGGCGACTTGGCCTGGCGCACCTTTCAGTATCATCTGGAGGCGTTCGACTACATCGTAAAAGAGCGCTCGCAGATCGGGCCGGCGGCGGCGCGGTGTCTGGAGGCGATCTGCGGGCGCCTGCTGGCCCAGCCACGGGACCCGGCGGAGCTGTTCACGCTGCGCACGGGAGGCGTGGTGCGCCACGTCCCTCTGGAGGATATCCTCTTTTTTGAGACCGCCCCCACCCCCCACCATGTCCTGCTCCGTACGGCGAACAGCCGGCTGGATTTTTTAGGCAGTCTCAATGAGCTGGAGCTTCAGATGGGGGACCGCTTTATTCGCACGCACCGGGCCTATCTGGTGGCGGCGGACAAGATTGAGGCCGTAGATCTGAAGCGCAATACGCTGTGGGCCGGCGGCCATGCGTGTCTGCTCTCCCGCGCCGGGAAAGCGGCGCTGCGCAAAAGGGGGAGCCGGTGAGGCCCCCCACTCCGTTGAGGAAATTTTTCTGTTCATTCAGGAAATTTAGTCCGCGCGGCATCGCTTCTGTGGTATGCTGGCGGCAGCAAACGGCGGGATAGGAAAGGAGCGTGAGCCGATGGCGAAGGAGCGGTTTGTGGAGGTCTATAACCAGGGCCTCGTTAATGTGGCGAAGATCATCGTGGATACGGAAACCGGCGTGAACTACCTGATGGGTTCCCATAATAAGGCAAACGGCACCGGACTGACCGTTTTGGTCGATCCGGAGGGCAGGCCTATTGTCACACCCATTAAGTGAAGAAGCCCGCGGCCCGGAGGCCGCGTCAGCAGGATAACGCCGCCCGTCTGCCAGGAACGCCCTTTGAGAAGCGCCTGCTTCTCAGAGGGCGTTCCTCCCACTTTTCAGGCTCAGGCCGTCCTTGAACGCCTCCCCAACGCGTTCCGTTACGCTGTAATATCAAAAGGATCCTCCCCCGCCCACGGAGAAACCGCTTGCGCGCGGGGAAATTCCGTATTATAATAGGACCGTATTCTTTGTAGAAGGGGTGGATTCCATGGACCGCGCCCTGCGCGTCATGCGCTATGTGCTGACGGCGGCCACCATCGCCGTGTGCCTGCTGCTGTGCTGGCAGGCAGTCGACATTTACCTCACCGGCAACAGTCCCGAAAACTTCAGCGCCCCAGGCGTGCGCATTGCCCCCGTGTATTCCCGGGAGATCGTGGGAAGCCGTCTGGCGGCCGCCTCCCCCGCCCTCTTCGCCTATCTGGCCCTGGTGACGGCGGGCCTGGCGCTCCAGGCCGCCGCTGGAGAGAGGCCGGGCCGCCGCCTGCCGGTCCCGGCGGAGATGCGGCTGCGCTCCCTGCGCCGCCGCACCGCGGAGATTCCCCCGGAGGCGGAGGGGGAGCGCCGCCGGAGGAGGAACGTATGGCTCTGCGCCGGCGCGGTCATCCTGGCCTGCGCCGTCCTGGGCGGAGCGTATCTCCTCAATCCCGAAAACTTCTCCAGCCTGGACCTGGAGGCCGTGATGGGAAGCATGGTGCTCCATGTGGCCCCGTGGGCGGCCCTGGCCCTGGCCGCAGCAGCCGCGGCATCGGTTTTCAGCGGGCGGAGCGCACTCCGAGAGATCGAGGCCCTCAAGTCCGCGCCCCAGAAAAAGCCGGAGAGCCTGCCGCCCGCCGGAAAAAAGAGCGCCCTTCCCCTGCTGCGTCTGGCCCTCTATGCCGCCGCCGCTGTCCTCATCGTACTGGGCGTCCGAAACGGGGGGCTCTGGGACGTGCTGGTCAAAGCGGTCAATATCTGCACGGAGTGCATCGGCCTGGGCTGATCCTTTTTCTTGAAAGAAAAGGAAGAATCTTAGGGCTTGTTTGAAAAATGTTAACACGCCCAAACAGCAGGTCTTTTTCCGCCACGCATTGCCAAGTTTCCTTGCAATACATCCAGTACGTCAAAAATTTTTAACCCGGCAGACGGCAAAACTTTCCTCAAAAATCCCCTCATTTCTCTTATGTGAACAGACCCTAGATTTCCGCACGGCAACGAAATAAACGATTTGATTGAGAAACAGTATACGCTGTATGATCAATTAGATTAGGATGGAGTATGATGAAAGCGATGCATTGGATCAAAAACCACCTGCCCACCCGGCGCAGGCTCATCCAGGTCTACGCGGCGCTGCTGTACAACGCGAACCTGAAGGGCTACATAAGCGGGGAGATCTACGTGGGCAATACCAAGGCCGTCTGCGTGCCCGGCCTCAACTGCTACTCCTGCCCCGGAGCGGTGGGGGCCTGCCCTTTGGGGGCCCTGCAAAACGCCCTGGCCTCCTCCGGAAACCGGGCCCCCTACTATATGCTGGGCATCCTGCTGCTCTTCGGCCTTACTCTGGGGCGGACCATCTGCGGCTTCCTGTGCCCCCTGGGGCTCATCCAGGAGCTTTTCCACAAGATCCCCACCCCCAAGCTGAAAAAGGGGCGGATCACCAGGGTCCTGTCCTACCTGAAGTATGTGATATTGGCGGTATTTGTGGTTCTCATCCCCCTGTGGTACGTGTCCCAGCGCTACCCCGTGCCGGCCTTCTGTAAATATATCTGCCCTGCCGGCACCCTGGAGGGGGCCATGGGCCTGCTGGCCAACCCCGTGAATGCCGACAAGTTCTCCATGCTGAACATCCTTTTCACCCGGAAATTTGTGATCATGGTGCTGATCTTCGGCGCGTGCGTTTTCATCTACCGGGCCTTCTGCCGGTTCCTCTGTCCCTTGGGCGCGCTCTACGGGCTCTTCGCCAAGGTGAACCTGGTGGGGGTGAAGGTGGAGCCGGCCAAGTGCACCCACTGCGGCCTCTGCGTGGCCCACTGCAAGATGGACATCCGCCAGGTGGGGGACCACGAGTGCATCCACTGCGCCGGGTGCGTGGACGTGTGCCCCACCGCCGCCATCTCCTTCCAGGCCGGGCGCGTCACGCTCCGGGCCCACGAGAAGGCGGAGGCCCCCAGGAAGGCGAAGCTCGCCCGGAACCGGCGCATCGCCTGGTGCGCGGCGCTGGCGGTGTTGGCGGGGGCGCTGGTATATTTCAACCTGCCCGCCCGAGACGCCCCGGAGGAGGCGCCCCCCGTCTCGGCCGGGGAGCCGGCGGACCCCGGGGAGGCCGCTCCTCCTGAGGAGGACGCCGCGCCGGCGCCGGACGAGGGGTTCGAGGTGGGGAACCTGGGCCCCGACTTCTCCGTGCCCCTCTACGGCGGGGAGACCTTTACCCTCTCCGAATGCCGCGGCACGGTGACGGTGGTCAACTTCTGGGCCACCTGGTGCACCCCCTGCGTGGCGGAGCTGCCCCACTTTGAGGAGCTTTACCGCGCCTATGGCGATTCCATCGAGGTCGTGGCCGTCCACTCCGACCTGGTGACGGACGATGTGGACGCGTATCTGGCAAATTACGACTACACCATCCACTTTGCCCAGGACGACAGCGGCGTGATCGCCCTGTACGGCGGCTCCACCATGCTGCCCCAGACGGTTATCCTCGACAAGGATGGCGTGATTGTCTATAACACGGTGGGCTCCGTTACGTATGAGCTGCTGGAATCCCTCATTATACCACTTCTCGCGGAGGAGTGAGCGACGCCCCGATACTGAGGAGGCGGCTGCGGCTCCAGAGCTGCGGCCGCCTCTAAAGATTTTTCGGTTATTTTCAAAATGGGACTTTACAAAATACTGCCGCTGGAGTATAATCAATTTCAGGCTTGTTCAGCAAACAGAGTTTGCTGGGCATTCCCCTGAAAAATAAGCATTTAGGAAATCTTAGATGTGCAGACTTTTCTGCATAAAATGCTGATTTGGGCTCGTAGCTCAGATGGGAGAGCGCTGCGTTCGCATCCATAGTGAGACACATCCGACCCGATTTTCTGTTCCCCGTTTTCCTGTCCGATTTGTTGGACTTTCCCCTGAAAATTGAATATTTGAGAAATCCAAAATTCGCAACTTTTTTCGCATAAAAAGTGCTGATTTGGGCTCGTAGCTCAGCTGGGAGAGCGCTGCGTTCGCATCGCAGAGGTCGAGGGTTCGATCCCCTTCGAGTCCACCAAATAAGAAATCACCTCAGTGAAAACTGGGGTGATTTTTCTTTTGACCACAGAAATACCACAGACGGTTTTCAGAAAATTTTTGGGCGGCGAGCTGTTACTTTGGCCCGCCGTCCCTTGTTCTGCTGGCTTATACGCTACCTGCCTGATATCAATCTTCATCCGAGCAGTTCCAGTTTTGCCGCTCAAGAAAGGCGTTTACAGTTTCCTTCAGTTCATCGCTGAAATCTTCCAGATCTTCTATGCTGATTACATCGTTGTTGATAAGCGCAATGATGTTGTGGATAAAATTTGTCCGTGTCATCTGTAACTGGACGCCTGGATTTCTTTTGTCACTTCTTATCCGCTTATCAAGCTGCCAGAATTTTTCTGACGAATCACCATCGCCGCTCAGCAGTTCTATGTATTCATCGCATAGCCTGCCCATATAGGCTTCCTGCCAGCTGCCAATTTTACTACGAAAAATAGTCCAATCCCGTTTTGTAAATCGCTGTTCCTGCAAGGCCTCATTCCTCCAGTCAAAAAATGAGATATGCGGTCTGGTAAATTGCTTGCTTTCACATCTTACAGCAATTCCTTCAAGATGTTCCTCAGACCCGGAATATCTCCACTGATAATCTCCCACACAAGTCGAAGGTTTACTCCCTCATAATCGTGGACGATGCGATTTCGAAGGCCCTTCATTTCTCATAAATCGTTACCCCAGTAGAAGCAATTTCACGGTCGATTTTTGAGTCCCTCTCAATATGCCGCACATCAAAAATGTCCACAGGCATTCCCACCGCTTGACGGACAGCCTCCATAAAGCCCACAAACTTCAGTCCCTGTAATTTGCTGTCCACCAATAAGTCCAGGTCGCTCTTCTCTGTGGCAGTTCCTTTGGCTACAGAACCGAACAGGACGGCGCGCGAGATGCCGTAAGCGGCGAAAACAGGCGCAAGCACCATCTGTATATCCGTTAAGCTTTGAGGCATACCAGCACCCCCTTCTGCCTCTTAGTATACACCATAATTTCGGAAGAGAAAATAGGAAAATAAAATTATGATGGCAGAATCAAAATCTCTCTGTGCTCTGTTAGAATTGTCTGCATAAGCTTCTTTTATAGGAGGACAGCGAATCGTTTTCGGTTCACTGTCCTATCTTTGTATTTGGCGGCTCAATGTCTGAAGGGCGCCCCTGCCTCCTGTGCCGCTTTCAACTCCGCCAGTTCCCGCTTCATCTGGACAATCAGTGCCGCTAATTTTTCCTCGCACTCCTCGCGGGTGTGGGCATAGATATTGCGGGAGTGTTTTTTGCCGTCAATCCACTTGGGTGAGTAGCGGCCCTCAAACAGGTGGTCGTTGATCTGGCTGATGCACCCTGTCCCCGGTCTGCGGTGGGCAGGCTGATAAGGTGTGAAGGTCACAGGCGGGGCGGATTCCTCACGTTCCGGTTCTTCCTTCACTTCCGCCCCGGCGATGCCCTGGTCAATATTTCGAGCCGCGTTCCGCTGCATCTCGCCGGTGATATGGGTATAGATGTTCAGCGTGGTGGCGGAGGAGACATGCCCAATGATGGTGGACAGGGTTTTCACATCCATCCCGTTCTCCAGGGACATGGTAGCAAAGGTGTGCCGGAGGTCATGGAACCTCACTCTTTTGCACCCGGCCCGCTCCAGGATGACTTGCAGACGCTTGCGGACATAGCCTGGGTCCACAGGCTGCTCCGGCTTGACGCGGGAGGGGAACATCCACTCGGAGAACACCTGCGCCTTGTACTCCGCCAGCAGTTCCACCATGGCGGGAGGCAGGATGATCGTACGGACAGCGGCCTTTGTCTTGGGCTCATTGACTTCCAGTTTTCCGTTGACCGAGTACACCTGTCTGCTGATACGGAGCCGGCCTGTCTTGAAATCCAGGTCGGTCCATTGCAGGGCCAGCAGCTCACCCCGGCGCATCCCCGTGGTCAGCTCCAGGAGGAACAGCTCGTACATCCCCTCCGCCTTGGCCTGGATCAGGAACCGCTGGATTTCCTCCTTGGTCAGAATTTTCATTTCCTTCTCCCGCAGGGGCGGCAGCTTGCAGCCGATGGCCGGGTTGGTTCGGATGAGCCCCTCCTTCACCGCCCGGTCCAGCGCCATCTGACACACCGCGTGACAGCTGCGTACCGAGCGATCCGCCATTCCCGCGCCGTGACGCTCCACGTTGTTGAGCCGCCCGCCTTTCTTCAACTCGTTGAAGAACTGCTGGAGGTCGGACTTGGACAGCTTGTTCAGCGGGATGTCCCCCACGCCCGGAATGGCGTGGAGGTAGATCCAATTCTCGTAGTTCAGTTGGGTGGTGTGCCGCAGAGCCGGCTTGGAGCAGTTCTGATACCAGAAGTCCAGCCAGTCCCCGAACCGCATCTCCGCCCCGACCTTCACCGGCCCGGAACTGCCTTGCTCTTTTTTCAGCTGTTCCAGCTTCTCGGCGCACTCTTTCTTGGTCTTAGCCAGCACATTCTTTGTCTTGGGATTGCCGCCCTCATCGTAGCCGATGACCACCCGGCCCTCCCACCGTCCGTCCTTCCGCAGGCGGATGGTGCCCTCGCCCTTCTTTCTCTTCTTCGCCATACTCTCACCCCCTCACCATGATATCGTTCATAAAGCCGCCCACAATCTCTGCCGCCCGGCGGTGCATGTCTCCGGTGACATGGGTGTAGGTGTCCAGGGTGAAGGACGCCTTGGTGTGACCCAGGATACCGGAGAGGGTCTTGGCATCTACCCCGCTGGTCAGGGCGTGAGTGGCGAAGGTGTGGCGCAGGTCATGGAACCGGATGCCGGGCAGGCCGGCACTTTTCAGCAGGGTCTTCAGGCGGCTGTAGGCCCTGCCGGGATTGACCGGGTCCTCCGGGCGGAGAGGGTTAG
>CATLAL010000016.1 GCA_949878425.1 uncultured Oscillospiraceae bacterium
CCTCCTCCCAACGCAGAGCCCTATCCCGGTCTGAGGCGGGTCCTTAAGCTTAAGGGGCCGCTTTTTGCCCGTGCAGAAAGCGGCCGGAATAAGCGCCTGCCCCGGCGCGCCCATTGCACAGCGGGGGTTCCACACCCTTTGGGAGGTTCCACATTGTGGCTTGAACGAAGTGAAAGCCAGCGCCTTTTAGGCGCTGGCTTTTCTTGCGGCCTTATTGACCGCTCGTCATGCCACCCCTCTTGGGGTGGTCTTGACTAGGGCTTGATCACATATAAGGCCAAACGCACATCTTTCCGGCAAATTTTGCCGTCTGCCGCGTTAAAAATTTTTGACGTGCGTCAGTACGCCTGCAAAGTTTTGCCGTGCATCCGGTAAAAATTTCCTCGAAATTCCGGGCATTTGCCTTATGTGAACAGGCCCTAGAATCCTGCAAACAGCGTTACCCGTGGCGCCCGCCGCCGTGGTGATCCGCTGGCTCCGGGTGGTGGTCCTGGCGTTCCTGGCAGAGGTACCGCTCGTCCGCGCACTCGTAGTGGATGTGGTCCTCCGTGACATGGCAGAAGGAGACGTGGTCCGTGCCGCAGCGCTCCGCCCAGGCATTGAACCGCTCCGCTACCTCCGCTTCGCTCAGGGTCAGGAGGGTATCCAGGCTGGTATCCCGCCAAAAGCCCTGAATGGCGCTCTCCATGGCGGCGGCGCAGGCGTCTCGCTCCCCCACCGTGCAGGCGGACCTGTCGGAGACGTGGTAGGTGAGGTCGTAATACAGATTGCACCAGGCGGCGGTGACGCCGTCGATCTCTGCGGACAGCATGGGCAGGTTGGCGGCAAAGCCCGGGTCCTCCTCCGGCCGTCCGGTGTAGAGACTGCGGATCCGCATGGCGTTCTCGTTGCCGGAGAGGCGGCAGGTGTGGGAGACGAACCGCCACTCCTCCTCCGTCAGATCCACGGCGCAGTCGTTCCAGATGACGTCGCACATGATCCGGTCATAGGCCTCGCCGTTGGCGTTGCCCCAGTCCAGCAGCCGCTGGTTGAAGTCCGCCAGGGTCATGTCCTCGTACCCCCGCGTCCGCAGGGCCAGGATGCTGTCGTAGTCTCCGCGGGTGGCGTTGGGGAACTCCCGCAGCTCCTGGCCGTCCTCCAGGAGGCCCGCCGCCCCGCTGGTCTGGACCCGGTCCTGGGTGAAGACCGCCTTCTCCTCCGCCGTGGCCTCCCGCAGGCCGGTTATCTGCCCGTCAGCGCCATAGACCACGTAGAGCTCCACCGCGTCCGCCGGATAGGCGGTAATCCCGGCGTGCTCCGTGATCCATACGCCCTCCCGCTCGTCCAGAATGCCCCGGACCTCCCTGCCGTTAAACCACATGGTCAGGCCGTTGCCGTCCAGGTCCGGGTCGTCGAACCGGTAGGTGAGGCCGAAGGGCACGTAGGGGGCCAGCTGGCGGTCCCACTGGGCGGCGGCCTCCTGGGAGGAGGCGGCGTGAAGGGCCTCATCCGGGTCAGTCCCCTCCCCACGGAAGCTGGCGATATAGTATCCCAGCTCCACCTGGAGGGCCGGCGTGCTCAGCTGCTCCACCCCGTAGGCGTCCGCCGCGTCCGCCATGGGCTGGCGGAGGGCCTCCTCCACCTGCTTGTGAATTCTGTCGTACGCCCCCACCGTCAAGGCGTTCTCGTCCAGGATGGTGAGGCTGTACTGGTAAAACGTTCCATTGGCCCCGGCGTCGAAGCTCCGGGTTTTCCACTGGTCCGCCGTCAGAGGCTCGTAGATGTTGAAGAAGTAGTCGCTGAAAGCGGCCAGGGCGTCCGCCTCCGGCCCGGCGGGCAGGGAGTAGGCCATCTCGCTGAGGGAGAAGCGCTCGATGAGCGCCATGTCGGCGTCGGTCCGCTCCCCGCGCATCCTCTCCCGGTAGTCCGCCGCGGTCATGTCCTCATAGCCGTCGATCCAGAGGGCGAAGAGCTGTTGGCTCTCCTCCTCCGTAAATTCGTCCTCGGGGAGGGCGGACAGATACTCCCGCAGGTCCTCCGGCTCCGCTTCCGCCGCCGAGGTGGCAAAGGCCGCTCCCATGGCGCACACCAGTACGGCGGCCAGGACCAGCCCCAGCAGGGAGGTCTTTTTCATCTTCATAATGGCAAAAATCCTTTCTTCAATAGCGCTGCGGCTGAAGGCGCTGGCAAAAGGACCCAGTCCGCTCTTCTCCGCCTCCAGGGTGAGCAGGGCCCTGGCGTAGCCGCTTCGCCGCTCCAGGCCCAGCCGCCGCACCACCGCCTCGTCACAGCTGAGCTCAATATCCCGGTTGGCCAGGAGCAGCATCACCCAGACCAGGGGGTTGAACCAGTGGACGCAGGCCGCGGCGGCCAGGACCAGCTTGGTCAGCGCGTCGAAACGCCGGATGTGTACGAGCTCGTGCTCCAGCACCCAGGCCAGGGTGGTTTTATCGCTCCAATTGGTTGTTTTTGGAAAAATGATTACAGGACGTATCACGCCGTAGGTGAGAGGGGCGGACACCCGGTCCGTCTGCCGCAGAGCGACGGTCCGCCGCAGGCGGTGGGCCTGCCGCCACGACTCCAGCTCCGGCGCTTCCACCGGCAGGGCGGTTCCTAGCTCCCGGCGGCAGCGGAGGTAGGAGATTAGGAAGTAGAGGGCGCAGAGGACCGCGCCGGCCAGCCACACCAGCGTCCACACCGGGAGCTCCCCGCCGCCTCCGGCGGAGAGAGCGGGAGCCGGGCCGGCGGAGGGGGCGGCATACATCCCGCCGGAGGCGGGCGGGGCCGTGACGCCGCCGGCCGGCGGCGTCCGCACCGGAGCGGGCAGGGCCGGCAGCTCCGGTGCAAGGGACCACACGCTCACAGGCGAGGGCAGGGAGAAGGGGAGCAGCAGCCGCGCCAGGGCCACCGCCCACAGGGCCAGGAAGGTCCCCTTGGGCAGCTGATTGAGGGTAAGGGCCCGGACCGCCGCAACGGCCAGGATCAGCAGGCCGCCGGAAAGGCTCATCTCCAGTAGACTCATAGCGATCACCTCATCCGATTTTTCGTTGAAATTCCATAGCTTGGAGAATCACTCCCCGTCTCCCACGATCTCCCACAGGCGGCGCAGCTGCTCCGCCGAGAGCTTCTTCCGGTCCAGCAGGGAGGCGAAGAGCTTGTCCGCGGACCCGTCGAAGAGCTTGCCCACCAGCTCGTCCGTCTCCCAGCGCTGCACCTCCTCCCGGCTCACCAGGGCCCGGCAGCGGAAGCTGGGCTCCAATCGCTCAATGGCCCCCTTTTTGATGCACCGCTTGATGAGGGTGTAGGTGGTGTTCACGTTCCACCCCACCTCCTCCGCCAGAACCTGGGAGATGCGCTTGGCCGTCGCCTCCCCCTCCCGCCAGAGAACCCCCATTACCTTCAGTTCCGAATCAAAGAGCTTGCCGTCCACAGGCGTGTGCCTCCTTTCCAGGCAGTCGTACGACTACAGTAGTGCTAGCGTGGTTATACTACCACAGTAGTTTATTTCTGTCAAGGGGGATTTGTAAGTTTTTTGGGGAGCGCCTACCTGCATACCGCGGGGGTCCGGGGGCGGAGCCCCGGGGCTATCAAAAAGATAGGCACTTGCGGCCTGCGGTTGACGCGGAGGAACCAGTCTGGTATACTGAAGAAAAGCGGCACAGCGGGCCGCGAATCTGCTGAAAGGGGCGTTGGGTATGGCAACCTTCCTCGTAAACGGGCGCGCTGTCACCCCCGGGCGCAATCAGAAGCTGCTGCGCTTCCTCCGGGACGAGCTGCACCTCACCGGCACCAAGGACGGGTGCAGCGAGGGCGCCTGCGGCGCCTGCACGGTCCTCATCGACGGATGGCCCTGCCGGGCCTGCGTACCGGACACGGACACCCTGGCGGGCCGGTCCGTCCTCACCATCGAGGGGCTCTCCCCCTGGGAGCGGGAGGTCTATACCTTCGCCTACGCCGAGGCTGGGGCGGTCCAGTGCGGCTTCTGCATCCCGGGGATGGTGCTGTGCACCAAGGCCCTGCTGGACAAAAACCCCGACCCCACGGAGCCGGAGATCCGCTACGCCCTGCGCAACAACTACTGCCGCTGCACGGGGTACGTGAAGATCATCCGGGCGGTGCAGCTGGCCTCGGAGATCCTAAGCCGGGGGACCCTGCCGGAGCCGGGAACCCGGGACTGGACCGTGGGCTCCCGGGTCCAGCGGCTGGACGCGGCGGAGAAGGTGCTGGGAACCGGGAAGTACCCGGACGACTACTACCCGGACGGGATGCTCCTGGGCTCCGCCCTCCGGAGCAAATACCCCCGGGCCCGGGTCCGCTCCATCGACACCTCCGCGGCCAAAGCGCTGCCCGGGGTGGCGGCGGTGCTCACCGCCGGGGACATCCCGGGGCAGAACAAGATCGGCCACCTGAAGCACGACCAGTACACCCTCATCCCCGTGGGGGGGCTGACCCACTACCTGGGGGACGCCGTGGCCCTGGTGGCGGCGGAGGACCGGGAGACCCTGGAGAAGGCGAAAAAGCTGATTCGGGTGGACTACGAGGTCCTGCCGGCGGTCCACGACCCCCGGGAGGCGGCGGAGGAGGGGGCCCCAAGGGTCTTTGACGAGGAGGCGGACAACGTCTGCGCCCACCGGCACATCAGCCGGGGGGACGCGGCGGGGGCTATCCGGCGGTCTAAGCACGTGGTGCGCCGCCAGTTTGAGACGCCGTGGACGGAGCACGCCTTTCTGGAGCCGGAGTGCGCGGTGGCCTTTCTGGACGGCGACGGGGACGTGTTCCTCTACTCCACCGACCAGTCGGCCCACCAGACCCTCCACGAGTGCCGTCTGGTGCTGGGCACGGACAGGGTGAAGGTGCAAAACGCCCTGGTGGGCGGCGGCTTCGGCGGCAAGGAGGACATGACGGTCCAGCACCACGCGGCCCTTCTGGCCCACGCTACCGGACGGCCGGTGAAGGTGAAGCTGACCAGGGCGGAGAGCCTGCTTGTCCACCCCAAGCGCCACCGGTTCCTTATGGACTTCACCATGGGCTGCGACGAAAACGGCGTCATCCAGGGGGTTCAGGCCAAGGTAGTGACGGATACCGGGGCCTTTGCCTCCCTGGGCGGCCCGGTGCTGGAGCGGGCCTGCACCCACGCCGCCGGTCCCTACCAGTACGAGAATTTTGAGATCGAGGGCGCCGCCTACTACACCAACAACCCGCCGGCGGGGGCCTTCCGGGGCTTCGGCGTCACCCAGACCTGCTTTGCCGCGGAGACGCTGCTGAACATGCTGGCGGAGGAGGTAGGCATCACCCCCTGGGAGATCCGCATGCGCAACGCCATCCGCCCCGGCGGGACCCTGCCTAACGGCCAGATCGTGGATGAAGCTACGGGCCTTGTGGAGACCCTGGAGGCCATAAAGCCCTACTACGACCAGGCCCTGGCCGCTGGGAAGCCGGCGGGTCTGGCCTGCGCCATGAAGAACGCCGGCGTGGGGGTTGGCATAGCGGACACGGGCCGGGTGAAGCTGGCTGTGGAGGCGGACAAAAAGGTCCACATCTACACCGGGGCCTCCTGCATCGGCCAGGGACTTGGTACGGTGCTGGTCCAGATGGCGGTGACGTGCACGGACCTGGAACGGGAGGACTTTGTCTACGAGCGGAGCAACACCTGGATCGCGCCGGACTCCGGCACCACCTCCGGGTCCCGGCAGACCCTCATCACCGGCGAGGCCTGCTGCCGGGCCTGCGAGGCCCTTATGGCGGACCGCCGGCGGGGGCTGAGCCTGGCGGACCTGGCCGGGAGGACCTACTACGGGGAGTACCTGGCCAAGACGGACCCCCTGGGGGCGGACGTGCCCAACCCGGTGTCCCACGTGGCCTACGGCTATGCCACCCAGCTGTGCGTGCTGGACGAGAAAACCGGGCGGGTGGAGCGGCTGGTGGCGGCCCACGACGTGGGCAAGGCGGTGAACCCCCTCTCCTGCGAGGGGCAGATCGAGGGGGGCGTGGTGATGAGCATGGGCTTTGCCCTCCGGGAGCGCTACCCCCTTGACGAAAATTGCAGGCCCACGGCCAGGTTCGGCACCCTGGGGCTGTTCCGGGCCCACGAGGTGCCGGAGATCGTGGCCATTGTGGTGGATAAGCCGGGGCTGAAGGTGGCCAGAGGGGCCATTGGCATCGGGGAGATCACATCCATCCCCACCGCGCCCGCCATCGCGGACGCCTACTACCGGTGGGACGGCCTGCGGCGCTGCCGCCTGCCGCTGGACCGCACGCTCTACAGGGAGGAGGAGTGACCATGGCCGTGAAGAGCAGCTTCCCCCGCTGGAGCGCCCTGGTGGCCTGCGGCGGCGGGGCGTCCCGGTGCGCCTACGGCTGCACCGGCTGCGGCGCGTGCGTATCCGCCTGCAAGCTCGGGGCCATCCGGCTCCCGGAGGGCGGTCCGGCCCGGGTGGATGCGGACCGCTGCGCCGCCTGCGGTGCCTGTGTACGAGCCTGCCCCCAGGGCATTATCCGCCTCCATGACCGCGGGAACCCCATTGCGGTCCTGTGCTCCAACCGGGAGAAGGGGGCCCTGGCCAGGGAGCGGTGCGGCCACAGCTGCATTGGCTGCGGGCTCTGCCAGCGCGCCTGCGGCGCGGGGGCCATCCAGGTCGCAGAGCACCGCGCTGTCATCGACGAGGCGCGCTGCCTGGGCTGCGGCATGTGCGCGGTGAGCTGCCCCCGCCAGGTGATCCGGGATCTGCGGGGCATCCTGACGGCGGGGTTATCGTTGAAATGAGCGGTCAAAAGGAGTCTCTCAATGAGGGAGGCTCCTTTTGACCGTCTGGGGAGGGCCATGGCATTCTGCCATGGCCCTTTGGCTTCGCTTTTTCGCGGGATACCGGGAGACTGCCCCCACTTGACAGATTTCTCCAGTTTGGACTATGGTACGTCTTGAACGGCAGAGGTTCCCGCTTTTGCCGGAATACAAGAAAAGAGGTACCTACCATGTCGCGAAAAACCATTGTTCCCAACATTGCCTACGACACCCAGCGGCGCACCTACTATGTCACCATGCGGACCCGGCCCAGGGGCGGCGGCCCCTCCCGGCGGACCGTGCGCTGCTACCCTACCCTGAAGCAGGCCATGCAGGCTCTGGACAGCTTTTACGCCGGCAGGCTTCTCTCCCAAAGAAACAGCGCCGCCGCGCTGACGGTGGGCCAGTGGCTGGCCTACTGGCTGGACCAGGTGGTCCGCCCCAGCCGCTCCGCCAGCACCCTCCACGGCTACACCATGATTGTGCGCAACCATCTGACCCCGGCGCTGGGCTCCGTCCGCCTGGCTGAGTTGACCACGGCTCAGATTCAGCAGTACCTCAACGGCAAGCAGGCGGAGGGCCTGTGCGGCAACACGGTGCGAAAGCACAGCGGCCTACTCCACAACGCCCTAGAGCAGGCCTGCCGCCAGGGCCTGCTGGAGCGCAACGCGGCGGAGTACGCGGTATCTCCCTCCTCTACCATACCGAAGCACCATTTTTACGACGCGGAGACCATGTCCAAGCTCTTTGAGGTCCTCTCGGGCACCTCCCTGGAGCCGGTTGTGAAGCTGGCCGGCTATCTGGGCCTGCGGCGCAGTGAGATCTGCGCGCTGAAGTGGTGCAACGTGGATCGGGAGGGCAAGGTGATCACCATCGCCGAGGCCCGCACGGCGGTCAACGGCCGCTCGATTAACAAGGGGACCAAAAACAGCGCCTCCGTCCGCCGCCTGGGCTACAGGGGGCTGGCGGATCTGGAGGAGCTGATGGAGCGGCTGTGGCAACTGCGGCAGGAGGAGATGCTTCGGATGGGGGACGCCTATGGGGACCAGGGGTTTGTGATCTGCCACGACGGCGGCCAGCCCTATCAGGCGGACTACCTCAGCAACCGGCTCCAGCGGGTTCTGGCCAAGACAGAGCTGCCCTATGTGACGCTCCACGGCCTGCGCCACAGCTTCGCCAGCATCGCCCACAGCCGCAATGTCCCGCTCTTTGGCATCAGCAAGGCCCTGGGCCACAGCAGCACCAATACGACCTCCCGGATCTACATGCACCTTTTTGACGAAACCAGTCTCTCCGTCGTGCAGGAGGTGGGCAGGGCCATCAGCGAAGGCTGATACTTTAAGAACTTAGGCAGCGGCTTTGCCGTTGCCGGGCCTGTCGTTGACGCCGCAGGCGGCAATGACGGCCCTAACGAGCCTAAATCCACCGCCATTCCTGGATTTTTGCCCGGTAACGGAAGTAAGCTTTTAATTCAAGAATCGTATGAGCCGCCTTCCGCAAAGTTTTTCTTGCGTCCGCCGCCGCTCCGTGGTAAGCTTTTGGCAGAACCGACAGAGGAGGAATCGCTATGGGAAAAAACCTTCACGGCGGCGCCGGGGACAGCCGGGCGCGGACCTGGTGGAGCGCCTGCAAACAGGACCTCAGAGAGCGGGAGCGGGCGGCATATCTGGCAAAACGGCGCGGCAGACTGAAAAATGCAGGTTTTACCATTCTCGCCTCAGACTGCAACGGGACGATGATGTACCACGATCTGGGCCTGCCCTTCCTCTCCCCGACGATCAACCTCACAATTGGAATGAATGATTTTGTAAAAATGCTGGAAAATCTGCCGTGGTATATGGAACAGGAGCTTACGGAGCTGTCCGTCGAGGGCAGAACCTTTCCCACGGGCCTGCTGGGTGATATCCAGGTCAATTTCGTACACTATCAGACCTTTGAGGAGAGCGCCCGGAAGTGGGAGGAGCGGAAAAAGCGGATCAACTGGGACAACCTGTTTGTTGTCGGCTCGGCGAAGGGGGCGTGCACCTATGAGACAATACAGCGCTTTGACCGGCTTCCGTATCAACATAAGGTAATTTTTACGCATATTGAGTACCCGGAGTTTTCGTCTGCGTACCGCCTCAAAGGGTTTGAGAAGCAGGGCGCTCTGGGCACGACGACGAATTACACAAACCGTTTTTTGAAGCGGCGTTATCTGGAATCCTTTGATTACGTCTCCTTTCTCAACGGCGAGGGGTTCTGAATGAAAAATATGCCCGCGGGTCTGTTGACTTTTGGTGGAAATGCGTGTATACTGTCCGCAGAACGCAAACCAATTTTACAAAACTGTATTTAAGGGGGATACAATTATGGCGCATCTCATGGACGCCCTGGTCAAGCCGGCAGCTGGAACGGGGCTGGAGCTCCGGCAGGTCCCCATACCCGAGCCGGGACCCGGCGAGGTGCTCATCAAAATCCACAAGACGGCCATCTGCGGCACGGACGTACATATCTATAACTGGGACCCCTGGGCCAGGGAGCATATCCGCCCGCCCATGACCATTGGCCACGAGTACGTGGGGGAGGTCGCTCAGCTGGGCGCCGGCGTCCAGGGCCTCCACATCGGCCAGCGGGTCAGCGGCGAGGGACACATCACCTGCGGCCGCTGCCGCAACTGCCACACCGGCAACATCCAGTGGTGCAAGGACACTAAGGGCGTGGGCGTGGACCGGGACGGCGCCTTTGCCGAGTACGTGTGCATTCCGGAGAGCAACGTCATTATCATTGACGAGAGCCTGCCCGAGGACGTGGTGGCCTTTTTCGACGCCTTCGGCAACGCCACCCACACCGCCCTCATGTGGAACCTGGTGGGGGAGGACGTGCTCATCACCGGCGCGGGCCCCATCGGCATCATCGCGGCGGGGATCTGTAAGTACGCGGGAGCCCGGCGGGTGGTGATCACCGACGTCAACGACTACCGCCTGGACCTGGCCCGGAAGATGGGCGCGGACGCGGCGGTGAACGTGAAGAGCGAGGACCTGCCCACCGTCATGCACAAGCAGGGCCTGGTGGAGGGCTTTGACATCGGCCTGGAGATGAGCGGAAACGGCGCGGGGCTCCAGCAGATGATCTCCGTTATGCGCAACGGCGGCAAGATCAGCCTCCTGGGCATCTCCAACACGCCGGTCCCCATGGATATGAACTCCATCATCTGTAAGGGCCTGACCCTCCAGGGCATCTACGGCCGGAAGATGGACAACTGGCACCAGATGAGCTATATGGTCCAGGGCGGCCTGGACCTGACCCCCGTGATCACCCACCGCTTCCACTACACCCAGTTCGAGGAGGGCTTCGCCGCCATGAACAGCGGCAAGTCCGGTAAGGTGATCTTAGACTGGAGCAAGTAGGCATACATTCTTTTCCTTTTGAAACAGAATCAAAAAGAAAACTTTTTGATCGCAAAGCATTCGCTTTGCTTCCGCTTGATTTGGGGGAGGAACCTGCATGTACGAGGAATTTATGCGTCTGGCGGCGGAGCGCTACTCCGTCCGGAGGTTTGACGGCAGGAGCGTGGAGCGGCCGGTCATTGAGAAGATCCTGCGGGCGGGACAGCTGGCCCCCACCGGCTGCAACAACCAGCCCCAGCGGATTCTGGTGATCGACGCCCCCGAGAGCCTCGAGAAGCTCCGCCGGTGCACCAAGTGCCATTTTGACGCCCCCGCCGCCCTGCTGGTCTGCCACGACAGGGAGGCGTGCTGGAAGCGCCCCTACGACGGCAAACTCAGCGGCGATATCGACGCCAGCATTGTCGCCACCCACATGATGCTGGCCGCCGCCGCGCTGGGGGTGGGGACCACCTGGGTGATGCACTTCATCCCGGAGGCGGTCCGCCAGGAGTTCTCTCTGCCGGAGCGTCTGGAGCCCACCGCGCTGCTGGTGATGGGATATCCGGCCGGGGACGCGGCGCCCTACCCGGGACACCTTACCCGCAGGGAATTGGAAGAGACCGTTTTTTATAACGAACTTTGAGGAGGATCGGACCATGAAGCAGGCATTGGAAAAATACCGTCAGGAGCTGGAAAAAATAAAAGAGGCGGGCACCTGGAAGGGCGAGCGGATCATTACCACGCCCCAGAAGTCGAGAATTGACACCACGGCGGCAAAGCAGGTGGTCAACATGTGCGCCAACAACTACCTGGGCCTCTCCAACCACCCGGCCCTCATCCAGGCGGCTAAGGAGAGCTATGACAAGTGGGGATTCGGCCTCTCCTCTGTGCGCTTTATCTGCGGCACCCAGGACATCCACAAGGAGCTGGAGCGGAAGCTGGCGGAATTTCTGGGCATGGACGACGTGATTTTGTACTCCTCCTGCTTTGACGCCAACGGCGGGCTCTTTGAGACCCTGCTGGGACCCGAGGACGCCGTCATCTCCGACGAGCTCAACCACGCCTCCATCATCGACGGCGTGCGCCTGTGCAAGGCGAAGCGCTTCCGCTATAAGAACAGCGATATGGCGGACCTCCGCGTCCAGCTGGAGGCCGCCCGGGACGCCGGCTGCAAGATCAAGCTGATCGCCACCGACGGCGTGTTCTCCATGGACGGCTACATTGCTAATCTGCGGGGCATCTGCGATCTGGCGGAGGAGTTTGACGCCCTGGTGATGGTGGACGACAGCCACGCCGCCGGCTTCATGGGCGACACGGGCCGGGGCACCCCCGAGTACTGCGGGGTTCAGGACCGGGTGGACATCATCACCGGCACCTTCGGCAAGGCGCTGGGCGGGGCCTCCGGCGGCTACACGGCGGCCCGGCAGGAGATCGTGGACCTGCTGCGCCAGCGCAGCCGCCCCTACCTCTTCTCTAACACCGTGGCCCCCGCCATCTGCGCGGCCAGCATCAAGACCCTTGAGCTTTTGACCGCCTCCACGGAGCTGCGGGACCGGGTCCACGAGAACACCGCCTACTTCCGGGAGAAGCTGAGCAGGCTGGGCTTTGACGTGCTGGAGGGCTGCCACCCCATTGTGGCCGTCATGCTCTACGACGCCAAGGTTGCCGCGGAGTTCGCCTCCCGGATGCTGGACAAGGGCGTCTATGTGGTGGGCTTCAGCTACCCCGTGGTCCCCCAGGGCCGGGCCCGGATCCGCACCCAGGTCTCCGCCGGGCACACCCGGGAGGATCTGGACTTCGCCGTGGAGTGCTTCCGCCAGGTCAAGGAGGAGATGGGAATCTAGGCAGCGCTTGCGCTGCCGGCCCGGTTGTTGACGGCGAAGCCGGCAATGGCGGACCTATAGGAATCATCGAAAGCTGTAACAGCGTGTGGGGGCGAGCAATGCTCGCCCCCACACGCGAATGGCAGCTATTTTGAAGATTGCTATAAACCCGTTGTTATTCCTAATTTTTTACCTGGAAACGATGGTACATTTTTGATAAAAGAACAGTATATGCATAGGTAAGCCATGCGCGCCGCCCTCCGGCCGGAGGGCGGCGCGCATGCGTTCAGGGGAGGAAGCCTTCAAAAATGGGAGTGACGCCCTCCCGCTCCAGCGCCTCCAGCGCCGCCGGGTCCCGGATGGTCCAGCCCACCTCGTGGACGCCGTAGAGCCCCTTCATCAGCCGCAGGCTGGGGCAGGCGCGGTCCAGGTGGTTGTAGGCGATGAAGTCCGGCCTGGTGAAGCAGGTGGTCAGCAGCAGGGTGAGAACCGCCCGGACGGGCCGGGGGAGGGCGGCGTCCTGTCCCCGGCGGAGAAAGTTTTCGCTGAGCTGTCCCCGGATCACCTGGGGGTATTTTTTCCGCAGGCGCCGCAGCACCGCCGGGTGAAAGGACTCGACGCAGTAGGTCCCCCGCCAGCTCCTGAGGCGGTCCATAACCGCGTCGGTCAGGGCGGCGGCGTTGCCTCGCTCCGCCTTGAGCTCGATAATCAGAGGCGTTTTCCCGGCGAAGAGGGCCAGCACGTCCTCCAGCAGGGGGATGGCCTCCCCAGACCCCAGCAGGGGGTATCCGGCCAGGTCCGCCGCTGTCAGATCCTCGACGGTCCCCTCCCTGCCGCACACCCGGAGCAGATTGCTGTCGTGGACCACCGCCAGAGCGCCGTCGGCCATCAGGTGGACGTCCAGCTCCGCGCCATAGCCCCGCTCCACGGCGGCCCGGAAGGCGGAGAGGGCGTTTTCCGGCCGGCCCGCAGCCCTCTCGTGGAGGCCCCGGTGGGCATAGCGGACTCCGGCCAGCTTCTCCCAGCCCGGGTGGTTCCGCCGGGGCAGCAGGAGCAGACACCAGAGGATCAGCAGGGCCGCCAGAACCGCGGCCGCGGTGAGCAGCGCCGTCATTTGGACCGCGCCTCCCTTCTTTCTCTATACTGAATGGGTCCAGGGGAGTGATACGATTCTCCGATTAAAAGGGTACAGACGTCATCCGTGGACCGCCTGCAAGGCGCTTTGGGCTTGCCGGCGCCAAAAGGGCGCCGTAAGCGACGCTTTCAAGAAAAAGAATTAAGAAGCTGTATTCACAATCTCAAACGCCGTCTGCGCGGGGCTTTTTCCGCCGCTCCACGTTAAATTTTCTTGCAATACACAAAGTATTGCCGCATAGATCGCGCAGCGGGCGCATCGAGCGCCCATGCGCGATTGAATTCCACACGGCCCCAGCTGTCGGGCCGTTGTGGAATCGCAATTGCCTTGACCGGCGAAAAAATTCCTCGCGCAGCCAGCATTTTCAATTATGAATACAGCTTTTAAACCGTCATGGACTCCGCCAGCTCCAGGCCCGGGTTGTGCTTGAGCAGGTAGCCCACCGGCCACTCCCCGGCGTAGGCCACCAGACTGCGGCCCCGGAAGTCCTCCAGCAGCGCCGCGTCGGCGCAGAGGGTGAGATCCTTGGGCTCCACGGGGCTGGCGGCGATGCGCCGCAGGTGGTCGTAGGGCAGGCCCGCCATGCGCAGCTCCACGCCGTACTCGCTGCGCATGCGGTACTGGAACACGTCAAATTGCAGCGTGCCCACCACGCCCACGATCACCTCCTCCATACCGGCGAAGGGGATCTTAAAGATCTGAATCGCGCCCTCCTGGGCGATCTGCTCCGTGCCCTTGATGAACTGCTTGCGCTTCATGGTGTCCACCGGGCTCACCCGCATGAAGTGCTCCGGCTCAAAGGTGGGGATGCCCTGGAACTTGAACCTTTTCCCCGGCACGGTAACTGTGTCGCCGATGGAGAAGAGGCCCGGGTCAAACACGCCGATGATGTCCCCGGCGTAGGCCTCGTCGATGATCTCCCGCTCCGCCGCCAGCAGCTGCTGGGGCTGGCTCAGGCGCAGCTTCTTGCCGGAGGGCATGTGGTAGACCTCGCTCTCCCGCTGGAACCGGCCGGAGCACACCCGCAGAAAGGCGATGCGGTCCCGGTGGGCCTTGTTCATGTTGGCCTGGATCTTAAAGACAAAGGCGGAGAAGTCCGGGGAAAAGGCGTCGATCTCCCCGCTGTCGGACTGGCGGCTGAGGGGGGGCGTGGTCATGCGCAGAAACGCCTCCAAAAAGGGCTCCACGCCGAAGTTGGTGAGGGCGGAGCCAAAAAACACCGGGCTGAGCGTCCCCGCCCGGACGGCCTCCAGGTCGAACTCCCGGCCCGCGCCCAAAAGCTCCACGTCCTCCCGGAGCGTCTGCCAGCGCCCCTGGCCGATGGCCTCCCCCACGGCGGGGTCCTCCAGGTCCGCCTCCGTGGAGGCGGCTTTTTTTCCGTGGCCCTCCCCGGAGAAAAAGAGAATGCGCCCCTTCTGCCGGTCGTAGACGCCCTGGAACTCCTTCCCGCAGCCGATGGGCCAGTTGACGGCGTAGGTGTCGATGCCCAGCTCCCGCTCCACCTCCTCGCACAGGGAGAGGGGGTCCTTGGTCTCCCGGTCCATCTTGTTGATGAAGGTGAAGATGGGGATTTTCCGCATGGCGCAGACCTTGAAGAGCTTGCGGGTCTGGGGCTCCACGCCCTTGGCCCCGTCGATCACCATGACGGCGGAGTCGGCGGCCATGAGGGTGCGGTAGGTGTCCTCAGAGAAGTCCTGGTGGCCGGGGGTGTCCAGGATGTTGACGCAGAAGCCGCCGTGCTGGAACTGCATGACGGAGCTGGTGACGGAGATACCCCGCTGCCGCTCGATCTCCATCCAGTCGCTGGTAGCGGCCCGGGCCCGCTTGCCCTTGACCTCCCCGGCCTGGGCGATGGCCCCGCCGTAGAGCAGGAATTTTTCCGTCAGCGTGGTCTTGCCGGCGTCCGGGTGGGAGATGATGGCAAAGGTCCGCCGCCGGGAGATTTCTTCTTTCAGGTCAGACATGACGCGCCTCCTTGCATTGAAAAAGACAAGCTGGGGCCTATCCAGTATCCCCCGCCTGTGAATACAACTTCTGAATGCTGCTTCTCAATCAGAGTTTCCCCAGTTTACCACAGGACGGCGGGCTTTGCAAGATTTTCTCAGGTGTTTTCAGCCTCCGGGGGCGTTGGAGCGACCTCCAGCGCCTCCAGCGCCAGGCCGATGATCCGGTTGGACACCAGAAACCCCTCCGGGGTGAGATGCCATCCGGCCTCCGTCCGGCGGGCGTACCCGGCCTGGCGGCACCGCTCCAGCACCGCCTCCACGGGGGCGAAGGAGGGGCCGCCCCGGCGGGAGAACTCCTCCCGGGAGATACCCTCGGCGGTCCGCAGTCCCAGCAGCAGGTACTCCCGGAGCCGCTCCAGGGGGCCGATTGCCTCCCGCTCCGGAAGGAGCTCCCCCCGGCAGAAGGCCTCCAGGTCCCGGGGGAGGGCCCAGCGAGCGCCCCCCACGTCGGAGTGGGCCCCGGGGCCGAAGCCGGCGTACTCCTCCAGAGTCCAGTACTTCAGGTTGTGCCGGGAGGGATACCCGGGCCGGGCGAAGTTGGAGATTTCGTACTGCCCGTACCCCAGCTGCCCCAGGCGCTCCACGGTCCACAGGTACATGTCCGCCTGGAGGTCCCCGTCCGGGAAGGACAGCCGGCTTCTCCGCCGCCAGAGGGGCGTGCCCTCCTCCAGCTTCAGGCCGTAGCAGCTCAGGTGCTCCGGCTCCAGGGCGGCGGTTCGCTCCACGGTCTCCTGCCAGTCCGCCAGGGACTGGCCCGCCAGTCCGTAGATCAGGTCCAGGGAGAGGTTCTGAAAGCCGCCTTGGCGGAGGAGGGAGACCGCCCGGGCCGCCTGGGCGAAGGTGTGGGGCCGGCCCAGGGCCCGGAGCTGGCGGTCGTCCGCGGACTGGACCCCCAGGGAGACCCGGTTGAACCCCGCCCGCCGCAGCGCCAGGATGTCCGCCGGGTCCTCCAGGCTGTCCGGGTTGGCCTCCAGGGTAATCTCGGCTCCGGAGTCCACCGGATAGCGCTCCAGAATCGCCTCCAGCAGCCCCGCCAGCCGCCGGGAGCCAAAGTAGGAGGGCGTCCCGCCGCCGAAGTAGACGCTGTCCACCCGGTAGCGGGAGGCGAGGCCCCGGGCCTCCTCCAGCGCCCGGTCCAGGGCGGCGGCATAGCGGTCCATGGCCTCCGCGCCCCCCGCCGGCAGGGAGTAGAAGTCGCAGTAGGCGCACTTGCTCCTGCAGAAAGGAATGTGGAGGTAGAGGCCCAGGGGCCTTTTTTCCGGTTCCATAGGCCGCCCTACCCCTCCTGGAAGAGGGGGGTGGAGAGGTAGCGGTCCCCGGCGTCCGGCAGCAGGGCCACGATGGTTTTGCCCCGGTTCTCCGGCCGCCTGGCCAGCCGCACCGCCGCCCAGACCGCCGCGCCGGAGGAGATGCCCGCCAGCACCCCCTCCCGCCGGCCCACCTGGCGGGCGGCGGCGCAGGCGTCGGCGTCCTCCACGGGGATCACCTCGTCATAGACGCCGGTATTTAAAACCGCGGGCACAAAGCCGGCGCCGATGCCCTGGAGGCCGTGGGGCCCGGGCTCTCCGCCGCCCAGGACCGGGGAGGCGGCGGGCTCCACGGCCACCACCCGGACCGCCGGGTTCCGGGCCTTCAGGTACTCCCCCACGCCGGTGATGGTGCCGCCGGTGCCCACGCCGGCCACGAAGATGTCCACCTGGCCCTCCGTGTCCTCCCAGATCTCCGGCCCGGTGGAGGATCGGTGGGCGGCGGGGTTGGCGGGGTTGGTGAACTGGCCGGGGATGAAGCTGCGGGGCGTGGCCGCCGCCAGCTCCTCCGCCCGGGCGATGGCCCCGGCCATGCCCTTCGCCCCCTCGGTCAGCACCACCTCCGCGCCGTAGGCCCCCATCAGCCGCCGCCGCTCCACGCTCATGGTCTCCGGCATCACCACGATCATCCGGTAGCCCCTGGCCGCCGCCGCGGAGGCCAGACCGATGCCCGTGTTGCCGGAGGTGGGCTCGATGATGACGGCCCCGGGTCCCAGCAGGCCCCGGGCCTCCGCGTCGTCCAACATGGCCCGGGCCACCCGGTCCTTTACGCTGCCGGCCGGGTTGAGGTACTCCAGCTTAGCCAGGACCCGGGCCTCCAGGGCCTCCTCCCTCTCGATGTGGGTCAGCTCCAGCAGGGGAGTCCCCCCGATCAGCTGGTCCGCGGACGTATAAATTCTGCCCATAGCGCGCCTCCTGTGGTTCAGAAGCCGTACCAATAGCCCCAACACACGCCTTTGCGGCGCAAATTGCCCTGGCTGCGTTGAAAAATCTTGCAATACACAAAGTATTCCCGCGCTTTTTTGCCTTGCCAGCTGCAATTTCCCCCCGCAAAGGCGCACACTTTGGCTATTGGTACAGCTTCTCAAGATAGCACCAGTATAGGGTCCCCCTGGCCCTTTGTCAAGGCTCCACCGCCCCCGCCGTCCCAAACGGACGCCCCTGCGCCCGGAATCGACACGAATTTGAACGAAACTGCCCCGGGCCGTTGCATCGGAGGGGCAAAGCCGGTATAGTTTAAAATAGATAGGGGACAGACTGCCCCATCAAACAAACTGGAACAGAAACGGGAGGAATTTACTATGAAGAAGAACGCTCTGCTGACCCTGGCCCTGGCCGCGGCCCTGCTGCTGTCCGGCTGTTCCCTCTTTGCCTCCGGAGACGGCGGAAAGGACGGCTCCGGCGGCAGCACCGGCGCGGTGAAGATGACCGACAGCTACACGTTTGAAGATCCGGCAGATCTGGACTTCGATACCCGGTACGTGCTCCACTGCGACGAGAGCAGCAGCCTGATCAGCACTGCGGCCCCGGACTTCGGCCTCAAGGAGAATTACTCCATCCTGTACGCCAAGGACAACGCCCCGGTGGCCAGCTACGATTTCTTTATCTGCGACAGCGAGGAGCATACCAAGACCACTGTGGACATGTACGCTTCCATGGGGCAGACTCTCACCGCCACGGAGAGCGACCCCTGCGTCGTATACACCTCCTCTGACAGCGACACGTTGGAGGCCACGCTGATCACCATGCAGGCCGCCGGTGTGCTCAAGGACACCACCGCCTCCGCCTATATGGATATGCTCCAGACCCAGTACGGCGGCAAGCTGGTGGAGTAACCGTCAGGCGCCGAGGTGGAGCAATGAGAGGAAGGACGAAAGAAAAGGCCTCCTACGGCAGCTGGAAGGGATTTTTCCGCCTGCTGGGCAGCATCAATCTGCCCTGGCCGGTGATCGCGCTGGCTTTTCTGGCGGAGATCGGGTATAGCCAGGCTATGCTGATGATGCCCGGCACTACCGCGTCCCTGATGAGCGGCAGCCTGGAGCCGGAGGCACTGCGCAGCGCGGTTGTCTATTATGTCGGTTACGCGGCGGTGCTGTTCGCGGATTTCCTGATGCTGGGTCTTGCCGGGAACTGGGCTGTCCGCAACGCCCGGACCAAGGTCTGGGGCGGCATGACCCGCATCCGCGTGGACTATTATGATGAACATACGCCCAGTGCGCTGAGTTCCGCCGTTACCAACGACCTGCAGGAGGCGGTCAGCAGTCTGGTGCGGCTGATTATCCAGGTAATCCCCGCGTTTTACTACATTTTCGCGGCCATGGCCACAGTCGGGCAGTACGACGTCCTGCTGATGCTGTCCGTGCTGGTCCTCCTGCCGGTGAAGTGGATCTACATGGTGGCCGTCAGCCGGCGGATGTATACCGCCAGCACGGGTATCTATCACCGGATCGGCCAGCTCACGGGCTATCTGGCGGAGCGGGTGAAGAACCTGCCCCTCATCAAGTACTACACCAATGAGGACCGGGAGCTGGAGAACGGCTCCATCGCCGTGGCGGACCTGTTTACCGCGCAAATGCGGTCCGTGAAGGTCAACTGCGCCAACAGCGGCATCGGCACCGCCATCAACCTGCTCCAGCACCTGGTGTGTATCGTCACCGGCGTGCTGCTGCTCCAGGCGGGGCGGATCACCATTGAGCAGTGGGTGGCCTTCTTCCTTTTCTCCTCGACCATCAGCAGCCGGTTCGGCGAGCTGATCGGCATGTGGCAGAGCCTGAAGTCCCTCCAGGGAATGGCGGCCCGGGCGGTGGAGATCGTGGAGGCCCCCCAGGAGCAGAGCGAGCAGGAGGCCAAGGCCGTCGCCTCCCAGGAGGCCGTCTCCAAGGGCGCCCAGTCTGTGGAGTTCCGGAATGTGTCTTTCTCCTACGGGGAGAAAAAGGCCCTGAAGAATGTGTCCTTTACTGTCCCCGCCGGGACGGCCACGGCCATCGTGGGCCTGTGCGGCAGCGGCAAGACTACCCTTATGAACCTGCTTGAGCGGTTCTATGAGGCCGGGGAGGGCCAGATCCTCCTGGGCGGCGGCGACGCGAAAAATGAGAGCCTCTCGAACCTGCGCGGCCGGTTCTCCTACGTCCAGCAGGACGCGGGGGTGTTCTCCGGCACGGTGCGGGAGATCCTCACCTACGGCATCCGCCGGGAGGTCAGCGACCAGAAGATGACCGAGGCCGCGAAGAGCGCCGGGGCCTGGGAGTTTATCTCGAAGCTCCCCGGCGGGCTGGACGGCCAGGTCTCCGCCGATGGCGCCTCCCTCTCCGGCGGGCAGCGCCAGCGGCTGGTGCTGGCCCGGGAGTTTTTGCGAAACGCGGACATCCTGCTGCTGGACGAGCCCACCAGCGCCCTGGACGCCAAAACGGCGAGTGCGGTGGAGGAGACCATCTTCCGCCTGTTCAAGGGCAAGACCATCCTGATGATTACCCACGACATGTCCCTGGTGCGAAACATGGACCAGATTGTGGTGCTCCAGGAGGGGGAGCTGAAGGGCAAGGGGCGCTATGACGGCCTGCTGGAGAGCTGTCCCCTGTTCCGGGAAATGGTGGAGATGCAGAAAATGGGGGTGGAGCTGGCATGAAAAACGTAAAGCGTTATCTCAAGGTATTCCAGGGCATCAAGCTGCCCTGGATGCTGATGGCCGTGGTGCTGGCCCTGAACATCGCCCACTCCTACATGCTGCTGGAGCAGTCCGCCTTGACGGCGGACGTCATCGACACCAGTCAGAAGGCCATCAACGGGCAGATCCTGATCCGCTTCATCGCGGTCCTGGTGATCAGCGCGGTCCTGAATATCGCCACGCTCTACAACAGCGGCCTGATGGAGCAGAAGATCAATGCCGGGGTGCGCACGAAGCTGTGGAACAAGCTCATGCGCCTGCCCATCCGGTACTATGACCAGGAGGGCGGCGACAGCCTGGTCAGCCGGGTCACCACCGACACCGAGTCCGCCTGCTCCTATTTTAATATGGCCATCAGCACCGTGACAGCGGCCTATGCCGCCATTGTCGCCGGGATGCGGATGTACCGCTACAGCCCCAAGCTGACGCTCTATTCCCTCATCTCCATCCCCATTATGCTGATCCTGGCGGTCCTGCTGGGCAAGCTGACCTTCGCGGCCAGCAAGAAGTTCCAGGTGGCTTTCTCCGCGTCCCTGGGCTACCTGGTGGAGCGCACCCGGAACCTGCGGCTCATGAAGGCCGCCCGGATGGAGCACGGGGAGCAGGAGGCGGGCCGCCGGCGCTTTGACCGCCAGTTCCGCGCCAGCATCCTCTCCACCATCGCAAATACCTGCAATACGGCGCTGATCCCGATCTTCAGCCTAATCACGATTGTAATCAGCTTTGTGGTGGGCGGACAGCTGGTGCAGGCCGGGGAGGTGACAGTAGGCAAGCTGGTGGGCTTCTACACCCTCGCAGGGATGCTCGGTCAGCGGACGTTCCAGCTTATGGATATCTATATCATCGTTAAGCGAACCAACGGCCGGATGGCAAAGGTTGCCGAGCTGCTGGACACCCCCGATGAGACCGCCGAGGGCATCGAGATGGACGTGGCGGACGCGGACATCAACGTCCGGGACGTGTCCTTCTCCTACGGGGAGGCCCCGGTGCTGAGGGGCCTGAACTGCCGCATTCCCAAGGGGGAGGTCACCGCCATCATCGGCGACAACGGCGCGGGCAAGAGCACCCTCTTCAAGCTGCTGGAGCGGATGTACGACCCCGGCGAGGGCGGCATCTACTTCGGCGGGACCAATGTCAAGGACTTTGACCTCACCTCCTGGCGGCAGTCCCTCGCCATCGTCAGCCAGGATAAGCCCCTGCTCTCCGGCACGGTCCGGGACAACATCCTCTACGGCGTGCGCCGGAAGGTGACGGAGGAGGAGCTGGTTCAGGTGTCCAAACAGGCGGGAATCTACGACTTCATCATGGCCGCCCCCGGCGGCTTCGACGCACCGGTGGGCATGGGCGGCGGAAACTTCTCCGGCGGGCAGCGCCAGTGCATCGCCATCGCCCGGGCCATGATGCGAAACCCGGACTACCTCCTGCTGGACGAGGCCACCAGTAACCTGGACGCCAAGAGCGAGCAGCAGGTCAGCCAGGCCCTCCGGAACCTTATGCGGGGCCGGACCACGGTGATGATCGCCCACAACTACTCCGCCATCCGGGAGGCCAGTCATATCGTGGTCCTCCGGGACGGCCAGGTGGAGGCGGAGGGCTCCCCCGCAGAGCTGCTGGAGACCAACGCGTTCTATCGGGAGTTTGTCAATAAGGCCGGGTAGGGCATACATTCTTTTTCTTTTAAAAAAGAAAAAGAATCAAAAAGAAAATTTTTGCGCAAAACTGCGTTTTGCTTATCTTTTATATCCCCCCTGCTGCCGGGATACGACCCATGGAGCAAGGCGAATGCCTTGTGGAACAAAAGTTTCTTTTGATACTTTTCTTTTCAAAGAAAAGTATGTATGCCCCTACTCATTTTAACAAGAAAAGGAAGTGTGATGCAGGCAATGAAATCCACCATTACCCAGCTGTACGACTACAGGCAGTCCGTCATCCCACAGGATCTGCGCCGCTGGCACGCCTCGGAGGAGGAGATTCAGGCGCAGCTGGAGGTCCTCTCCCGGAACCACGCCTTTGAGCGGGACGCGGAGGAGGTCCGCACCGGCGACAGCGTGGCCTGCAAGGGGGAGAGCGGCGCGGAGCGCTGGAACCGGGAGACCCTGCTGGTCTACCCCGGCCGCGGCCTCATGCCCGCCCTGGAGGAGGCCGTCCTGGGCGCGAAGCCGGGGGAGCGCCGCGAGGTGCAGACCGGGGAGGGCCCGGCGACCCTCACCGTCAAGCGGATCGTCCGGCGGGGCCCCATGCCCATCGGGGATGAGCTCGTCAAGCTGGAGAACATCGAGGGCGTGGAGACCGTGGAGGACTACCGCCGGTGGTTCCGGGAGCAGCGGGAGGACTTCTACCGCCAGCGGGCCCGCTACCAGTGCGCCAAGTTCCTGCTGGATGAGATTCAGGCCAAGTCCACCCTCTCCATCGACCCGGAGGAGAAGGACGCCTGGATGCGAGAGCGCATCGACTGCCTCTATGATGCCATGGTGGCCGCCGGGATGGACCCGAAGCTCCCGGAGGAGGGCTTTGACTTCCTCACGGAGGAGCAGGCCAAAGAGAAGATGTACAGGGAGCAGGAGTGGGCCTTTGATGAGTACGTGGTGCAGACGTACATGATCGGGCGGCTGACAGAGCAGCCCCTGGAGGACATCGTCCGGGAGGGCCTGGAGAAGCTGGCGGCGGAGAACGGCATGACCGCGGAGCAGCTGCGCTCTACCAGCTGCTCCGCCATGATTGACGGCAAGTTCGCCATGGAGAAGGCTATGGAGCTGCTGGGCGCGTACACGGAACAATTTTTGGAGGCGTGAGAGATGGTATACGAGGCGACAGACAAGACTTTCGACGAGCTCATCCAAGCTGAATATGTGGCCGTGGACTTCTACGGCACCCACTGCGGCCCCTGCAAGCTGCTGGAGCCCATCTACAACGAGATGAGCAACGACTACGCCATGCTCCGGTTCGTGAAGGTGAACGTGGACCACTGCCCGGAGCTGGCGGAGCGGTTCCACATCGTGGCCGTGCCCACCCTGAAGTACTTCCGGGACGGGAAGCTCTTCTACGAGGGCAAGCACCACGGGGACCGGGCGGTGATGGACCAGGAAATCGCCAGGCTGCTCTACGACTAAAGGAGGAACGCATGGGGAAAATTCGTCTCAACGAGAACGCCGAGGTGGTCCGCACGGTCCGGGAGGGACTGGCGGCCACGGGGGGCTACTGCCCCTGCCGCACGGAGCGGACAGAGGCGTATCAATGCATCTGCCAGGAGTTCCGCCAGCAGTGCGCCGACCCGGAGTTCGAGGGCTACTGCCACTGCCTTTTGTACTACAAGGAGAAATAGACCGGGGCGGAGGAACGCGCCCCGGCCCGCGCCGCAGATTGGAAGCAGTCTGCGGCGTTTTTCCTATAAGAAGAATGCGGGGATTTTTCGGCCAATTTTGCCTGATAGGAACAGACCCTGGCTTGACAGCAAACCCGGAAAGGCGTATAGTCAAAGAAAGGCGTTTTCAGGCGAGGGCGCATCGCCTGATCGGCTACTTACAAAAATTGGAGGAAGCATATGGAGCAACAGGTAAAGCGGATCGGGGTTCTCACCAGCGGTGGGGATGCTCCCGGCATGAATGCCGCCATCCGTGCCGTAGTGCGCAGCGCTGTGGGCCGGGGGATTGACTGCATCGGCATCCGCAGAGGGTGGAACGGCCTCATCAACAGCGATTTTGTCCGCATGGATACCTCCAGCGTCAGCCATATCATCAATAAGGGCGGCACGCTGCTGTATACGGCCCGCAGCGAGGAGTTCCGCACGGTCGCCGGTCAGGACAAGGCGCTGGCCACCTGCAAGCTGCTGGGGCTGGACGCCATTGTGGCCATCGGCGGCGACGGGACCTTCCGGGGCGCTCTGGACCTGTCCCGCCGGGCCGCGGAGGTGGACTACAGCCTCCAGGTGGTCGGCATCCCCGCCACCATTGATAACGACATCGGCTGTACGCACTATACCATCGGCTTTGACACCGCCTGCAACACCGCCATTGAGTGCATCGACCGGCTGCGGGACACCATGCAGTCCCACGAGCGCTGCTCCGTGGTGGAGGTGATGGGCCGCCACGCCGGCTATCTGGCCCTGTCGGTGGGCATCTCCGCCGGCGCCACCGCGGTTTTGATTCCCGAGCGGAAGCTGGACTTTGACCGGGACATTGTGGAGAAGATCCGCCGGGCCCGTCTGGCCGGAACCACCCACTACATGGTGGTGGTGGCCGAGGGGGCCGGGAATACCATGGAGATCAGCCGTCAGATCCACGAGAGCATTGGCATCGATCCCCGGGTAACGGTGCTGGGCCACATCCAGCGGGGCGGCGCGCCCACCATGCAGGACCGGGAGACCGCCAGCCGCATGGGCTATGGGGCGGTGCAGGCCATCGCGGAGCACCGGGGCAACTGCGTCGTGGCCACCCAGGAGGGCCGCATGGTGGTCCTGGAGATGGAGGCGGCGCTGAAGATGACCAAGGAGCTGGATATGGGCCGTTACCGGATTCTGGAGGCGCTGACCAACAACTGCGGCGCACTCTGAGCTATGTACATCCTGCCGCGGGGGAGCCGCTCCTCCCGGCAGAGCGGCGTCCGCCGCTTCCGCGAGGAGGCGCGGTGCGCCGCTTTTTTCTGCCCGGTCCAGACGGCCATTGCGATGCGCTGCGGCTGGCAGACAGCGCTCCGCTATTGAGGAAGAAAATTTTCCGGGGACCGTGACATTTCCCGCCTCCTGTGATACAATATGCGGCAAAGCGCCAAAAAGGGGGAGGGCTCTTATGGAGGAGATCACAGCGGAGCTGGTCCGGCGGCTTCTGCCGCCCCGTGCGCCGGAGGGCCACAAGGGGACCTTTGGCCGGGTGTACGTTCTGGGCGGCGCGGTGGGCTACACCGGCGCGCCGGTGTACGCCGGAGAGGCGGCGGTCCGCGCCGGCAGCGGCCTGGTCCACGTGGGCGTGCCGGAGGAGGTCTATCCAATCGTGGCCGCCCGGTGCGCCGCCTCCATGGCCAGCCCGGTCCCCGGGAGCTATGCCGCGCTGCTGGAGGAGCTGCGCCGCTGTGACGCCGCGCTGATCGGCCCCGGACTGGGCCGCTCGGAGCGGGCGGAGCGGACGGTCCGCTCCCTGCTGCGGGACCTGGAGCTGCCGGTGGTGCTGGACGCCGACGGCATAAACGCGGCGGCGGCGCATATAAATGTGCTGTCAGAGCGGCCCGCCCCCACGGTTCTCACCCCCCATGAGGGGGAGTTTTGCCGGCTGGGCGGGGATCTCTCCGGCGGGCGGGAGCGCGGGGCGTTGGATTTCGCCCGGCGGCACGCCTGCGTGCTGGTGCTGAAGGGGCCGGGGACCCTGGTGGCCGCGCCGGACGGCAGGCTCCTTCGGAACACCACTGGCAACTGCGGCATGGCCAAGGGCGGCAGCGGCGACGTGCTGGGGGGAATCATCCTCTCCCTCATCGGCCAGGGGGCGGAGCCGGCGGAGGCCGCGGCCTGCGCCGTGTGGCTCCACGGGCGCTCCGGCGACCTATGCCGGCGGGAGCTGACGGAGTACGCCATCACCCCGGAGGATCTGGTGGGACGCCTGGCGGCGGCCTTCCGATCCCTGGGCTTGGAAGAATAAAAATCAAGGAGGAAGGACCGTGCGAAAAGCCCTGCTTTTTGCACCAATGCTGATGCTCCTGCTCACCGCCTGCGGCGGCGGAGCGGAGAAAGATTTGGCGGCAGACCTGCAGGCCCAGTACGCCGCTGTTGAGGAGGCCGTTATGGAGGCGGACATTACCTGCCACTATAAGGACGAGGTGCGTACGTACACCATGCTCTGCGCCTACACCCCCCTCTCCAGCACCATCACTGTGCTCGCCCCGGCCAACCTGGCGGGCATCTCCGCCACTGTGGCGGAGGGGCAGCTACAGCTGAGCTATGAGGACGTCTCCCTGGACGCCGGCAGCTACTCCGCCGCCGCCATTTCCCCCATCGCGGCCCTGCCCAATCTGATGGAGGCGGCCGCCTCCGGATACATTACGGAGCAGAGCGGGGAGGAGCTGAATGGGCGCAGCTGCCTGCGCCTGGCCTGCGACCTGCCGGACGATGACAGTACCCTCTACGCCACCTGGTTCGACCAGGAGACCCTTCTGCCCCTGCGCAGCGAGATCAGCTCCGGCGGCGAGGTGGCCTTCGAGGTGGCCTGGACCCGCTTTGAGGTGTCCAACCGGGGAACTGGGAGTACGGCGGACGCCTCCTCCGGCGGTGAGGACGCGCCGGCGGGAGAGGACGGCGCGCCCGCCGCCGGAGCGCCGGAGGACGCCTGGACGGAGGCGGACGAGGCGGCGGCCTACGCGGAGGCGGAGGACTGACCGCTCCCCCTTGCCGGAAGGAATTCCCGCGTTTTGACATACGATATACGAAAGAGTGGATAAGCCGATGGAAAGTACGCTGAAACGGACCTGGGTGGAGATCGATCTGGACGCCCTGGCCTATAACTACCGGGCCCTGCGGGTGCAGATGGGGTCCCACGCCCTCCTCCTGGGGGTGGTCAAGGCGGACGCCTACGGCCACGGCGCGGTCCAGACGGCTCGGACCCTGGAGGAGCTGGGGGCGGAGTATCTGGCGGTATCCAGCGTCGACGAGGCCAGGGAGCTGCGCCTGGCCGGCAGCAAGCTGCCGATTTTGCAGCTGGGCCTCACGGATGTGGACCAGGCCGGGGTCATTCTGGACAATCGCATTACCCAGACTGTCTGGGATGAGGCGTCCGCGGCGGCCTTCTCCGCCGCCGCCGTGCGCTGGGGAAAGCGCATGCGGGTCCACATCAAGCTGGACACCGGCATGTCCCGGCTGGGCTTCCCCTGCGGCGAAGACAGCGCCGCTCTGGAGGCCCTGTGCCGGGCCTGCGCCCTGCCGGGGCTGGAGGTGGAGGGGATTTTCACCCACTTCGCCGCCTCCGACGATTTGGACGGGGACAGCCGGGCCTTTACGCTGCTCCAGCACCGGCGGTTTGACGCCATGCTCCGCCGTCTGGAGGACCGGGGCGTCACCTTCCGGCTGCGCCACTGCGCCAACAGCGGCGCGGTGGTGAACTACCCGGAGTTTGCCTATGACATGTTCCGGCCCGGCATTGTGCTCTATGGCGTGGGACCCCTGGCCCGGAGGCTGAACCTGCGGCCCCTGATGGCGCTGAAAACCGTGGTGGGCGCGGTCAGAGAGCTCAGCCCCGGGGAGACGGTCAGCTACGGCCGCACCTTCCGGGCGGAGCGGCCCAGTCGGGTGGGGGTGCTGCCCATCGGCTACGCCGACGGCCTCCACCGCACCCTCTCCAACCGCTGGCGGATGTGGACCTCCCAGGGCAGCGCCCCGATTGTGGGCCGGGTGTGCATGGATATGTGCATGGTGGATCTCACGGATCTGCCGGATATCCGGACCGGGGATATTGTGGAGGTCTACGGCCCCCACAACCCGGTGGACGAGGCGGCCGGCCTGGCGGGCACCATCTCCTACGAGCTGACCTGCTCTGTCAGCAAGCGGGTGCCCCGGATCTACTACCGGAACGGGAGGGAGGTCCAGCGGGAGCTGCTGCTGCGGGGATGAGGGAACAGGCTCTTACCGCGCGGATAGAAGGGGCCTGCCGGACGCGTCCGGCAGGCCCCTTCTGCCGAGCCCCACGCCTGCCTCATCCATTCATTTTCCGTAAAGGCAGGGGCGTTTCAGACGGGCCGATGGGGACATCGGCCCCTACGGAGGCGGCGTTTCTGTCGAGGCCGCGCCTCCCACAAAGATTGACAATTTTTTTACTTTGGAGTACAGTAGGAGGGAGCGGCCCGCCATGCGCCGTACCGGTTTGGTCCCAAGGACGCGTCCGACCGCTCAGAATTTTCCGCGAGAGGAGCACCCAATTTATGATAGAAAAAGAACAGTCCGCGCCTCCCGGCGTGGTATCCGGAGAGCTGGAGGACCTGTGCGCCGCTGTTCCCCGGATGGCGGCCCGGGCCGGTCAGGGGCTGGAGGAGCGCTATTACGTCCGCCTGGCGGAGGAGTCCCTGGAGCACTGCGGCAAAAAGGCGGACCTGCGGCCGGAGGCCAAGGCCCTGGAGGGGGAGGTCCAGCGGGAGCTGGACTCCCTGCGCCGGTCCGCCCGGCATCTGGCGCAGGCCTACCAGTCCCTGGCCCTGACGGAGGACGAGCTCTCCGCCCGGCTGCGGGACATGCACAAAAGCCGGGACCGGAGGTGGTACGCGCCGAACCCGCCGGCCAACGCGGCAATCGATCTGAAGGAGGCAAAGCTGGGCCATTTCGCCCAGGGGGTGGGGCTCTACAAGATTTTGCTGATCTGCTTTGTGGGCAGCTTCTGCGGCGTCGTCATCGAGATGCTGTGGTGCATCCTCAAGTACGGGCGGGTGGAGAGCCGGGCCGGCCTGGTCTACGGGCCTTTCAACCTGCTCTACGGCGCGGGGGCGGCGCTGCTGACCCTGGCGCTGTACAAGTACCGCAACCGGGGGTTCCTCTGGTCCTTTACAGGGGGCTTCGTGGTGGGCAGCGTCCTGGAGTACGTCTGCTCCTGGGCCCAGGAGGCCCTGCTGGGGTCCCGGTCCTGGGACTACACCGGGATGCCCCTGAACCTGAACGGCCGGATCTGCTTGGTGTACTCCGTGTTCTGGGGCGTCCTGGGGGTGCTGTGGATCAAGGACCTCTACCCCCGCATGGCCAAGTGGATTCTGAAGATTCCCAACCGGGTGGGAAAGCCCCTCACCTGGGCGCTCACCGCCTTCCTTATTTTCAATGCGGTTGTCTCCTGCGTCGCGGTGGGCCGCTGGGCCGCCCGGGTGGCGGGGGACCCGGCCTCCGGCCCCTTCTGGGAGTTCATCGACCAGCGCTTTACGGACCAGCGCATGCGCCGGATCTTCGCCAACATGACCTTTGGAGAGTAACCAGGAGCCGCTCGCCGGGAGTTTGTCTCCGGCGGGCGGCTCTTGGTGCAGGAGAAATTTTCCATCCATGGAATTTTCTCGTGGGTGTTGACAGATCAGCAACGATATGTTACAATTCGGTTACAAAGATGACAAATCCATTCCATGAGAAAGGAAGGCCCCCTGATGGCACAAAAAAACGAAGGACTGATGTATAAGAACCACCCCCTGCGCCGCATCGGCAACATGCTCTACTACGGCTCCATGGCGGACCCCTATATCATCTTCATGCAGGTGAAGGAGAGCCGGAAGGAGAAGGATCTGGATCTGGCAACCAAGGTTTCCGTGGAGCTCCAGCGCACCGCGCCGGACCTGAAGAGCAGGGACCGGGTGGTCAAGCGCAGCGAGAAGGACAGCCTCTATTCCGCTATGGATATCTCCGCCATCTGGCTGGAGCGGGCCCTTGCGGGAAAATAGCGGAGCGGCGGGAGAATTAAGAGAGACACAATAAAGCAGAGAAGCTATTTTACAACGGAGAAAACGAGGAAAGCTGCAAATGAGAACATTTCTGAGCAAGGGTATGGTTCTGGCTGTCCTGACAGCCCTGTTTCTGACGGTTACCGCCGGGGCGGCGGATGCGATCGGCACCGGCGTGGTAAACGGCGAGGCCCTGCGCCTGCGCAGCGAGCCCTCCACCGAGTCCGCCACCCTGACCCTCCTGAGCAAGGGAACCACCGTCCAGGTCTACGAGGTCCTCGACGGCTGGTATAAGATCAGCTGGAACGAGCGCACCGGCTTTGTATCCGCGGACTATCTGCTCTACACTCCGGCGGCCCCCGCCGCCGAGGCCTCCCAGCCCGCCGCACCCGCCCCTGAGGCTCCGCTGGAAGCGGGGGACCGGGTGGGCGTCATCACGGCGGAAAGCGTGAATTTCCGCTCCGGCCCTTCTGTTGACGCGGGAGTTCTTTCCAGCCTCACGGAGTCGGAGGAGGTGACGGTCCTCCAGGTAGTTGACGGCTGGTGTCAGGCCCGCTGGAACGGCCAGGACGGCTACGTCAGCGCCGAGTATGTCTCCGTGGACGGCATTCCCCTGCTGGACCCCAAGGGCATGGTCACAGGAAACTGCGTCAATCTGCGCAGCGGTCCCTCCACCAATGACAGCATCCTCACCATGGTGAACTCCGGGACCATGGTGGACCTGGTCTCCCTCTCCGACGGCTGGTACGCTGTGGAGTACAACGGCCTCTCCGGCTACATCAGCGCCGACTATGTCCGGGTCTACGCCGGGACCGGCGGCGAGGGCAGCTCCATTGGAGAGGACGTGGTAGAGCTGGCCCTCAGCTATGTGGGCACCGCCTATGTCTACGGCGGGTCCTCCCCACGGGGATTTGACTGCTCCGGCTTTACCATGTACATATTTGGCCAGTTTGGCTACAGCCTGCCCCACTCCGCCACCTCCCAGTGGTACAACTCCGGGTCCTATGTGGACAAGTCCGATCTCCAGCCCGGCGACCTGGTCCTCTTCTGCGACCCCCGGTACAGCAAGGGCAAGGCCTGCTCCCATGTGGGTATCTACATCGGCGACAACCAGTTTGTCCACGCCTCCTCCTCTTCCAGCAAGTACGTAAAGACCGACAGCCTGGATTCCGATTACTATAGCCGTTACTATGTAGGCGCTAAGCGCATTGGCTGAACGCGGCGTGCCTGACACCGGTCCTTACGGGGGCCGGTGTCTTTTCTCTTAGGGCCTGTTCACATAAGGCGAAACGCGGGCCTTTTCGGCCGCTTTTGCCGTCTGCCGCGTTAAAAAGTTTTGACGTACGACAGTACGCCTGTAAATTTTTGCCTTGCATAGGGCAAAAATTTCCTCGAAAATCCCCTCCTTTCTCTTATGTGAACAGACCCTAATTGAGGGGGCATTTTTGGGGGAGTCCGCACCCAGGGGGTGCATGAGTACACGGCAGACCGGGGGCTCCGTGCCCCCGGACCCCAGGGACGGGGGAGGTGCTTTTTGGGCGGACAAAAAGCACCTAAAAAGCCGCCGGGGCGGCGATAGCCCCGGAGCTAACGTATAGATAGGCACTACCTATAGGATATCGGATAAAGGAGGAAAGATTTCATGTCCGTCAGCAGGCAGAAGCCCAATTACACGATTCCGGCGCTTCTGGCGCTGGCCGCGGCGCTGATCGCCCTTGTCACCTACTTTGGCGTCGTCGCTCCGGCCGTCCACCAGGGGGCCTATAAGAGCTTTGTCTCCGGTCTCTCCCGCAGTACCGCCTATGCCTACCAGAACGACAGTCTGGTGGTGACGGACGGGGAGGGGCGGTCCTTTCCTGTCACGGGGGACCAGGTCTACTTTGCCTATCAGACTCTCACCACGGTGGGCGCGGGGACGGGGCGCTCCAAGCTCCCGGAGGGGGAGGCGGATCTGTCCCTCGACTTTGGCGACGGCTCCCGGCTGCGGCTGTGGGGCGTGAAGGTCCGCCACCAGAGCGGCAGCATGGCGGACGGCATCTTCGTCTGCTATGAAAACCAGGAGGGGAAGCGATATCTCTACGACAACGCCACGGTGAGCCTCCTCTACTTCCAGAAGGCCTACCGGGCGGAGGCATTTTCCTGATCTGACGCACAGGCGCGGCGGGCCGTCCGGATAGGGCGGCCTTCCGCGCTGAAAAAAGGGATTTTTCGGTTGACGGATACCGGGGGAGTTGGTATGATATAGGCAAGGAGCCCTTGGATCCGCTCCAATCGCTCTGTCTGCTTACCGTTTCATGAAAAAGGAGAGGAACTGCGGTCATGATCGACATCTTTGATATCATGGGCCCCATTATGGTAGGGCCGTCCAGCTCCCACACCGCCGGCGCTGTGCGCATCGGGCGCATGGCGCGCACCCTTCTGGGGGAAGAGCCGGCGAAAGCCCTCCTGCACCTCCACGGCTCCTTCGCGGAGACCGGCGTGGGCCACGGTACGGACAAGGCCCTGATCGCGGGCCTTCTGGGAATGGCCCCGGATGACCTGGACATTCCCCAGAGCCTGGAGATCGCCGCCCAGCGGGGGCTAAAATTCTCCTTTGACCAGATGGACCTGCGGGACGCCCATCCTAACAGCGTGCTGATGGAGCTGGCCGGCACATCTGACCGGCGGCTGGTGATGCAGGCCTGCTCCACCGGCGGTGGCCGCATTCTTGTGACCAAGCTGGACGGCGTGGAGGTGGGCTTTACCGGGGACTACCACACCCTCATTGTGCAGAATATGGATAACCAGGGCAACCTCTCCGACGTCACCAACGCCCTGGCCCTGGCCCGTGTCAACGTGGCCAATATGAGCATGAACCGCAGCAGCAAGGGCGGCAGCGTGATGATGATTATCGAGACGGACGACCCGGTTCCCGGGTATATTGTGGAGCTGCTGGAGAAGCAGCCCGGCATTTTGCAGGTCATCTACTACAGAAGGGAGTGCTGACATGAATCTGGATTCCATGCAGGAGATCCTCGCCGCCGCCAAGCGGGAGGGAAAGTTCTTTTGGGAGATCGTCCTGGAGACGGATATGCAGAACCGGGGCGTTACCCGGGGTCAGTCCCTGAGCAAGATGGCTGAGGCGTGGCACGCCATGCGGGAGGCCTCCGAGGTGTACACCGGCGACCGCCGCAGCGTCAGCGGCCTGGTGGGGGGTCAGGGAAAGCTCATGCGGGAGTACGCCGCCGGGAACCCCATCGGCGGTGAATTTACCGCCCAGGTGATTGCGGAGGCCCTCTCCATGGGGGAGAGCAACGCCTGTATGCGCCGGATTGTGGCCGCTCCCACCGCCGGGGCCTGCGGCGTCATGCCCGCGGTGCTGATTCCGCTGTACTGGCGGGACAACGTTCCGGAGGAGCGGATGCTGGAGGCCCTCTTTACCGCCAGCGGCATTGGCGCGGTGATCGCCTATCGGGCCTGTATCTCCGGCGCCGCCGGCGGCTGTCAGGCGGAGATCGGCAGCGCCTCCGCCATGGCGGCGGGCGCACTGGTCTATCTGCGGGGCGGGACGCCGGAGCAGATGTGCCACGCTGTGGCCATGGCCCTGAAGAATCTGCTGGGGCTGGTCTGCGACCCGGTGGCGGGCCTGGTGGAGGTCCCCTGCGTCAAGCGTAACGTCATCGGCGCGGTAAACGCCATCGCCGCCGCGGACATGGCCCTGGCCGGCATTGAGAGCCGCATCCCCGTGGACGAGGTGATCGACTCCATGGGCGAGGTGGGACGCCGGCTGCCGGTGGAGTTCCGGGAGACAGCCCTGGGGGGCCTGGCGGCCACGCCTACCGGCAAGGCGGTGAAAAAGCGGCTGGCCGGAGACGAGAAGAAGCAGCGCACCCTCACCATCAAGGACGCCCGCTGGAAGCTGGAAAAGCCGGAACAGCATAGGTAGGCAGCCTTTGGGCATACGTTCTTTTCTTTTTGGAAAGAGAAAAGAACCAAAAGAAAAACCGATTCGCAAAGCTCCGCGTGGCTGTTCCGCGCCTTTGTGGTGCGGAACAGCCATGCTCTCCCGCAAATTTCCGCAATTTCCGGGAAAACACCGTTGACTTTATCCGTTAAAAGTGGTAAAGTAACAGCTGTGTGTACATATGGGACGATTTTACCCTCCGCGTATGCGCGGAGGGCATTTTTTTCCCTGCATGACTACAGCGCTTTAAATAGAAAATACTTGGGAGATTGAGGAGGAGCATCCATGGTCATTACGGAATTTCTGGAGCGCAACGCCCGGCTCTACGGCGCGGAGACGGCTCTGGTGGAGCTGAGTCCCTCGGAGGAGCGGGACAGCGCCGTCACCTGGCGGGAGGCCAGCCTCATCGAGAGCGCCCAGCCGGACGCGCCCTACCGCCGGGCCCTGAGCTGGCGGGACTTTGACCGGCGGGCCAACCGGTTTGCCAACCTGCTTCTGAGCCGGAACCTGAAGCGGGGGGCCAAGGTGGGCATCCTGATGATGAACTGCCTGGAGTGGCTGCCCGTCTACTTCGGCGCGCTGAAGGCGGGCTGCATCGCCGTGCCCCTGAATTTCCGCTACTCCAGCGACGAGATCAAATACTGCCTGGAGCTGGCGGATGTGGAGGCCCTGGTGTTTGGGCCGGAGTTCGTGGGGCGCATGGACGCCATCGCGGGGGACCTGCCCCAGGTGCGTCTCATGTTCTTTGTGGGTCGGGAGGTTCCCGCCTATGCCGAGGACTGCGGCCGGCTCATGGGCTTTTGCTCCTCCAGCCCGCCGCCGGTGGCCCTGACGGAGGAGGACCACGCGGCCATCTACTTCTCCTCCGGCACTACCGGCTTCCCCAAGGCCATCCTGCACAACCACCTGTCCCTGGTCAGCTCCTGCGAGACGGAGCAGCGCCATCACGGCCAGACCCGGGAGGACGTATTCCTCTGCATCCCGCCCCTCTACCACACCGGCGCGAAAATGCACTGGTTTGGCAGTCTCATCTCCGGCAGCCGGGCGGTGCTGCTGCGGGGCGTGAAGCCGGAGTGGATTCTGCGGGCGGTGACGGAGGAGAAGTGCACCATTGTCTGGCTCCTGGTGCCCTGGGCCCAGGACCTGCTGGACGCTGTCGAGAGCGGGAAGGTGAAGCTGGATGACTACTATCTGGACCAGTGGCGCCTGATGCACATCGGCGCGCAGCCCGTGCCCCCCAGTCTCATCCACCGGTGGAAGAGCGTCTTTCCCCACCACCAGTACGACACCAACTACGGCCTCAGCGAGTCCATCGGGCCCGGCTGTGTCCACCTGGGGGTGGAGAACATCCACAAGGTGGGGGCCATCGGCGTGCCGGGCTACCGCTGGGAGACCAAGATTGTGGACGAGCAGGGCCGGGAGGTCCCCCAGGGGGAGATCGGCGAGCTGGCGGTGAAGGGCCGGGGCGTGATGCTCTGCTACTACAAGAACCCGGAGGCCACGGCGGAGATTTTGAGGGACGGCTGGCTCTACACCGGCGACATGGCCCGGATGGACGCCGACGGCTTCATCTACCTGGTGGACCGGAAGAAGGACGTGGTAATCTCCGGCGGCGAGAACCTCTACCCGGTGCAGATCGAGGACTTCCTGCGCAGGTACGAGAAGATCAAGGACGTGGCGGTGATCGGCCTGCCGGACCAGCGGCTGGGGGAGATTGCGGCGGCGGTCATTGAGTGCAAGGAGGGCCTCTCCTGTACGGAGGAGGAGATCCGGGACTTCTGCCGGGACCTGCCCCGGTACAAGCGGCCCCGGCGGATCATCTTCGACCGGGTCCCCCGGAATCCCACCGGAAAGATCGAAAAGCCCCTCCTCCGGGAGAAGTACTGCCACGGCCGGTTGGTGGAGGCACAGATCAGCAACTGATTTTCTTTTTCAAATCGATGGGAAAATGCCGATCTATACGGCAGCCCCGGGGGTGAAACCCCCGAGGCTATCGAGCAGATAGGCACTGAGCTCTGACATAACTTGAACAACAGGAGAAATAAAAATGGATTTTGCCATTAAGATCATTCTGCTGCTGCTGTTTTTTGGCAGCATGATCGCCATCGGACTCTACTGCCGCCGCCACGCCACCGACGTCAGCGGCTTCGTCCTGGGGGGGCGCTCCGTGGGCCCCTGGCTCACCGCCTTCGCCTACGGAACCAGCTACTTCTCCGCGGTGGTCTTTGTGGGCTACGCCGGACAGTTCGGCTGGCGCTACGGCATCGCCGCCACCTGGGCGGGTCTGGGCAACGCCTTTCTGGGGTCCCTGCTGGCCTGGGCGGTGCTGGGCCGGCGGACCCGGGTGATGACCCAGCACCTGGACAGCGCCACCATGCCGGAGTTCTTCGGCAAGCGCTTTGACAGCAAGCCCCTGAAGCTGTGCGCCTCGGTGATCATCTTCATCTTCCTCATCCCCTACACCGCCTCCCTGTACAACGGCCTCAGCCGCCTCTTCGGCATGGCCTTTGACATCGACTACTCCGTGTGCGTGGTGGTCATGGCGGTGCTCACCGGCATCTACGTCATCGCCGGCGGCTATATGGCCACGGCCATCAACGACTTCATTCAGGGCGTTATCATGATCTTCGGCATCATCGCGGTGGTCTGGGCGGTCCTCAGGAGCCAGGGCGGCTTCCTGGCGGCCCTGGAGAGCCTGGCCCAGGTCAGCGACGAGACGGTGTCCTCCGCTCCCGGCGTATTCGCCTCCTTCTTCGGCCCGGACCCGGTGAACCTCCTGGGCGTGGTGATCCTCACCAGTTTGGGCACCTGGGGCCTGCCCCAGATGGTGCAGAAGTTTTACGCCATTAAAAGCGAGTCCGCCATCAACAAGGGGATGATTATTTCCACGGTTTTCGCTGTGATCGTGGCCGGCGGCTGCTACTTCCTGGGGGGCTTTGGGCGGCTCTTTGCCGGCCAGATGGAGGTGGTGAACGGCGTTCCCGCCGGCGGCTATGACGTGGTGGTGCCCACCATGCTCTCGGGCCTTCCCGCCATTCTGATTGCCGTGGTGGTGATCCTGGTGCTCTCCGCGTCGATGTCCACCCTCAGCTCCCTGGTTTTGGCCTCAAGTTCCACCTTGACACTGGACTTCATAAAGGGTAATATAATAAAGAATATGGACGAAAAACGGCAGGTAAAGTGGATGCGGGCCCTGGTGGTGGTTTTTATCGCCATCTCCGTGGTTCTGGCGCTGATTCAGTACCGGTCCAACGTCACCTTTATTGCCCAGCTCATGGGGGTCAGCTGGGGCGCACTGGCGGGGGCGTTTCTGGCCCCCTTCCTCTATGGACTCTACTGGCGGCGGACCACCAAGGCCGCCTGCGCTGTCAGCTTCCTCTTCTCCACCGTGGTGATGCTGGCCAACATCTTCTTGAAGTCCAGCTTCCCGGCCCTGCTCCAGTCCCCCATCAACGCCGGGGCGTTCTGCATGCTGGCGGGGCTTGTAATCGTGCCGGCGGTGAGCCTCTTTACCAGGGCCCCGGACAAAAAGCGGCTGGACGGCGTATTCTCCTGTTACGAGCGGAAGGTGACCGTCACAGTGCGGGACTCCATCGGCGAGCAGGACAGCTAGGCCACTGTTTGGGCGTGTTAACATGTTTTAAATAAGCCTAGCTATAGTTAGGAGGAAATTTGCTTATGAAACAACTGATGCTGGGCAACGAGGCCGTTGCCCGGGGCCTCTATGAGGCCGGCTGCGCCTTTGTCTCCAGCTATCCCGGCACCCCCAGCACGGAGATCACCGAGGCCGCGGCCAAATATCCGGAGATCTACGCCGAGTGGGCGCCCAACGAGAAGGTGGCCATGGAGGCGGCCTTCGGCGCGTCCCTGGCGGGGCGGCGGAGCTTCTGCGGCATGAAGCACGTGGGGCTCAACGTGGCCGCGGACCCCCTCTTTACCATCTCCTACACCGGCGTAAACGCCGGCATGGTGATCGCCGTGGCCGACGATGCGGGCATGCACTCCTCTCAGAACGAGCAGGACTCCCGCCATTACGCCAGGGCGGCCAAGCTCCCTATGCTGGAGCCCGCCGACTCCGCCGAGTCCCTGGCCTTTGCCAAGCTGGCCTACGAGCTCTCGGAGCGGTTCGACACGCCGGTGATCCTGAAGATGTGCACCCGGATCGCCCACTCCCAGAGCGTGGTGGAGCCGGGGGAGCGGCGGGAGTACCCGCCAAGGCCCTATGAGAAAAATCCCGGCAAGTACATCATGATGCCCGGCAACGCCAAGCGCCGCCACCCCGTTGTGGAGGAGCGGCTGCAAAAGCTTAAGGAGTGGGCGGAGACCGCCCCCATCAACCGGGTGGAGCCGGGCCAGGACCGGACGCTGGGCATTCTTACCTCTTCCACCAGTTATCAGTATGTGAAGGAGGCCTGCGGCGACGCCTATCCGGTGCTGAAGCTGGGCATGGTCTGGCCCCTGCCGGAGCGGAAGATTCGGGAATTTGCGGAAACGGTGGAGCAGCTGGTGGTGGTAGAGGAGCTGGACAGCTTTCTCCAGGACTACTGCCTGGGTCTGGGTCTGGCGGTGACAGGGGAGGTCAGCTTCCCCGCGGTCGATGAGCTGACCCCCAACCAGGTGGCCTATGAGCTCACCCGGACCCACCCCGTGGGCGTGAAGCTGGACGTGGAGATTCCGCCCCGGCCCCCCGTCATGTGCGCCGGCTGCCCCCACAGAGGGCTGTTCTACACCCTGAAAAAGAACAACCTGACCGTCCTGGGGGATATCGGCTGCTACACCCTGGGCGCGGTGGCCCCCCTGGGGGCCATGGACTCCACCATTTGCATGGGGGCCTCCATCTCCGGCCTCCACGGCTTCAACAAGGCCTCCGGCGGCGAGAGCGAGGGACGGACCGTGGCCGTCATTGGCGACTCCACCTTCATGCACTCCGGCGTCACGGGCCTCATCAACGCGGCCTACAACGAGTCCAACTCCACGGTGATCATTCTGGACAACTCCATCACCGGCATGACCGGGCACCAGCAGAACCCCACCACCGGCTTCAACCTCAAGGGAGATCCCTGCACAAAGATCGACCTGGAGAGCCTGTGCCGGGCCGTGGGCATCCGGCGGGTCCGGGTGGTGGACCCCTATGATCTGGCCGCCTGCGACCAGGTGGTCAGGGAGGAGCTGGCGGCGGCGGAGCCGTCGGTGATCATCTCCCGCCGGCCCTGCGCCCTGCTCAAGTACGTAAAGCACCCGGGGCCCATCTCGTCCGACCCCGGCAAGTGCGTGGGTTGCAAGTCCTGCATGAAGATCGGCTGTCCGGCCATCAGCATTGCGGAGGGCAAGGCGGTTATCGACAACACCCTGTGCACCGGCTGCGGCGTGTGCGCCCAGCTGTGTAAGTTTGAAGCCCTAGGCGGCAGGAAGGAGGGCTGAGCGTGGAGACAAAAAGCATTATGATCGTCGGCGTGGGCGGCCAGGGTACCCTGCTGGCCAGCAAGCTCCTGGGCCGGCTGCTTCTGGGCCGGGGCTTTGACGTAAAGGTCAGCGAGGTCCACGGCATGAGCCAGCGGGGCGGCAGCGTGGTCACCTATGTCCGCTGGGGGGAGAAGGTCTACTCCCCGGTGATTGACAAGGGTCAGGCGGATGTGATCCTCTCCTTTGAGCTGCTGGAGGCCGCCCGCTGGACGGAGTACCTGAAGCCAGGCGGACGGATGATCACAAACACCCAGCAGATGAACCCCATGCCGGTGATCACCGGCGCCATGGCCTATCCACAGGATCTGGAGCGGAAACTCCGCGCTGCGGGCATCGACCTGGACGCCCTGGACGCCCTCTCCCTGGCGGAGCGGGCCGGCAGCAGCAAGGCGGTCAATATCGTCCTCATGGGGCGGCTCTCCAGGTGGTTCGACTTCACCGAGGCGGAGTGGCTGGAGGCCATCGCCCAGAGCGTGCCCCCCAAGTTCCTGGAGATGAACCAGAGGGCCTTCCGCTTGGGCCGGGACGCCTAGGCGGGGCGTCCATCCTCTTTAACCAGCGGGCGCGGCGGCAGCTGCCGGCTCACAATAAGGGGAGGAGACGCTTCGTGAGGAAGTGCGTAAGGAGACCCGCCAGCCCATGCAATATCAAGGCTTACACGCATAAAGAATGTTTTGTAAATCTTGCGGGAAGCAACAGCGCGGTATCACAGCGCCGCGCTGTTGCTTCTTTTTATCCGCACTATTCCGGGGAAAAATCAATCTCCCCAATAAAGCTGCAGTGTACGTCAAGCCGCTGGATGCGGCGGCCGTTGCAGAAGCCTGGATGTATTGCAAGGAAAATTAGCAAAGCATGGCAGAAAAAGACCCGCTGTTTGGGTGCGTCAGCATGTTTCAAACAAGCCCTAGTTACGCCCGACATTGCTTCACCCGTTCAAAATAAAAATAGAGGAACAGCCTTCAGGCTGTTCCTCATTGCGAAAGCTGTATTCAATTTTGCCATACCCTGCCACTGCCGGAATACTCAATCCTCCGGGTGATCCAGGCCGAGCCGCTGGGCAATTTCCTCCGGCTTTAATCCGGCTTTGCTGGCGCTCTTAATTAAATCCTGGATTTTTTGCTTTTTGGTCTTACGGGGCCTGCGCGGCGGTTTAGGCGCAAGAATGTCCTTTTTCTTTTGCTCTAAAGCTGCAATCCGCCCCTTAACAGAAGTCTCCTTCTTATCAAAGTCCTCGTTGGCGGCGGCTCTTTTGGCGGCGATAATTTCCAGCTCTTGATTCAGCTTCTCAATTTTGCTGTCAACATCCTCGACCATCTGCTGGGGGGTGCGGCGGGTGCGCTTCACATTTTGCTCATCCATAGTTACTGCTCCTTTTTGATGTAGTATTTTAGCGGAATCTTATGCGTAAATTATATCCAAAAGCAACAAATTTAATAGATGTTTTTATCATACCACAGCGCAGACGATTTGAAAATAGGTTTTAAATAAAAAAGTGCGGCGGGAGCGTAAAAAGATACGCTCCCGCCGCACTCCCGTTTAAGTGCTTTGACTATAGTAAAGATAGACGTCCTCCAGCCCCAGGCCCTCCTCTACCGGCTGGAAGTCCGGCGGCAGGCGGTCGCCCACCAGCCGGAGCACCTGGCCCTCCCGGCGCTGGAGCAGGTTTCCAAAGCCGAAGCGGGCCTGATAGGCCGCCGCCTCCTCCGGGGTGCAGGGCCGCTGGGCAGCCTTGCCCTGGATGGAGGCCAGCAGGGACTCCGGCGTGCCCGCCTTTACAAGCCGCCCCCGGTGCAGCAGCAGCACCTGGTTGGCTGCGCACTCCACGTCGGCCACCACATGGGTGGCCAGCAGGACGATCCGCTTCTGGGCCGCCTGGGCGATATATCCCCGGATGCGGATGCGCTCCCTTGGGTCCACGCCCGCTGTGGGCTCGTCCAGAATCAGCAGCTCCGGCTCCCCCAGCATGGCCTGGGCCAGCAGGGCCCGCTGACGCATGCCGCCGGAGAAGTGGCCCAGTCTGCGGTCCGCCGCCTCCAGAAGGTCCACCGCCGTAAGCAGCGCTTCAACCTGCCCGCGAAGCCCCCTGCGGGGCAGTCCCTTCACCTGGGCCATGTAGTAGAGGAACTCCCGGGCGGACATCTGGCTATAGTACCCCTGGGTCTGGGGCATAAAACCCACCTTGGCCCGGTAGCGCCCGCCCAGCTTCAGGATATCCGTCCCGTCCCACAGAATTTGGCCCCCCTCTCGCCGCAGCGTATCCGTGAGCAGGCCGAACAGGGTGCTCTTGCCCGCGCCGTTGGCCCCCAGAATGCCGTAGATGCCGGGGGTAAACTCGTAGCTGAAGCCGTCCAGGGCCAGCGTTTTGCCGTAGGATTTTGTGAGATCGCTTACTGTCAGCTTCATGCGCTGTACCTCCTCCACTGCCTTGCGGAGAGCCACAGCCCTCCGCCGCCCAGGACGGCGCAGACGGCCAACCAAATGGCGCCGCCTCTCCCTATGCCCAGCTTGTCCCCCGCCGCCAGGAGGGCGAAGGAGACCGGCTCCAGCCACCGGGCGCCCAGCAGCGCCAGCCAGGACGGCGCGATCAGCGCCATGGCGCCCCCCAGGGCCGGAGCGGCGAAGGACGCCGCCGAAGCGGACAGAGCGCTCACAAGGCCCGCCGCGGCCAGCAACGCCAGCAGCCGCCGGCCGTATACCGCCGCCAGGCAGCGCTCCAGGGAGCCGCCGCTCAGCGCCCCGTCCCAGCCGGAGAGACTCAGGGCGCTGGCCTCCCAGCCAGCCGTGTCCTCCAGAAGGTTCCACAGCAGCCGCAGCTCCCCCAATGTCCAGATCAGCCAGACCGCCAGGGACAGGCCGATGGCCACAGCCGCCTTTTTCCGCCACAGGGCTCCCCGACCTCCGGCGGCGCACAGCAGCGCCGTCCGGATGCCTCCCTGCTTTTCCAGAGAGAAGAGGCCGGGAATGGTCAGACACAGCGCCAGCAGGGCGGCGCTGGCCTCCGCCAGCCGCAGGGAGCGGCCGGTGCCGCCGTAAATACGCTCGTAGGGCTCCTGATCCAGCAGCCACAGGTTCTCCTCCCCCGCCGCCTCCAGGGCGGTGAGAGCGGCATACCGGGCCGCCAGCTCCTCCAGGGCCCAGCACTTGGCCCGGCGGTACTCCATCCCCCCATCGTCGTTGTCGGCGTCCTCATACTCCCGGCGGGCCTGGACCAGCGCGCTGTCGATCTCACCGGCGGTCCGGGGGGAGAGGGGGCCGGCATAGCGCCGGGCATACTGGGAGAGGAGCGCCTCCTGCTGGCCCTGACGGGAGAGGGGCGGCTCCAGAGCGCCAGCCGCCAGGACTGCCGCCAGCAGAACCGCCAGTCCCCCGCAGTACCAGAGGACCTTCCGCGATTCGTACACCCACAGGGGCAGGGGAGGACGCCAGGACCGCAGGACCTCCCCTGCCTGCCGGACCCAGCCGGAAACCGGCCCTCTTCCCCCGCTTCTCCGGCACGTCCGGGCCAGAAGGACGGCCAGGGCGGTCAGAGCCGCCGCGCCGGCGATCAGGCCCGCCGAGAGCGCCGGGCGCTCGCCCACCGGAGCGCCAAACAGGTTATAGTTCCTGTACCGCCCAGCGGCCCGGTCCAGAGCCAGGAAGTGGAACAGATTGAGATTCCCCAGGGCGTAGAGGGCGTTGTTGACGCCGTAGGCGGCGTACCAGCGGTACTCCAGCGCCAGCGCGGCGGCAAAGAGCCCCAGCCCCAGGGGCGCGGACGGCAGCCGGGATAGCAGCAGCCACAGGAGCATCCCCGTGACAAACAGGCCCGCCCAGCGCATCGCCAGCACCCACAGCAGCGCCGCCCCCAGGCTCACCGGCGCGGTCCAGCCCCCGAACGCCTCCAGGGACTGGGCGGGCATAGACCAGTCCACCGCCTGTTGGTAGACCGCCATTCCCAGGGGCAGCGTTCCGGCCTGGAGCACCAGCACGGCGGCAGCGGCGGCCAGGGCCAGAGCCCCCGCCTGCCAGAGGGCAAGCCGGCCCCGCCCCCGGGGGGGCGGCCCGCAGCAGCCCCTCCAGCCCCAGCCGCTCCGGCTCCAGCAGGAGGAGCACCGTTACCGCCACAAGGCAGAGGCTGAGGAGGATGCTGGTGCGGTTTTGCAGCAGCCCCTCCGCCACGTCGTCCGCCGGCGTGGGCTCCACTGTCCGCCCCTCCATCCGGGCGTAGTCCTGGGCCGTCTTTTCCGCGTTGCGGCTGGCAAAGGACCCGGGCTCGGCAAAAAAGGGATTGGACAGGATCCGCTCCGCCTGCTCCCGGACAGAGGCTGCCCGCTCCGGGAAGTCCCGGGCGTAGTCCGAGACCGGCCCGCGCACCTGGGCGCGCTGCTCCCAGAGGTAGAGCACCGCCCCCAGAAGGGTCAGCAGGACCAGGGCCGAGAGCCACACGCGGTTACAGAAAATCCGTTTTAACTCCCGCATAGCTCACTCCACCGGGATAAGCTCCGCCGTCCCGGAGGCCACATCGGCCTTTTTCAGGTACCAGCAGGGCTCCAAAACACTGGAGTCCATGTCGAAGAAGAACACGTACTCCGGGGTGGAGAGGAGGCAGGCGTAGTGGCGGGCCTCCTCCGTGGCGGGGATGAACTGGAGCAGGTTTCCCTGGTAGTCGTAGATGGCGAGCCCCCGCCGCTCCTCCGGGACCGTGCCCAGGGCGTCCAGCTGGGCGATGGAGGTGGAGAGGTAGAGGTACTGGTCGTCATAGACCCCCGCGCCGTACTCCGCCTGGGGGTCGCAGGCGCGGAGCAGGGTGGGCTCCCCGCCCTCCAGGGGCACGGAGAAGAACCCGACGACGGGTTCGAACCAGTAGAGGGTCTCGCCCCGGAGGGAGATGGTGCTGACGGTGTGCCAGTCCTCCACCAGCGCCCTGGTTTCGCCCGTCTCCATGTCGTAGCCGCAGAGGGTGGTGGTGTGGGTGGCCGTATCCGTCGCCCACACGAAGATCCAGCCGTCCCGCATCTGGATGCAGGAGTAGGAGATGGCCGTGTTGCCCTCCCCGCCGAAGATGGGCTCCAGATCGGTCCCGCCGTCCTCCCCGATCTTGATGAGATAGATGGCGGACTCCTTGGCGTCGCCCCTCCACCGGTTCAGCTCCAGGGCCATATAGGAGCCGTAGACGCAGTAGGAGTAGCCGAAGGAGTCCCCCGCCCTGTCCAGCAGGGGCAGTCTGCTGGACAGCGTCCGCTCCCCGGTGTGGATGTCCATGCGGTAGAGGCCGTAGTGCCGGTCCGGGTCCCTGCCCATGTAGTACAGCGCGCCTCCGGAGGCAAAGACCGATCTGCCCTCCCCCTGCAGATGGGCGGTGCAGTCCGGGTTTCTGTGGTTGCAGTCCGCCCGGAAACAGAGGGGGACAGGGGCGCCGAGAGAGTCGGCTCCAGAAATTTCAGCTGCGGACAGTTGAAGAAGATGTAGGCGTCCTCCGTGTAGCCCACCCAGCCGTGGCTGTAGATGTACTGGTTGTAGTCGATGGCCCCGCCGGCCTCGCCGGCGCCCCCGCCGCAGCCCGCCAGGAGCAGCAGGGCGCACACCGCCCACAGCACTCCCCGTCTCAAGCCCATGATGGATCCCTCCTCCCGTCATTGCCCTGTTACGCCAAGGGGATAAATTCCGCCGTCCCGGCGGCAAGGGCCGCTTTTTCCACATAGCAGGCGTAGTCACAGTTTACGTAGTCACCAGAGTCACAGAAAAGGATATAGTCCGGGGTGGAAAGCGCATACACCGGGAGCAGATCCAGCCCGCCGAAGGGGATAAACTGCACCAGGTCACCTTCATAGGTGTAGACAGCGAGGCCCGCGTCCGCTTTGGAAAAGAGGTAGAAATAGAGGTCGTCGTAGTGCCAGTGGTAGGCGGCCTCCGCCCCGGGAGGGACCAGATAGCGCCGGGTCTCCCCGCTGGCCAGGTCCGTGGAGCAGAGGCCGTCCTCCGGTGTGTACCAGTACAGAAGGCCGTCCCGCGGGCTCATAACGCTGCTGAAGCCCCAGTCCTCCAGGACCAGGGACGTCTCCCCGGTCCCGGTCTCGTATCCGTACAGCTGGTACGCCCCGTCCAGAAGGAGGGAGTAGAAAATCCAGCCGTCCCGGGGAAAGGTTACGTCCACCTGGGGGATCCCCGGAAGCGCGCCAAAGGTGAAGACGCTCTGCGACCCCTCCGCCTCCCCGGACGGGTCCCCGTCAAAGCAGTCCCGGTTTGTGTAGAGGACGACGGGCTCCGGCCGGCTGTCCGCCAGAGAGAACAGGTAGAGCGTATTCACCGGCCCGGCCAGCTCCCATGCGAAGAGGTTCAGCGTAAAGTATCCGCAGCCCGCATCTATTCCATAGGTATACCCGGGGCTGTCCACCTGCATTGTGTATAGAACGGTACGGTCCTCCCCGGTCAAGCCCATCCGGCACAGCCGCAGTACGCCGTGGGTGGGGTTGTCTATATAGTAGAGGCTCCCGCCGTAGGCGGAGAGGCCGTAGCCCTCCAGATGGGCGGGGCAGCTCTCGTCACTGTGGCCGCACTCCGCCCTGGCGCACAGCGGGGAGAGGGGCGCGGTCAGGGACGGCTCCAGAAACCGGATCTGCTGGTTGGAGAACGTGAGATAGGCGGAATCCGTATAGACAAATGTGCCGGGCGCCCCACTATATTGGTTGTAGTCAACCTCCGTCCGGGAGGCCCCTCCGGCCCCCGGATCCCCCGGCGCGTCCCCGCCGCAGGCGGTCAGAACCAACAGCGCGAGACAGAGGGGCAGGAGCTTATCGAAAACCGTTCTTTTCATATCATTTTCCGCTACACGCTCAATTGAATGGAGTCGTTATGCAAACTGAGCCATTGTTTCTACCCGGACGCCATTAATAGAATAGCTGGCGGTTGCATATTGAATATTCATCGCGTTTACCATATATGCAACCCCTGCCGATTGGGCAGAATTGGAGATGTATAAAGGCTCTATGCGCTTAACACCATTTACAATCCGATGAGCTTCGCCATCAATTACCAGATTCGCATTCACGCCATATTGCAGCTCGGCGTAGACTTCATCCGAAGTAGCGGAGAGCTACGTTTGGTAGTAGATGCCATTGTACTCCCCCTCGCGCATCGCCTGCTGCAATGCGAACGCGTCGGGGCAGAGGAAGGAAAAGGTCAGCGCAAGCGCCGCCAGAAGGGAAAAGCCACCTTTCAAATGTTTCATAAATTCAACTTTGGGGAACGCAGCTGCTTTTCCGGTGCACCTGACGCCATGATAGTACAGGTTCAAAATAAAGTCCATGACGCCAACGGAAAATATTATTTTCCGTTGGCGTCATGGACTTCCGGCGCCCGGCGTAATATAATAAATTTTTTAAGCGGGCCCGCTGGGCCCTCACCTCCGGTCCGCCACGGTGAGGGGCAGCTCCGTCTCCACCCCGGCGGCGCCCTCCGTGACATAGAGCTCCCGGTCCTCCGTCAGCAGCACCAGCTGAAACTCCAGGCTGCTCTCCCGCCAGAAGGCCAGGGCCTCCTCCCGGCCCATGATGAAAAGGGCTGTGGAGAGGGCGTCCGCCAGGACTCCGTCGGGGGAGAGGACCGTCACCGAGAGCAGGTCCGACTCCGCCGGGCGGCCCGTGCGGGGGTTCAGGATGTGGATATAGGTCTCCCCGTCCTGCTCAAAGAAGCGCTCGTAGCCGCCGGAGGTGACCACCGCCAGGTCCCGGACCTCCAGCACCGCCAGGAAGGTCTCCCGGGCGGCGTCCGGGTCCTGAATGCCGATGCGCCAGAGAGAGCCGTCCGGCTTGGTCCCCAGAGTCTGGATGCTGCCGCCCAGGGAGACCAGGCCGGAGCGGACGCCGTGGGCGGAAAAGATCTCCATCACCCGGCCGGCGGCGTAGCCCTTGGCAATGCCGCCGAAATCCAGCCGCTGCCCGGGGGCCATGGCGAGGGAGTCCCCCTGGAGCCGGAGGAGGGAGCTGTCCGCCAGGGGCAGCGCGGCCTGGAGCTCCTCCTGGGAGGGGACGCGGTACTCCCCTGTGGAAAACCCCCAAAGCTCCATCAGGGGGTAGATGGTGCACTCGAAGAGCCCCCCGGTGGCCTCCCAGACCGACAGGGAGGAGCGCAGCAGGCTGGCCGTGTCCTTTGTAAGGGGGCCGCCGCCCGCTTCGTTGAGCCGGGAGACCTCGCTGGAGGGACTGGAGGCGGACAGCAGCGCGTCCAGCCGGTAAATCTCCTCCACCGCGGCGTCCACGGCCTCCTGGCCCTGGGGGCCGTAGGCCGTCAGGCGCATGACGGTGTCCATGGCGAAGATCTCCCGGATGTACGGGGGATCTTCGGCGCAGCCCGCCGCCGGTATGAGTAGGAACAGAGCCGTTAAAAGAAGAATTGCCCGCTTCATGCGCCGCCTCCCGGTAGATTTGTTTTAACACAGGCATCATACCACCGGGCTCCGGCCCTGTCAACCTTCCGCCGGCAGGGGGAGCAGCACCCCCAGACTCCCCTCGGCGTGGGAGAAGCCGAAGGACCCCTCCGGAAAGCCAATGCAGAGCTGATCCTCCCAGAAGTACCAGAGGAGGTCCGGGCTCTCCAGGGCCGCATCCACCTCCCGCTCCACCAGGGCCCGGTCAAAGTCCAGCTCCGGGTAGCTCTCATAGAGCAGGTCCTGGACGGTCCGGCTGAGGGCGGCGTCCACGGTGAGGAAATCGGTGAGCAGAAGCGGCTCCCCGGTGGCTGGGTCCAGCACATGGGCCTCGGAGTAGGTGTTGGGGTGGGGACCGCCCTCCTCCAGGGTCCTTGTCACCACCAGGCAGACGGCCCGGCTGTCACAGCGGGTGACGGAGGCGGAGACGCTCTGGCAGCGGGGCGGCTCCCCGCCGGCCAGGAAGTCCCGGGCCCCCTCCTGCCAGGCCCGGTTCAGGTCCTCCAGGGCGGCGGAGAGGGCGTCATAGCCCGCGCCGGAGCGGGAATAGGCGGGGTACTCCGCATAGCTGGAGCCGGCCCCCTCCTCCCGGAGGATTTCACAGGAGACGGAGGGGGGCTCCGCCCGCCCCTGGCCGCAGGCGGTCAGGAGGAAGCAGGAAAGCAGAAGCAGAGAAAGCAATTTTTTCATATCAACCCTCCCGCAAGGCGGCGATGTTCTCCGCCGTCAGAGCCATAAGGGGGAGCTCCAGCGCCGCCGCGCCGTCCAGGAAGGACTCCCGCCACTGGCGGTACTGCTCAGCGTCCACCGGGTGCTCCCGGCTGTAGTCGCCGTAGTCCATCAGGTAGTAGACCACCCCGTCGCCGTCCAGGTCCGCCTGGTCCGGGAAGTCCTGACCGTCGTAGAATTCCATGAAGGACTTGTCCCAGGCGTCCACCATGCCGGCGGCGCTGTAGGCGTCCGCGGCCGGGTCGTAGCGCCACAGGGTGTAGGGCCACAGGGCGTACCCGGCCACGCCCTGGTTGTGGGACCAGTCCGCCTGGACGATGCCGTTGTCATAGAAGGTGAGCAGGGGCGGGAGGGGCAGGGGGAACTGCTCCCGGAGCGCGCCGGTTTCGCTGTCGTAGTCGTAGACGGCCCCGGTCATCCCCGCCATGTAGGTGGAGGTGTAAAGAATCAGCAGCTCCTCCCGCCCATCCGCGTCCAGGTCATAGACCGCGAACTGGTTGGCGGACAGGTCGCAGCCGTCGATGAAGCCGCAGTCCTCCCCGTTGGGGAGAAGGTGGTTCTGAGCCAGGTCCTCCAGGGCGGCGGCATAGGCCTCCCCCATGGGGGAGGAGGCGGAGGAACCGCCACCTCCGGGGATCTCCGGCTCCTCCGCCTCCGGGAGGGAGGGGGGCTGCGGGGCGTCCTCCGGAGGGGCGGCTGGGGAGTTCGGGACAGCGGCGGAATTTTCCGGAGCCTCCGGGGCGGCGGGCCCCTGGACTACCTCCGGCAGCTGGCGGCCGCCGCAGGCGGCGAGGGCGAGGAGCAGGGCGGCGAGAACTGCCGGGAACAGGCGCTTTTTCATAGGATTGCCTCCAATTTTTCTCTTTAATGATGATGCGATATTATGGGATGGCGGAGAAGTCAAAGGCCTCGGCAAAGGATTCCATGGTCTGGCGGTTCAGGTCCACCCTGCCGTCACTCAGGTCGCCCAGAACGTTGACCACCACGAAGGACTCCTCCCGGTCGGCGATCACCAGGCCCTTGGAGGACCCGTTGGCGGCCAGCAGCAGGGGGACGCCGTTTTCTGTCACATAGGTCCACTGGTCGAAGTCCTCCGCGCTGCCGATGTTCAGGACGAGGGTGCTGAGACTGCCCTTTCTAGCCCGGCTGAACTGGTAGTCCAAGGTGGAGAACCAGCCGGGTCCCGCCAGAAAGACGCCCCCCTCCACCAGGAAGGTGCCGTCCTGGTAGCAGTAGCCCCAGTACATGTCATTGAGCCCCCCTCCGCAGGAAAAGACGTCCCCCACGCCGGCGCGGGCGGAGAGGTCCTCCGGGCCCTCCATGTCCGCCGCGATGGGGCCCAGCAGGGCGAGGCCGTACTTCTCGCAGAGCTGGTCCAGCTTGTCGGTCATGTCCCGAGTGTAGCAGAGGTAGGCGTCGTAGTCTCCGGGGATGCCGGTGGGGTTGTTGCCGATAGCAGCCAGGATGGACCCGTCCTGGTCGTACCCCGCCAGAAAGGCCTCCCACTCCGCGCAGGCCTGGAACTCCGGGCTGTCCTGGAGGCCCTGGAGGGAGATCATATCCACCGTGGCGGTGGAGCTGGAGAAGGAGCCGTCGCCGTTGGGCGCAGGGAGGACAATCTCCTGGGGCCCCATGCCTACGCTGCCCAGGCTGAAGAAGTCCGTCACATAGCAGCAGGAGGCCACCAAAAGGCCCGCCGCCAGAATGGCGGCTGCCAGCAGGGCCGCCCTGACCTGCCGCCGGGAACCTGCCGCCCGCTCCGGGAAGCGCTCCGCCGCGGCGGAGGAGAGGATATGCCGGAGCATCCGCTCCCTGGCGGCATCGTCCGGCTGTATGCGCCCATAGGCGTCACGAATTTCCCGGTTCGTCATGGCGTCCCGCCTCCTTTACAGGTTTTTTCCAGCAGCTTTCTGGCCCTGGCCAGCCGGCTGCGGACGGTGGACTGGGGCCGGTGGAGAATTTTCGCGATCTCAGGGGTGGTGTAGCCCTCGTAGTAGTAGAGGTAGACCGCCTCCTTGTAGTCCGGGGGCAGGGCCAGGATGGCGCCCAGCACCCCGTCAATGGCAAAGGGGGCGTCCTCCGCCACGCACCGGCAGGAGGAGAGGTCCTCGCTCCGGCGCCACCAGCGCTTGAGGGCGTCCTTGCAGGCGTTGGCGGCGGTGACGATGAGCCAGGCCTTCTCATGCTCCCGGGAGGAGAAGGCCTTCCCGCTGGAGAGGAGCCGCAGAAAGGTCTCCTGGACCATGTCCTCCGTGTCCGCCGGATTTTTCATAAAGGAGAAGCAGACCCGGTAGACCGTGTCCGCGTGGCGGCGGTAGATCTCCTCCAGCTCCTCGCCCGTCCGCAAAACCAAGTCCATCACCTTCCCTTCCCATTGGATACGATTGAAGGCGGGCAAACGTTGCACCGCCGGTAAAAAAATTTTTTCAGTCCCTTCGCGGACCTATTATAAAAGCTTTACCGCCAAATGGCAACGGACCGGAGGGGAAACCTTGCCTTTTCCGCCCCTGTATGCTACACTGGAGAGGCGGAGCGCTATGCTGCTATCAGGATAACATCGTGTAGGGGCGAGCAGCGTTGGCCCCTGCGGCACCGCAGAGCTGGAAGCGGGCGAGCGATGCTCGCCCCTACAAAGAATTTTGAAGCTTGCCATAGGCGGAGAGGAGCGCGGCAAATGAAGGAAAAAAGGCGGAGGGCAGTTTTGGCTCTGCTTCTGCTGGTCTCGCTGGCGCTTTTGGGCTGCCGGGAGGAGCCGGGGCCCCGGCAGGAGGCGGCGGAGGACTCCCAGCAGGCGCTGGGCCACTTCTTGGAGGACCTGCGGGACGGGGACTGGGAGATGGCCCTGACCTATCTGGAGGAGGGCAACCCCCTGCGCTGCGTGCTCTCCGAGGAGGAGCCGGAGGTACCGGAGCTGGAGGAGGTGTTCCGGACCTTTCGGGGGCGGCTGGGGGGCCTTACCTTCCGCCTGGAGCCCGGGAGCCGGTACAGCGACGCCATCCTACAGGTCACCGCCGGGCAGCTGGACTTCGCCCTGGCCATCCGGCGTGCCATGCTGGAGGCGCTGGAGGAGCAGTGCCGGAGCGGCGGCGGAGCCTTCCTGGACTACGCCGGCTGGATGGCCCGGGGCGTGGCCGCCGCGGAGCCGGGGGAGGAGGGGACCGCCCACGCCGTCCTTACCCTCAGCCGGGGCGTCTACACCGTGGAGCACATGGGGGCTTCGGATGAGGAGTTTTTGAACCTGGTCACCGGCGGGTTCTACGACTACATGGATTTCCAGATGGCCGTCTGCACCCGCGGCGAGGCAGGGCAGGATCTGACCTGCCTTCTGGCGGCCCAGGGGGACCGGATTATCGCGGGGCTGGTGGAGATTTCCCAGCCCCTGGAGGAGGCACTCTCCCCGGAGGAGGAGGCCCTGCTGGAGGAATTTTACACCCAGGCCTTCCAGGCCCTGGGGGAGCGGGGCGTCTGCTCCGGCGCCTGGGTGCGGGAGGGCCGCTCCGGTGTGAGCACGGGCATCGACTTTGTGGACGCCGACCAGAGGGCCCTCCTCCAGGCCGGCGTTGTCAGCGGCAAGTACCAGGGCAATACCACCGCGGGTTATCTGAGCCTGCGGGCCACCCTCCGGGAGATGGAGAGCGAGGGCTGGACCTGCCGGGTGGAGCCGGTATACGGCCGGGAGGAGCCGTCCTGAGAGCGCGGCGGAGCGAACCGGCAGAACGCACAAAATAGAGGACCTTATTTCGTAAAAACGCTGAAATTCCGGGGGCGTTCTTGACTTTTGCTGTGCCATCCGGTATTCTAAAATCAGCCTGCGGCATTGCGCTCAGGCTCCAATCACGAGCTGCCGCGCCACTCCACAAAATGGCGGGGCAGACTGACAAGAAAGGATGAATTCCGCGTAGGCGTGCGGTGCGGCAGTGTGGAGACCTGCCGCAAAGGGAGGGCGGTTTTGCTCCGCCCCTCCGAGGTGGGCATTGCGGAGGCATTCCCACTAACGCCTGAGAAATGGCAACTGTTACCCTGAAGAGCGTCAAGAAGATCTATCCCCACAGCGGCGACGAGAAGAAGAAAAAGAAGGCGAAGAAGGGCGAGGCCCCCGTGGAGGAGAAGAAGGTCAACCTTCAGATCACCGAGCAGGGCGTCGTGGCGGTGCAGGAGTTCAACCTGGACATCGCGGATCAGGAGTTCATCGTTCTGGTCGGCCCCTCTGGCTGCGGCAAGTCCACCACCCTGCGCATGGTGGCCGGCCTGGAGGAGATCAGCGAGGGTGAGCTGCTCATCGACGGCAAGGTGATGAACGACGTGGCCCCCAAGGACCGCGACATCGCCATGGTGTTCCAGAGCTACGCTCTGTACCCCCACATGACGGTCTACGAGAACATGGCCTTTTCCCTGAAGCTGAAAAAGGTGCCTAAGGACGAGATTGACCGCAAGGTCAAGGAGGCTGCCGAGATTCTGGGCATCACCCAGTATCTGGACCGCAAGCCCAAGGCTCTGTCCGGCGGCCAGCGCCAGCGTGTTGCCATCGGCCGCGCCATCGTCCGCGAGCCCAAGGTGTTCCTGATGGATGAGCCCCTCTCCAACTTGGACGCCAAGCTGCGCAACCAGATGCGCGCCGAGATCATCAAGCTGCGCCAGAAGATCCATACCACCTTCATCTACGTCACCCATGACCAGACCGAGGCCATGACCCTGGGCGATCGGATCGTCATCATGCGCGACGGCTTCATCCAGCAGATCGGCACGCCCCAGCAGGTCTTTGAGCACCCCGCTAATCTGTTCGTGGCCGGCTTCATCGGCACGCCCATGATGAACTTCTTTGACGCGAAGCTGGAGAAGGACGCGAGCGGCTACTACGTCACCGTCTACGGCGCCCGCGTGAACCTGCCCGCCGACATGCAGAACACCCTCAAGGGCAAAAACGCGGCTCCCCAGGATATCACGCTGGGCATCCGCCCGGACCACCTGGAGCTGTGCAATGCCGGCGACGAGAACGCTCTGGCCGCTACGGTGGATGTCACCGAGCTGATGGGCAGCACCATCCACATGCACGTCAACATCTCCGGCAAGGATGCCATTGTCATCCAGCCCACCATCGATCTGTCTAACGAGCAGAAGACCTCCCTGAGCTATGGCGCTAAGATCCATGTCAAATTCCCCAGCAGTGTGGCACATCTGTTTAGCAAGTCCGACGAGAAGAGCCTGCTGTAAGCGGCAATTTTTGGGATAACACAACCCGAGGGAGCGCTCCGGTCCTACATGGCCGGAGCGCTTTTTTGCAACCAGGAAACCACTTTAGGGGTACAAGTAGTCATGCCGCTGTGGCTTGAATGAAGTGAAAGCCAGCGCCTTTTAGGCGCTGGCTTCTCTCGCGGCCTTATGGCCGCTCGTTATGTCCCCCTCTTAGAGCCTGCTTAAAATCTGTCAAAACGCCATCCCGGCATATCTTTTGGGCTGCGTTGATTTGACTTGAAATACGCAAAGTATTCCCGCGTCAAATCGCCCTGCCCAGCGAAAAATCTGTGCCTGTCCGACGTTCCGCCAGATTTTAAACAGGCTTTTAGGGGGCTCTTGATTTGAAGAAAAACGATTACTTGCAGCGGACGATCCCCTGCTCCGTCACCAGGTAGTCCACCGTCACGTCATGGGCCTCCACCGGGATGTCCTCCCGGACCAGCTGGCCGCGGCACAGCAGCATGGCGGGACAGCGGGTCTGGGGCAGGTAGCGGTCGTAGTAACCGCCGCCATAGCCCAGACGCCGGCCCTTTTGGTTGCCGGTGCAGCAGGGAATCAGGGCCAGGTCGATGTCAGCTGGATCCACCAGGGCGCAGGTGAGCTTGGGCGCTAAAATGCCGTAGTCTCCGCTGACCAGGTCGCCCACGCCGTCGATCCGCCGGGCCTCCATGATGCCCCGCCCCCTGCACAGGGGGACAGCCACCGTCTTTCCGTCCCGGATCAGAATGTGGACCAGACGGATGGTGTCAATCTCCCGCTGGGCGCCTATGTAGCAGAAAATAATCTGGGCCTTCTGGTAGACGTCCGATTGGACTACCAGATGGCAGATTGCCTCATCCGCCTCCCGGCAGTAGACCGGGGACAGATTCTTGACCCGCGCGGCAATCTCGGCCCGGAGGGCCTGTTTTTCCGCGGACGCGTTTCCGGTGCAAATGACCTCATTGGTCATTGCCCTATCCCTCCTTACTGCTTGGAAATCTTTTTATCTGACAGCCGCTCCGCCTTCGTCTTGCAGAAGGTCTCCAGCTGAGGCACCAGAATGGTGGCTACCAACAGGGAGGTGAAGCCGCCGTTGTAGAGGCTGAAGCCCCCGTGGATGGCGGGGATGGAGGTGACCAGCAGATAGTGCATCCCTCCCGCCAGAATGCCGGCCCACCAGCCGTAGTTCCCGGCGACGGGGGACAGCCCGCTGGCGAAGCACAGTCCCACCATAATGGCCTGGGCGTTCACCGGGAACGCGCCGCCAAGGCAGAGGGTGGCCGCGTAGGAAAACGCCACATACCCCACCATAATGGGCCACACGTTGCCGGGGTGGGCTCCGTTGGCGCCAAAGCACACCATGCAGAAAACGATTCCCAGGGTCACGCCGTTGAACCCGGCCAGGGCATCGCCCCGGATGGCATTGACAAAGATGTAGTAGGCCAGGATCATCAGGCCGTAGACGCCCACGTTCAGGATGGCCAGGCCGGGGCCGTACTTGGCGGCGAAGTCCGACTTGTGGCCCGTGTCCTTCAGCAGGTCCGTGTAGCCCTTGAAGCTCCTCCCGTTGAGCCAGAAGCCCGCCAGGATGCACAGGGCGAAGAACACGGCGCAGAAGGTCCACACCACCTCCGGATGGCTGCCGCCCAGGGTGGCGGTAATCTTGGGCACCTCATAGGAAACCGGCTGGCCATCCACGATGTGCCCGGAGGATTTATACAGCACCGCCACCGCGAAGAGCCCCAGCAGCACCCCCGGCAAAGCGGCGGAGTACAGGTCATACCCCTTGTGGACGTTGGGGGAGTGGGCCGCCATGGCCGGGGTCAAAAAGCCGATAAGTATCCCCACTGCCAGCATCAGCGCCGCGCCGCCCGGCGTCACGCCCCGGACCGCCTCGCTATCAGGGTAGCGCAGCAGCAGCTCGCTGGCCAGGGGGCACAGGGCCGTGGAGAACATGGCCAGATTCACATATTTGGGGAAGGGCTCCCGCTTCACCTGGGCGTGGAGCATCACGCCCAGGAAAAAGGGCCAGATGTTCAGGAAGTTGATGCCCCAGAAGGAGAACCCGGTGGTGAGGAAGTAGGCCGCGACGGTCAGCCCGTTCACCGCCGCGCCGGGCAGGCAGGCCATGGCCGCGCAGACGAAGCCCACCAGGGCGACGTTCAGGAAAGCGCCGGAGATGCTGCCAACCGCAAAGTAGTCCTTGGTCAGCTGGGCGGGAGACATAAGGATCTGAGCCAGTCCCGTCAGCATCTGCCCGCGGTCCGGGGACAGGACGGCGGCCAGCAGAAACGCCGCCGAGGAGGCCAGCAGGAACAGCCGGATACTCTGCGCTGTGTTTTTCGCCTTAGCCATAGGAGATGCCCCCGATCATCCGTGGATGCGCTTCGCCGCCTCTACGACGTGCCCGATGAGCACGGAGGTGGTCACAGCGCCCACGCCGCCGGGGACCGGGGTGATGGCCTCCACAATGGGCTCCACCTCCTCGAACACCGCGTCGCCGGCAATGCCGCCCTTGGCCTCGTCCCAGTTGATGGACACGTCAATAACGATCTGGCCGGGGCGGACGTACTCCTTGGTGAGGCTTTTGAGCACGCCGGCGGCGGAGACCAGGATGTCCGCCTCCCGGGCCACCGCGGGCACGTCCTTGGTGCGGGTGTGGCAGGTGGTGACGGTAGCGTTCTTGCCCATGAGCATAATACCGGCGGGCTTGCCCACCACCAGGCTGCGGCCGATCACTACGGCCTTCTTGCCGGTGCAGTCAATGCCGTAGTGGTCCAGGATCTCCATGCAGGCGGCGGGGGTGCAGGGGGCGAAGCCCAGGGCCTTGCCCATGAATACGCCGGCGTTGGAGAGGTCGGTCATGCCGTCCACGTCCTTGCGGGGGTCCAGACGGTTGCAGATCTCGTCCTGGTCCGCCTTCAGGTGCTTGGGCAGGGGGCGGAAGAGCAGCACGCCATGGATGGCGTCGTTGGCGTTGATATCCTCGATGACCTGAATCAGCTCCTCCTTGGAGACGCTCTCGCTCAGAACAAACTTCTCCACCGCTACGCCCAGGGCCTCCGCCCGCTTGCAGGCGCCCCGCTCGTAGCTGAGGTCGTCGGGCCGCTCGCCGCAGCGGACGATGGCCAGGGTGGGGTTGACGCCCTTGGCCTTCAGGGCCTCGCAGTCCGCGATGATGCGGGCATTCAGCTTTTCGTTGACTTCCTTTGCCAGCAGTCTCTTTGCCATGATGGTCGTTTCCTTTCCATTTATGCGTTACGCAAAATGTTGGTGATTTGCAATATCCGGCGTAGGGGCGAGCACTGCTCGCCCCTACACCCTTCGGCGGGGTTTGAAAACGATGCGGTTACTTGAAGAATCCCGCCTTGACGGTTTCAAAAATCTCATCCGCCAGGGCGCAGTACTTATCCAGCATGCCCAGACACTTGCGGTTCATCTCCTCCGCCAGCTCCCGGTTCCTGAGGGTCTTGGTGTTGATGAACACGTTGAGGCTGGCGGCCTGGAGGGCGGCCTTCACACACACCGCGCCGCAGCCCGCGTCGCTGACCGCCAGGCGGCTGCCCTTGGCGGCAAAGACCTGGATGGCGTCCAGGGCCTCGCAGCACAGCTCCATGATCCTCACGGGGACCTGGCAGGCCACCACGGTGGCCTCCTCCAGGACCTGGTCCCGGGTGGGGTCGTCCTTGGGGATGCCGTAGGCCTTGGCCAGGGGCTCGAAGCCCTTGGCGTCCAGGGCGATCTGGTCCAAAAGCTCCTTCTGGAGCCGGTCGCATTTGGCCTTCAGGGCGATGATCTCCTCCTCCACGTCGGCGTACTTCTTCTTGCCCACGGTGAGGGAGCCCACCATGTTGCCCAGAGCCGTGCCGATGGCCCCCACCAGGGCGGAGGCCCCGCCGCCGCCGGGCACCGGGGCGTTGGAGGCCAGGACGGTTACAAATTCGGTGCAGGATGCCTGTGCGAAATCCATAAAATATGCTCCTCCGTTATAAACTTAAAGCGGGGACCGCAGCTTGCGGCCCCCACATAGGTCGGTGCTTTGGCGGGCGTCGCCTCTCCCGCATCTCTCGGGTTTCCCCTGTCATGCCATCGGCGTGTGGCCGCAACGAAATTTACCACCTCAAAGCACCGGGTATCCTATGTTCCCTATAGCCGCGTTATTCAGATTTGTAAAGGATTTTGCGCCTCCATCGAGAGCAAATGCTCCTGCCGGTTGGCGAACAGCAGGGCCCTCCGGCCCTCCGACACCTGCCAGCAGTGGACGCCCGTGTCCCCGGTACGCACCCCCACCGGCGCGGCGGGGGCCAGCCCCAGCAGAGACGCGCAGAGCTGGGAGATCATCCCCCCGTGGGACACAATCGCGGCGGTCCGGCCCGTCCGCTCCAGGCAGTGCGCCAGCGCCTCGTCCGCCCGCTGGCGGAAGTGCAGCATGGTCTCCTGGCCGTAGGCGCTCCGGTCCGGGGGCAGGTCCGGAATCAAGGGATATCTCTCGTCCGCCTCCGCCCGGGTTAGGCCCGCCAGCGGCCCGTTGTCAAACTCCATCAGTTCCCCGTCCCAGGTGATGGGACAGCCCGCCGCGGCGGACAGAAGCTCCGCCGTCTCCGCCGCCCGGCGGAGGGTGCTGGCGAAAATGGCGTCCAGCCGCCAGCGCTCCGCCACCCACCGGGCCATGGCCTCCGCCTGGGAGCGGCCCAGAGCCGTCAGGGGAAAGTCCGCCCGGCCCTCGTGGACGTCCAGCAGGTCCGCCTCCGACTGGCCGTGGCGGATGAGCAGCAGCGTTTTCACTCCTCCGTCCACCTCTCACACCCGCCCCGGGGATCGTCGGACAATCCCAGCAGATAGTCGGCGGAGACCCGGTAGTGGCGGCAGATTTTGGCAATGTTCTCAGAGGTAGTGGTTTTTTTTCCACTCTCTATTTCGCTGACATTGTTTGCCTTTGTGCCGATGACCTCGCCCAGCTCCTTTTGTGTCTCGTCATGCAGCTTGCGGACTTCTCTGACACGCTGGGCAAACAATTCTTTTGAAAACATAAATTCTCCTTGACAAACTCGTTTTTATTGGTATAATCAAGATGGTGATACCAATAAAAACGATATTTCTGGAGGCAGCCAAAATGAGCATCCTACATGAAATCTACGATGATACGTATATCCCATGTGCGCCGCTCCAAAAGATACCCAAGGAGCTGCGAGACAGGAAGTGGGCCTTCTATGAGGAGGTGGAGAGAGCGGCGGGCGTGGAGCTCATTGAGCGCCACTGGGACGCCATTTGCGAGGCGGACAGCGCCCGGGACTACGCCAACTTCCGGGAGGGGTTCCGGTTGGGGGTGGCCCTGATGCTGGAGGCGCTGCCGTAAGGGCGGATACTGTCCGCCCCTATGCAAAGGAAATCCCGGCGGCGGAACCCGCCGCCGGGATACCATTAGGCTTCTTGCTT
>CATLAL010000017.1 GCA_949878425.1 uncultured Oscillospiraceae bacterium
GCATCATGGGTTGCTTCATAGCCTTGTACCAGTAGTTCCCGCGCTTCATTGTGCAGCATACCATCATCTCCTGTCTCTGTTATACCACTGCTGTCAACTTTTGGCTTTATTTTTGATCGTTGCTATAATACCATCAACAAAACAAAGGAGCGGTAAGCATGGATAGCAAGGTATTCGGATATGCCACAGTAAGCACAAAAGAACAAAACCTACTGTAACATTTTTTACTGGAAAGGGACAAGACACAGGAAGATTTTTTCCCGCCCCAAACGCCGACCGCCACGGCGGGAGAACACGCAGAACACCGAAGAAAAAAGAACCCAATGCACACCCGACTGAACACAGACCACAGCTGGGCTTTTTTATGCCTTGAAAAAAATTTTTTAAAGTTTTTTTCAAAAACATTGCCAAAATTTTCATTTTTCCCGTAGTTAGTAATAGAGGGGTAAAATTTCCCGGCTCTGGCAAGGGCAAGAGGGAGGTGGAAACATGAAGCCCCATTCACAGGACGAACACAAGCAGCAAACATTTGAATATTTCTGCAAGCAGATATTGAAGAATGAAAAGAACGACTACCACAGGGAGCTGAACCAACAGGGGGAGCGTGAAGTTTTATTTTGCGAACTGCCGCCGCACACCGTAGAACGGTTCGCCATGTGGGATAAATATTTCCAAGATACATACCTTTTTGACATTATGGGCTTTGAGATTGCCGTTGCTGATGAACTGTTAGCCGAAGCACTGAAATCCTTGCCGCAGGACAGGCTTGAAATTATCCTGTTATCTTATTTTGCGGATATGACCGACAAGGAGATAGCGGGGCATTTGAACCTTATCCGCAGGACGGTAGCACACCGCAGGAAAAACGCCTTGCGGAAACTGAAAAAAATCATGGAGGGCTTTGCTGATGAATAAGAGCAGGAAAAAAACGCCGGGCGGCTTGCTGCCTTACCCCGTCATTGTGTCGGCTGTTTCCGGCAACGTGGACGCTATCAACGTGGTACTGGAACACTTTGCAGGCTTTATCTCCGCACTGTCAACCAGAACCATGTATGACGAGCAGGGAAAGCCCGTTGTCTACATTGACGAAGAATTACGCCGCCGACTGGAAACCAAGCTGATAGCAAAAATCCCGACCTTTAAGGTAGCGTAACCGAACCCCCCTTTCCCACTGGAAGCATGAAAGCACGGGCGGGCTGACCGCCCACCGCTTCTTGCCATTCCGCAAAAGCACATCTGCATGGTGTGTCTTTGCGGGCTGACAAGCCCCCCGGAACTTTGACAAAGAAAGCGCAAGGCGCAGCATAGGGCAAACGGACACGTTCAATGTGCGGCGAGCCTGCGGGCTGATACGCCAAGACCCCCGGCAAGGGGCGAGCGATACTATCAGTGAACCGCAGGCGGCAAAGTGGAAACTGCCGCCGCCATGACCCGCACATTGGCATAATGATACACCCGTATGACACGGCTACTCATAGGAATGAGAGGGGTGCAAGTCCCGTGGAGCTGCCAAGCCGTCCGTTTCGCCCATTCAAGAAAATCAACAACAGCAATCCGAAGATATTTTTTGAAAGGAGGGCTGCCAATGATAAACAGTAAACAACTGGACTTTATGAGCAGGCAGGGGACAGACACAGCCGACCCCGCACAACTGACGGACATAAACCATGTTTCCATTGACACGGGGCTTTCTGCCACGGAACGCATGAAAGCGTACCTTGAACAAATAAAGAAGGAAAACCGTTCTATCCTCTACGCCGCTCTTGACCGGCTCCCGCCCCAAATTTGTAAAAATTCAAGAGATTTCGTGCATTTTCTCAGAGAGCGCAAGTTCGAGGAGTGTTAATTATAAGTGGATTTGCACAAATTAGCTATATGATATTTGAGTAAATCTACAAAAAACATGGTCACTGCGGATACCATATATTTCCTGTAAACACTATCTAACCCGCCTGATAGGTAAGGAGGTTTAACAATAGCAAAAATCAAAGGCCACGGTATAGCGTTCATTCCAACAGGTCGTTGGCGGCATCCTCGGTTTCCAGTAGGTGGGCGTACAGCTTGCCCTCCATCACCAACTCGGCCCAAACGATGGGACGATGCTCTTTCAGATACCGTAACCGCAGGGTGTAATCCCAATCTTCCGAGAGGCTAAGTATCTGCGACAGCAGGCCCTTGGCTTTCAGAGATAAGGACTTGTCCCGCAGGTGGTAGTTGGACATCACCATGTACCCCTTGTTCCTCTCCACGCGGAATACTGGCATGGTTCGCCCCTCCTTTCGGTATCTGGACATGAAAAAAACGCCGCAGACTTTTTCTAAATCTGCGGCGTTGGCCGGGACGCAGAAACGGGCGGTGTCTTGCCGACATCACCCGTTTTCCGCTGTCCGTAAAAGCATTGATATTACAGCGTTCCTAATAGGAGCCATTCATACTGAGTACAGTGAATTTAGCGCCCTCCACGGCGTTCCTGAGCGCGTCATCGGAGAGCTCGGCCTTCAGCGTCACAACAACGATGCCGGTCTCGTGGCTGGCCTCTGCCGACTCTACCTCGGGCAGAGCCTCCAGGGTCCTCTTCAGCCTGCCGGAGCAGCCGCCGCAGTGCATTCCCTCAACCTTCATGGTTTTCTTCATAGCCCTCATATCCTCCTGCAAAAAATTTTGATTCCATATATTCTGAGTGAGATTAGGACTTGTTTGAAACATGCTCATACGCCCAAACAGCGCCTACTCAATACTCAGCACAATATAGCCGGCATCCTCCACGGCCTTTTTCAGAGCGCTGTCCGCTACTTCAGGGCTCAGCGTGATCACGGCGATTCCGTCGGCCGCGCTGGCGGAGGCCTCCTCCACACCGGGGACCGCCTCAAGGGACGTCTTAACCATATTTTCACAGTGGCCGCACATCATGCCGTCAATCTTCATATTTTTTTCGATGGCTGCCGCCTTGGGATCCTCCCGATGCTTGGCCGTGATCTTCTTATCCTTACTGGCATCCCGGAGCTGGAACAGATTCAGGCGCAGGGCGTTGGAGACGACGCACACGCTGCTCAGGCTCATGGCCGCCGCGCCGAACATGGGGGTGAGGGTCAGGCCCAGCGGGATGAACACACCAGCGGCAATGGGGATGCCGATGGTATTGTAGAAGAAGGCCCAGAACAGGTTCTGGTGGATGTTCCGAAGGGTGGCGCGGCTGAGGCGGATGGCGGCGGGCACGTCGCTCAGGCGGCTCTTCATCAGAACCACATCCGCCGCGTCGATGGCCACATCCGTGCCGGCGCCAATGGCAATGCCGGTGTCCGCGCGGGTCAGGGCCGGGGCGTCGTTGATGCCGTCGCCCACCATGGCCACCTTGCCCTTCTTTTTCAGCCGGCGGATCACACTCTCCTTGCCGTCGGGCAGAACGCCGGCAATCACCTCATCCACACCGGCCTGCCTGCCGATGGCCCTGGCGGTGCGCTCGTTGTCGCCGGTAAGCATGACCACATGAATGCCCATGTTCTGCATCTCGCGAACCGCCTGGGGACTGTCCTCCTTGATCACGTCGGCTACGGCGATAATCCCCACCAGCTTCTGATCCTGGCTGAAAAGCAGGGGCGTCTTGCCCTGCTCGGCCAGACTCTCCGCCTGGGCCTTGATCTCGGCGGGAACATCTACCTGGGCGCTGATAAACTTCAGGCTGCCGCCGGTGAGCTTAGCGCCCCTCCAGACGGCGGTCAGGCCGTTGCCGGGCAGGGCCTGGAAGTCCGTGACCTCCTCCGCGGTCATCTTCCGCTCCTCGCCATACTTCAGAATGGCCCGGGCCAGGGGGTGTTCGCTCCTCTGCTCTACGGCAAAGGCCAGGCGGAGCAGCTCCTCCTCCTTCACCCCGGCGGCGGGGATGATGTCCGTCACCTTGGGCTCGCCGCTGGTGATGGTGCCGGTCTTGTCCAGGGCCACGATTTCCGTTCTGCCGGCGGCCTCCAGAGAAGCGGCGGTCTTAAACAGGATACCGTTTTTCGCCCCCATGCCATTGCCCACCATGATGGCCACAGGGGTGGCCAGGCCGAGGGAGCAGGGACAGCTGATCACCAGAACCGAGATACCGCGGGCCAGGGCGTAGCCGAAATTCTGGCCCAGAAACAGCCACACAACGGTTGTGACGGCGGCGATGGTGATAACAGTGGGAACAAACACGCCGGAGACCTTGTCCGCAATCTTGGCGATGGGGGCCTTTGTGGCCGCCGCGTCGCTGACCATCTGGATGATCTGGGAGAGCGTGGTGTCCTCGCCCACCCGGGTGGCCTGGCACTTGATAAAGCCGGACTGGTTCAGGGTCGCGGCGGAGACGCTGTCCCCCTCCGCCTTGTCCACGGGAATGCTCTCGCCGGTCAGGGCAGACTCGTTGACCGCGCTGTGGCCCTCCACGACCACGCCGTCTACCGGGATATTCTCGCCGGGGCGCACAACAAAGATGTCGCCCTTGACCACCTGGTCAACAGAAATCTCGGTCTCCACACCGTCCCGGATGACGGTCGCGGTCTTTGGGGCCAGCTTCATGAGGCTCTTCAGGGCGTCTGTGGTTCTGCCCTTGGAGTAGGCCTCAAGGGTCTTGCCGATGGTAATCAGCGTAAGGATCGTGGCTGCGGACTCAAAATACATCTCGTCCATATAGACCATGGCAAGCGCGCGGTCCCCCTGAACGATAGCGTCGCACATGAGAAACAGCATCACCGTGCTGTAGCCATAGGCCGCGGCCGCCCCCAGGGAGACCAGGGTATCCATATTGGGCGCCCGGTTCATCAGTCCCTTGAAGCCGCTGATAAAAAACCTCTGGTTGACGACCATGATTACGGTGGTAATCAGCATCTCGGCAATCATCAGCGCCAGATGGTCGTGGGCAAAAAACGAGGGCAGCGGAACCCAGTCCCAGATCATCCAGAACATGATATACATCAGTGGGAGCCAGAAAATCACCGAGACGGCCAACCTCCGCTTCATCTTCGGGGTCTCGGTATCCTTCAGCGCGTCGTCGTTTGCGGCGGCGGCAGAAGCGCCGCTCTTTTCCCCCTTCTCCGCGCAGCCGTAGCCCGCCGCCGTCACCGCGTCAATAATGGTCTGGGGAGCGGCGGAGCCCTCCACGCCCATGGAGTTGGTCAGCAGGCTTACCGAGCAGGACGTAACGCCCGGCACCTTGGTCACGGCCTTTTCCACCCTGGCACTGCAGGCCGCGCAGCTCATGCCAGTGACGTTGTATTGCTTCATACATTCCTCCCATCCCGGCCGCGAGGGATCCGCCCTCCGGCCAAAATTTCCGCTTGCTTCAATCGTTCTTCTCCATACATATGCCGGTTCTCTTGCCTGTTTCCTCCCGCCTGTCTATCGGGTACGGACTCCCTGCCCCGCTGGGGAGGGATGGGTACGGCCGTTGCCTCTGGCTTCCGCGGGCGGCTCTCCGGTTTTTGCCCAGCCCATCGGAGCATCTGTATCATATACCCGTATAGGGTATTTGTCAATACCTGCTGGAAAACTTTTCAGGACTTTTTCCGCTCCCATGCAGAGGCCGGCAGCCTCTGAAAAGAGGATTCATTTTGTTGTTTCATGATAAAAAGCGCACATTTCCCTTATGCTGTGGGGGTATACAGAGGAAAACTGGAGCCTTCAGGGCTGATACCAGAGTTCCACGCCATCCCGGGCAACGGACTGGAGCGCCGCGGCGTCAAAGGTCCCGGCGATATAGACCGGCGCGAGGCGCAGCGCCAGCTCGGCGCAGGACAGCTCCGTGGAGACGGCCGCGATCTCCGGCAGGGCGCATTTGCACAGCCCGTCAGCCGGGTCAATATAGGGGGAGCAGATTGTCCCGTCCTCACGGACATAGTAGCTGCCCCGGTCTCCGGCTCCGAGGGGATAGTCGTGCAGATACACCATGCTCATGGCCTCGGTAAAGCGCAGCTTCTCCATCGGGGAGACCACGGCCCCGTCCCGGTGGAAGAGGGCGTAGCGGATCTCTGTCTCCGGCGAATCATCCAGGTGTCTGGCAAAGCCGTCGCGGCTGATGAGCGTTGCGCGGGTATAGCCGTTTTCCAGCAGTACTTCCGCGATATAGTCCGCGATAAACGCGTTTTCCAGCCAGAACAGATGGATAAAGCTGCTGATCCCGTTCTCCTCCGCAAAGCGCAGATAGGCGTCGGAAACATGGAGACAGACCCTATTGTTCCCCAAAAGCTCGAGGCTGATTTCATCGCTGGCGCAGGCAAAGGCCGCCGCCTCCCGGCAGAATGCCCGCACGCCGGCGTTGACATACGGGTCGTACTCCACCGCCTCGCTGTCCTGCCCGCACTGGAAGAGCGAGAAGTAGGTCCCGTACACAGGCGCGAGATAGTGGTATCGGACGCCGCTCTCCTCCAAAAGGGCCAGGGCCTCATAGAGCGCTGGCTCGACCTGGAGCGTCTCGTTTACATGCCCATTGATATCAGTCAGATTTCCACAGTCCCCACACTCCGCGCCGGCGCTGAAAAGCCGGTAGGCGTCAGCCGCCGCCTGGGTGTAGAGCGTCTGGAGGGCTCTGCGCTCCTCCGCGGCCGAAGCCTCGCCCGCGCCAAGGGCGTAGAAGAGGGTAAAATCGTCGCCGCAGTTCAATTTGCCGCCGGAGAGAACCGTAATCTCCTGCATCCCGGATTCGCCGCCGAAGAGGCCGCTCAGTCCGCAGGTAAAGGCCGCGGCCACAAGGAGCAGCGCGGCCGCAAGCAGGGCCGCCCGGAGCGTAGCCCGGTTGACGCGGGGGCGCGCTTTTCGCAGTTCTCCGTCCGGCAGTCCGCTCTTTTTCCAAGAAATCCTCATTTACAAGACCGTTATCAGCAGCAACAGGCCAAACAGCAGCAGCACAGCCCCCAGGACAACCAGAAACGCGATGACGCCCTTGCGGCACGCCTTGTAGTTTCGCATATGGTTGTGCTTTCGGAACAGCCAGGCCGCCGCCGCGCCCAGAAGCGGCAGCAGGAACGAGAGAAACACGTACCACCCGCTGCCCGTGTCATGGATGGGCCGGTCGAGGATCACCTCGCGGGACGGCGCGTCCTCCTCCGGCGCCTCCCCGGCCTCCGGCTCCTCCGTGTTTACGCCGACAACGGAGAGGATTTTGAGGGGCACGCCCCGCTCCCGGACAGCCCGGTACTGCTCGATCTCCCTCCCGCTGCCGGAGACATAGTGGTCATGGCCGATCAGCGTCAGCTCCGGCTCCTCCCCTTCGCCGTAGCCGTGCGACAACGGGTCATAGGTGAACAGGACCTTCTTCTTTTCCAGCTTCGGGTCGGGCAGGGGAATGGCGGAGATCAGAGACCGGGTATAGGGGTGCAGCGGATAGTTGAACAGCTCCTCCGAGGCGGCGATCTCCACGATCTTCCCCTTGTAGATCACACCGATGCGGTCGGAGATATACCGCACAATGGACAGATCGTGGGCGATGAAGAGGCAGGTGGTATTGCGCTCCTCCTTGAACTTGTTCATCAGGTTCAGGATCTGCGCGCGGATGGAGACGTCCAGCGCGGAGATCGGCTCGTCGGCAACCACCAGCTCCGGCTCCATCACCATGGCCCGGGCCAGGCCCACTCTCTGCCGCTGGCCTCCGGAGAACTCATGGGGATAGCGGGTCAGATGCTCGGGGAGCAGGCCCACGTCCTCTATGATTTTCTCGACCTTGTGGATGCGGTCCGCGTCGTTTCGATACAGGTGGAAATTGTCCAGGCCCTCGGATATAATGTGCTCCACCGTGGCCCGCTCGTTCAGGGACGCGGCCGGGTCCTGGAACACCATCTGGATATTGCGGATCACCTGGCGGTCCAAGGCCCGGGGGATTTTCCCCGAGATGCGCACGCCCTTATAGCAGATCTCACCCCCGGCGCAGGCGTTGGCCCGGATGACGGCCCGGCCGATGGTCGTCTTTCCAGACCCGGACTCGCCCACCAGGGAAAAGGTCTCACCCTTATAGACATCAAAGGAGGCGTCCTTGACCGCCCGGACAATATGCTCCCCCTTGCCGAAATTGACGTCCACATGCCTGAGCGAGAGGAGGATCTCCTTCCCGTTTTCAGCGATTGGACCATGCTCGGGAAAACAGGCGGCATCCAGAACAGAGCTTCGTTTCCCTTTGCCCATAGCACACCATCCTTTATATATTGAATACGTTCATCAGCGTCCCGTGGATATCCTGAATCATCTCCGGCTTGTCCACCTTCGGCGCTCTTGGATCCAGCAGCCACGTCTTGGCGAAGTGGGTCTGCGAAACCTGGAACATGGGCGGCTCCCGGATGGTATCGATTTTCAGGCAGTAGGGGTTTCGCGGCGCGAAGGCGTCGCCGACAATCTGGCTGTACAGGCTGGGCGGCGTTCCGGCGATGGAGTAGAGCTTGCTCTTCTGGTCCATCAGCTGGGGCAGCGATGAGAGCAGCACCCAGGTGTAGGGATGGCGCGGATCGTAGAACACCTCCTCCACCGTGCCAATTTCGATGATCTGCCCGGCGTAGAGCACTGCCACCCGGTCGGCCACATTGGCGACAACGCCCAGATCGTGGGTAATAAATACAATAGTATAGTGGAACTCCTTCTGGAGGTCCTTGATTAACTTGAGAATCTGCGCCTGAATGGTGACATCCAGCGCGGTGGTGGGCTCGTCGCAGATAAGGAGCTTGGGCTGGCAGGAGAGGGCGATGGCAATGACGATGCGCTGGCGCATGCCGCCGGAATACTGGAAGGGATAGTCGTCAAAGCGGTTTTCCGCGTTGGGAATCCCCACCTTTTTCATCAGCAGGACCGCCCGCCTGCGGGCCTCCACCTCCGAGACGTCCTGGTGCCGCATGATGATGGAGGTGATCTGGTTGCCAATGGTCAAAATCGGGTTCAGGGACGTCATGGGGTCCTGGAATATGGTGGCCACCCGGCTGCCGCGGATGGAGGTCCAATTGCCGACGCAGTCGAACCGGGCCAGATTCAAAACCAGCTGGCCGTGCAGCTTTTCCGCCGTCTCATCCAGATACTTGACCCGGAGCACCGCCGTCTCATAGACCCTGTTGAGCTGCGCCTCGTCGCTGAGGTCCACCCCCAGCTCCATGGCCCTGCGAAACGCGCCGTATATTCCCCGCAGCAGCTTGGGCCACTTGCGCCTGGGATACCGGCTCAGCGAGAGGTAAATCTCCTTGGCCAGGCGCTTGTTCCGCTCCAGGGCCTCCCAGGGGACCTCCCGGGCGCACTCCCTTTGATACCGGCTCTCCAGCTCCGCCAGGGCCGCGCTGTAGCGGCTGTTGTAGGCGGCGTCGCGCCGCATCGTCTGCTCGTGCTGGCGGATCAGCCGTTTTTTCCTCTCCTCCAGCTCCTTGAGCTGCGCGGTATAGCCGTCCACCGCCTTGGACAGCTCCCTGCTCCTGGCCCTGTCCGCTTTGGCGTGAAGGGTCTGCCTCTGGTTGAAGGCCTCGGCCCGGCGGAAAACCAGCTCCTTCTCCTCCGCGTCAAGCCGGGCCGCGGCCTCCTCACCGAGGGCCAGCCGGTTCTGGCGCTCCTTTTTCAGGTCCAGAATATCCCGGTAGGCCGCCGCGCCCAGTTCCAGCCTGGAGTACCGGTCCAGCCGGGCCCGGGCCCGCTTGATGATCCGGCTGGCCAGGAGGCCCGCCGGGGCGGTAACATCCATGAGCTCCTCGTCGTTGAAGATCACGTCCCCCTGGTCGATGAAGCCGTTGTTGTCCAGCATTCCGGCAAAGGTCTTGGTCAGCACGGACTTGCCGCAGCCGGACTCGCCCACGATGGCCAGGGACTCGTCCTCGTAGATATCCAGTGAGGCGCCCCGGATGGCGGTGAGCACCCGCCCCCGCACCCGGAACTTGACGTGGAGGTCCCGTACGGACAGCAGCACTTTTTTCTCTTCCATATCGCCGCCCCCTTTTTACAGCATGTGGGTCCGCGGGTCCGCCGCGTCGCCCAGTCCCTGTCCCACCAGAAACAGAATAATGGAGATAAACGCGCTGAGCAGCACCGGACACCAGAACTCCCACTCCCAACCGGGCACGGTCAGCGCGCCCTGGGCGGTGTTCACAATTTTGCCCAGCGTATTCTCGGAGATGCCTAGGCCGATATAGCTTAAAAACGCCTCCGTGCCGATGCATCCCGGAATGGACGTGGCCACCATTGTCACAATGAACGATATCATATAGGGGAGGATGTTTCTGGTCGCAATATGGAACGTGGAGGTTCCCAGACATTTAGACGCCAGATTGTACTCTCTGTCCCGAATGATAATGACCTGGGTGCGCAGAGAATAGGCAATGCTGATCCACCCCGTGATGCACATAGCGAAAACGAGCGTCTTGAAGCTGGGCGAGAACGTGAGCACCATGACGGACGTCACAAGGGTTCCCGGGACAACGGAGATCACATTGCGGATTTCGTTCATAACCACATCGACCCGCTTGGCAAACCCCCACAGCGCTCCGACTACGACGCCTACGGTATAGTTAATGGCCGTGCAGAGAATCGCGATGGAGATGGAGATGCGGGCGCCGTTCCAAATCGCGTCAAAGGTTGGTTGGCCGGATTCTCCGGTTCCAAATATCCACCGGAGGTGAAAGCCGAATTTCTGGATAGCGGCGGCGGGCGTGAGATGCTTGGCCGCCGCGTCCATCAGGTTCTCAAATTTGTCATAGGTATAGAACATCGGATAAATGTAAGTAAACGCCAGCACCACCACAAGCAGCGCAAGGGCGATCACATTCAGCCTCTTGGACAGGAACACGCGCCCCACCGACCTCCAATAGGAGTACCGCGGGGCCACGATCTTCTCAACCGCGGAGGTATCCTGGGGGACTCGGGCAAAGAGCTCCTCGTCTGTTAGGCCGGTGCCGCTCAAATCGATGCAAGTCTTTTTCTCCGCCATTTTTCTCACCTCGCCTTGGCCGTATAGGAGATCCGCGGGTCCATAATCGACATGGTGATGTCGCCCAGAATAGAGGAAATAATGGACAGCGCACCATAGAAAAACGCTACGCCCACGATAACGGAGTTATCATAGGCCCCGATGGCCTGGACGAGCAGCCCGCCAACGCCAGGGACCGTATAGATATTCTCCATCATAATGGAGCCGGAAAGGGCCATTATGATCGTGCCTGGAATTCCGTGCGTGATGGGGATCGCCGCGTTTTTGAAAATATGCTTGGTAAAGATTTCAAACTCGCTGAGCCCCTCCGCCCGGGCGAACTTTGCGTAGTCGGAGTTCATCTGATCCACCATATAGCGGCGCATCCACTTCATCTGCCCGGAAACGGCGGATATGGTACTGACAAGCACAGGCGTAAAATACATGGCTATGCTGGGATTTTCCAAAGAAAATACAGTTGGGATGCCCAGCTTTGTCGCGATTGCCTTGAACATGAAAAAGTAGGAGAGGGAGGGGACCGCTATCATAAAGATCACATACGCGTTCCCCAGATTGTCCACCCAGGTATCCTTCTTTTTTGCCATCAGGATGCCCAGCGGAAGGCCCAGCGCGTAGGTAAGGCAGGAGGCGATAATGCTGATGATAAAGGAGTAGTAAATTTTGGAATGACTCTTTTTTACAAGGGATACATTTGTATAGTCGTCGGAATAGCGGTCCTGATAAACCAGGTTCATTTCCCGCGAGCCCGCGGAATAGGTGGCCGTATGCAGGTCGTCCGCGCTGATTTCGTTCAGGCCCGACGGGTAATACGTCATAGACTGGACGTAGGCCCCCTGGGACTGCGTCATGGTCTGAAACACGTCCACCCCTTTGTTGACGCTGAACGACGTTCCCAAGGTCAGCTTGACAAAATTCTGGTGAATAAACGGGAATTTATCGTCAAAATACAGCAAATATTTGTGAAAGGTCCCGTTGCCAATAATGGCCGGCGAAAATTTCTCCCCTCCATATACCGGGTCGTACAGGGTGAAGGTCAATCCCCGCTCCCCAATGTCCTCCTCAACGTAGTGAATGTTGTCAAACGTCAAAAGGCTCGTGAAAAACCCGACCACCCGCGTAAGCGTCGGCGTATTGAGGCTGGCAAAAAGCGACTGCCCGCCGCCGTTTGCCACCCTGTTGGGTGACGCCATCACCGCGTCCAGCCGGGTCACCGTATAGCCCTGAGAGGAATAGTAGTCTGTAAACTGCTGAACGTATTTTTTTACCTCATCGCTGTCCTTCTCCGGCGTCCTTCCGATGGTGGCGATCCTTGCCTTAAGGTCCTCGTCAAGCTCCCCGCTGGCGACCAGCTCGTTGAGATAGTCGTTGTAGCTGACAAGATCCAAATAGCCGTACTTCTCCCAAACCGTATACATGTAGTTTGTCCGCTGATTGTTGGCCAGCTTCTGGTACTGCTCATCCTCAGCGAAAATGAGCGTCTTATCAAGCAGAACGAACAGCAGCAGCATAATAATGGAGACCGCAACCGCTACGGAGACGCATCCCCGCAGCAATCGCCTGAAAAAATAGTTTACCATCCTCTAACCCCCCTCGTCTTCCCTATTCCCTATTGATGGACAGAGCGGGGAGCAGACTCCCCGCCCTATCCACATTAAACCGGAAGTTCATTAGAGCGTTTCATAAAGGTACTTAACGTGCCGGCGCGCCGAACCGGGCGGGCCTGACCGCTGGAAGAAAGAGGTCCGGACGACAGGCTCGGGGGCGTCTGACGCGCGGGATTACCACAGTCCCAGCCGCAGCGTCATAAGGCCGTCGCCATAGGGCAGAAGGCCCTCCAAATAGCACTGCGGGTCACCGTAGTCCGAGCCGATTCCGCTCAGGCCGCCCATGTCCTCGTTGATCTCGGCGCCGCAGCTGGCGGTGTTCAGGACGTTTACATACTCGGTACTGTCGTTGATGGGCAGATTGTCCACGCGGACCAGATTGCCCAGCGCCTCCTCCATACAGACCTTTACCACATGTCCCTGGCTCTGGCTGACCTCGTTGTACGTTATCGTCGGATAATCAATCACGATCGGATGCTCCTGATCCACCGTATAGCCAATGGCCGCCAGCTCCTCGACGGCAATCGCCATCTCCTCGGCCGCCAGCTCGGGATTATACCAGGCGTCCCAGCCGTCCGACGTCTCGTTCTCCGCATCCCAGACCGTCACCGGGAAGCCGTCCGCATCCAGCTGCGCCTGAACAATTTCGCCGTACCAGGTGCCCTTGGCAAATGTAGTCGGGACTCCGTTGATGTCAATGACCGTATCCTCCTGGAGCATGGAAAAATCTCCCGGGGTCAGGGTGTTGCGGATATTGACGTCCTTTAAGTCCTCGCCCAGGCTGATGGACAGATAGGTCGAGCGGTCAATTGAGTAGGCCAGCGCGCGCCGGAAATGCACATTTTGGAATGCCGCGACGCTGACCGCCTTCTCCTCCTCCGTTTTCTGGGACGGGACGGCGCCATCCGCGACATTGGCGTAGGTCTGCCGGTGCAGATTGAACCACAGCGTAATGGTAGCGCGCCCCACCTCGCTCAGGATTCCGTATTTATCAAAGTCGCCGTTGGCCTTCGCGGTCTCCAGATTCGCGGTGTTCAGGGTCAGTCCAATCACCGCGCCGCTCATGAAGTTGGTGTAGGTCCTGGTGATATCGCCGCCGGAGTCATAGATCACGTTGATTTCCTTGAGCGCCACATTGTCGCCCTTCCAATACTCCTTATTGAGCACAAAATTAATGGAGTTCTTCTCAGTCACATTGGTGCAGATAAACTGTCCGCAGTAGGCAATGTGGTTCTGGTCAACGCCATAGGTATAGCCCGCTCCGGAGGAGGCCTCCGTGAACTCGGCTACCCCGAACGCGCCTCCCTGGGAGAGGAAGTAGCTTCTGCACAGCGGGACAAACTCGTTGCTCACCATCATGCTCATAAAGTACGGCGTGGGGCTGACGAGGGTGTATTCCAGCGTGTACTTGTCAACCGCCTTGACGCCCACTGTATCAAAGTCAACCGTCTCCCCCAACCTGTATTCGAGCATGCCCGCAATATAGGTATCCAACTTAGACGGCCTCTGGAGGTCGCCGCAGTGCTGCGCCGCGGCCACCCAGTCGTCTGCCGTTATTTCCGCGACGATACGGCCCTGAGAGTCTACCCAGTTGAGCCCCTCGCGAATATGGATGGTATAGGTCAGGCCGTCGTCAGAAACCTCATAGCCCGTCGCCAGGCAGGGGTCCAGATCCCCCTCGGGGTTGTAGGAAAAGAGGTACTCAAAGGTAGGACGGACCAGAATCTGGTCATTTCCATTGGCGGACGCATGGATATCCCAGGTTGTCGGCACAACGGTAAACACCCGGTCGTAGCTGTCGTCAAAGGTATAGCCCTTTTCCGTAAGATACTCCACCGCTTTCTCCGCGTAGGTTCCCGTTCCCATCAGCTCTTTCCAAAGGGCGGTCAGGTACAGATGATCCTCGGCGGTAATGATCTCATTGGTGAGGACCGCCTGGCTGTAGTCGGTCATGCCGCCGCGCCAGGAGGCGTATCCGCCCGTACGGTACACCGACCTGGTCATCTGCCATGTCGCCGCGTTGGCATAGATCGGCGTGCCGCCGGCGGCCTCCAGGGCCTTGGCCTCGGCCACGGCCAGCAGGGCGTGCCGCTCAGAGACGGTGGAGGCCTCCATGGCCTTCTGATAGGCCTCGTAGAACTCGCCGTAGGCGTTGAAATAGATGTCCTCGTCGGTATCGGCAACCACGAAGGCCGGCTCATCCGGCTCATTGGCTCCGTCGGAGGGATTGCTTGTCACGGGAGGCGTGTCAGGGTCCGACGTCTCGCCATCGCTGTCGCTGCCGCAGGCTGCCAGAGAGGCCGTCATCAGCAGGCAGAGTACCAGAGCCGTCAATCTCTTCAACCATTCTCTCTTCATGTCGCTCTCCTTTTTATCGGTTTGTCTGTAGGTACGCCACGTTCCGTGGCCATACGACCGCGGGAACCTCCGGCAGATGCTGCGGGCGGGCAGCCTCGCCGCTCTGTGCCAGGCCGCCCTTGACGCATTCCGACCTGTCCGGACACAGCTCCGAACAAAACGCCTGACTCCACTTGCCGCAGGCGGATTGCTCGCCGGGAAGAGAGCTCTGTGCCGCTGCACCCGGCGCGTTCTTCGCCGGTTTACTGGATCTCCAGGACCTCGAATTTGGCCGCTTCCAGGGTGCTCTTGAGCACGTCGTCGGAGACAGCGCTCTTCAGAGTAACCTTCACAATGCCGGTCTCGTGGCTGGCCTCGGCGGCCTCCACCTCGGCCAGGGCCTCCATGGCTCTCTTGGCGCGGCCCTCGCAGCCGCCGCAGTGAATGCCGTTAACCTTAATCGTCTTTTCCATGCTTTATGTCCTCCTAAAATGAAAATATTTATCCCCGGGCCTCCCCAACCGAACCGTTTGGTCCTGGGACATTTCACACAATATTCCGCCCCGCCTTACCGCATCATCTTTTGCAGGGTCGAGATCAGCTCGTCCACCACCTCGTCCTTGCCCTCCTTGATATCGGTTGACACACAGGTGCGGATATGGTTGGCCAGCAACTCCTTGCTGAAGGCGTTGACCGCCGCTGTCACAGCTGAGGCCTGGATCAGGATGTCGGGGCAGTACGCGCCCCGCTCCACCATGCCGCGGATGCCGCGGACCTGGCCCTCGATCCGGTTGAGCCGGTTAATCAGACTCCGGTACTCCACGCTGGAGCGGTGCTTGGTTCTGGAAGAGCAGCATCCGCAGAACTGCTCTTCGCCGTCAGCGGCCGCCTGAGGCGCGCAGGTGCAGGCAATTTCGCCGCCGATGTCCTCCGTGGTCTCCTGAATACGCTCCTCCGCGCTTGTCTGTTCCTTCATGTCGTCACCTTTTTCGATATAGAGTAGTAGTTATTAGCGCCCCTCTCCAAGGGCCTGTGCTGTTCTGCCGCAAATGCTGCCGGCTGCGTTGGCCGCAGGCTCCGCCAGACGCACAGCTACAGCATACCATAAAAGGGACGCAAAGTCACACACATGATCGAAATTTGACGGGAGCTCTATACGCGGCGCCGGAAATCTGGTACCGGGCGTCCTGCCCTATTTATTTTGCCGGTCCGTCCGCTATACCCCGTCCGGGTATGTTCAATATAGTATACCCCCGACAGGTATTTGTCAATACTCTTTAGTCGATTTCCTGAAAATTTTGTCGAAATTGTAAATTTTTTTGCGGCCGCGGCTGTTTTCTGCGCCGCAGCTCCGCCCATTTCCTGATATCGCTCCTGGAATTTGCCGTTTTCACAAAAATTTTGGAGGTTTTCTCCAAAAAACAGGTGTTCAAAACAGAACGGATTTTTGCTCGCGTTATCCGGGAAAACCGCCGAAGCCCTTTGGGCCCTTTGTCACTTTTCAGACAAGCCCTAAACAGGCTCCTAGGAATCCAAAGGCCGTCATGTCAGATAGGCACAACATCACCAAAGCTGCGCAGCTGAAGTTTGTATAAGTTTACGAAAATATCTGGACAGGGAGGCCGGAGTGTGATATAATAAAGAAGTTATAAAGAGTCTGCCCGGAATCTCCGTACCTGCGGAGACGCCGGGCGGGCGCTGAAAAAGCGCAACCCATCCCCGAAAAAAAGGAGGTAAGCTCATGGAACTCAAGTTCTTCAAAATCCCCGTGTGCGTGGGAGATGTGACGCTGCGGGTGGCGCAGGGCCATTTTGCCACCAGGAACAGCCACACCAATTACTTTATTGATGTGACAAACCAACAGTCCTGCCTGCGGGAGGCGGAGGCGGTGGCTCAGCAGCTGGCTCAAAAGAGTCTGGCCTACACCATGGTGGACACCATCCTGTGTATGGACGGCACCCGGGTAATCGGCGCCTGCCTGGCCCGGCAGCTGACCCAGGGGGGCTACCGCTCCATCAACGCCGGTAGGGAGATCTACCTGCTCCGGGAGAACCTCAGCTCCAACGGGCAGCTCATCTTCCGGGATAACGCCCGCTTTATGCTGGAGGGAAAGAACGTGCTGATTCTGCTGGCCTCCATCACCACGGGCGGCACGGTGGAGAAGGGGATGCGGTGCGTCCGGTATTACGGCGGCAAGGTGGCGGGCGTGGCCTCCATCTACAGCCACCTGGGTGAGGTGGGCGGCATGCCAGTGGTGTCCCTCTTCAACACCGGAGACCTCCCGGGCTACGCCAGCTACTCGCCAGAGGCGTGCCCCCTGTGCAGGCAGGGCCTGGAGGTGGACGCCGTGGTGGATACATACGGCTACTCTAAGCTGTGATGCGTATCCCTTGCGCCTGAATCGTTGAATCTCTGCCCATGCTGAAGGGGCCCTGTACGCCTTGCTGCGTACAGGGCCTCTACTTTATCCATTTCTGAAAGAGCAGCGGCAGCGTGCCCAGGCACCGGTCGAAGAGGAGAAAGACCACGTTCCCCAGGGCCAGCAGCCCCAGGACCATGGCCGCAGAGTATCCGGCAAACTCCTCCACAAGGGCCTCCAGCCGGAGAATATGCACCGCCAGAGCGTACATAGCCGATACAGCCAAACTGAACAGGGCGCATTTCGCCGGCGGGCGGCACAGGCGGGGGAGGCGGCTGAGCCGCGGCCTGAGGGCCGGATACCAGCCCAGAAAGGCGTACAGCAGGGCGGGCTCCTTATCGGCGCACAGCAGCAGGGCCAGAGGGGCCGCCCCGGCGTAGAGCAGCAGGGCGGTCCTGGGGCCGTACAGCAGGAGGGCCGGGAGCAGGCAGACCATGGCCAGCAGGGGGCAGGCAAAGGCGGCCAGAGGGATCAGGCTGCCCAGGGAGAGCAGCGCCGTGGTGAGCGCCGCCAGCAGGCCGCACAGGGCCATGCGGCGGCTTTCGCGCCGCATACGGTTGAATTCTTTCATAGATTTCTTCCTGTTTCTATTTTTTGCGGCGGTTTCTTGTGGACAAAGGGCGGAAAATAGTGCTATAATGGGGGCGCTTCCACAGCGAAAACAGATCTGACAGAAGGGAACAACAGATGGAAAAGATACTTTATTTAATGCGCCACGGCCAGACGCTCTTCAACGTGCAGCATAAAATTCAGGGCTGGTGCGACGCCCCCCTCACGGAGCTGGGGATCAAGCAGGCGCAGTTGGCTGGAGAGTACTTCATCAAAAACCACATCACCTTCGACCACGCCTACTCCTCCACCTCCGAGCGGGCCTGTGATACCCTGGAGTACGCCACCCGCTTTCAGGTGCCCTACGTCCGGGTCAAGGGGCTCAAGGAGTGGAATTTCGGCGTCTTTGAGGGAAAGGACGAGTGCCTGAACCCCAAGCTGCCCTATGGGGACTTCTTTAAGCCCTTCGGCGGCGAGGGGGAGCTGGAGCTGCGAGCGAGGGTGTCCCGGACATTGGAGGAGATCATGGCGCGGGAGGACCACCGGGTGGTGCTGGCCGTCTCCCACGGGGCGGCCTGCCGGCAGTTTGCCCGCCAGTGGGAGCCCTACGACCAGGTGAAGATTACAGAGAGGCTGTACAACTGCTGCATCTTGAAGTACGCCTATGAGGACGGGATCTTCCGCCTGGTGGAGCTTCACAACCGGGATTACAGCGATTTATAGATGCTTCTTTAATTTTTCTTTGTCCAATATCTCCACTTTGCCCCGCTTCAGGGAAACGACGCCCTCCTCGGATAGATACTTCAAAACCTTGGATACCACCTCTCTGGCGCTGCCGATATTCCGGGCAATCTCATCGTGGGTCATTTGCAGGAGAGGCTGCTTCCGCCCTACCGTCTCGTCCCACAGAAAGACGGCCACCCGGCGGTCTGCCCCCATAAACAAAATCTGCTGCATCATCCACATAACGTCAGAGAACCGCTCCGCCGCCTGCTTATACATGTACAGGCCCACATAGGGATTGCTCTCCATAATGGGGCGCAGCACGCCGGAGGGGATGACGAAAGCCTCGGCTGCCTCCGCCGCTTCGATTAGAATATCAAATTGGATGGAATCCAGCAGGCAGGACGCAGAAAGGACGCAGCTCTCTCCCGCATGAATGCGGAACAGTGTGACCTCCCGCCCTTCATCAGAGACAATGTAGACCCGCAGCAGCCCGGAAAGCAGAAGAATCGCCCCCTTGCAGCCCAGATCGGAGCGGTGAATCTGCCGTCCTTTTTCATAGACCGCCCTGGTGCAGCCTGCTAAAATCTGGTTCTTCTCTTCTACGGTCAGCTTGCTCCAAAAGGGATAGGCCTCCGCGAGTATCGTTTCCATCTCTACTCCTCCTCAAAACCGCTCTGCAAACAAGATATATGCTCTATCATAGTAGATTCAGGCAGATTTGTAAATAGGAACAGGAGGGGGGGCAAAAATAAACCCGGCAATCCTCACAGCGTCCTGAAAATTCTCAGCGCCTATGTGACCGGCAGCAGGTGATCAGCCCCTGCCGCCCCAGCTGGAGCTGAAGCTCCAGGCGGGAATGATCCGGCCTCCCCCTGGAGTAGCGGCATCTGACCTGCCGCGGACGGCAATGGATGGGCAGGACGCGGCGCATCTGCTGATAGCATTTGCCGCCAACCGGAGAGATGAAGGGAGGGATTTGCGTGACACGTCTCTATGGACCGAGTCAGAGTAGCAGCCCACCTCAATTCTTGGAACAGACGGCGGCTTTCCTGCTTGAATGAGGTTCTATCGGCATCGCTTCACCAGCCAGAGTTGCAGCGGCCGGTACGGATGCAAAAATATACGCTCCGAGATATTGAAATAAAAAAGCCGCCCTCGTCCCACCGGATAGCTTCCGACGGGCGAGGGCGGCGATTTGCTGTGTTTTGAAATTTTTTCCGGTTCCATGATACATCTTTTTGTCAAGCGCTGCTATTTTATCGAATCGCTATAGCTGAAAGTTCAGCATCCTCACCCAAGAACGCTGTTGGCCAGCCACCTTCTGGAAAGAAAAAGGATCACATCAAAAGCAGGTCGCCGGAGATGGTGATCACCTCGATTTCACACCCGCCGCCGCCGCTGCGATAGCGGCCGCCCTCTATGGTGAGACTGTACTGGCCGGAGCTCAAATCGCCGGAGACCGTATCAAAGGTCAGGGTAAAGCCCAGATCCTGGGGGAGCTCCAGCGACACGTCCCCGCTGACGGTGTCCAGCTTGATCTCCCACACCGCCGGGTCCGCCGTGGTGAGGCTGAGGTCGCCGCTGGTGGACTCCAGCTGGATGGACTGCCCCCGCTCCGCGTGCAGCATCACATCCCCGGAGGTGGTCTCCACCTCCACCTGGCTGGCCGCGGCATCGCCGGATACGCTGCCGCTGGTGGTGGATACGCTCAGCTCCTCCGCCTCCACATCCATGAGCTGGACGTTTCCGCTGGTGGTTTCCACGTCAATTTCTTGCCCGCAGCTCCCGGAGATTTGGACATTGGCGGAGGTGGTCTCCACATCCAGACTGCCCAGCAGCTGGCCGGGGAGCTGCACCAGCAGGGCCTTCTGCACGCTGGTCTGGACCCAGCTCTCCGGCCAGATGCGGATGGTCAGCGTCCCGCCGTCCACCTCATAGACCATCCGGAGCTTGTCGGTCAGCTCCTCCGTGGCCAGCTCCTGGAAGTGGATCGTATCACCCTTCGAGGGCTGGACCGCCACCTGGCCCGCCGTCCACTGGATCTCCACCTCCGAGATGCCCTCCGCCAAAAGCTCGTAGGCGCTCCCCTGGAAGCTGTAGTCAGAGGCGCTCCAGTTGGACTGGTCCCAATTCCAGTCACCGGTATCCCAGCTCGAGCTGCCGTCCACCTGGATGCCGCCGGGGCCGACGGACACCTCGTGCCCGCCCCCGCTCACCTGGATGCCGCCGGGGCCGACGGACACCTCGTGCCCGCCCCCGCTCATCTGGATGCCGTCCGGGCCGATGTGGATGCCGGAATCCGTCACATTGTCGGGGGAGGGCTCCTTCCGGGGCGTGAAGCGGTTCCAGAGTACGCTCACCGCTATGGCGATGGCCGCCGCCCACAGGGCGATGCCGGCCAGACGCCGCCAGCTGCGGCCCGGCTTTTTCTCCTGCGCCGGGCGGGGAGCCTCCGCCCGGTCAGGGCGAGGGGGCGCCCCTTCGCCCTGAAGGATACGCTGGACGATGGTGTCCAGGTCCTCCATGCTGGCCACGGCCTCCGCCTCGCTCATGCCCTCCTCCATGCGGTCCGCCAGCATCTCCGCGTAGTAGGTCAGATGCTGCTCCGCCTGCTCCCGGCTCAGGGAGCCCAGACGGCGGTATAGGTCATTGAGAAACTGTGCCCGTGTCATATTCAGCACTCTCCTTTATGAAATCATATACCCGGGCAATCTCCGGCCAGCTGGTCAGAAACTGCTCAATCTGGGCGATGCCCGCCGGAGTGATGCGGTAGAACTTCCGCAGCCTGCCGCTGTGCTCCACCGAGTAGACGGTCAGCCGCCCCGCCTCCTCCAGCCGGCGGAGGATGGGGTACAGGGTGGACTCCGATATGCTGATGCAGCGGGAGAGGTCCTTGATGATCCGGTAGCCGTAGGAGTCCTCCCGCCGCAGTGCCGAGAGCACGCAGATGTCCAGCAGTCCCCGCTTGAGCTGTGGGTCGATCATGTCCATGCCCCCTTTCACAACATACTATACAACACAATGCATCGTTTGTCAAGAGCTTTTTTGTTCGTTGGGGCCCTCTGGCGTCCTTGCCGTCTTACCGGCGCTCCAGGGTCTCCAGAAAGGCCGGGGAGAGGAGGATCTCCGCCCCCACGTTGGCCATATCCGCCAGGTTGGAGCGCTGGATCTCCTCCGTGTTGGAGGAGCAGCAGTCCGCCAGCACCAGCACCCGGTAATCCAGGGAGATGGCGTCGTAGCAGGTGGTGCGGATGCAGTTGGGGGTGGTGGTGCCGGTGAGGACCACCGTGTCTATCCCCAGCCGCCGCAGCAGCAGGTCCAGGGCGGTCTGGAAGAAGGCGGAGTAGCGGGGCTTGACGATCTCGTAGTCCTCCGCCCCCCGGCAGAACTCCGGGGGATTCTCCACGGATAGGGGGCCGGTGCTGCCCGGGAGCAGGGGCTTGCCCCCGTCGGCCCAGACTTGATAGCGGGTCCGCTCCACATCGCTGCCGTCGGCCCGGTAGGCCCGGTTGATAAAGACCACCGGCGTCCCGGCCCGCCGGCAGGCGGCGATCACCCGGGCGCAGGCGGGGACCGTGGCCCGGGCCCCCTGGATGCACAGGGGCGAGGCCGGGTTCAGGAAACCATTCTGCATATCAATTACCAGCAGTGCCTGTTTCATCTTTCTTGTTCCTCCTGATTGCTTTCTGCGCGCAAAAACCGGGCGGCGGCTGCCGCCCGGATAGGCATTGTTAGAAGCTGCACAATAGTATAGTTAGCCGCGGCGTCCGCGCCGCCTTTCCGTCGCTCAGGCGTACTGCCGGACCACGGCCGTAACCTTGCCCAGTACCTCCGCATCCGTGCCGTCGATGGGCTGGTAGGCCTCGTTCTCCGGCAGCAGCCAGATCTCCCCATTTTTCCGGGACAGGCGCTTGACCGTGGCCTCGTCTCCCAGGAGGGCCACCACGATTTCCCCGCTGGAGGCGGTCTCCTGCCGCCGCACTACCACCAGGTCATCCGGCAGGATGCCCGCGTTCAGCATGGACTCCCCCCGGACCCGGAGGGCGAAAAATTCCTCCTCCCGGCCGCCGCAGTCGAAGGTCAGATAGTCCTCCACGCACTCCTGGGCCAAAATCGGCGTGCCCGCCGCCACATGGCCCAGAATGGGGATGCGGTTTTTCTCCGCCTGCTGGGTCAGCACAATGGCCCGGCCCTTGAAGTCCCCCTTTTCAATCAGCCCCCGCTCCTGGAGCCGCTTGAGATGGAAGTGAACCGTAGAGGGCGACTTCAGCCCCACAGCCTGACAGATCTCCCGCACAGAGGGGGCATATCCCTGCTCAGGAATCACGGTTTGCAGATACGCGTAGATCCGATCCGTCATATCCGTTCTTTTTGGCATAATTCCGCCCTCCCAACGCGGCCGCCGCTTCCTGCCGGAGGGCGGGCTCCCGGCCTGCCGCTATTTCCAGAATATTTGTTCTGCTGTACAGTATACCACAGCTGTAATAAAAATGCAACACCCGTTTCACATTTTCGCTGCAATTTTCTTTCGGTAAAGCGGAAAAGATTTCCAGCGCCCGGTGGTGGACAATGGCCGCCGGTTGTGGTATGATAAAAAAACACGACCCTAGAGTCTGTTTTATAACCGGCAACATACCCAGCAGCGGACCTTTTTCCGCCATGTATTGCTAATTTTCCTTGCAATACATCCAGTATTCCTGCGTAGATCGCGCAATGGGCGCATCGAGCGCCCGTGTGCGATTGAATTCCACACGGCCCCTCGATGGGGCCGTTGTGGAATCGTATTGGCTTCGCCTGGCGAAAAAATTCCTCGCTGTTGGGCACATCGCTGGTTTTAAAACAGACTCTAGGAACCACCGCGTATACAGAAAAGGAGATCCCATGAAGCGAGCGACAACCAAAAAACAGATGCTCTCCCTGCTGCTGGCTCTGTCCCTGCTGCTGACCATCGCGCCGGCGGCTCTGGCGGACTCTCCGGCCTACGGCAGCGAGGTGTGGCTGCGGGACACGGTCCTGCACGACGGCGTGGTCCTCAGCGACAACATATTCTGGAGCGACTACTACGGCCAGTTCCGCCACGAGTACTACATCACGTACACCCCCGGCGGCTCCCCGGTCTGGGACGGCTCGGGGACCGGCCTTCCGGAGGAGCCCGATGAGCCGGAGGAGCCGGACTCCTCCGGCGAGGAGATTCCCGGCTGGCTGCTGACCGGGGCCAACCCGGGGCGGGCCCGGAGCTACAGCGCCTCCTCCGGCGTGGTCCCCGCGGCCTTCTACGGCTCCTCGGTCTGCGACCGGACCACCGCCTCCTCCGCCGCGGCCTACTACGAGGGCATGGGCTACCGGGTGCTGGGGGTTGTGAACGGCGATTTCTATGACACGGCCACCGGCTTTCCCCTGGGCATGCTGGTGTCCGGCGGCGAGCTGCTCAGCAGCGCCGGGGGCTACTACGCCGTGGGCTTTCGCGCCGACGGGTCCGTTGTGATGGGCCAGCCCCAGCTGGCCATTACCGCCCAGTCCGGCGAGCAGAGCCTGACTCTGGCGGGCCTCAACAAGCCCCGGGTGGAGAGCAGCGGCGCGACGCTTTTGACCTATGTATTCCGCAATGACCACACCACCGGCGTCTCCACCGCCGGCGTGGATGTGGTTGCCTCTATTGTGGAAGGCCGGGCGGCCATCGGCGGCCAGATGGTCCTCCAGGTGGAGGAGGTGGCGGAGGGTTCCGCCTCCCGGACCATGGCTGAGGGACAGGTGGTCCTCACCTGCGCTGCCGCCGGAAACGCCGACGCCCTGGCCTTTCTGCGCACTCTCACGCCGGGGCAGACCCTCACCGTCTCCTTTACCGAGACCTCCGACCCCGGCTGGAGCGAGGTGGCGGAGGCCATCGGCGCGCTGTACCTGCTGGTGGAAAACGGCCAGGCCCGCACGGACTTCCAGGTCTCCGCGGCTCCCCGCACCGCCGTAGGGGTGAAGGCCAACGGCGACCTGGTGCTCTACACCGTGGACGGCCGGCAGACCGGCCACAGCATGGGGGCCTCCCTGGGAGTGCTGGCCCAGCGGATGGAGGAGCTAGGCTGCGTTACCGCCCTGTGTCTGGACGGCGGCGGCTCCACCACCATGGTCTCCGCCCAGCCGGACAGCTCCACCGCCCAGCTGGTCAATTCTCCCAGTGACAAGTCCCAGCGCCGGGTCTCCAACCACATCGTGCTGCTGGCCCCCGGCGGCGCGACGGGCGTCCCCCAAAGCGTAAATCTCTCCCTGTCCGCGCCGGTGGTGCTGGCCGGACACACGGTGGAGCTGACCGCCAATGTGGCGGATACCCACTACTACCCCATGGCGGGCCAGACGGAATACGCCGCCAGCGGCGGCGAGATTGCCGGAAATCTTCTCACGGCCCCTCTGGAGAGCGGGCCGGTTACGGTCACCGCCTCTTACGGCGGCATCAGCGCCCAGCGGCAGGTCCTGGTGGTGGACGCGCCGGACGAGGCCGTCATCCAGCGGGACGGCCGGCAGGTCTCCTATCTTACGCTCACCCCCGGGGAGACGGTGTCTCTGGAGCTGAGCGCCCTGTGCCGCCACCTGCCTATGGAGGTGTTCCCCGGAGATTTTACCTGGCGGATGACGCCGGAGCTGGGAACCATCGATGAAAACGGCGTGCTGACCGCCGCCCGAACCAAGGCCAGCGGCTACATCACCGCCTCCCGTGGAAACTGCTCTGTCACCATCCCGGCGGCGATCCGGGCCGAATCCCCCTTTGTGGATATGGCGGGCCACTGGGCGGACAGCTTTATGACCAGCCTGTACTACCAGGGCATTTTGGCCGGCGAGACCGGGGAGGACGGCGCCCTCTACGCTAGACCCGACCGGCCTGTAACCCGGGCGGAATTCGCCGTGCTGCTCACCCGCTACCTGGGCCTGGATACGGCGGACTACGCCAACACCCAGACGCCCTTCGCGGACATCGAGCGGATCGACACCTGGGCCCGGGATGCGGTGCGGGCCATGTACGCCCTGGGAATCGTCAATGGGACCACTATAGACGGAGAGCTGGTCTTTGACGCCCGGGGGACCCTGACCCGCGCCCAGGCGGTGACCATGCTGGGCCGTCTGCTGGATGGGGTGGGACTGGGGGCTGAGCCCAGCCTGCCGGACGTTCCCGACGGCGGATCTCAGTTTATGGACCTGACAGTTCTCGATCCGGACAAGGTCGCCGGGATGGAGGAGCCAGCCGGCGGTGGCGAGGGCGCGGTCATTCCGGACCTGCTCAGCCAGTTCCCGGACGCGGCGGAGGTCCCGGACTACGCGCTGGAGCACTTTGCCGCGCTGGTGGAGCTGGGCGTCATCAACGGCGTGGACGGGCGGCTGGAGCCCAACGGGGCTATGACCCGCGGGGCGGTGTGTAAGGTGCTGGCCACCATGCCCAATTCCTATTTTTAAAAAGGTATTGAAAACAAACGAAGCGGAAAACTATGTATCGGGTGGATTTCACCAAAAGTGAAATCCACCCGATACATTGGATGCCGCCGGTGAAGCCGGATATACCCGTTCCGCGGCGGCGTCAGTTCTGAGCAGGCCGCTTTACCACCGGCACGTCCCATCCCCGCCCATCTGTTTTGTCATCTCCTCAATCCGTTCTAAGGGGAACGGCGGCGAAGAAACAGGCTTCATGGCGAGGGACATCAGCTTCATGGGATTGTCGTCCGCGGCAATACGGTTTGAGCTTAGCGCCCCGCAGATTCTACAGCGGTGGATGATGGCCCACTCGCCGTTCCTCCTCACCCAAACGGCAATTGGCTCCATGACGCCTCCGCAGTCAGCCTCCCGATCACCAGGCTCAATGTCCAAGTGCTGGCTGGAAAGGCAGTATGGGCAGTGATTTCGATGTTCACTTCCCGCGCCGCCGGCTACGACGGTTCTCCCGCAGACCTTGCAGACAAATGGATCGGCGCATGGATGTGTCCGGTAGTAATCCTTCTGAAATGATTTTTTCTTATTTTCCCTATTCACGGGAATCAGCCTCCTAAAAGTAAAATCATAACCTTTTGGGAGGTTTGTCGGAAATGCAGCAAACCTCCCGGTTACGCCGCAATCACCTTTGCGTTAGCGGTTTTTTTCATAAAGCGATCTCCTTTTCTTTGTGGGACTGTTATCGAGCCCAGCGGCCGGATTAACAGGGCGGCAAAGCCCTGCTTGCCGCTCTGCTGCGAGTAAAGTATACCACCTATGCAGGCATTTTTCAACCTCTATCAATAAGCGGTGCGTATCGGTATAGCGTGAATAGCGTTTATAAAAGGTTGTCTGGAGGGGCTAGGCCTCCTCCAGACAACCTTTTATAAACGCTGTTACCGTCTCCATGACGGAGGCGTCCTCCTGGGTAATCAGCTGATAGTCGATGCTGTAGAGCCGCGTTTTCTCCTCCGTGGGGATGCCCGCCCGGCCATACCGCTTCTTCGCGGCGGCAATGGCGTTCATCACGTCCCCCAGGTACTTCTCGGACTCCGCCGTCTGATACACGTTGTGGCCACGGCCCTCGTACACAAGGGCCGTGATATTCGCTTTTCCCCGGACTGCGGCGCTGGAGAGGGGGGAGTAGGGGAGGGGGACGCTCCTGTCCGCGTCACCGTGGAGCAGCAGGACGGGCACATCTGTCCCCGTCAGAATTGAAGTCCCGCTGCGCCGGGCGTCCCAGCCGTCCCGGAGAACGGAGGCTGCCCAAAAGGCAGGGCGCATCCACCCCATGGGGATGCCCGTCATACCCTTCAGGCCCGCGCAGAGGGCGCCGGCGGCGCTGTCCGGCGGGGAGAACGCCACCGCGCCGGCTATAGCCTTCTCTTCAAAGGCCAGGGCCTGGCAGACCGCGTAGCCTCCCCAGGAGTGACCAACCAGCACCACAGGGCACCCGGACCACTCCGGGCTTCCCCGGACAAAGGCCAGGGCGGAGCGCAGATCCCGCACCGCCTGGTAGAATCCCCCCAGAGAGCGCCCCTGGGAGGCCATGGTGCCCGTATTGTCATAGGCCAGCACCGCGAAGCCCGATCCGGCCAGGGTATTGATTTCCGTCATGTAGCTGCGATGCCCGCCGCCCATGCCGTGGGCAAAGACCACCAGCCCCGCCGGCCTTTCCCGGCGGGTATAAATCGCCCCCCGGAGCAGCTGTCCCCGGTTGGATGGGAACTCCGCCGGCCGGGCCTCCAGGCCCGGGAAATCCTCCTGAGTGAAATAGGTCAGCTCCGGGTCCCCCTCGCACCGGCGGCCAAAGACCGCGCCCATGCTCAGACAGGCCAGCGCCAGCAGGAGCAGCGCAAGGACTGCCGCTCCGCCCAGAATCCATAGCATCCGCTTCTCGCCCCTTTTCCGCATCCCTGCGTTTGCAGGGATGGAGTTGTTTCCTATATTTTGTACCACAACGCCGCGCCGTTGTAAAGGAGATTGTGAAAAAAGTCCGGCTGCCGCCCACATCGGGATTGAAACGGGAAATGGGCTGTGATACAGTGAATAAAGTTGAAACACCGCGCAGAAGGGACACTGATTGTAAATTTGCAGTAAAAACGACACAGACTGATTCGCCGGTTCAAGGCGGATCAGGGAAACAAAACCAGCCCGTATTCTGTATACTGACCCAAAATCTGCGGATACTATCCATGTTTTCCAAGGCATTGAAATATTTTGTCGCGATAGGCGCCTGCTGTGGGGCTGAAGGGCTCCCACGGGGCCCAGACGCCTGCGCGGCAGATACGGGAGGAATTGAGAATGAAAGCAACCGGAATTGTGCGCCGTATCGATGATCTGGGACGGGTGGTAATCCCCAAGGAGATCCGGCGCACCATGCGTATCCGAGAGGGCGACCCGCTGGAAATCTACACGAGCCGGGACGGAGAGGTCATCTTTAAAAAGTATTCCCTGATGGGCGGTTTAGACGATTTTGCCGCCCAATTCTGCGAGACGCTCTCCAAGAGCTGCGGCGCCATCACCGCTGTTACTGATCGGGACAGCATCATCGCCGTGGCCGGCGGCGGAAAGCGGGAGCTGCTGGGAAAGCGCATCAGCCCCCAGCTGGAGCAGATTATGGAGGACCGGAAGATCTACCAGCACGCCGGAGATGAGCGGCGGATCTTCGTCACTGAGACCGGCGACAAGTACTGCGCGGCCGTGGCGGCGCCCATCATCTCCGAGGGGGATGTGCTGGGTCTGGTGCTCTTTGTGGAGGACGGCGAGCCTCAGGTTACGGGAGAGACCGAGTACAAGCTGGCGCAGACCATCGCGGCATTTTTGGGAAGACACATGGAGAGCTGAGTTCAAACAGGGAGCGCCCGGCTGCAAAGCAGCCGGGCGCTCTTCACTCTTTTATGCCGTATGCTCTGATGGACCTGCGGCGTCAGACCGCAAAGCCCTCCCGAAACCGCATCAGGATGGTAGCCGCCTCGGCCCGGGTCGCCTGGCCCTGGGGATCCAAAATTCCGGCGGCCTTGCCGGTGATGAGGCTGCTGCCGTTGGCCCACTCCATGGCCTCAACGGCCCAGGGGGAGAGGCTGTCCAGATCTGCGAAGGATCTCAGATCCCCTATGGCGCTGACATCGAAGCCCTTCCAGCGGGCGTAGCGGTAGAGGATGAGGGCCATCTGCTCCCGGGTGATGGGGTCGTCCGGCCCGAAGCGGCCGTCTCCGTAGCCGTCCACAATGCCGGTTTCCGACGCCCAGTCCACCGCGCCGATATACCACTGGCTGGCGGGCGCGTCCGAGAAGGCGCTGGGGACGGTGGAGAGGGGCTCCCCCTCCAGCCGGTGGAGGATCGTCACAATCTGGGCCCGGGTGGTTGTCCCATCCGGTTCAAAGAGCCCGTCCTTCATGCCGTTCATCAGCCCCATTTGATAGGCGTAGGAGATGGCGTCATAGTACCACATGTGGGACGGCACGTCCAGGAAGGGCAGGGGGGGAGTCTGGGGTGTTCCGCTGTCCCCGCTGTCCCCGCTGTCCAGCGCCCGGAAGGCGGCCTGGACGGACAGGTCCGACCGGGGCATGGTAAAGCGGTATTGGCCCAAGCCCAGGTCGGTCCAGGACACCTCCCGGCCGGAGCTGTCCGTAAGGACCAGGCGCTCCAACGTCCAGCCCGCCGCCGGGAGGACGGTGAGGACCACCGTATCCCCCGCCTGGGCCCAGAGGGCGCTGGAGGTGACGGAGCCGTTTTCCAGCCCGGAGGGGGTGTCAACGCGGTAGCGGAGGGTGGAGTCAGACGGCTGGCCAGACCCGGAGGGCGGATTTTGACCGCCCGGCTGGGACGGAACGGCGGGCAGATTCGGATTTCCGGGCTGGCTGCCGGTCTGTCCCTGCTGGCTGAGGACGGGGCTGGGGTAGGCTGCCCCCTCCGGATTGACCAGGTCCAGCACCTTCAGATTGGATGCGCCGGTGACGGCACAGGAGCCGGGCAGGGAACCCAGACGCAGCGTCCCGCTCTCGCCCAGGGCGGACTTGGAGACAATGTAGACCGTTATCTGGCCCGCCCCCTGCGCCGCCTTGCAGTAGACGCCGGGGCCGTAGAAGGCCTCGTCAAAGGCAAAGGCGTCCGCCGTCTGGTTCAGCGTCAGTGTGACCTGGACACCCCAGCAGGCCCCGCTCAGGCCGTTCAGAGAGACGCTCTGGCTGCCGTCAGACTCCGTGGAGATGTTTAGCCAGGGATCTCCGGCTCCCCGGGCCGGGGGAGGGAGAGAGAAAGCCAGGACAACTGCCAGCAGCAGGGAGAGAACGTTTTTTTTCCTCATGGCGCGCCTCCTCACTGGGCCTCGCTTTCCAGGGAGACCGTAGGCAGACTTCCCTCATCCGGGAAATCAATCCACAGCGTCTCGCTGGTGACCCGGCGGTTGACCGCCCGGTCCGGGTCCTCGTTTCCGTAGGGGTTGTCGGTCCGGTAGAGGAGCGCCCGGATCTCCAGGGGATAGGTCTGGGTGACGCCTCCGGCGCTGTTGAGGCGCTCCTCGGCCTCCATATCCGGGACAAAGAGGAAGATGCCGTCGCTGATGTCGCTGACCTGGCCGTCCTCGGGCAGCTCGGCCAGGAGCAAGGCGTAGCCGTTCATGGGCCGCTCCACGAAGGGAGCGTCCTCGGCGGCCTCCCCGGCGGTGCTGTAGCGGGCCTCCACCTCCACGGTGTTGAACACCGGGTCGCCCCGGTAGGTCCCCAGGACCACCAGCGTGCCAGCGGGAATCTCCCCGCCGTCGTAGACGTACTTCTCCGCCAGCAGGCCCACCGTGGCACCCTGGAGGAAGTCCACCCGGTCGCCGGGGTAGTCCAGCAGCGACACCGCAGCGTCGGCGGGAATGCCCTCGATCTCGATTACCGCCGCGTCATAGGTCCAGATGCGGCTGTCACCGGCGTCCGCGCCGGGCTTGGTGAAGTAGCCCACCGTGCTGGAGCCCTCCAGGGAGCCCACCTTGGCGGTGACCCAGGCGGCGTCCGCGGGGTCGGCCTTGACGCGGACCGTGTACTCGCCGGCGAGGTTCTCGCCTGTCACCTTAATTCCGGTGACAGCCACGGCGCCGCTGTTCATGGTGAAGGTCCAGATGCCGGTGTCCGTATTCCGGCTGGAGGTGTAGAGGGACTGGTCGATGGCCTTGTCATAGGCCACCCGGACCGCCTGCTCCGGGGTCTCGCTCCCCCGGTTGCCCAGCTTGTCCACGGGGATGACGGAGTAGGCATAGGTGAGGTTATTGGCCGCGCCCAGAGAGTCGGTGTAGGTGCCTCCGGTGGTAAAGGCGATGGCCGCGCCGTTGCGGCGGATCTCGTAGCCCAGGATACGATCGCTCTCCGTACTGCTGATAGTGAGGGTGACGGTGTCCTCCGCCGCCTCCGCCTGGAAGGTGGTATCCCCGGTATAGGCCGGACCGTTGGCCAGACGGTAGGACCGGGAGCTGTCGTTGAAGTACCAGATGGCCCGGGTCTCCTTCTGCCATTTGGCCAGCTCCGCCTTTGCGCCGTCGCTGAGGGTCATGCCCCAGCGGGTGAAAAATTCGCTGAGATCCCGCTGCGCCACGCTGGAGGCGGTGAGGGCCACCCGGTCGTCATAGGAGTAGGAGCCGTATTCGCCGGCCTTCCACTTTTTGAAGAAGGCGTTGTAGAAGGCCAGGGGCTCCTCCGCCCCGTCGTAGGCCAGGTGGAGCTGCCAGTACATGCCCAACTGCACGAACACGTTCCCCGCCGCGCCGGGCCGGCCGGCGGAGACCTTGTCGTAGACGCCCTGCCAGATATTGCTGTTGGTCAGACGGGTGTTCTGCTCCATGGTCCCGCCGTCCCAGGCCTGGATAGCCAGGGCGTAGATGTTGTTGGTAATCTCCGCCCGGCCCAGCTTGTCCATGTTGTGGCCGATCTCGTGGGCGATGCCCCAGCCGAAGAGGCCGTTGGCCTGCCCCAGGCCCGTCTGGGCGGAGGGCCTGCCCCGGGTCAGGCCGGCGGCAGAGCCGTACTCAATGCCCACGTGGTTCCCGGCGGCGTACATGAAGGCGCCGGGGAACATGCGCATGTAGCGGATGTTCTGGCGGGTGGTCATGGGGTAGCGGTAGTCGGCCAAGGGGGCGTCGGAGGCGATGATGCCCTGGACCTTGTTGGCCACAAAGAGCTCCTCCTCCCAGGCCAGCACGTTCTGGTACAGAGCCTCTGCCATGGCCTCCCGGCTGCTCCCAACGCCCTGGAGTCCGGCCAGAACCCGGTCCGCCGGGAGGGACAGCAGCACGCTGGGGGTGGAGAGCTCGGTGGCGTTGCGGACGTTTCGGGTCAGATTGTTAGAGCCCAGGGAGGTCACATGGACCTCCAGCGCCTCCACGTAGGCGGAGATGGCGGAGCGCTGCTGGTCCTCGGGCATGTCGTACCAGCCGGAGAGCTCCAGAACGGGGATGGGGACCACGTTGTCCCCGCCCCGGATCTGGAGGCGGATGGCCCCGGGGTTGCTCCCCGCGTAGGTGAGGTAGAGCACGCCGCCCCGCTCGTCGGTGAGGCTGCCGATCTGGGGGATGGAGAGGTAGTTGCGGCCCTGGGTCAACGCTATGGCGCCGCCCCTCCAGATGCCGGACTCCCCGTAGAACTGGGTGGGAACGATGTAGACCGGCGCGTCCCCGGGGAGCTCCGCGTAGACGGCCACGGTGGTGGAGGCGGTGGTCCCCGCCTGGGCCGCGTTGGGCACGGCCACGGAGACTCCCAGGGGCTGGAGGTCGCTGGCGGACTGGCCGAAGGCGCTGTCCAGGCTGGCGCTCCGGCTCTGGAAGCCGCTGGAGACCACGCCCAGAGCGTCCCCGCCCGCCAGCAGGCCCCTGGCCAGGGCCAGCTCGTCCCGCAGGAGGGTTATATCCAGATAGAAGCTGGATTTTTCGTTCAGACGGCTCTCCAGAGCGGCAATCTGGGCCTCGGTGACGCCGCCGCGCAGCTGGGTAAAGGAGTCGTTGGCAAAGAGGGCGGCGATGTCCTCCGGAAGGCTGTCGCTGCGGTAGAAGGCCGCCTCCGACACGCTGACCCGGGAGCCGTTGCCCTCCCACTCGGCCAGACTGACGGAGAGGCTCTTGACGCCCTTGACCGCCGGGAAGGGGAGGACCAGATAGTTCTGGGCCGTCATGGCGGGGGCCCGGTAGCTGCCACTGGTGAGCACGTTGCCCTGGGCGTCCCTGGCGGTGATGGTGTAGTTTTTGATGGCGGTTTTGTACCCGCCGCCCAGGTAGGGCACCAGAATCATGTAGTTCATGTCCTGGGGCTGAGAGAAGGTATAGGTGATCTCGCTGCTCTCCCACCAGACCCGGGCGATCCAGTAGGTGGCCGCGTCGCCGTCGATGAGCTGACCGGCGGAGAAGCTGGGGCAGCGGGAGCGGTCCACGTTGTTGGGGTTGGTGAGCACAACAGAGGAGACCTCACTGTTGGGGATGCGGCCGTCCGCAGGCAGCTCCGGCATCTCGATGATCTCCCGCTCCGGCGTGCCCTGGGCGGTGGCGGAGTAGGGCCCCACGCCCATGCTGTTGCCCGCCTTTACCGCCACCTCATAGGTCTTGCCGTTGGTGAGGCCGGTGAGGACGGCGCTGGTGGAGGAGAGGTTGCCGCCGAAGCGGGTGAAGGCGTCCGTTCCGGCCTCCCGGAAGAACACCTGGTAGAAGGAGGCGTCCTTGGCCTTCCCCCAGCTCAGCCGCAGGACCTGGTCCCCGGACTCCACCCGGATGTTGGAGGGCGCGCCGGGCACGCTGGCCGGCTCCGGCGTGGCGTTTATCACCTGGGAGGGCTCTCCCCGCCAGTCCCCGTTGACGGCCGTCACCTGGAAGAAATACTCGGTGAAGTTCTCCAGGCCGGAGATGGAGGCCCGGCTGTTTTTGACCTCCACCGTCTGGGTCAGATTGCCCGCGCTGGCGCCGTAGGCCACCACGTAGCCGGTGACGTTGCGGGCCGCGTTCCAGGCCAGGTCCACCTTCTTGTCCCCAGCCTTGGCGGTGAGGCCGCTGATGTGGCCCAGCTGGCTCTGAGGGTTCTCGGGGACGATGTCCTTGAGAAACTCGATTTGGGTGATCGTGGCAAAGGCGGGCTTGGCGCCGGTCTGGCCCTCCACCTGAGTGACTTTAATGGTGATTTTTTTCACCGCCACCCGCCGGCCCAGGTCCACGGTAACCGTCTTCTCCCCGGCGGCTGGGCCGATGGCGTAGAAGCCCTCGGGCACGGTCAGGTCAAAGGGGAAGGTTTCCGCCCCCCCGTCCTCGCCCTCCACCTCCACGGAGCCGGACAGAAGCGCGCCGGAGCCCTCGGGACAGGTGACCGTGAGGGCGCTCAGCTCCACGGGGTCGGTGAAGGTGATGGGGATAGAGAGGTCCTTGCCGGGGGTGGGGGCGAGGGTGACGGCGCTCTCCCCGGAGAAGAGGTCCGCCGCGGAGCCGCCGGAGAGGGTCAGCTCCGCCGTATCCACCTGCGGCAGGACGATGGCGGCGGTCTCGAGGACATCCGCCTCCCCGGCGGCGTCTACAAGGTAGTTGACATAGGAGAGGTCCGTCACATCCACCTGGCCGTCGCCGTTGAGGTCATAGCGGCTGCCCCGCTCCCCCAGGCGCCGGTCGATGTCGGCCAGGTCCTCCTGGTCCACCCGACCGTCGCCGTTCACGTCTCCAAGAGCGAAGGAGCCGTCGCCGGTACCGATAACAAGGTGCCGGGAGTAGCCCTTCAGGGTCAGCTGGGCGGAGTAGGGGACGTAGCCCGTGCCGGTGACAGCTACCTCGTAGGTTTCGCCGGCGGGCAGGCCGCCCACCACCGCCTCATAGTAGCCCAGCCGGTTCTCGTTGGTCAGCTCCACGCCCTCGGTGTTCCGGACGGATACCGCCACGGAGGCGTCAAAATCGTTCTGCGCCGGCGCGCCGCCGGGCAGGGGGACTGCCACGGTTTTCCCTCCGCCGCTTACGGTCAGCGTCAGGTCCCGCTCCGCCACCGCCTGGGGCGTCTGAGGCAGGTCAAAGCGGATGGTCAGACCGATGGACCCCGTCAGCGCGGGGCTGCCGCCGGCGGCTCTGGCTAGCTGCGCCGGACAGAGGGATACTGCCATCAGCAGGCTCAAAAGCCCGCAGAGCAATCGTCTGCTGCGTTTCAAATCGTATCATCCTTTCTGGTGCATTTCGGTTCTCTGTCCTGGGCAGGCGTATGGGCGCGGACCCTCCCTCCGCAAAACCGGAGAGACCGATATAGGGAAATTATACCCAATGCCGGGGGGCTTGTCAATGTCAAGCGGCGCTTATGCGGAAAACTGACAATGCGGGGGCAATCTGCACAAAAAATCTCTTGCAAAGGGAGGGAAAATTTGCTATACTGTTTCTGACAAGGGAAATAGCGCTCATATATTTCGCGGAAATGGCGCGAGAGTCTCTACGGGACCGCCTTACGGCCCCGCTATGGGCGTTCAGGCGGTTCCAGAGGACCGCTTGGGCGCTTTTTTGCTGTGCAAAAGCATCGTAAAAATTGGATGCTGCGCGGAGGAAAGGAGTACATACCATGACAGAGATTTTGAAGGGCAATCTTGTCCATACCCCCTCCTTTGGCCGGCTGGAGACCCTTCCGGGGGGCTTCCTCCTCCTGGAGGACGGGGTGGTCCGGGGGCTGTACCGGAGCCTGCCCCGGGAGTACGCCGCCTGCCCGGTGACCGACTGGGGGGAGGCGCTTATCCTGCCCTCCTTCGCGGATATGCACCTCCACGCGCCCCAGTACCCCATGCTGGGCATGGGCATGGACCTGCCGCTGCTGGACTGGCTGAATGCCTACACCTTTCGCACCGAGGCCCGGTTTACCGACGCCGCCTACGCCCGGCGGGTGTACCGGCAGCTGGCGGAGGATCTGATCTCCTCCGGAACCACCCGGGTGGCCATGTTCTCCTCCTGCCACACGGACGCCACCCTGATTCTGATGGAGGAGCTGGAGAGGGCCGGGGTGACGGGCTATGTGGGCAGGGTGAACATGGACCGAAACAGCGGGGCGGTCCAGGAGGAGACGGAGGCGTCTCTTTCCGAGACCCGGCGCTGGCTGGACGCCTGCCGGTTCCCCCACGTAAGGCCCATCCTCACCCCCCGGTTCACCCCCTCCTGCACGGATGAACTGATGGCGGCGCTGGGGGAGCTGGCCCGGGAGCGGGACTTGCCGGTGCAGTCCCACCTGTCGGAAAACAGCGGGGAGATCGCCTGGGTGAGGGAGCTCCACCCGGACTGCGGACAGTACTGGGAGACCTATGCCAAATACGGTCTGTGGAAGCCGGGGACCCTGATGGCCCACTGCGTCCACAGCGACAGCCGGGAGCGGCAGGCCATGGCGGACGCCGGGGTGTGGGCGGTCCACTGCGCCGCCTCCAACGTGAACCTGTGCAGCGGCACGGCCCCGGTGCGCCGGCTGCTGGACCAGGGGGTTCAGGTGGCCCTGGGCAGCGACATCGCCGGCGGCGACCTGCTGGCCATGAACAAGGCGGTGGTCATGGCCATCCGGGCCTCAAAGCTCCGGCAGATGGAGACCGGCGAACCCTTCCTCACCGTGCCGGAGGCCTTCTACCTGGGCAGCGCGGCGGGGTGCCGGTACTGCGGCGGCGGCGCGGGGTTTGAGACCGGCTATCCGCTCCACGCCATTGTGGTGGACGACGCGGCCATGCCGGAGCCGGCCCGGTCGCTGGAGCTGGCGGAGCGGTTTGAGCGGGCGGTGTACCTCATGGACAAGCGGCACATCCGGGCGGTTTACAGCGAGGGACGGAGGGTGCTGGGTTGATTTTTCCCTCCAGAGTGGATATAATAGGGAAACCTATAGTAATATGCAAAATTACGGACACCAGCTGGTAGGGCGTGACCACTGGTCACGCCGCTGGAGCCGGCACGGCGCAACCGGTCGCCGCGCCCTACAGCAGCTACCGTTTTTTGATGATTGCTATAAGATAGATAAGGAGTCTCACTATGATTAAGCATATCGTCATGTGGAAGTTCAAGCCCGGCACCCAGGCGGAGCAGGGGCAGTTTCTGGAGGGCCTCCGGGGCCTTTTCGGCGTGATCCCCCAGATCAGGGAGCAGGAGATCGGCGTCAACGTCACAGCCGGGGGCTACGACGCGGTGCTGGTGTCCGTCTTTGACTCCCGGGAGGACCTGGCGGCCTACAAGGCGGACCCCCGCCATGTGGCGGTGTCCAGCCTCTGCAAAGCCATCCGGGAGGACCGGACGGCGGTGGACTACGAATTTTAGGAGGCGGGAATATGGCTGCACGGTTTGACAGCTTCGGCCTCCAGGACCTGACGGCCAGGCCGGAGGACGCCTTCCGGCTGGCCGGTCTGGCCATGGCGGAGGGCCAGCGGGTCCGGGGCTACCGGGGGGACTACTACCGCTACCGCATGGGGGACGCGGTGGTGGTCGTGCGCACCATGGAGGACCCGGAGACCGGGGAGGCGATGCTCCTGGGCATGGACACCCACGCCGCCAGCGCCTGCCTGTGGCAGGTGGATTCCGGCGGGGGCTTCAACCTCATCGACGGGGAGCGGACCGACGGCCTGCCCCTGGAGGACCCCGATCTGCGGCGGTGCGACCCCCTCCAGCGCTGGGCGGAGCAGTCCGGGTCCCGGCGGATTGACGAGAACAGCGGCCAGGTCTGGATGATCCCCATCTGTGTGGTAAACGCGGACGTGCGCACCTGGGTGGGGGGACCGGTGGAGCTGAACATGGCGGCCTTCCCCAAGTGGGTGGAGTATTTCACCCGGGAGGAGGACTACCTGGACGCCCAGAAGAAAAAGCCGCCCCGGCAGAACGCCGAGCTGGCGGAGGGAGAGCTCCACGAGGCGGGCCTCTGGGCCCAGGGCGAGGAGGACTGCGGGGATCTGGCCTGGGAGGACGTGCTGCTCCGGGGGGTGGTGAAGGACGCCAAGGTGGGGGAGACCTACCTGGGCATGGAGCCTTTGACCAAGTTCCTCAGCGTCACCGTCTCCACTCAATTCGGCGATCTGGAGCTGTGCCACCCCCTGGACATGGTGGCGGAGGGCCAGAAGGACAATGTGAAGCCAGGGGCCATCGTCTCCGCCCTGTGCGTCCTCTCCGGGGACGCCGCCGCGGGGGAGTACGCGGACGGCATCCTCTTCGGGGAGGAGCGGGCCCTGGAGCTGTTGCAGTACTTCTTCCGCCAGGGCTGTGCCCGGCGGCTGGGTCCGGCGCTGCGCAGCGACTGCGGGTGCACCTTCCTCCAGAACCGGCAGGAGGGGCGGGAGAACGCCCTGGCCCTGCTGGAGATGGTGGGGGAGCAGCTCTATGAGGCAGGGCTCTGGTGCTGCATGCCCGGAACCGTCACTGCCGTGGAGGAGGGGGAGGCGCCGCTCCCCGGCGGTCCGGGCAAGCGGTGCCTGCTGCTGGGGGACGGCCAGCCGGGGGACCGGTTCGCCTTTTTGTGCCTGGTGGAGACGGACAGCCTGGGCCGGGTCCGGGAGATCGTTATCACCAATGACGGCCGCTACGACTGCGAGCCGGACTTCCACAACACGGGGGAGGACATCCTCCACACCCGGGAGCGCCCTCGCCACGGCTTTGAGGTGCTGCTGTACTGGGCCGCGGAGGAGAAGGGGCTCATCGGGGATCCCCGGGAACTGGAGGCCCTGGAGCAGCTGCCACAGTTCCGCCGGCGGGCGGAGGAGGCCCTGGAGGCCATGGGCGGGGAGCTGGAGGCGCGTCTGGAGCGGCTCTACAGGGACCCCTCGGGGGACGAGGCGCTGTCCCAGGCGGTCCATGACCGGTTTCTGGAACTCTTCTGCGCCGCCGGAGGCCGGAGGGAGGAGAGCTGGGAGCTGTACGGCGCCTACCAGTGCGCCCCCCAGGACCTCTTCCGGGGGTACGGTAGCTACTGCGGTCAGCTCCTGGACCAGTTGGTTTTGGTCCAGTGCCTGGGCCTTCTCAGCGGGAAAAGGGAGAATCAGTAAGTCGCGGAACAAACGGGCCCGCTCCAAAGGGAGCGCTGTTCTCCTATCCTATAACCTCGAAAAGCTTGCCGATATCCCCGCGCCGCAGCGCGAAATTGAACATGGGCTGAAAGAAGATGTGAAATTGGGGGATTTTCGCTGTCGATGGTACAGCATATGGGACAGGAAGCAATCTGTTGTTTCGGCTGAATACAACCGTCAAAATAGCTTGATAAAAAGTTATTTTGACGGTTGTGTTTTTATTGTCAGGATAACTATAGTTTGTTTGACGAAGGAGGGGCTTTTGTGGGAAACTATTTTAGCTATATGCGAATTTCAACCGATACGGAGCGGCAGAATTTCGCCAGACAGGAAAAGGCTTTGAAACGCTATGCCGAAAAACATGGTATTGAATCGCCGTCCATACCGGTTTCTCTTTGAAAAGCGCTTCATTGCGCATTCCCGCCGCCTCCCATGCAGAAAAGCTGCCGCTTATTTATGGGCATTAACGTATCCCATACCGGTCAGCCGGTTCTGTGCTGCATTTCCCGCTATTACAGGGAGTTCAACTCAGACAGCATGGATTCCAGAACCTGCTCCGGCAGACCCAGCATGGGGGCCAGCGCCTTGAAGGTCATGCCGTAAGCCTGCTTGACCTGCTCATTGGCGGCAAAGCCGGGCAGATATTTCTCCACGATGGCCGCGCCCGCCTGGCTGTCCATGATGGCGGCAATCGTGCTCTCCGCGCTCAGCTTTTCTCCGGTGACCAGCTCCGGATGCTTCCAGCTGCTGATATTCTGATGGCCCGCGCTCAGCGCGCCATCCACCGGAATAGCGGCTCCTGTGATATACCGGGCCATATCACTGGCCAGGAACAGGGCCAGATAAGCACATTCCCTGGGGTCGCCCATCCGTCCGGCGGGGCAGTCGGAGGCAAAGAAGTCCATGGCCGCCTCCGGCGCGTCGCCGAAGATACTGGTTTTCGTATAGCCGGGGCAGATGGCGTTCACGGTGATGCCGTACTTGGCATAATCCAGCGCCGCCGCCCTCGTCATGCCTACCACGCCGAATTTGGTGGCGGTATACAGCGCCTGCCCCCGCTGGGGCATCAATCCGGCAATAGACGCTACGTTGATCAGAAAGCCGCCCTGGCTGTGGGTCCTGAAGATGGTTTCCGCGCCGTACTTCATGCCGGCGAACACGCCCTTGCTGTTCAGATCAAAAATCTTGTCGTACTCATCCAAATCATACTCATGGAGAGGTGTGCCGCCCATGCCGATGCCGGCGTTGCTGACCACGCCGTCCAGACGGCCATAGTGAGCCACGGCGGCATCTACCAATGCCTTGATCGCTTCCGGGCTGCTGCAGTCCGTGCGGATAAAAATGGCGTCTCCGCCCTTGGCGCAGATCTCGTCCGCTACGGCCTGCCCCTTGTCCTGACTGCGGGCGGCACAGACCACCTTCATTCCATGCCCACCGTAAACCCTGGCGATCGCTTCGCCGATTCCGCGGCTGGCCCCGGTGACGATAGCAGCTTTTCCTTGTACACTGCTGAAATCCATATTGCATTCTCCTTTCATTTTGCACAGATGTAATGAAGCTGATCATTTGTTGCTTTCAGTGACAATTTGTAGTATAATATGGGCACAAAACGGTGACAATCATCAATTTCCTTTCAAATGATACTTCATCAACAGATAAACGGCATCTGTCCAAGAAAGGAACGCCTATATGAAAAATGACCCGCGGACACGTTACACCCGGAAAGTGATCCAGGACGCGTTCCTGGAAATCCTGAAGGAAAAGCCTGTCAGCAGAATTACTGTGAAAGAGGTCTGCGACAAAGCGGAGATCAACCGGGGTACATTCTACAGGCACTATCAGGATTGCTATGACCTGCTGGATAAGATCGAAGAGGAGGGGCTCAAGGAGTTTGAGAAGATGCTGGCCTCTACCCAGGCCACAGGAATGCAGGGAGCAGTGGAGGCCATTCTGCACGCCCTGCAAAACAACAGCCAGCTGATCCGCGGGCTGGACAGCTCCACCGATGGGCGGCAATTTGTCAATCGCCTGGCGGGACGCTGCACCCTATACATGGAGCAATGGCTCGGATCTATTCCCCGGAGCGCCGCCTCTCCAGCCAGTCGGGAAGCGAGCTTTGCGTTTCTGACCGGTGGGGGCGGCAGTGTGATCGAATGGTGGCTTCGCAGCGGGATGGAGGCCCCGCCGGAGGAAATCGCCGCGTTGATCGTCAAATGCAGTGAAATCATTGTAGCGGGCCTGTCGGACTGACAGGCCCGCCCTGCGTGTCAAAAAAGATGCTTTGCATCTTTTTTGAGCAAGGGAATCGGGCCGAGTTCGGCCCGCAAAGTACTTTTTCGACGTACACGCCGCCGAAAAAGTGATTAAATTTTATTTTCGCCTTCGGCGAAAACTCCTGCGGAGGGCTTTTTTGACAGTCTGAGCGGGCCTGTCGGACTGACAGGCCCGCCTTCTATTGCTTCCTGTTCAGCAACGCCAGACAGAGGCGGTAGTATAGCCGGACATCCGGATGCTCCAAATTATCTTGCAGAAGGCACATGATCCGATCCAGCCGCTTGATCAGACTGCTGCGATGGATATACAGCGCCTTGGCGGTCTGCGTTATGCGCATTTCGTTCCGCAGATAGACGTCCAGCGTCTTGATATACTCCGTCCCCTTCTGCCTGTCATGCGCCATCAGCGTATGCAGTCCCCGTGAGCAGAGAGAATCAATGGGCAGCTCTTGGGTACAGCCGCCCAGCATATAGGAGAGGACATGGTCCCGGAAAAAGTGCAATGTTCCCGCTTGACCGCCGCCACACTCCGACGCATAGCCGGCCTGCTGCAAATAGTATGGCAGGAGATACAGGTCCGTGAACAGGTTGCTGACGCCGCCGGTATATCCCATTCGGCTGAGGATTTCGCCGAACGACTGAAGCAAAGCTTCGCTTTGCCCGGCATCTTCGCGGAGCCGAATAATTCCAATGACCTCTCCGTGATAAATGAATGTGTATACCGTACCCGGCAGAACGCCATTCAATGTGGCATACAGATATTCTTTGAGCAAAGCCCGCTCGCCCCGACACTCCCGCAATTTGAAGCAGCCCCAGACCTCCCCGGGCTGCAGAGACAGCAGCGCCTGCTCCTCCGGGCCGACCGGCGCGTGTGACAGCAGATTTCGCAGGATGGTCAGGCTGGCGCGAAATGTATAAAAATGTATATAAGTACGATGAAATGAAGCGGTCGGAGCACATGGCGGTTCGTACTACGGTGGGTTGGTATCTCTGGACCCATCAGCTGGTAGAGGTCACCGGAGGGGACTGCGTCAGCTTCCTTGAAATGATCTTCCCGAAAAACATTGGGAACCTGGCCGTCGGCCGGGAGCGCTATACGACCATGCTGGACGAAAACGGGCAGATCATTGACGATGTAGTGGTCATCCGGATGGAGGAGGAGAAGTTCTGGGTCTCCACGCTGTTCCGGGCGGAGATGTTCCAGTGGTTCGCCGCCCACAAGGGGGCGTACGACGTAGCCTGGACCGATGTGACGCCGCAGTGGGAGATGTACGCTGTGCAGGGACCCAAGTCTCTGGAAATGGTCAACGGTCTTGTGAAGGAACCGGTGGACGGGCAGAAATTCTTTGAGATAAGAGCCAATGAGATCAGCGGCATTCCCGTATACATCAACCGTGCGGGTTTTACCGGCGAAAAGCTGGGTTACGAGATCTATTTTTCCAAAGCGGAGGCCCCCGGTATGGAGCAGACGCTCCGGGCCGCCGCCGAGGCCCTGGGAGGAAAAGAGGTAACGGAATTTCAAGTCATGGCGTGGACCCTGCCTACAGAAGCCGACTTCTACTATATGCGCGATCTGCGCCACACCAATCCCTTTGAGGTGGGGCTGGAAAGCGGCATCAACTGGGATAAAGAATTCATCGGCAGGGAAGCCTTGGCGAAAATACGGGATGAGGGCGCGGCCAGAGAGGTGGTCGGGTTTACCGTGGAAGAGGCGGATATCCACATCAAGGGCCGGCACATGGGCAATGAGGGTGAGTTCGTATACAAGGACGGCGAGTATGTGGGCCGCTGCATGAAGATCGTCTACAGCTACGTCAAGGAAACCAACAACGGGCTGATCCTTGCGAAAAAGGGCGTGCTGAAACCCAGCGATACGGTTACGCTCCACGGACATACAGGTGTTATCACATCGCCCCAATTTATCTGACTGGAGGAAGGAAAAATGAATCGGAAAATAGCGGTCATTACAGGCGGCAGCAGCGGCCTCGGCCTTGCGTCCGCACAGTGCCTGGCGCCAGAAACATCGCTGCTGCTATGCGCCCGCAATCCTGCGGGACTGGAAAAGGCGAAGGCTGAACTGGAAACTTTTGGCGCGGAGGTTTTTATCTGCCCGTTGGATGCCTCTGATCCGGCGGCAGTTCGCGCCTGCGCCCAATATGCCCAGGATCTGGGTGAAATTGTTCACGTTGTCCACACCGCTGGTGTTTCTCCGGCCAACACACCGGCGCAGGATATTCTGCGGATCAATACGCTGGGGCCTGTCAATGTGGTCGAAGCCTTCCACCCGCTGCTGGCTGACGGTGGCGTGATGATCCTCTTCGGCTCTACGGCCGGGTACAGCTTTGAGACCAATCCGCAGATGGCCCCTTTGATCCCCGCCGCAAAGGAATGCTTCGGGCACTGGAATGAGGCGGACTTCGATAAACAGCTGATGGGGTTCCTGACTGGCGTTATGGGCGTAAGTGAACCATATCTGTCCGGGAGCGCCTACTGCCTGTCCAAATTCTTTGTAAAATACTTCGTGTACGCAAATGTCTGGCGGTTTGCCGAACGGAACTGCCGCATCCTCTCTGTTTCTCCCGGCTCCTACCTTACGAGGATGCATCAGGCCCTGATCGACAACCAGCCGGAGACAGCAGCCGGTGTCATGAAAGGCATTCCGCTTCAGCGCTGGGGACATGCCTATGAAATGGGCAAGCTGGTCGCATTTCTCTGTTCCAAGGGCGCGGGATATATCAACGGTGTGGATATTCTCGCCGATGGCGGATGTACCTTCCCGTCCACAGTTCCGCAGATTTCATAGGCAATCGCAGCGTCTGATATCCTTTAATCCGGACATCACTATAGCCGTTATCCTGTCCAAGTAGGGACATTGCTCCTCTCAGATCACCCGGGATGCCGCCAGAGGCATCCCGGGTGATCTTTGCTCTCTTTATGTTTTCCAGGAACCCAGGTACGCCAAGCTGGGCTTGGGGGTGCGCTTTTGCCCGCCCTGCCGGTCCACGGCAATCAGGCCAAAAGTCATGGCGTAGCCCTTCTGCCACTCAAAGTTATCCATGAGGCTCCAGTGGAAATAGCCCTTGACAGGCAGGCCATCGGCGATACACCGCTGTACGCCCTCCAGCGCCGCTTCAATGAAGGCCACCCGGCGGGTGTCATCGGCGGTGGCAATGCCGTTTTCCGTTACATACAGAGGCTTCTTGAAATCCTCCGCCGCCCGGCGCAGAACGTGCTCCAGCCCCTGGGGATAGAACTCGTAGCCAGCCTGTGTGATCTCCGCCCCTGCCGGGATGGGCAGCAGGCCCTCCGGGCCGATCAGAGAACGGGTGTAATTCTGTACGCCGAGGTAGTCGTCATCCTGGATGTACGGCAGGTAGTGGCGGAACTCTTTGTCCCACTCCTTTTCCGCAACGGCCTCCGCTCCCGGCTGGGCCTGGAAGTCGTGAAAGGAGAGGGTGAGTCCTACCTGCAGATGGGGACAGATCGATTTGATGGCATCCCGGGCGGCGGCGTGGGCGCGGCAGATGATCCGGTCGCCCTCCTCGGAGCAGGGGGACTGGAACATGTGCAGCGACCTCGGATCCGCAAGGCCGAAAGCCTCCGCGCCCTCCATGGCGTTGAGCTCCTGCTGCTTTTGCAAGCCTTGGAGATTGATCCCCATTTGCAGGGAACTCTCCCCGGCTTTGGCTGCCGCTGCCTGAGCCTTCTGCGCCTGCATCATGTACCGCTTCATGATGTCCGCGATTTGCAGGCGGATGTTGGCCTCGTTGATGGTGCAGACATATTTTACTTCATTCCCCAGCCGTTCGATCACATAGCGGCAGTATCGGACAAAGTCGCCGATGACGCTCTCCGCCTCCCAGCCGCCCTTGGAGATGATCCATGCGGGACTGGAAAAATGGTGGAGGGTGATCATTGGCTCTACGCCGTGCTCCTTGCAGCAGCGGATGACGCTGCGGTAGTGCTCCACCTCGGTCTCATCGAACTTTCCCTCCTCCGACTCGATCCTGGCCCACTCAATGGAGAAGCGGTAGGCGTTCAGCCCCGCGTCCGACAGGAGCTTGACGTCCTCCCCGTAGCGGTGATAGTGGTCAACCGCATCCCCGGAACGGTCGGCGTAGAGCGTATGGGGGATGTTCTCCATCGCCCAGCAGTCGCTGTGGATGTTGTTCCCCTCTACCTGATGGGCGGCGGTGGATGCACCCATCAGAAAATCCGGTGCAAATTTTTTCATAAGGCGGCCTCCTTATATGTTTTGTGGGAATCCTGATAAAGATTTTAACGCATTTTCTCAGGTTGAGAAATCAATAATCAATAAAAAAAGCCGAAAATTCGAGACGCTTAGAAAAGGCCGCAAATTCTCAACTCTTATTCTTAATTTTCAGCCTCACTATCCATCCGGCAACCCTATAATGGAGGCAGAACACTCCTGAATGGTGGGGAAAATTATTTTATTGGAGGAAAACGATTATGGCAAGGCAGCAAAAACTGACGCAAAGCGAAATTGACGGCGTCCAGTACCGGAAGGCGAAGCTCTGGCAAATTATTCTATATGCCTGCAACGGACTGGTGGGCATGAGCGTCTACTCCCTGATTGGTATGGCCAGCTACAGCGCCAGCATCGGCTACGGCATCAGCAGTATCGTGGTAGGCTACATTCTCACCGCCACCCGCATTCTGGACGGGATCACCGACCCGCTTCTGGCATTTCTGTACGACAAGGTCAATACCCGCTTCGGCAAACTGCGGGTGCTGATGGTATCCGGATTCGCCATTGAGGCCCTGGCGCTGCTGTGCATGTTCAGCTTCTGCTCCAGCAAGGGCTTCGGCTGGGTGATGTTCACCTTCCTTTACATCATCTATGTCATCGGCTACACCATCACCAACATGACCGCCCAGACCATCCCCGCCATCATGACCAACGATCCCAAGCAGCGCCCCGCCATCGGCGTGTGGACCACGGTTTTCAATTACCTGGTCCCCATGATCATGATGATGGTGCTGAACATGACGCTGCTGCCCATGTTCGGCGGGGACTATAACCAGAGCTTCCTCAGCGCCGCCGTGTTTGTCACCGTAGCCATCGGCGCGGTTGGCACCCTGCTGGTGTGCATCGGCGTCAGCGCGTTTGACAAGCCGGAAAATTTCAGCGGGACCGGCAAAAAGCGGGAGCCGCTGAAAATCAGGGACATGTGGAACGTCCTGCGCTATAACCGTCCCCTGCAGTGCTACATCATCTCCCTGACCTCGGACAAGATCGCTTCCCAGACGGCCAGCCAGGCCATCATCAACACGATGCTCTTCGGCATCCTCATCGGCGACATGGGCATCTCCACCATCCTGATGGTGGTCAGCATGATCCCCTCCATCCTCTTCGCTGTCGTGGGTGCCAAGTACGCCGGAAAATTCGGCAGCAAGAATACCATCGTCACCTGGAGCTTTGTCAGCATGGCGATCTCCATTGTTACGGTGATCTTCTTTGTCCTGATCGATCCCAGGAATATCTCCCACATGGGACCGGAAATGCTCCTCTATGTGCTGCTGACCCTGGCGCTGAACGGGTCCAACATGTGCATCACCACCGCCAACACCGCCTTTACCGCCGACATCATCGACTATGAGCTGGACCGGGGCGGCAAGTACATCCCCGCCGTGGTCACCGGAACCTACAGTCTCATCGACAAGATCGTCTCCTCCTTTGGCGCGCTGATCGCCACCGGGGCCGTCGCCCTCATCGGGTACACCGCCTCCCTGCCCCAGCCCACCGATCCCAGCACGCCGGGCATATTCTGGATGACCATGGCCATCAAGTACGGACTGCCCATCCTGGGCTGGGCCTGCACCCTGCTGGCCATGCGGTTCTGCAATCTGGGCAAGGAGGAGATGGTGGAGATCCAAAAGCGCATCGCGGAGAAAAAAGCCGCCGCCCGCCATGAGGTGATTATGGAAAATCTGAAATAATTACCGCTCGCTTACCCGGAACCTGGTCGGCGTCATGCCGGTGATTTCCCGGAACGCCTGACTGAAATAGCTGCGGGTGGCAAAACCCAGCTGCCCGGCGATTTCCAATACGGACAGGTCCGTGTTTTGCAGCAGGAGCTTTGCCCGCTCCATTCTGGCGAATTTAAGGTAATCGTTGAGGAAAAAACCGGTTTCTTCCTTGAATTTCCGTGTGATATAATACTCACTGTAGCCCACCAGGGCAGCCAGGTCAGCGGCACGGATCTTCTCCCCCAGGTTCATTTCAATGTAATCGCAGCACTTCTGTACCGCTTCCGAGCGGGTGGGATTGCTCCGGCAGCGGTGTACCCTCCGGATGAAGTCATCGTACATCATAACGGAGATGGAGGTAAGTTCATCCATCGCTTTGGCGTTCTCCGCGTTCTGGATATAGGCGTCCCCCAAGGAGTAGGCCTCCTCGGGGGACAGCCCTCCCTCCATGGCGGCCCGGCAGACAATGGAGCAGAAGACGATCACGGAGTTTTTCGCCTGCCGCAAAGGTGCTCCGCCTTGGAGGGGGACGCCGTTGCTGATCATACTGGAATTCTGAAGGGCTGTCTTATAGTTGAGATCGCCATTGCGCACCATCTGCAGCAGGGCGCGCTCCGCGTTCCATATGAGATACCGGTCATGATAAGCGCCGGGATCGGATGCGGGAGCGGGATCCGAATTCAGGATGTTCAGGTCATTGGCCTGCAAATGCTTCCCCGTCAGGCAGTAGTGGAGCATCAGCATATACCGGGAAAAGACGACGTGCTGGGAGACGGGGACATGAGGAAGGCTCTCCAGAAAGCGGGACTTCCAGGCGATAGAGACCTCCGCCCCCTGGTAGGACGCCAGTCCGTCCCTGATCTGGCGGAAGGCGGTATCGGAGAAGAAAACCGGCCCCAGCGCATAGGCCCGGTATAATTGCCTATCCCGCTTTTCAAAAGCCGCGCCCCACACCAGCCCCGTTTCCGTACTCAGCACCACCGGCGCGTCCTGGGCGGCGGCGTAGGCCAGCATCCGGGTACGGCAGCCGGAGAGAGAAAAGGCTGTGTCAAAAATCGCCTCCTCCGGACAGTTGGATGAGAGCAGGTTCCCCTCACCGTCATACTGCCAGAGGCTGATCTCCCCGCCGCAGCGGACCAATTCACGGAACAATTCAATATTTTGCGAAACATCCATATATGCCACCCCTTTTGTCTCTATCATAACAGAAAATACACTTCTTTTCAACAAGGAGGAAAACTATGCGAACCATTACGCTGCTCAGCGCTGGCTGGACCTTTGTAAAAACCGCCTCCGGGCCTCTGGAGGCCGCGCAGGCCGCCGGTGAATCCGTAACGCTGCCCCACACCTGGAACGCCGTTGACGGCCAGGACGGCGGCAACGACTACTACCGGGGAACCTGCTGGTATGTCCGGGAGCTGGACTGCCCTGCCCTGGAGAATGGCGGCGAAGCCTGGTTGGAATTTGCCGGAGCCGCTCACACGGCGGAGGTCTATCTCAACGGCGAGAAGCTGGCCTGCCACGAGGGCGGTTATTCCACATTCCGGGTCAATCTGACGGAACATCTGAAGGAACAAAATACCCTGGCTGTCTCCGTGGACAACGGCGACAACGACCGGGTGTATCCCCAGAAAGCCGACTTCACCTTCTATGGCGGGCTGTACCGGGAGGTACGGCTGATCTGCGTACCGAAGGTACATTTTGAGCTGGGGTACTGTGGTGCGCCGGGAATCAAGGTGACGCCCGAGGTGGACCTGAAGAACAAGTCCGCCCAGGTGACTGTGGAGACCTGGCAGACGGGCGAGGGCGAGGTCACCATTGCTGCGGCGGGCCAGTCGCAGACGGTCACTCCCGCGGGCGGCCACGCCCAGGCGGTGTTCACTATTGAGAATGTCCGGCTGTGGGACGGCATAAACGACCCTTACCTTTACACCGCCGCCGCCGCCCTGCCCAGTGGAGACGAAGTGTCTACACGGTTCGGCTGCCGGAAATTTGAGATCGACCCCCAGAAGGGCTTCCTGCTCAATGGGCGCAGCTACCCCCTCCGGGGCGTCAGCCGCCACCAGGACCGCAAGGGCGCGGGCAATGCCCTGACCATGGAGATGCACCGGGAAGACATGGCTATCGTCCGGGAGATCGGGGCCAATACCCTCCGGCTGGCCCACTACCAGCACGCCCAGGAGTTCTATGACCTCTGCGACGAGAACGGCATCGTGGTCTGGGCGGAAATTCCTTACATCACCATGCACATGAAAAACGGCAGGACCAACACCCTCAGCCAGATGGAGGAACTGGTGGCCCAGTGCTATAACCACACCAGTATCGCCGTGTGGGGCCTCTCCAACGAGATCACCGCCGCCAGCGCGGTGGACGGGGACCTTCTGGAGAACCACCGGCAGCTCAACGACCTCTGCCACCGCATGGACCCCACCCGGCCCACCACCATGGCGGACGTGTTCATGCTGGAGACCGACAGCCCCATCCTGGACATCCCGGATGTGAACAGCTACAACCTGTATTTTGGCTGGTATCTGGGGGAGCTGGAGCAGAACGAGGAGTTCTTCGACGAGTTCCACGAGAAGTTTCCTAACCGGTGCATTGGCTTTTCCGAGTATGGCGCGGACGCCAACCCCCAGTACCAGTCTCCCGCCCCGGAGAAGGGGGACTATACAGAGAGCTACCAGGCCCTCTATCACGAGCACATCCTAAAAATGATCGAGGAGCGCCCCTGGTTGTGGGCCACCCATGTATGGAACCTCTTCGACTTCGCCGCCGACGGCCGGGACGAGGGCGGCAAGCACGGGGAGAATCAGAAGGGCCTGGTCACCTTCGACCGGAAGGTGAAAAAGGACGCTTTTTATCTCTACAAGGCCGCATGGAATAAAACGGAGCCCTTCGTCCACCTCTGCGGCAGCCGGTACGTAAACCGGACGGAGCCAGTGACGGAGATCAAGGTCTACTCCAACCAGAGCGAGGTCAGCCTGTATGCGGATGGACGGCTGCTGGCCAGCCAGGAGGGAAAGACTGTGTTCCGCTTCCGAGTCCCCATCACCGGGGAGCACTCTATCGAAGCTCGGGCAGGGGATGTGTGCGGCGTTATGCTGGTACGGAAGGCAGACCAGGCAGATCCGGATTATATTTTCAACAAGGAGGCCAGCTCCGTCACCAACTGGTTTGACCAGGAGATCGACCCCGGCTGCTATTCCATCAACGACACCCTGTCCGACCTCCGCGCCAACCCGGAGGCTGGTCCCATAATCGACCGCATGATGGCCCAGGGCGCCGCCAGCCGGGGCGACGTGGCGGAGAGCGTGAAGGACAACCCCGCCCTCCAGCGGATGATGGGCCGCATGACCCTGGTGAGCCTGCTCAAGCAGGCGGGAAACATCGACGAGGAGAGCATCAAGCAGCTCAATCGGGTGCTCCAGGGCATTAAAAAGACGAAATAAGGAGGACCGCGCCGTGAAAAAATGGATCTGCAATCCCTTGGATTTAGAATACCGCTATCAGTACCGCACCAGCCTTGTGGGCGGCCACTCCCTGGCGAGGGAGGCGGCGGACCCCACGCTGCTGCTGTTCAATGACACTTATTATCTGTTCGCATCTATGTCCGGGGGCTTTTGGTACTCCGATGACTTGGCGGTCTGGAAATTCAAGGAAACCCCGGAGCTGCCCATTTACGACTACGCCCCGGATGTTCGCTCCATTGGCGGTCGGGTGGTGTTCAGCGCCTCCCGGCGGGGGGAGCCCTGCACCTTCTACGCCAGCGCCGACCCGCTGGCGGAGCCGTTCCAGCCCCTCGCCAGCCCCTTCGACTTCTGGGATCCAGATATGTTCGAGGATGACGACGGGCGGGTGTACTTTTACTGGGGCTGTACCAACAAGGAGCCCATCTGGGGCATTGAGATCGACCCGGAAACCATGCTGCCCATAGGTGAAAAGCAGGCCATGCTCGGCGAGGACGAGGCCCATCACGGCTGGGAGCGGAAGGGCGAGAACAACAAGCTCTCGGAGCCGGTGACAGAGATGGACCGGCTGATCCGGCAGTATGTGGGAACGAAGCCCTTTATCGAAGGGGCTTTCATGACAAAATACAAGGGAATGTACTACCTCCAGTACGCCGCCCCCGGTACGGAGTGCAACGTCTACGCCGACGGCGTGTACGTCTCCGACAGGCCCCTGGGCCCCTTCATCTATCAGGCCCACAACCCCTTCTCCTCCAAGCCCGGCGGCTTCATCACTTCGGCTGGGCATGGAAGCACTATCCAGGACAAGTACGGCAACTGGTGGCACGCCTCCACTATGCGTATCAGCGTCAACGAGAGCTTCGAGCGGCGGATCGGGCTGTTCCCCTGCGATTTCGATGAGGACGGGGTACTGCACTGCAACCAGCACTTTGCTGACTATCCCTTTGTCCTGCCAGAGAGTATCCGGACGGATATGGATGCCATCACGCCCCGGCTGCACCTGCTGTCCTGCCGGTGCGAGGCGAAAGCCTCCAGCGCCCAGGAGGGCTTCGGGCCGGAGCTGGGGACGGATGAGAATATCCGGACTTGGTGGGCGGCGAAGGAAAACGATGTCTCACCTTGGTATCAGGTTGATCTGGGGACGGTGTGGCAGGTAGCGGCTGTCCAGATCAATTTGGCGGATCACAGAATGCCTGCCCAGGACATCCCCTCGGAGCAGATGCTTCCCAACCAGTCCGGTGCGCGCCATATCTTTGTCCAGCCGCAGAAAACCGGCTATCTGCTGGAGGGTTCCCTGGACGGCGAGAACTGGTTCCCGCTGCTGGATACCCGGAAAGAGAATACTGACCGGGCTCACCGGTTCTGGATGCCGGAGAAGCCGGCAGGTGTGCGCTATCTGCGGCTGCGGGACTTTGTGATTCCCTTCGGCGGCGTACCGGCGGTCAGCGGACTGCGTGTGTTCGGTCCCGCCCAGGGAGAGGCGCCGGAGCGGGCCGGCAATGTGACAGCGAGCCGCAGCACGGATGGTCTGAACATTCTCCTCAGGTGGGATGCGGCATCGGGTGCGGACGGGTATAACGTCCGTTACGGCATCGCGCCGGAGAACCTGTACAACAGCTGGCAGGTGGTAAACGGAACAGAGTTGGATCTGAGTACCATCAACGCTGGGCAGGCATATTACATAGCCGTGGACAGTTATGGGCCCGGCGGAGTGACACCCGGCGAGCTTTTGAAGGTGGAGGGCTGACAATGGCAATCAAGGCAGTCCAGCAATTCATGCTGGGAACCGTTATGAACAACGAAGCCCAGGCGCGGGATACCATGGGCAAAATGAAAGCCGCCGGGTACGACGGCATTGAGCTGTGCGGCTTCATGATCCATCCCACGGGCTTCATGGTGCGCCTGATGACCAAAGCCGCCGGGATGCCGGTAGGCAAGGGAGGGAACCTGAACTGGAAAGAAATCGTGAAGGATTCCGGACTACAGGTGGTGAGCCTCCACACGGACCTGGGCAGCGTGGAGCGGGACCCCGCCGCCGTCGCTGCCCAGGCAAAAGAATTTGGGGCAAACTATGCCGTTATCACGGGTATGTACCGCTTTGCCTATGGTGATGAGAAGGCCGTCAGGGAATTGGCGACACGGCTGAACAAGGCCGGGGAAGCTGTGAAGAAAGAGGGGATCTCCCTTCTGTATCACAACCATAACTGTGAATTACAGAGGGTAAATCCCACCCGGCGGGCCTATGATATTCTCCTGACAGAGACCGACCCGGCAGCGGTGAATTTTGAGTTCGACAGCTACTGGTTCGCCGAGGGCGGAGCAAATCCGCTGGAGTGGATGGAGCGCCTGGGGGAGCGGATGACGCTGTGGCACATCAACGACCGGGGCGCACGCCTCGCCGGCCCCGCTATGACGCCCATTCTGAAAACCGACAGCGCGGAGCTGGGGACAGGCAACATGCCTCTGGAGGCCCTGGCGGAGCAGGCGAAACGGGTCAATATAGAGGCCGTGGTGCTGGAGAGCCACCGCAACTGGATGGACAAATCCCCGGTAAAGAGCTTCCAGGTCAGCGCAAAGTTCCTGAACGAGCATTTCTGAGGAGGAAAACCATGTCGGATTTGAGAACGCATTTTATTACAGTTGACCGGCCCTACAAGGAGGGTACGGTGGAGGTTTTCGAGCAGCCCGTTTCCGCTTCCGGTGTGCGCCGCGCCACGCTGACGATCACTGCCCTGGGCGTGTATGAGGCGGAGCTGAACGGGGAGAAAATCGGAGATCTGATGTTTACCCCCGGCTATACCTATTATCCCAGGAATCTGCACTACCAGGTCTACGATGTGACGGCGCTTCTGGCAGAGGATAACCTCCTGCGGGTCTATTTAGGCCAGGGCTGGTACTGCGGACGGTTCACCTGCGACAATAAGACGCAAATTTATGGCGAACGTCCGGCGGTCTCCTGGGTGCTGGAGGTGGAAGAAGCGGACGGGGCCGTCCGGCGCTTCTGCTCCGATGACGCCAATGTGCAATCAGTACGCAGTCCCTACGAATATGCCGGATTCTATGATGGAGAGATCTACCACGCGGACGGCGGCCCGGACGAGGTGATCCAACCGGTTCCCTACACCGGCGCTTTGCCGGAGGTGCTGGAGGAGAGCGTCACCGGCGTGAAAATCCAGGAGGAGATGCCCGTCCAGGCTGTCGCCAGGGCGGGGGATGCGGTCATCCTGGATTTTGGCCAGAATTTTGCGGGGATCATCGAGATCGACCCCGCCAAAATGCCCGGCGGCACACTGAAGCTCCGGCACGGAGAGATTCTGAATCCGGACGGTTCCCTCTACACCACCAATCTGCGGAAAGCCAAGGCAGAAATCGTGTATCATAAGGGTGCCTCCCCGCAGAAATACCGCCCCCGGTTCACCTACATGGGCTTCCGGTACGTGGAGCTCACCGGCGCGGACTACGTGCCGGGACTGGTAACGGCCTGCGCCGTCTACAATGAAATGGAGCGGACGGGAACATTTTCCTGCGAAAATCCGCTGGCAGACCGGCTCTATCAGAACCAGGTCTGGGGCCAGAAATCCAACTATGTGGAGGTCCCCACCGACTGTCCCCAGCGGGACGAGCGCATGGGCTACACCGGCGACGGCCATGTCTTTGCCCTGACAGGGGCCTGCAATTTCGACACGGAGCAATTCTGGGCGAAATTCCTCAAGGACATCCGGTACAGCCAGACGGACAACGCCGAGGGCTACGTGGCCCCCACTATCCCGGCCCAAGGCCCCGCCGGGATCGGCTTCCTGACCATGCTGGGCTGGGGAAACTGCGTGACCATTGTGCCGGAGATGCTGTACTGGCAGTATGGAACGGACAAATATCTCCGGGAGCAGTACGAGAGCATGAAAGCCTTTGTGGAGTGTGAAATCCGGAAGATGGGGGACGCCAACCTGTGGCTGGCCCCCAATCTGGGGGACTGGCTGACCATGGGGCGGGATGTGGCCTTTATGGCGATGCACAACGGGCCGGTGTCCAACGCATTCATTGTCAACGATCTGCGCATCCTCTCCTGGGCAGCGGCGCGGTTCGGAAAGGCGGCGGACGCGGAGCGGTATGCCGCCCAGCTGGAGAAGACCCGCCAGGCGTATCTGGCCGCCTTTGTCAAGGATGACGGCGCCATGACCGACGATTATCAGGGCGCATATATCATGGCACTGCGGTTCGTGATCCCCAAAGGGGAACTGTGGGACAGGGCCTTTGCCAAGCTGGTAGAAAAAATCCGCGGCGAGGGGATGCAGACCGGCTTTTTCGCCACAGAGCATCTGCTGCCCCTGCTGGCGGATAACGGGGAGGCGAAGCTGGCTTATGACCTTCTGCTCCAGGAGGAGTGCCCCGGCTGGATGTACCAGGTGAAGCGGGGGGCCACCACCATCTGGGAGCGTTGGGATGCCCTGCGGCCTGACGGCACGGTGAACGAGACGTCTACCTCTGGCGGTGACGACAATATGGTGTCCTTCAATCACTACGCCTTCGGCAGCGTGGGGGAGTTCTACTACCGGTATATTCTGGGTATCCAGCCCATGGAACCGGGATTTCCCAAGGTGCGAATCCGGCCTTTCGTAGATACGAGGCTGGGGAACGTCCGAGGCAGCTATCGCTCCCGCGCCGGTGACATAACGGTCTCCTGGCAGGTAGAAGATGGAACCGTAACTCTGGAAGCGGACACGCCGGTCGCGGCGGAGATCGTACTGCCTGACGGAGAAGGAAAGCAGGTCCCCGCAGGGAAGTATCGGTATCAGCAGGCATTGTAAAAGAAGGGAGCGAGTATGAGTGAAGCACTATTCTGCAGCATAAAAAGAGAACCAGCAAAGCATTTTTGTCCATTTGTCTGGCGAAAGATGTCCATTTTCAGCATGATTTCCAACTTGAAAAAACTCATTTTCTGCAACTTTTCCGCCGTAGAATCCCCCTAAAATGGCCTGGAATGGGGTGAGACAGGGGTAAAACGGGTACAAAAAAGGGCTGCAGCAACGAATTGCTGCAGCCCTTTCGGGTGTCATTATTTGTAAGACATTATGCGCGTCTTATTTCAGATGTCGTCAAAGTATCGCACAATAATTCGTTGCATTCGTACTATAGCACACCTGCCCAGATTCGTCAAGGCAAATCTTCAATATTCGAAGAAAACCTTACTTTGAACTGACAAAATCATAGATGTCTGTAGAGATATTTAATGATTTAAGTATTTTGCGGGATAATTCATCCTTCAAGACAGGAAAAAGCAGACGTCCTTCTTCCGTTTTTCTGGAAAAGAACGTCTGCTTATGCATTTGGAATTATGGGGGTTATAACGGAGCACTCTCCTGCCTTGTCAAGCCGGTATAATTCATGACCTTTTCTATAGGTTCACCAGCTGACAGCATCATCCGAGCGATTTCCAACTTCCCTTCCTGCCGGCCAATTCTCCTGCCTCTGTCCTCTGCAGTAGCTGGATTGGATTATAAGTCTGTCTGATACATCCTTCTGCTGCGGAACACAGCACATTCCCGCTCAACCTGACGGATGCTCATTAAAAGTTCTCCTGCCATTTGCAACGCCTCCTTTGACTGGCAGAATCTCCATATCCATCGGAAGCAGGCCCATTTTCACATCTCCCCCAGCCAAGATTTCTTTCTTGTAATACTATTTCTTAATTAAAAGCTTTAATTATCCAATCTCTGCCCGCGATACTGGAAATGACTTTGCTAGACAAAGAGCAAATAGTATCGCACAATCGCTCGACAACTTTTTCCAGAGAAGCAAATACTTCGTTATGGAATCCACGCTTTCGAATTTCTTTCCAAATCTGTTCAATAGGGTTCATTTCAGGCGTATATGGTGGGATATAGAAGAGGACATCTGCCTGGGCTGTATGGGCTTCGGGGACGCCGGGAACGGCCAGCACTCCTGGACCATTGATGAGGAACACTCCCGTGAGATCATCAAGCGGGCGTTGGAGCTGGGGATGAACTTCTTCGACACCGCCATCGCCTACCAGAGCGGCACCAGCGAGCAGTATGTGGGTCGGGCCGTCCGGGATTTTGCCAAGCGAGAGGATGTGGTGGTCGCCACAAAATTCCTTCCCCGGACGGAGGACGAGATCGCCGCCGGTGTCACAGGCCAGCAGCACATCAAACGGATGCTGAATACCAGCCTGCGCAACGGTGACGGCTGAGAAGCAGAGCGTCCTGGATCAGATCGTGGCTTGCCAGCAGGATGAGGAGCAGCAGGCAGCCCATGTGCTTCACGGAATACGATGAAACCCTCACCCGCAGGTTCGTGGAGCGGATCACCGTGGTGGACGCCGAAACCATCCAGGTCAAGATCAGGGACGCAGACGTTGTGATCGATGGGAAACTGTGCTAAAATAGCGCATGGAGGAATATGGCATGGCAATTTTCATAACAGGCGATACTCACGGGGATTTTACCCGCTTCAAGAAGAAAATTTTCTATGAGCAGGCGGAACTGACCAAGGATGACTGCGTCATGATCGCCGGTGACTTCGGCGGCATCTGGAGCGGCAGCGCGGAGGAACGCCACAGGCTGGACTGGCTGGAGGCGAAGCCCTTCACCAGCTTGTTTGTTTCCGGCAACCATGAGAACTTTGATATGCTGGCGGAGTTTCCGGTTGAGGCTTGGCACGGCGGCAAAGTGCAGCGTATCCGCCCCTCGGTGATCCACCTGATGCGGGGGCAGATCTACGACATCCAGGGCAGGACCTTCTTCACCATGGGCGGGGCCAGCAGCCACGACATCCAGGACGGTATCCTGGAACCGGACGACCCGCAGTTCAAGAGGAAATGCCGGAGGCTGGACGCCCGCGGGGCGATGTACCGGGTGAACCACCGCTCCTGGTGGAAGGAGGAGCTGCCCAGCGAGGAGGAGTACCAGACCGCCAGGGCCAACCTGGACAGAGCGGGCTGGGCGGTGGACTACATCATCAGTCACTGCTGTCCCACCTCGGTGCAGGATGAACTGAGCGGCGGTTTTTACAGAGCCGATGCCCTGACTGATTTCCTGGAGGAAGTAGCCCAGCGTTGCCGGTTCAAATATCACTTTTTTGGACACTACCACACCAACCGGATCATACGGGAAAAATATGTCCTGCTGTACGAGCAGATCATCAGATTGAAAGAGTGAGGCTCGTTGAGGAACACAAGGGTCTGTGTATCCTCCGGGTTGACGGTGACGGTCTGCGTCTGGGTGGACTGGTCGATCACATAGCCGGGAGCCGCCTTGACCTCCTTGGCGACGATAGTGCCGGTCACGCCGGAAACGCGGATTTCTCCCTTGTCGTCTGTGGTGTACAGGCCATTGGAGGACAGATGCCCGTTGTCATTGTCCACATAGCCGCCGGAGGCGTAGGTGAGCTGGAACTGCGCCCCGGCGATCAGATTGCCGGAAACACTGTCCTTTTTCTGAATGACCAGCGTACCGGCCTTTTTATTCCAAAACGTCAACTGCTGGACTTCCCCGGCCTTAATCAAAATGTCCTGGGGAGTGCCGTCGAGGACATAGCCCTCCACGGTCTTGATTTCACGGGCGATAACGGTTGTGCCGGGTTCGATGCCATCGAGAACGATCTCCCCCGCCTTGTCGGTGTAATAGCTGCCGTCGTCCGGGCCAACAGCGGCCCCGGAGCCGTCCACCACCTTGAAGCACACGCCGGAAAGCGGTTCATTTTCAGTGCCCTCAATAAATTTTCGGATAATCAGGGTGGTGGCAGGCTCGTTGTCAAAAA
>CATLAL010000018.1 GCA_949878425.1 uncultured Oscillospiraceae bacterium
ACCTGGAGCTGTACGAGTTTTTCAAGGGGCAGGGAGCCGTGGTGGTGAACGAGGCGGCGGACTTCGCCGGGACCAACGGCTGCTATCTCTACCAGGGCCGGGACGTGCAGGAACGAAAAAACAAGGAGCTGAAAAATCAGATCCTTGTACTGGCCCCCAGCGAGGGCATTGTTCCCGCCGATACCTGGCTGCGGTGCAGGAAAAAGCTGATGGCGAACATCACATTCCAGGGCGGGCGCAAGCCGAAAAATACCTGGCTGGCCGGAAAGATGAAGTGCGGCCACTGTGGACGGGCGCTGAAAAGCCTGGGCAACCGGGCGGGGACCCAATACCTCTATTGCACCAAGCGGGCGGACAATATGAGCTGCGAGGGCTGCGGGACGCTTCGGACGGCGGAGTTTGAGCAGTTTGTCTATGAGGCGATGGTACATAAGCTCTCCGAGTTTCAGACGTTGACCGCCAAGGCCGAGACAGTCAACCCCAGGCTGACCGCTTTGAATGTGGAGCTGGCCCAGGTGGAGGACGAGATTGAGAAGCTGTTGAACACCCTGACCGGGGCCAGCGCGGTTTTGATGTCCTACGCCAACGGGAAGATTGAGGAACTGGACGCCCGCCGTCAAGGGCTGATAAAGGAGATTGCCGCACTGAACGCGGAAAGCGTCTCCCCGCAAAAGATCGAGTACCTGTCCTCCCACCTGGGGAATTGGGACAACATCGACTTTGACGACCGGCGGCAGGTGGCCGACATCATTCTCTCCCAGGTCCACGCCACGGCTGACCGTGTGTCGTTTGAGTGGAAAATCTAATTTCTTACCCCCAGCGCCCTATTCAATGGTGTGTTTACCATTGTCAAGCGATGTTTATAATTTGCAAGGCAACTTTTCAATGGAAGGCCGCTATGGAAATCAGACGTGACCGCCATGACGACAGGGGCGTTTTAAATACCGGGATCATTGATTTTCTGCTGGATAATTCCATTGTCTGATTATGAGGGAACAGCTTTATGAAAGAGAAAATCATCTGCTTTTTGAAACAGGAAACGGTGCTGTGCGCGGCGTTTGCCCTCGCCATCGTGTCCATGCTTTTCGTTCCCCCGGACAGGGCGTACATAGGGTATGTGGACTTCCGGACCCTGGCGATCCTCTTCTGCCTGATGGCAGTCATGGCCGGACTGCAAAAGGGCGGCGTGTTCCAGTGCGTTGCTCAGAAATTTTTGAGTAAGGTACACAGGGCCTGGCAGCTGGTACTGATTCTTGTCCTGCTCTGCTTCTTTTCCAGTATGCTGGTCACAAACGACGTGGCGCTCATCACCTTTGCTCCCTTCACGCTCATTGTCCTGGGGATGATCGGTCCGGAGAGCAAAAGCCGGTTGGTTGTTCCAGTTGTGGTTTTACAGACCATTGCCGCCAATCTTGGCAGTATGCTCACGCCCATCGGGAATCCACAGAACCTGTTTCTGTACGGTAAAGCTGGGCTTTCCATGGGGGCTTTTGTCGGTTTAATGCTGCCTTATGCGGCGGCGGCGCTGGTTCTGATCGTCATTTGGAGCCTTGTCCAGGCCAGGGCCTGTTCTGGGGTGGTTCAAGTTTCCTTCCATGAAAAAGCAAGTTTGTCTGGGAATAAGAGCCAGCTGGTAGTATACAGCTCCCTGTTCGTGTTTGACCTGCTGACGGTGGCCAGGATCATCCCTTACGGCGTGACTCTTGGTGCGACCGTTCTTACCCTGCTGCTGGTGGATAAAAGCATTTTCTGCCGTGTTGACTACAGCTTACTGCTGACCTTCGTTGGATTCTTTGTATTCATCGGTAATATCGGGAGGCTTCCAGCATTCTCACAGATGTTGCAGCAGATCGTCTCCGGGCATGAGATTCTGGCCGGCGTCGCCGCCAGCCAGGTGATCAGCAATGTTCCGGCGGCGCTGCTGCTGTCTGGGTTCACGGAGAATCTGCCCGGGCTGATCATCGGCGTCAACCTCGGCGGGCTGGGGACGCTGATCGCGTCCATGGCAAGTCTGATCTCCTACAAGCTCATCGCGCGGGAGGAAAACCAGGTAAAAGGAGCGTATTTTCGGCACTTTACGGTGGTAAATGTCTGTTTTCTGGTGATTCTTTTGGTATTCACGCTGACCTTGGGAGGGTGTATTTGAGATGCTATACCGCTTTGTTCAACTGACCTTGACAATTTACAGAGCTTCCCCGCGCCCCGCATCAGAACCGTGTCCCGGTAAGCGACGGTTTGGGGCCAGCGTCATGGCCTATTCGCGGGTGATGCTTCATCCGGCCCCATGCAGCTGCCGGAGCGGTTTTTCAGAGGAAGCCTGCGGCGCTCAAGGCGCCCAGGGAACGGGCGCAATGTCCAGTGTCGCATAGGCATTCAGGCTTCTGCCGCCTCGGACGCCCGCCAGATATTCATAGTAGGCTTGCGCTCCGATCATGGCCCCGTTGTCGCCGCACAGCTTCAGCGGCGGCAGAAACAGCCGCAGTCCGGCCTCCCGGCAGGCCCGCTCCAAGTCGGCGCGGATGGTTTTGTTGGCCGCCACACCGCCGGCGGCAACTAATGTGCGGCGGTCCAGCTGGCGGGCCGCTTCCACGGTCCGGGGGATCAGCTCCTCGCTGATGGCCGCCGTAACCGAGGCGGCCAGGCTCCGCCGATCCAGACACTCCCCCTTCTGTCCGGCGTTGTGAACCAGATTCACCGCCGCCGTTTTCAGGCCGGAGAAGGACATGTCCCAGGCGCTGCCGGCGACCTTGGCCCGAGGCAGGGGATACCTGGTGGGATCGCCACCCTCCGCCAGGGCCTCCATGGGCTTTCCGCCGGGATAGGGAAGGCCGAGCACCCGGGCGATCTTGTCAAAGCACTCCCCGGCGGCGTCGTCCCGGGTGCTCCCCAGGATAGAGAGGTCCGTATACCCGCGCACGTCTACAATCATGGAGTTGCCGCCGGAGATACACAGGGCCAGAAACGGGGGAGTCAGCTCCGGAAAGGCGATGTAGTTTGCGGCAATATGGCCCCGGAGGTGGTGGACGGGAATCAGAGGCTTTCCCAGGGCAAAGGCAGCGGATTTGGCGAAATTCACCCCAACCAGCAGCGCCCCGATGAGGCCGGGGCCGCAGGTGACAGCCACCGCGTCGATGTCGCCTTTTGTGAGCCCGGCGTCCGCAAGGGCCCGATCGGCCAGAGCGGCAATGACCTCCACATGCTTCCGGGAGGCGATCTCCGGCACCACACCGCCATATACGGCGTGCATCTCCGCCTGGGAGGCGATGACGTCGCTGAGAACGGTGCGCCCGTCCCGGACCACTGCGGCGGCGGTCTCGTCGCAGGAGGATTCAAAGGCAAGAATATTCATGGAAGCAACACCCTCCTTTTGGGATGCTAAACAGACTCTAAAAGAATGATACACCAAAGGGTCCGCCAAGACAAGTCTATTTCCATATTGGAGGACTAAGAAACGCTCTCACAGTATTCCCCCCGCCGCACACGGTCTGGCTGCACCTAATATTAGGGCTTGGCCGCCGCGGAGGTCTGCGCGCCGCTCCCAGGCTGTAAACAGGGACAGATTCCCCCGTACGCGGCAGCTACCCGCCTGATGGCTTCATCTGAGAACCGTCCAGCGCGGGGCCGAGCACATACGCCCCCGCGCTGGACGGTATTTCTCAAATACAGTTACCAGGGAAAAGGATCGATGCCAGTCTCCGCCCCCTACAGTGCGCTGAGCACTCCGGCGGCCTCGTTGAACTGGTTGATGAGCTCATCCAGCTCGTCGGCCTGCCGGTGGACGGCCTCCCAGGTGCCCTCCTCGTCGTACCACAGGGCGTTGAGGTCCCGGACGTCCCGGCCCTGCTGCTCCACCCAGGTGTAGTACTTCAGGTTGTGGATCCGCTTGCGGTCGGCGTAGGTGAGCTCCAGCATGCTGTCCGTCTTGAGGCCCAGCAGGTGGAGGCCGTGGTCCAGGGCGGCCTCGTGGACGTCGTAGGGCCCGTGGGCCTCGCTGAGCTCCCGGATGCGGCTCTGGTACATGGCGGCGGAGTCGGTGAGCACGGTCACCACCACGTCATGGTCCGTCAGCTCGTAGTACTTGGCCATCTTGATGCAGCAGAGCACGTTGGCGATGCCGCTGATGCCCAGCCAGGTGAGCTTTTCGATGAGGTCCTCCTCCAGTCCTAGGCTCCTGAGGTAGGCCGCCCCCTCCGGGGTGTTGAACAGCCGCAGCAGCCGCTGGCTGTCCTCGTCGTCGATGGCGATGGCCATGTCGGTGTTCTTCACGTTGTGAATCCAGGGGATGTGCTTGTCGCCGATGCCCTCGATGCGGTGCCCGCCAAAGCCGTTGTCCAGAATAGTGGGGCACTGGAGGGCCTCGCCCACCGCCAGCTTCATCCGGGGGTAGCGCTCCTTGAGCAGGTCGCCGGCGCTCATGGTGCCGGCGGAGCCGGAGGTGAAGCAGGCCCCGGCCAGGCGGTCCCCGGGGCGCTTCACGGCCTCGAAGAGGTCCGCCAGGGCGGTTCCGGTGACATTGTAGTGCCAGAGGGGGTTGCCCATCTCCTCGAATTGGTTGAAGATCATCATGGAGGGGTCCCGGCGCAGCTCCCAGGTCTTGTCAAAGATCTCCTTCACGTTGCTCTCGCAGCCCGGGGTGGCGATCACCTGGCCGGCGATCTGGCTGAGCCACTCAAAGCGCTCCCGGCTCATCTCGGCGGGGAGGATGGCCACGCTGTCGCAGGCCAGCAGCTTGGAGTTAAACGCGCCGCCCCGGCAGTAATTGCCGGTGGAGGGCCAGACGGCGTGGTGGTAGGAGGCGTCGAACTGCCCCGTCACCAGCCGGGGGACAAGGCAGCCGAAGCTGGCGCCCACCTTGTGGCAGCCGGTGGGGAACCACTTGCCCGCCATGGCCACGATGCGGCAGGGGACGCCGGAGAGGGCGGAGGGGATCTCCACGTAGTTGGGCACGGCCTGGAAGAGGCCCCCGGACTCCCTGGCCTCGTTCTTCCAGGTGACGCGGAACAGGTTCAGCGGGTTCACGTCCCAGAGCCCCACGTTCTTCAGCTTCTCCTGAATCTTCTGGGGAATGGTCTCCGGGCGCTGCATCTGGGCAAAGGTGGGGATGATGATGCCGTTGTCCCTGGCCTTCTGGATGTTGTGCCGGAGGCCCTCCCGGTGCATGGTCAGGTCAATCTTGCTCATGGCGCTTTTCCTCCTGTTTTGTGTCAATATAGGAATAGAGGGTGTACTTGGATATGCCGAAGTACTTCGCCACCTTGTCGCCGGACTTGGTGACAAGGAAGGCCCCGTGCTGGTTTAAAAATTGAATGGCCCGGACCTTGTCGTCCTTGTTCATCAGGGCCACGGGCTTGCCCACCAGGGCCACGGACTCCTCGATGAGGCCGTCCAGCAGGTCGCCGACGCTGAGCACGGTGATGCGCTCCTGCTTTTGGTCCTCCGCCGTGCGCACCAGGCCCCCCAGGGCGCTCTCCGCCATCAGGAGGGCGGAGATGTCGTAGTTGATGGACAAAATGGCGTCCACCCGCCCCCGGCTGTCGCGGATGTAGACTGTGGAGGACTTGAGGACCTTGCCGTCCGGCGTACGGGTCAGGTAGGCCAGATGGTCCTCCGGGTCCGCCTGGCCCCGGAGCATCTGCTCCATCACTACGGTGGAGGGCCCGTCCCCCACCTGCCGGCCGGTGACGTGGCCGTTTTCAATGTGGACAATGGACTGCTCCGGGTCCTGGGAGGCCAGGTCGTGGAGCACCACCTCGCAGCTGGGGCCGAACTGGGCGGCCAGCGCCGCGGCAATCTGTTTGAGCATCCTCAGCCGGTTCTTCTCCAGCGCCGTCACCTCCCCGCCCCGCGAAGGGGCCCTTTCCTGACGCTCCCATCATACCAGCATCCCCGGCGGAATGCAAGGGGATTTCAGAAAAATTTTTAGGTTTTCTGAAATTTTGTTTGACATCCGCGCGGGATATGGTATGATATAGGAGGAGCACAAAAAAGAGGGGAAACCCGTATTGGATGGAGGGCACACCATGGACTTTGAAGCGATCAAGAGAGCGGCCCAGGGCTACGAGGCGGACATGACCCGGTTCCTGCGGGAGCTGATCGCCATCCCCAGCGAGAGCTGCGGCGAGGAGGGGGTCATCAAGCGCACGATTTTGGAGATGGAGCGTCTGGGCTTCGACCGGACGGAGATCGACTCGGAGGGCAACGCTCTGGGCTGGATGGGCACGGGGGAGAAGCTCATCGCCTTCGACGGCCATATCGACACCGTGGGCGTGGGCAACATCGATAACTGGACCCAGGACCCCTACCAGGGCTATGAGACGGAGGACGTCATCTACGGCCGGGGCGGCTCGGACCAGGAGGGGGGCGTGGTCTCCGCCGTGTACGGGGCCAGGATTATGAAGGACCTGAACCTGATTCCGGAGGGGTACAGCATCCTGGTGGCCGCCACGGTCCAGGAGGAGGACTGCGACGGCCTGTGCTGGCAGTACATCCACAACGAGGACGGCATTACGCCGGAGTTCGTGGTCTCCACGGAGCCCACCGACGGCGGCATCTACCGGGGCCACCGGGGCCGCATGGAGATCCGGGTGGACGTCAAGGGCGTCTCCTGCCACGGCTCCGCCCCGGAGCGGGGTGACAACGCCATCTATAAAATGGCGGACATCGTCCGGGAGATCCGTGCCCTCAACGACAACGACGACGCCGAGGGCACGGAGATCAAGGGCCTGGTGAAGATGCTCAGCCCCCAGTACAACCCGGACCACTATGAGGACGCCCGGTTCCTGGGCCGGGGCACCTGCACGGTCAGCCAGATCTTCTTCACCTCCCCCAGCCGGTGCGCGGTGGCGGACAGCTGCGCGGTGTCCGTGGACCGGCGCATGACCGCCGGGGAGACCTGGGACAGCTGCCTGGAGGAGATCCGGGCCCTGCCGGCGGTGAAAAAGTACGGCGACGACGTGAAGGTGAGCATGTACCGGTATGACCGGCCCTCCTGGACGGGGCTGAAGTACGAGACCGAGTGCTACTTCCCCACCTGGATCAACAGGGAGGACGCGCCCCACGTCCAGGCCCTGGCCCAGGCCCATAAGGCCCTCTTCGGGGACAAGCGGGTGGGGCACCCGGACGCCATGCCCCTGCGCCAGCGGCCCCTGATCGACAAGTGGACCTTCTCCACCAACGGCGTGGCCATCCAGGGCCGCTGCGGCATCCCCTGCGTGGGCTTCGGCCCCGGCGCGGAGAGCCAGGCCCACGCCCCCAACGAGATCACCTGGAAGCGGGACCTGGTCACTTGCGCCGCGGTCTACGCCGCCGTGCCGGGGTTGTACGGTCAGATTGTTTGAGCGGGCGGCGATACTCGCGATTCGTAAAATTTTGAGACAAGGAGCGGCAAGATGAGCGGCAAGATTCTCTTTATCGACGTGGACGGCACCCTGGTGGACTACAGCGGCCGGCTGCCGGAGTCCGCGGTGCGGGCCGTCCGGGAGGCCAGGGCCAACGGCCACCGTGTCTACATCAGCACGGGCCGGAGCAAGGCGGAGGTCTATCAGAACATCTGGGACATCGGCCTGGACGGGATGATCGGCGGCAACGGCAGCTATGTGGAGGACCACGGCCAGGTGGTGCTCCACCGGCTGATTACCCCGGAGCAGTGCCGGCGCATCGTGGACTGGCTCCACGGCCGGGGACTGGAGTTCTATCTGGAGAGCAACAACGGACTCTTTGCCAGCGAGCACTTTGAGGAGAAGTCCGGGCCGGCCATGCGGGAGTACCAGAGCCGCAAGGGGGCCAAGACCATCCTCTCGGTCCGGGAGGCCTTCCCAGACATGATCTTCGGCGGAGAGCTCTACCGGGATGACCTGAACAAGGTCAGCTACCTGCTGGGCAGCTACCAGGACTTCCTGGACACCCGGGAGCAGTTCCCGGACCTGGAGAACAACACCTGGGGCGGCGCGGGGGAGACGGCCCTCTTCGGCGATCTGGGGGTGAAGAACATCACCAAGGCGGAGGCCATCCGGGCCCTGCTGGACCACCTGGGGGCCAAGGTGGAGAACACCATCGCCTTTGGCGACGCCAAGATCGACATCCCCATGCTGGAGTACTGCCACACCGGCGTGGCCATGGGCAATGGCGGCGAGGAGATCCGCGCCATGGCGGACTATGTGACGGACGGCGTGGAGGAGGACGGCCTCTGGAAGGCCTTCGTCCATCTGGGCCTTGTGAACGGATAGAAAAGCGTGGGCAGCATACATAGAATTTGAATTTAAGGAGACGATACTATGAGTAAGCTAGAGCGTCTGGTCCAGCGCCTGGAGCGGCTGAAGAGCAACAACCTGTACCAGAGCGACTTCTACTGGACCTGGGACAAGACGGGGGACGAGCTGGACGCCATCTTCACCGTGGCCGACGCCCTGCGGGACCTGCGGGAGCGGAACCTCTCCACCCGGGTTTTTGACTCCGGCCTTGGCATCTCCATCTTCCGGGACAACTCCACCCGGACCCGCTTCTCCTTCGCCTCCGCCTGCAACCTGCTGGGCCTGGAGGTCAGCGATTTGGACGAAAAGACCAGCCAGATCGCCCACGGCGAGACCGTCCGGGAGACCGCCAACATGGTCTCCTTCATGGCCGACGTCATCGGCATCCGGGACGACATGTTCATCGAGGAGGGCCACAAGTACCAGAAGACCTTTATGGACGCCCTGGACGAGGGCTACGAGCGGGGCATTCTGGAGCAGCGGCCCACCCTGGTGAACCTCCAGTGCGACGTGGACCACCCCACCCAGGCCATGGCGGACCTGCTCCACGTCATCCACACCTTCGGCGGCGTGGAGAATCTGCGGGGCAAGAAGGTGGCCATGACCTGGGCCTACTCCCCCAGCTACGGCAAGCCCCTCAGCGTGCCCCAGGGCGTCATCGGCCTCTTCACCCGCTTCGGCATGGACGTCACCCTGGCCCACCCGGAGGGCTATGAGGTGATGGGGGATATCGAGGACCTGGCCAGGAAAAACGCCCAAGCCTCCGGCGGCTCCTACCGGAAGGTCCACTCCATGGCCGAGGCCTTCCAGGACGCGGATATCGTCTACCCCAAGAGCTGGGCCCCCTTCAAGGCCATGGAGCGGCGCACCCAGCTCTACCGGGCCGGGGATAAGGCGGGCATCGACGCCCTGGAGCAGGAGCTCCTGGCCCAGAACGCCCAGCATAAGGACTGGACCTGCTCCGAGGAGATGATGAAGCGCACCAGGGACGGAAAGGCCCTCTACCTGCACTGCCTGCCCGCCGACATCACCGGCGTCAGCTGTGAGGCCGGCGAGGTGGACGGCAGCGTCTTTGACCGCTATATGGAGCCCCTCTATAAGCAGGCGTCCTTTAAGCCCTATATCATCGCCGCCATGATCTTCATGAGCAAGGTCAGGGACCCCGCCGCCGCCCTCCGGGCCCTGGAGCGCCGCGGCGCGCCGCGAAAGGCCTTCTGAGGGGCAGCGGCAATATGGGCATACATACTTTTCTTTTAAAAAGAAAAGTATCAAAAGAAAATTTTGGCGCAAAACTCCGTTTTGCTTATGGGTTTTATAGCGGACCACAGCGCCCGGCGTAGGGCCCGATGTCCTCATCGGGCCGTTTCCAGGCAGATCCAGGATGCCGGGTACAGCGTGCTTCTCGCTATAAATAAGCATAAGCAAGGCGTATGCCTTGCGGATAAAGTTCTTTTTGATACTTTTTCTTTCAAGAAAAAGTATGGATGCCTAAACTTGAGAGGATAACGAGGAAGTAGGAACATGAGCAAGCGAATTGTCATTGCGCTGGGGGGCAACGCTCTGGGCAGCACGCTGCCGGAGCAGGCGGAGGCGGTAAAGATTACAGCCAAGGCGATAGTGGACCTGATTGAGGACGGCAGCCAGGTGGTGGTAGCCCACGGCAACGGGCCCCAGGTAGGGATTATCAACAACGCCATGGCCGCCCTCCAGAGGGAGGACCCCAACCAGGGCTTTACCCCCCTCTCCGTCTGCGGCGCCATGAGCCAGGCCTACATTGGCTACGACCTGCAAAACGCTCTGCGGGAGGAGCTGCTGGACCGGGGCATCTGCAATATGCCCGTATGCACCGTCATCACCCAGGTGGAGGTAGACCCGGACGATCCCGCTTTTGAGAATCCCTCCAAGCCCATCGGCCGGTTTATGAGCGAGGAGGAGGCCATGGACTACGCGGCGAAAACCGGCTATCTGGTCCGGGAGGACGCGGGCCGGGGCTGGCGGCGGTACGTGGCCTCCCCCAAGCCAAAGCACATCATCGAGGCCGGGGCCATCCGCCACTTGACGGAGGACGGCCATCTGGTGATCTGCTGCGGCGGAGGCGGCATCCCCGTCCAGCGCACGGTCCGCAACCACCTCAAGGGCGCGGCGGCGGTGATTGATAAGGACTTTGCCTCCGAGCTGCTGGCGGAGCAGCTGGACGCGGATATGCTCATCATCCTCACCGCTGTGGAGAAGGTAGCCATCAACTTCCGTCGGGAGAACGAGGCGTGGCTCAGCAGCCTCACACCCCAGGAGGCCCGCCGCCACATGGCGGACGGCCAGTTCGCTCCCGGCTCCATGCTGCCCAAGGTGGAGGCGGCGGTGAAGTTCGCCGAGTCCAAGCCCGGCCGGGAGGCCCTCATCACCCTCCTGGAGAAGGCCCGAGACGGCATCGCCGGAAAAACCGGCACCGTAGTGCGTCAGAGCGTTGGGGCAACGAACCGGAGAGCCGTGGCCGCAGAGGCCTGAGCCCTCCGGAAGAGCGCGCGGCTCCCCCCAGAAGCCTCTGTTTACCCGCAATAACGGAAAACGCCTCCGTCCACTTTGTCGAAGCTGGGCGGAGGCGTTTTGTGGGCAGAAGCAGGAACGTAGAGGAGCAACGATCAGAAACGCCACCTTTCCAGGGCCGGGGACATTAGGCGCTGTTTGAAAAATGGGTATATTGTCGGTTTTTAAACAGACTCTACAGCAGCTGCCGTTATTTTTGATGCTTGCTATAGGTCCCATTGGCGGCAGCGCGTTGGGTGAATGGATTGTTGATATATCAAACATTTGGGAGTGATTGCTATGGGAAGAAAAGCGAAAAATATCTTTCATCAGCATCCGCCCGCTTATGCGTTGCGGCCTGGTCCATTCAGGCCATATCAGGCGTGCGAAGGCAAGACATCCTAAAAGGATTGATGAACGGAAAAGAGAACCTATGAGCAATGACACCAGCAAGACCAGCCGCACCGCCGCCCCTCTGGACGCGAAGCCCGACCTTGTGAAACGGATAGGGAATACCACCTTTGACATACATAATCTATTTCAGCGAAACAAGCCGGGAGACCTTTACGGACAAGGTAGTGCGGTTTATCGAGAATGACAAGGACAGTGTAACCGATAAAAAAAGATACATTTTTTCTTATTGACTAATGCCGAGAGGGAGCCTCTTGATCGAGGTGGGACAGCTCTTAAAACGGGGCGGATATAAAATAAAAGTGCTGAATACCATCAATTTTTCCAAATCCATGCGGTATAACCCGTTCGCCTACCTGCACAGCGAAAAGGACCTCTTAAAGCTGGTAAACACCATCATCGCCAACACCAAGGGCGACGGGGAAAAATCCATCGAGGATTTTTGGGTGATATATGCTCTAAGTGACTTGTTAATCAACTGATTTTTCAGTGATTGGTGAGGGCAACTTAGAGCATATTTCATTTTGAGGAGGTCTGTGCTATGGCAAAAACCAAGATTGCGCTGCTGTACGAGAGGTTGAGCCGTGATGATGATATGACAAATAGGAGCTGTTGACAAAGCGCCCCCAAAGCGCTCGAAATAAATATGGTATAATTAGAGCAGGGGGGCGAGGAAATGCAGTTAAAGAATCACTTGAGAAATATTTCCAAAAAAATCACCATTAAAAAGCCTTGTATCTATTGTAGCACAAGACTTTGCTATTTTGACGAACGGCTAAACTTCATCATTTGATTTTTGCTTGACTGCCACTAATCTCCATGTTAGTATTGAGAAAAAATCTTTGTTTGATTTTTTAACTTCAAGGGGGTATAGACATGGCAAAGCAAAGATTAAAGCCAAAACTGACACGGGAAGAAATGAACAACCAGTATCTTAATTCCATCTTTGAGGAATTTATGGCAGAAAAGAAAGCGTTAGGCAGAGAGCCAGACACACTAAAGGCGTATCAAGTGACATTCAATGAATTTTATAAATACTTCGGAGAGCGTGCAGAGGAAACAGGCAATATTGTAGCGTCAATGTTCATTGAATGGACAAACAGCATGAAAGATAGAGGCTTGCGTCCTGCTACAATCAATCATCACTTAATGGGTATGCGTACTTTCATGTATTGGTGCATGGACGAGGAAAGACAATACATAGACCGCTTTAAGATTAGGCTTGTTAGGGTACAAGATGAAATGCCGAAAGACTACACGTTAGAAGAAGTCAAAGCATTACTTAAAAAGCCTGATAGCAAAGAAAAGAAAATTTCCGTCTGGCGTAGCTGGGCCGTTAGTTGCTTTGTAGTTGGCACAGGGGCGAGGCTGGGAACGCTTGTAGATATTAGGATAAAAGACCTTGATTTTCAAAATGGCAAAGTCTTTTATCAGCACACAAAAAATAAAAAGTTACAGACCGCAAATATGCCGCCTAAACTTATGAGAGCATTAAGGGACTACATAGCTATATGGAGGGCTGACGCTGGGGAAGAAGATTATTTATTCTGTGACGCAAGCGGGGACAAGATAGCAAAGCAAGCCTTGACACAGGGCTTTAGACAGTATACAAAGAGCCGGGGCGTAAGTAAGACCACACTTCACGGATTGCGGCACACATTCGCCAGAGAATGGTTTTTGAATGGCGGGGACGTGGTACAGCTTTCTAAAGTGCTGGGACATTCCACCCTTGCCATGAGTGAGCATTACATGAACATTTACGCAGACACAGCCAGAGACAGGTTTATTGAGTTCAACCCGTTAGAGAACATAGCAAGGACTACAACAAAGAAAACGCTAAAGCCGAAAGGCGATTGAATACGGTACAGGGGGGCGGCAAAAAAAGCCGCTCCCCCTCTTTTTGACCACCGCCGCCGCTGGGCGGCTTCTAAGGCCCGTTAAGGGCCTTTTGCGTGTCTGGTAATCTGGGCATGGGCAAGGCCGCTAAAGGGCCTCTAAGGCCGTTCTATGGCCTTGTAGCCGCCGAGCAAGCAAAGACCGCCGCCGCCAGCGTCTAACCATCCGCCGAGCTTCAGCAGCTCCCGCTCGCTGGGGCCGACTTCGCCGCCTTCGGCGGCTCGTCGGCCTGCTCCCGCTCCACCGCCGCCGAGCAAGGCAAGTAAAGAGGGCGGCGGCTCGCTATGCTCGCCGCCGCCCATCGTGGCCTATCAGTCTCCCGCTTGCAGTTCTGCAAGGGCTTTTGCTATCTCGTCAGCGAAAGAGGTAGTATCTTTTTTGTCGGGAAGTATTGCGGGGTAATACTTTTCACAATACATTCTTTTGATTTTCAAAGGGGCGTATTTAGGTGCTTCTGTAATCTTCCCTAACATTTCTTCGATTTGTTCAGCGGTATATAAAGGTTCGTCAAGTTCTACCATCTTTTCGCCTTGCTTTTGCCGCTTCTTTTTCTTCTGTAATTCCTTCCGCCGCTTCTGCTTCATTTCAGCGGTAAAAGGAATTTTTTCAGCGTCTAATTGTTGAAGATAAATTAGGGCCTCCACCGCCTTTTTCCCGCCGAGGCTTTTAGCGTGTTCAATCAATGCTTTGTTGTCCAGCTCCCGGAAAGTCATATCCTGCCATTGTTTGCGCTCTTTCTTTTCTGCCATGTTCACCGCCTCCTTGTTGTAATATGGGTATAGTGTAAAGGGTTGATATTGAATTGTCAAGAGGAAAGGCGGCTAGTGATGTTAATACTAGCCGCCCTACCATTATCTAATAGTTATAATAAATTTCTCTGTTTCACCTGTTGAGTTTGGTAAAGTAATACGCAACATTAAAGGTTTATCTGTATTTTCTGATACTTCTTTAGGAACTTCAATGATTCGTCCTTCTAAAACTTTATCCGATAATATCTCTAATGTTGTAGTAAATCCTTGTTCACTTTCAAATACATATCCATCATCATAGAGAACTGCTATATTCCCATAAGGGGCAAAATCAACATCTCCGTAAGCAGGGGTTATTAATTCCGGGCTAATTTCTTCCTTTCCAATATTATGTAATGTAAAAGTTACACATAGGTAAGGGTTGTCGATAGGTTTCCATGGAAATCCACTAATTCCATAAAATTGATAACCAGGGTAAAAATAACCCGCGTTGGTTTCCCTTCTCGGCTCACCTTCTGCAACCAATTCACCAGCTCCATTGGAAACCAATTCGGGGACCCATAGGTCTTCTTCTTCAATCAAGTCAGCCGCTGTAATAACACACTCTATCGTATCTGTACCAAAGGTATCTCCAATAGCGTATTGTGTGTTTGCATTATCGTTACCCTGTTCTTCACCGCCACCGCTAGGCGTGTCTGCGCTTGTTGTGTCCCCGTCCCCGCCGCTGGGCGTGTTGGTGTCCCCTGCTCGGCTATCGCCGACACAGGCCGCCAGAGAGAGGGCCAGAGCCGCCGCAAGCATGAGCGCAAGTAGTTTTTTCATTGTGTCAACCTCCGTCTAATTTTGTTGTGTGCTGGGTGCAGATAGGAGTGTAACACAAAACAAGATTTTAGTCAACTTAGAAAAAAGATTTTACTTGCTTAATAAAAGATGGTAGTCCGTGTAAAATACCAACTAAAAGGGGGTGCTTTTATGGACTATGAATTATTAGGCAAGCGGATAAGAGATGAACGCTTATTGTTGCGCTTAACGATAGAACAATTAGCCGAAAGAGTAGATAAAAGCACTAACTATATTGGACAGATAGAACGGAATAACGGAAAGCCAAGTTTGGAAACAATAGTTGATATTGCTAATGCTTTAGGAACAACAGTAGATGAATTATTAAAGGATAGCTTACAAAAGGAACATTGTGACAGCGTGATAAAAGAAATATCAACCTTGCTATATTCATTAGATGATAACGGGAAACACTTTATCCTTGACATGGTAAAGCGATACAGTTACTATCACCAGCCGCAGAGCGGCGACAGTCTGTAAAAGTATACCTTTATAGACATGTTAAAAAGCCCCAAAACAGCCCTGATTTTGCGTCTGTAAAAGTTCAAAAATAATTTATGGATGTCTGTAATTTTGGCTTGACTTTTACAGACGCTTATGTTATACTCTTATTATCACAAGAGAACAAAAGGAGAGTGTAACACATGGAAAGCCGTACCTATGGATATGCAAGAGTTAGTACAAAAGAACAAAACCTTGACAGACAGATGATTGCATTACAAGCACATGGAATTGACGAGCGGAACATAGTAATAGACAAGGAAAGCGGAAAAGACCTTGATAGAAAAGGCTATCAGTCTTTGAAAAATACCATGTTGCGCCGGGGCGATACTCTGATAGTCAAATCTCTGGACAGATTAAGCCGTAACAAATGCGACATTAAGAAAGAGCTTGAGTATTTCAAAGAACATAGTATCAGGCTAAAAGTGATTGACCTTCCCACAACTATGATTGACTTTACAGACGGTCAAGAATGGGTATTGGAAATGGTAAATAATATCTTAATTGAAGTGCTGGGGACTATTGCAGAGCAAGAGAGGGCCAGCATTAAGCAGAGACAGGCCGAGGGCATAGCCGCCGCAAAAGCAAAGGGCGTGGAGTTGGGGAGGCCGAAAGCGCAGAAGCCGGATAACTGGGAGGAAATTATAGGACAGTGGAAAGCCGGGGAAATCACCGCCCGAAAGGCTATGGAGCTAACAGGGACTACACGTTGCACATTTTACAAGCTGGCAAAGGAATAAGAGGGGAACAACTCCGAGCCGCCGAAAAACGGCGGCTCGTTCGCCATGTTATAGCAAGGTCAATATTTCTGTCGCTGGTGACAAACGAAAACAGCAGGCACGCAATAGGTTTTTATAATAGCTTCGCGCGAGGCGCTGAAAGCGCCGAGCGCTCCCTTTAGCCATAAGAAACCAATGTAGGCGGCGCTTTCAGCGCCGCCTACATTGGTTTCTATGGCAACCTCTGTTTTATTACTGTCGCAGGCGTGCAGAAAAAGAGACACAAAAGCGATTAGGGGTTGATAAGGTTGGCCCTATAAATTCCCTATATATTATATATAATATCTCTATTCAATAGTATAACATAAAAATTTTTTTAATGCAAGAAAACGACTAAATGAAGAAAAAAGCAACAACAGAGCAATTAGGGGTTGCTTATCTGTAAATTAAAATCTCCCTACGCCGCCGCCGTAAACGTCCGTTTCCGCCGTGTTCTTGTGGCGGTCGGGAAATCCGCCAAGAAAAGCCAAGACAGAAGAGAACGAGGGTATTTTCCCGAAACCATCCCCCGTCCTACTCTATTAGCTCCCTATGGGCTGGGGAAGTAGTCACAGGGGAAAGCACATCAGAGCGCGCAGGAGAAGTTTTAAGCCTCATTTATGCGTTCTTATTTTTTGTAATTCAGCCTACCATTGCTCGTTATAAATGCAGAAAATAAGTTCAAAAACTACCGCTGAAATTGGCTGAAAAACGACAGTAAATACAATGATTTTACAAAGTGGCAATAGAGTATCTTAGAGAATAAAAGAGTCTTCATTATAGTAATAGGTTGCGGTAAAAAAGTTTTTATGATATAATATAACAAGTCAATAAAAAGGAGAAAAATAACCATGAGTTTACATGATTATTTGCCAATACTGGCATTTATGGCAAGAAATAGAGAGAATAAAGAGATAATTCGAGATTTAACAGGCTATATTTATAGAAAATAGAAAGAAAATTTTAGTCTTTCAACAGAATTAAGCATAGATTATAATAAAGAAGGCGCAAAAATATATAAAAAGCTGGAAGAAAGCATTTAGAAAGAGGCGGACAAGAGGCGATAAAGAGTAATAGGGCGGCGGCTCGCTCCGCTCGCCGCCGCTTGAATTTTAGGTTGATTATCTGTAGAATTGCTTATCTTCTTATGTTTGAAGAAAAAATCAATCTTAAATTTTTCTAAATACATTCTGTTACAAGGCTTTCAGCGATTGTGCAAAACAGAGAATTTCATAGTACGATAAAATATCACATGGTAACGATAGAGGATTTGGTACCGGAAAATCATTTTCTGCGGAAATTGGAAGCGGCGCTGGATTTATCGTTTGTGTATGAGGAGACGGCTCACTTGTACAGCCGGAGGTATGGCCGTGCGCCCATTGACCCGGTCGTGATGGTAAAATACCTGTTGCTGGTTTTTTTGTACGGCATCCCCTCGGAGCGGCAGATCGAGGTGCGGTGCGCGGACAGCAACCGTTGAAGGATCATTTTTTGATTTTGAATACTGTTTGACTCGTTTTCTGTATTGTCATCCTGGCTGAGACGGCAGTACAGAGCGGTTTTCTTCTGGTTTGACGTTGTCATCTTGCCCTCCTTCATTGGTCAAACCGTTCAGAGCATTGCGACATGACTATACTCCAAAACGGCCCGGATATCCAGCGCTTTTCTCAGACAGTGCCGGGATCAAGCGCACAGTTTTTCCTGTTGGATTTCCAGGTCGATCAGAGCTTTCAATTTATCTTCAGGCGAACAGTGTCCGTCTTTGGGGAATACGGATACCACTCGAATTGTTCTGCCGCAGGAAACCTGGATACGTTCCATCCTGATTTGCTGGTTGTCGTTTGCCTTATCTATGGTCTAAAGCCTCCCTTCTTGACCGTTTCGCCAATTATGATTTTTATCCTGTAAGAACATATCCGATTATTTTTCGCTTTTGACAATGTTGTCAGAAGCGGTATTTCACATGTAATTTATTTTCTTGACGCAAAGCAAGGTCTGGCAATGTTGCCAAACCTTACCGCCTATCTATAGAGTGCAGCACCAGCAGCTCGCAATGCGGTCTGCCGGTGCTGGCGTTACAAAATTGAGATTGCTTTTTGTGAATTCAAAAAAAGTGACCGATGGCGTTTTCTTGTCCGAAATCGGGTTTTATGAATTCGCAAAACCCGGTTTGGCTACGCTCGCCCTCGTTGGGCCTGACAGCCTGGATGGGGGCAGGATACCTGAAGGCCGGACGCTGGTCACACGGGGCCTCCTGCGGGCCAACGAGGGGCTATTTCTGGCCAGCAAGCAAATAGACTTCCTCGCAGAGCTTATCCATCAAAAAATCCAGTTTTGCCACAGCTTCGGTGTCCAGCTTCTTTGCGTACTGATGGCGGGTAATCTGCCGCACGTTGGAATATATCATGTTGACGCTGGTGTGCAGGGCATGGCTTAGTTTCGGTGAACGGCCTTTGAAGTCATTTCCGTGAATCAGGCGGCAAAAATAGGCTGTGCTTTTCAGCCTAGTTAACTCCATGTATCGCTGTAAGCGCCGGTACTGCTCCTCCGTCATGCGAACGGAGAGATTCCTGCTGTTGTCCCGCATGGGACCACGAACTTTCCGTGTTTTTCGATTATGCAGCATGAAGGTATCCTTTCTTCCTCAGCGTATGGACTCGTCCGTACACATCTCCAAAAAGGCGAACAGTGCGCTGGAGCTGTTCCGCTGTGCCATAACCACTGTTGAAATCGCGGGCGATGGCATTGATCTCCCGGCCCGCCGCATCCATAAAGTGAATGGCACCCCAAGTTTCTGCCTCCCGGTACAGGACAGGGCGGTTGGCTGCCAGCTGCGCCATCAGCCATGCGTTAGCGGACAGATCGGCCGCGGCACTCTTTTTCTTCAGCAGGTCATAGTCCTTGGCACTCATGCGGACGCAGGTGCGATGTGATTTCATGGTAGTGGCCAAAAACCCAGTATTTGAATTGGCATCGCTGGCGTATCTCGTCAAAGAACTCCGTCAGGGCGTCTTTCTGGTAAAGCCCACCGCTGAATATGTCCTGCACACTGGAGGGACAGCAGTGGGTAATGATGTAGTCCACCTCCCAGCCCGCTCTGTCCAGGCTGGCCCTGGCAGCCCGGTACTCCTCCTCGCTGAGTAGCTCCTCCTTCCATCAGGATAGGTGGTTCACCCGGTACACCGCGCCCCTGGCATCCAGCTCCCCGCATTTCTTCTTAAACAGAGGATCGTCCGACTCCAGGATGCCGTCTTGGATGTCGTTGCTGCTGGCCCCGCTCCAGCAGGATCACCGAGGGGCGGATTCGCCGGATGCTTTCGCCCCGCCACTCCTCCAGAGGATATTTTCGCAGGGCATCGTAGTTTTCGTGGTTACTTGCATTTTGTGACACCTCCTGTTATTTGGTAGCCCACACCATACCGTACCTTTTTGACAATATCCACATAAATCGGCAGACAGTATCAGTTATACCGCTTGGCCTATATTGTTGAAAATATAGGGATTAACAAAACTGCATTTACTGCATATACTTTTCGCATCAAATAATTTTGATGTGAGGTTGGTACAATGGATAACGTCCACCAAGAACACGCCAAAGTCTTTAAGGCTCTGTGCGACCCAAAACGGCTGGCGATCCTCTCCCTTCTTCGGAGCGGTGAGAAATGCGCCTGCGTTTTAATGGACCAGTTGGGAATGGCGCAATCTGCTGTTTCCTATCACATGAAGATTCTGTGCGAATCGGGGATTGTCGTGAGCCGCCAAGAGGGGAAATGGACCCATTACAGTCTGAGCGGCACAGGCAGCAAGGCCGCTGTCGAGCTGTTGCTGTCACTGACAACGCCCAGCACAGAACAAGACCGATGTTGTGGTTGAGAAAAGCCACCGTCCGGGGGTGGCTTTTCTTTCGGCACAATACATCAAGATTTTTTGATATGATTTCCGACTGGAGGTACTATCATGCAATTCCTTCGCTCCTTGTGGCTGTTCATCCAGGACCAAGTTCTTGGTATGAAATGGCTGAATGTGCTGATTGGAGATCTGCTCTCCCTGCTGGGAGTGGACACGGCCTCCCGGCTGGGCGGCAGTATCCAATTCTTTGTGTACGATGTGGTCAAAATCACGGTGCTGCTGTGCTTTCTGATATCTGTGATCTCCTATATTCAAAGTTACTTTCCGCCGGAGCGCAGTAAACGGATATTGGGCCGATCCCACGGCATCGGCGCGAATATCATATCCGCCTTCTGCTCAGCGTTTCCTTTTGCCGCTTCGATGTGCGTACCCTCCGGCAGCAATTTTTTCACGCGGGAGAAGGTTGTTGAATTTTTGAAACAAATAAACAGGTGAAAGTGTTTCGTCCCTGTGGTCGGGGCGGTGTGCAATCCAAAAGCGAAGTAGACAAGGGTTGTGATGGCACGCAGAAGGGCTTCCAGGCTCTTGCTTGTGATGCCCTTCTTTTCGGGGTGGTTAATGACGCAATGATATTTAAGTGCTGAACGTTCTCTAGGCATAATAAAATCATCCTTTCTTTAGTTCAAAATGGTGATGTGTACGAACTGTACGGGTTTTACGAAGAATTTATACGAGCCCTAAAATCTGCCCGATTTTCGATTTTTGCTAGATTTTACGTCATATTTAAGCGTATTGTGTTGCAAAATCGAGGGAATTTGGTGTACGAGTGGGCCGGGGTAATACTTAGACCCGGCCCACTCGTGCCAATGCTTACGCATGGCAGGCAGGGACAAGGTGCTGCGGCTGGAAAGATTGCTTTAGGTGGAGCAGAAACAACCTGGCCGGGACTGCTTGCTTCCGGGATTTCCGACTGAAAATGCGCTTTCTCTCGCGGGTCGTGGCATAATATATGATTGCGCCCTAAAATATCGAATAGTTTCTTGAATGTTCATAATTTGTTTACAATTATTTTATCTGGCAGCAGTATAATAATTATTTACATATATTTGAAAAGCAAAAAAGCCCCTGCCACGAGGGCAGGGGAGGAAAGAAAACAACGATAAATCGAAAGTTATTTTTAAGTGAATATGAAAGGAAACATACCATGCTAAAACTTATAAGACGCTGTCCGGAATATGTCAGCGGATACAGAGAGTATTGTCAGGAAGCATATGACAACCACGTTATTTACTTTAGACCAACTAATCCAAAACTGATTGACAACGAATGGTTTAGCAGAACTAAAGATTGGTATGACAAAAAGGAGACTGGGCAAATTCAAGGACAGCCCATAAGCTTCCACTTTTGGGCTGTTGATGATGAAAAATTTATAGGCGAATTTCAACTGAGAACTGAATTGACCCCGGAAGTAATGTCAGGTATAGGCAGTATCGGATATGCAGTACGTGTATCCGAACAAGGTAAGGGATATGGAACCGAGATATTGAAGCAAGGGTTACCTATTGCGAAAGAACATGGTATGAACAAAGTTCTTATGAACATAAATGACAAAAATAGTGTGTCTGCTCATGTTTGCGAGAAATTTGGTGGGAAGTTGATGGATAAAATACAAGCATATAACGATGCCGAAGGTTGTCACATCATGCGCAGATATTGGATTTTTCTATAAATTCCAGTTTATAGGGAAACCGGCAGCACAAAATGCTGCCGGTTTTGCCTAAGCCAATTCCCGATTACTGTACCAGTAATCAACAGCACTTCTGAACACCGAAGCCAGCGGACTACTATAAAGATAGGCCGGTGACAATTCGGGATAGCTGCCGCCATTGCAAGCCAGATTTGCAGCCAGAGCCACGCAGCGGCGGCTGTCCAAATCCTGCCAGCAGTCCCGGCAATCATCTACAAAATTGCCGTCAAGGTCTACCATGCTCCAAAAGCGGTCGCGGGTTTCCGGTGTCGCGGACAACAGATAGATCGCGGCGATATTGGGCGGGTAAGCCGTCCCGGTTTCGTGGAGCACATCGGCAAAAAATTCCTCATGCTCTCTGCTGCTGAAAACGAACGGAAAAGAAATATAGAGTTTCTGGCTTGCAGGATATACGGTGCCATAGTATTCGGGCGGCGTGGTGTGGCTACTTCCTCCCGTGCTTTGCCGGTGAAGAAGCAGTAAACATACTTCCGGCATAAAACGAGGTCGCTGTTGCTGTCAATCCAGGTCTGGCGGTTCAAAATGTCAGCTTCCCTCAACTCCCGGACGGCGCGGTTGACGGCCTGACTGTTGGAGTACAGGCCAAGCGTCAGACAGAACGCCCGAAGCTGGGGCAGCAGCATAACGCCGTTGCCAAAATGCAGGATGATATACAGCAAACTCCGGTGCTGCGTACATAGCAGATGTTTTTTCTGTTCCTGGGTCATGGGTCGTTTACTCCTTTCAAGTCTTTTGAATTTCAATCTCCGCTCCAAGGGCTTCTGCGGCCTGTTCCTTGGCTTCCAGCTCTGCCTGACCATAGTTTTGTTGGTCACAACCTCAAAGGCCACAGAAACGCCGTCAGCGCGTGTATAGACGGCATCCGGCATGGACAATCTGCCGTCCTGCAATTTGTCCCATAGTTCGCGGGCGTGCTCTTCATTGCCCTGTTCCCGTAGGTGCTGGATATGTGCGTTGATAATTTCGCGGCTTTGGCTTTCTGTCTGCCAGGTTTCCCGCTCACTTTCGGAGAGGGAGAAATAGCGGTCGGCGAGTACCAAATCATGCGCCGGATTCTGTGCGCCGTATAAACGGGTTATAGACAATTCCCGGCGGCAGAAATCGCGCCCCTTGGAGGTCAGCCGGTAGACTTCCTGATCGCTTGCCCTGCTTCCGGGCTGGCTGTAGATGGATTTCTCAACGAGACCATCCTTACAGTAGCTTTTAATCCGCTTGTTCCTTAAAAACTGGCCTAATTGCTCATGGCTGACATAGCCGCAGCGGGACAGGGCTGACAGTGCCTTTCTGTCGCGGGGATAGATTGTCGTGATACGTTTCTTTGAAATATGTATCCCTCCGTTCATGCGGCGGTGGTGCAGGCTGCTCCCCGAAGGGGTCGAGCGCAGAGGCTGAAATTGTAGGGCTTGCCGCATACGGCAAACCGTAAGCAATTTCGGCGAAGTGGACGTAGGAGCGTTCCGGCTTCCCTGCTGGCGGAGACCATGCAGGAAAGAATGAAAGATATTTCTGAACTGCAAAAGCACATCGGCGATTACGGTAAAACACGGGAAATTTTCGCGCAGTACCGGAAACTGACGGGCAGAAAAAGAGAGAAATTTTATGAACAGCATAGCAGCGAAATCACGGCCTGTCAAGCGGCGAAGCGGTACTTTGATTCTCTCGGTTTGAAGAAGCTGCCGTCCATGCAATCGCTGAAACAGGAGTATGCCATATTGAAGGCCGAGAACAAAAAGCGGTATCCAGAGTACAAGCAGGCGCGCGAAAAAATGATAGAACTGCTCACCGCCAAAAACAACGTGGAGCGGATTTTGGGCGCGACGGAGAAAGAGAAAAATCGTGACCGCCAGCAGGGGGCGCAACGATGATTTTTCTCTCCCTGCGGGTAACAGCAGACGCCGTAGGCGGCTTAAAAAACCGGGCGCTGGTGCGCCCGGTTTTACAGGGGTTTGGGGGCGGTCAGCCACCAACAAGCACGCGCCGGGTATATACCGGCGCATTGCTTGCTGGTACCACACCGCATATTTCAACTATGCTTTTCATGATTGTCAGCGGTGTGCGGAATTCATGGGCGGCGTTCTGGGAAAAATTTTTCTGCATCAAAAAAACCTGGTTCAGCCGCTGGGACATCTGGTTGAATGCCCTGACCAGCTCGGAAATCTCGCTGCTGCTGTCCGGTACGGACAGCGGACGGTCCAGGTCCTCCGCTGTCCGTGCTTTGACCTGACTGGTCAGCTCATTCAGAGAGGTAAGGGCTTTTTTCACCCAATGATCTATTAGGAAGAGTCCGATTGCCAGAATCACAGTCATGGCCAGCAGGCTTTGGACGTGAAAGATACGTCTAGCTTGATAGGCAGGTTCAACCGTTTCTGCTGCGGGAGAGACGGGAATCTCATGGGGGATGTTCTCTTTTTTGCCTTCATCGACCCCGCCTCAGATGAGGCCCAGGGTTTTTATGACGAACTGGCAGCGGGCTATGAGGACGTCCGGAAGAACGGCGCGGACATTCTGGTATGTACCACGCGGGAAAATGGAAACGAGATGTTTGCGGACGCCCCCTTTCCGGTAATTCTCTGGAATGATTCGCTGAAGACCGCCCTGGGTGTCAACAGCGGGATGATTGGGGACCCGGAGGTGCCCAATACCGCCTCCTGGTACACCAACGGCTCCTTCCTCTCCGCCTGGAGCAGCGGGGCCGACGCGAAGGAGCTTGCGGAGTCCGCCGCCGCCTTCGCGGAGATGGCAAAAGAGTTCTCTTCCGGAAGCGGCGCGGACAATGGCGGAATCGCCGCTGTTATGGGCTGACCTATGAGAAAAGCAACACTCTGTTTTCTGGCGGCTGCCCTGCTGCTGATTGGTCTTGGACTGTGGAAGGAAGAACTCGCTGTCGTTCTGAGCAAGGGGACAAAACTTTGTCTGGAGTGTGTTGGAATTGGCTAGAAATCAAAACCGCTGGAAGATCCAGCTGGGGGCGGCAATCGCCTCTAATCCGTTATTGGTGTGGGTACCGACTCCGGGGAGAGTGATGAGCAGCTTGCTGCGGCCAGAGAAATCCTGGCGGGAAAGGGAGTGTCCTATATCAACATCTCCCCGTCACCGGAGAACAGCTTTTACAAAGATTTTGTCGCAGATATCTTTACCTTTCCCACCACCTATATTGTGGATAGGGAGGGGAACATGATCGGCGCTCCCCTCGCGGGCAATGTGAAGGGGCAATTGGACGCAGTGGAAAGCCGTTTGGAGCTGATTCTAAACGAAAAATGAGCGGAAGGACCACCCTCTCAGGTGGTCCTTTCTATTTTTGCGTAGATTATTTACAGAAATGTTACAGGTTAAAACTTGACCGGATACCTGGGTCGTGCACTGCCGCTCCGCTCAAAGGGCTCCCTCGTCTTTAGCTGATACCCATATTTCCTTACTGTGCCAACCCCAAAATCTCACATTCCCCCCTTGACAACAGCTTTAGAAGGATTCTTTTCAAGTGCTTTAACTATAACGCCGCCATTCCCATGGCTGAAGCTGTAAAAAGAGCCCGGCAGGGCGGGAGCATCTCGTGTTCCCGTCCTGCCGGACTTTTTCCGCTGCTTGTCACGCCCGGATCAGCCGCTCAATCTCTCCAGCCGTCCGCCCCGCCAGGGGCAGGGCACGGGACAGGAGCGCCTCCCCCCGCTCCCGGCAGCTCTGGGCCAGGGCTTTGTCGCGCAGGCTCTCCACGTTGATGCACACATTCAGCCACGCGCCCCGGAGCCCCGCCTGGAGGGAGAGGGCCGCCACGCCCAGGTCGCTGGCCGCGCTCTCGTTGAACCGGCCCGGCAGGGAGGCCGCCAGCTCCAGGGCCGACGCCGCCAGCTCCATCACCTCCAGCGGCGTTTTGGTGCACGCCTCCAGTCCCCGCTGGATGGCGGCGGAGCGGGCGGCTTTCTCCTCCTCCGTGCCCTTGGGCAGGGCGAAGGCCCCGCTGACCTGCAAAAAGGACTCCGTATCCCGCTCCATCGCCTCCAGCAGCTGCCGCCGCAGCGCCTCGGCCCGCTCCGTCACCTCCAGCAGGGCCTCCCGGTGGGGCGCGAACTGGGCCTTATCCGCCGTCAGGCGGCACACCATGGCCACCAGGCCCGCCCCCAGGGCGGCCTCCAGGGCGGCGGCGGAGCCGCCCCCCGGCGCCGGCGCGCCGGAGGAGAGCAGCTCGGAAAATCTGGTTACCGTGCGGTCTGCTAAGCTCATGCTCCGGCCCTCCTATTCCATGCCGATCAGGTGGTACTCCATCACCTGCTTGCGGCAGTCGAAGTTCTCCAGCTTCAGGTAGTACTCCGCGCAGTCCAGCAGCGCCTTGCCGGGGGTGAGGCCCACCAGCTCGCTGCCGGTGATCCGCGCGCCGTATCGGTCCGCCAGGGCGCGGATCATCTCAAAGACGTAGTAGATGGGCGTACCCTCGTAGTTGACCAGGTTCATGGAAACCTGGGCCACGTTCCGGTCCTCCAGCATGACGCCGATGGCCTTGCAGTATTGGAAGCCGCCCCCCGCCGCCCGGATGGCCCGGGCGATCTTGTTGGCAACCTCCAGGTCGGAGGTGTCCAGGTTCACGTTGTAGGCGATGAGGGGCATCCGGGCCCCGATGGCGGTGATGCCCGCTGTGGGGTGGATCTTCCGCTCGCCGTAGTCCGGGGCCCAGTCCGGCTCCAGAAGCTTTGCCGGCATCCCCTCGAACTGGCCCTTCCGGCAGGCGGCCAGGTTCCGCCGCTCCGGACGGGTGGCGGAGTCCTCGTAGAGGAAGGAGGGGATCTTCAGTTCCCGCCAGATCCGCTCCGCCACCCGGCGGCTCATGTCCACGCACTCGGCTACAGTCATGTCCATGGTGGGGATGAAGGGGATCACGTCGGTGGCCCCCATGCGGGGGTGCTGGCCCTGGTGCTTGGTCATGTCGATGGTCTCCGCGGCCTTTTTCGCCAGCAGGAAGGCCGCCTCCTCAATGGCCGCCGGGGCGCCCACCATGGTGAACACGCACCGGTTGTGGTCGCCGTCGCTCTGCACGTCCAGCACCGTGCAGCCGGGCACAGAACCCGCGGTGTCCTCCAGGCCCTGGAACACGGCCTCGTCCCGCTGGCGGCTGACGCTGAAATTGGGGACGCACTCCACTAATTTAGACATTTTTGTTTCTCCCTTCCGTAAGGAACGCCTTTTTTAATCACCGTATGGGCCAGATTGCTGCCCAGACGGTAGGTAACATAGTTGAGGTCCCCGGCCTCCCAGACCACCAGGTCCCCCCACTTGCCCGGCTCCACGCTGCCGGTCCGGTCCGCCAGACCCATGGCCGCCGCGCCGTTGAGGGTGGCGGCGGTGAGCACCTCCTCCGGGGTCAGCCGGTACTTGAGGCAGCCCAGCCCCATCACCAGCTGCATGTTCAGGCAGGGGCAGGAGCCGGGGTTGAAGTCCGTGGCCAGGGCCACCGGCACGCCGGCGTCCACCATGGCCCGGGCGGGAGCGTAGTCCGCCCCCAGATAGAAGCTGGTGGCGGGCAGCAGGCAGGCCACCGTGCCCCCCGCCGCCAGGGCGGCGATGCCCTCCGGGGGGCAGACGATCAGGTGCTCGGCGGAGACGGCCCCCATCTCCCCCGCCAGCCGGGACCCGCCGACGGCGTCGATCTCGTCGGCGTGGATCTTGGGCCGCAGGCCGTACTGCATCCCCGCCTCCAGGATGGTCCGGGACTCCTCCGCCGTAAACACGCCGGTCTCGCAGAACACGTCGCAGAAGTCCGCCAGCCCCTCCGCCGCCGCGGCGGGGATCATCTCCTGGCAGAGCAGCCGGACGTACGCCGCCCGGTCGCCCTTGTACGCCTCCGGCAGGGCGTGGGCCCCCAGAAAGGTGGCGGCCAGATCCACGGGGTGGGTCCTGTCCAGGGCCCGGATGGCCCGCAGCTGCCGCAGCTCCGTCTCGGTCTCTAGGCCGTAGCCGCTCTTGGCCTCGCAGGTGGTGGTGCCGAGGGAGAGCATCTCGTCCAGGGCCAGCCGGGCCTTGGCCTCCAGCTCCTCCTGGGAGGCGCTCCGGGTGGCCCGGACGGTGGAGAGGATGCCGCCCCCCTGGGCCAGGATGTCTAGGTAGGGCACCCCCCGCAGCTTCAGGGCCAGCTCGTCCTGCCGCCAGCCGCCGAAGATCAGGTGGGTGTGGGCGTCCACCAGCCCCGGCGTCACCAGGCGGCCCCCGGCGTCCAGCACCCGGGCCCCCGGCGGGGGGGGCGTCTGGCCGGTCCCCAGGGCGGCGATGAGGCCGTCCTCCATGAGGACCCAGGCGTCCCGGAGGGTCCGGACGCTTCCCTGGTCCCCGCCGCCCCTGGCGGAGGTACCCTCCGGGGTGGCGAGGACGCCGATATTCGTCACCAAAAGACGCTCCATCACGCCTCCTCCGCCTCCGCCAGGGCGGCCTCCACCAGCGCTCCGTCCGCCTGGTAGGGCAGGGTGATGCGGTCCATCCCCTCCCGCAGGCGGTTGTACTCCGCCGCGGTGGCCAGGGCGTTCTCATTGCCGGCCCAGGCCCGGCGGGACACCCCAACCATCACGTCCCAGGGGATGGACATCCGCAGGATGGTGTCCACCCGCTCCGACCCGTCCAGCACCATGCCGAAGCCGCCGTTCACCGCCCGGCCGATGCCGGTGCCGCCGCCGTTGTGGAGGGCCACCAGGCTCATGCCCCGGGCGGCGTTGCCGGCGTAGCACTGCACGGCCATGTCCGCCATGATGTTGGACCCGTCCTTGATGTTGCTGGTCTCCCGGAAGGGGGAGTCGGTGCCGCCGGTGTCGTGGTGGTCCCGGCCCAGCATGACGGGGCCGATCTCGCCTCTTCGCACCATGTCGTTGAATTTCAGCGCCAGATTCATGCGGCCCATGGCGTCCTGGTACAGGATGCGGCACTGGGTGCCCACCACCAGGCGGTTTTGCTCCGCGTCCCGGACCCAGACGTAGTTGTCGTAGTCCTGATACCGGCGGTTGTGGGAGAGGATGTACTCCGCCGCCGCCCCGTCGGTCCGCCGCAGGTCCTCCGGCCTCCCGGACAGGCAGCACCAGCGGAAGGGCCCGTAGCCGAAGTCAAAGAGGCAGGGCCCCAGAATGTCCTCTACGTAGGAGGGGAATACGAATCCGTCCAGGTCGTCCACGCCGTTTTTGCACACGGCGGTGACCCCCGCGTCATAGACCGCCTTGAGGAAGCTGTTGCCGTAGTCGAAGAAGTAGGCGCCCCGCTCATGGTGCTTACAGATCATCTCATAGTGCCGCTTCAGGGACTGGTCCACCAGCCGGCGGAAGCGCTCCGGATCCCTGTCCAGCATGTCCGTGCGCTCCTGGAAGGTGAGGCCCTGGGGGCAGTAGCCGCCGTCGTAGGGCACGTGGCAGGAGGTCTGGTCGCTCATGAGGTCCACGTGGACGTTTTGCTCGTAGAGGTACTCCAGCAGGTCCACCACGTTGCCGTGGTAGGCGATGGCCCGGGGCGCTTTCTCCGTCAGGTAGCGCCGGGCCAGGGCCAGGGCCTCCTCCAGGCTGTCCGTGCGCTCGCTGACCCAGCCCTGGGTGTAGCGGGTCTCAATGCGGGAGTCGTCCACCTCGGCGATGAGGGCCACCGCCCCGGCGATCTCCGCCGCCTTGCCCTGGGCGCCGCTCATGCCCCCAAGGCCCGCCGAGACGAAGAGCCGCCCCGCCAGATTGCCCTCCGCCGGGATGCCCAGCTTCAGCCGCCCGGCGTTCAGCAGGGTGTTGAAGGTGCCGTGGACGATGCCCTGGGGGCCGATGTACATCCAGCCCCCGGCGGTCATCTGGCCGTAGTTGGCCACCCCCAGGGCGGCGGCCCGGTTGAAGTTCTTCTGGTCGTCAAAGGCGCCCACCATCAGGCCGTTGGTGATGATGCACCGGGGGGCCAGCTTGTGAGAGCGGAACAGCCCCAGAGGGTGGCCGGACATGACCACCAGGGTCTGCTCGTCGGTCATGAGCTCCAGGTATTTCTTGATGAGCCGGTACTGCATCCAGTTCTGGCACACCTGCCCGGTCTCGCCGTAGGTCACCATCTCATAGGGGTACAGCGCCACGTCAAAGTCCAGGTTGTTGTCGATCATCACCTGGAAGGCTTTGGCCTCCACGCAGTTCCCCCTGTATTCGTCGATGGGTCTGCCGTGGAGGGCCCCCTCGGGGCGGAACCGGTAGCCGTAGATGCGCCCGTGCTCCCGGAGCTCCCGGGCGAACTCCTTGGCCATCTGGGCGTGGTGCTGGGGCGGGATGTAGCGCAGGGCGTTGCGGATGGCCAGGGCCCGGTCGGCCCGGGAGAGCTTGGCCTCCCGGCGGGGGGCCCGGCGGACGCCGGGGACAAAGGCCGGGTACTCCGGCAGCGTGTCGTCCAGGCGGACGGTGACGGCGCCGTTGGGGTTCAATTCCATGGAAGGGCCTCCTTTTTTGTGTCGGTATTGGGCCGCCGGAACGCTTGACGGCCTATGATGCAAGTGTTATACTTTTTCTTGAAAGAAAAAGTATCAAAAAGAACTTTAATGCGAGCCTAAAGCTGTTGCTATTCCAGGATTTCTGCCCGATAACGTTTGTACGAGTTTAATGAAAAACAGCATTTGAGCAAAAAACGACGATACGGAGGAGGGGCGAGATGACCCGTCTTGATAAAAACCAGAACGAGAACATCGAGGAGCTGCTCGCGGCGATCCTGTCCCTGCGGGACATGGAGGAGTGCCGGGCGTTTTTCAGCGACCTTTGCACCATGCAGGAGCTCATCAGCCTCTCCCAGCGGCTCCAGGTGGCCAAGCACATGCTCCGGGGGGAGACCTACGAGGAGATCCGCAGCCAGGTCCCCGTCAGCAGCTCCACCATCACCCGGATCAGCACGGAGCTCCAGTTCGGAGCCGGCGGCTACCGATCCGTGCTGTGCCGGAAGAAGGAGGAGCAGCCGGCTCCCAAGGGGCGTAGGGACAGTCCGGTCACTTAATCCAGGGGACCAGCTCCAGCAGCTCCCCGCTGCGGACGATGGCCTCCACGGCCTGGATGTCGGGCCAGAGCTCCCGGTCCTTCTCCAGGAACGCCACCCGCTCCCGGACCCGGCGGAACACCGCCTCCCCTGCCGGGGACAGGCCCTGGCCGAAGCAGCCCTCCCGGCGGCGGATGTCGATGGCCTGGCAGGCGGTGAGCAGCTCGTAGGCCAGAACGGAGCGGGTGTTCTCCAGGATGGTCCCCGCCTTCCGGGCGGCGGTGGTCCCCATGGAGACAAAGTCCTCCTGGTTGGCGGAGGAGGGGATGGAGTCCACGCAGGCCGGGTGGGCGAGGACCTTGTTCTCCGAGGCCATGGAGGCCGCCGTGTACTGGACGATCATAAAGCCGCTGTTGACGCCGCCCTCGGTGGTGAGGAAGCGGGTCAGACCGTTGGAGAGGGCGGCGTTGACCATGCGCTCAATGCGCCGCTCGGAGATGCTGGCCAGCTCCGCCACGGCGATGCCCAGAAAGTCGAAGGGCAGGGCCATGGGCTCTCCGTGGAAGTTGCCGCCGGAGAGCACCGCCTCGTCCTCCGGGAAGAGCAGGGGGTTGTCCGTAACGGCGTTGAGCTCGATGTCCACCTTGCTCCGGATGAACTCCAGGGCGTCCCGCACCGCGCCGTGGACCTGGGGGATGCAGCGCAGGGCGTAGGCGTCCTGGACCCTGGCCCCCTGGCAGCGCTCCAGGATCTCGCAGCCCTCCGTGAGCCGCCGCAGGTTCTCCGCCACCAGCATCTGGCCCCGATGGCCCCGTGCGGCGTGGAGCCGCTCCTGGAAGGCGTCCAGCTGCCCTGTGAGGGCGGTGAGGGTCAGAGAGCTGATGAGGTCGGCCGTCCGGGCCGCCTGGAGTGCGTCGTAGAGGTGCAGGCCCCCCACGCTGGTCATGGCACAGGTGCCGTTGGTGATGCCAAGGCCCTCCTTGCTCACCAGGGTGTCCAGAGGCCGGATGCCGGCCAGCTCCATGGCCTCGCCGCCGGGCAGCCGCCGGCCCTGGTAGAAGGCCTCGCCCCGGCCCAGCAGCACCAGCCCCATGTGGCTGAGGGGGGCCAGGTCCCCCGAGGCCCCCAGGGAGCCCTTCTGGGGCACCACCGGCGTGACGCCCCGGTTGAGCATTTCCATCAGCGTCTCCACCAGCAGCGGCCGCACGCCGCTGAGCCCCTCGCACAGGGCGTTGGCCCGCAGGACCATCATGCCCCGGACCTGCTCCACGGTGTAGGGGTCGCCGGTTCCGGTGCAGTGGCTGAGGATCAGGTTGGTGGACAGCTGGCTGCTCCACTCGTCCGGCACCGCCACGGTGGCGAAGTCGCCGAAGCCGGTGGTAATGCCGTAGGCCACCCGCTTCTCCCCGGCGATCTTCTCCACCAGGGCCCGGGAGCGGGCCATGGCCTCCCTGGCCTGGGGGGCCAGCTCCACCGCCGCGCCGAACCGGGCCACGGCCACCAGCGCCTCCAGGGACAGACTGCGGCCGTCCAGGACCACGCGCCGGATTTCCTTGGGATGTTCCATAAGGATATCCTCCTCTTGCACAGTGTATAGGGGTAGTTTACTCCTTTTTGCTGTACAAATCAACCAGAAACAGGATAAAGAAAGTCCCATATTTCGTGCATCTTTTCTCCGGTGAACTGCCGCGCCGCTGTGCTAATATAATAAAGCGCCTATGCGGCGGAAAAAAACCGCTGTTTGGGCGTGTTGTCGGTTTTAAAACAGACTGTAGGGCGTGACCAGTGGTCACGCCCTACAGCGGCTGCCGTTATTTTTGGTGATTGCCAAAGAGAATCAGCGGTCCCTTGCCTGGAGATGCAGCCCGCCCGCAAGGAGGAAGATCAGAGCGAACACAACATAGCCCCATATGGGATCGTACGCGGAGAAGCTGTACCAAAATAGACTCAGCACACATCTTTGTGGCAAAAATTGCCCCTGCCAGCGCTAAAAAATCTTGAAATACACAAAGTATTCCGGCATTTTTTCTCGCAAAGCTGCATCCTTCGCTTATTGGTACGGCTTCTTATACAAAGCCGCGTCCCCTTTCAGAGGAATGTGACGCCCCGGCTGGCCAGGAAGCTGCGCAGCTTCTGGTACTTGTCCCGGCTCACCGGCAGGCAGGCTCCGCTGCCCAGCACCGCCTCATAGGTCTTGCCGAACCGGGCGGGGCGCACGGAGACGATGCTGCCCAAGGGGGCCAGATAGGACTGGTGGATGCGGAAGAAGCCGAAGTCGGAAAAGACGGACTCCAGCTCGTCCAGGGAGTGGCGCACCACGTAGGCCTCTCCGCCGGCCCGGAAGAGCTTTACCATCCTGTGCTCCTTGCCGATGTAGGCGATCTCCTCCGGTGAGAGCAGCACAAAGCCCTCGCTGGTGTCCACGGCAATACGCTCGTGGTCCCGCTGCCGCTGGCCCCTGGCCTCATAGCGCTCCAGAGTCTTGCGCAGGCGCATCAGGTCAATGGGCTTGGTGAGAAAATCCAGGGGCTCGTAGTCGTAGCTTCTGACCGCAAAGTCCACGTATCCCGTAAGAAATACGTACGGCACGCCCGGCTGCTCCTGGCGGAGGTAGTCGGCAATGGAAAAGCCGCTGGTATCCGGCATGTCGATATCCAGAAAGGCCATGTCAATCCTCTCCCGCCGGAGGACCTCCATGGTTTCGGCGGCAGACCGGGCACAGTGGATGCGCTCCGGGTCCACCAGCTGTCCCATGGCGGACCGGGACAGGCGCAGAGAGTTCTCATCGTCGTCCACAATCAGTACGGTGAGGGGGTTCATTGGGTCCCTCCTTCCAGACGCTGGGGGATTTTCGCCACAAAATGGATGACATCCCCGTCCAGACGGGAGTAGAGCACCCCCCGGTAGCGGCCCAGCAGGTGTTGGACGCTGGTCAGGCCAATGCCCTCGTGGCCGGCCTTGGTGGAGAGGCCCGGCTTGTAGATATCCCGGAGATACTCCTCCGCGTCCGCCACAGGAGCCAGCTTGTTGGCCACATGGATGATGCAGTTCTCCCCCCGCTTGAGGATATAGAGATGGATGCCGAAGGACTTATCCTCGTGGGTGCGGACCTCGTCAATGGCGTTTTGCAGAAGATTCCCAATCACCTTGTTGGTCTCGTAGACGCTGGTGGCTACGCAGGAGAGATCGTTCTGCACGTCCAGATGGAGCGCGATGCCGTCCTCCCGGGCCATGGTACAAAAGCTGTAGACCAGAGCGGCAATAGCCGGGTCCCGAATGGGCAGGAGGGTGTTCATATCCGCGGAGTCCCGGACCAGGTTGTTGAGATAGGCCCGGCAGTCCTCCAGATTCCCCTCGTTGACAAGGCCGGAGAGGGCCTGGACGTGAAAGTTATAGTCGTGGCGCTGGGAGCGGATGACGCTCATAAACGCCTGCATCTCGCTGCGGTAGTCCTGGTCAATGAGGGTGGTCAGCCGCTCCCGGCGGTAGGCGGTCATCAGGCACACGCCGTAGAGCGCGCCCCAGAAGAGGGCGGCGCATACCCCGCCAAGAACAGCCGCCTGGAGCGGGGAGGCCGGATGCTCCGGCAGGAGGAGCACAGCCGTCTCCAGCGCCGCCATTCCCCCCAGCGCCACCCACACGTCGGCCCGGCGGACGGTCATGTGCTCCTGGCCCTTTCCGTCAAAGTACTCAGGCCAGTCCTCCGGCGGGGCGTGGCGGCTGACGGCCCGGGCCGCTCCCAGAAAGGCCGCCGTCAGAAGGCCGGCCATGGCCAAGGCCCACAGGGGGGAGAGAAACCATCCGACGGCGCGGCACAAAGAGCCCAGCAGTCCGTAGGCCCCAACAGCCGTCAGGAGGGCGGCCAGCCGGTCCTCCCGCCCCCTGGCCCCCTGGAGGGGCAGCACGGGGCCCAGCAGGGCGAACGCCGCCAAAGACCAGTCCCCGCCGATGCCCGCCAGGGGCAGCAGAAAGGACAAAAGGGCGCAGAGGAGCCCGGCAGCCGCTGCGTCCGCCGCCGCCTCCCGCGGGGGCTGGCGGGTGAAGCGTCCGGCGGCGTACCAGGCCGCGGACGCGCAGAGAAAGACACTGACGCTGCGCAAAGTCCCCGCCTCCCCTCTTGTCCGCGCCCCAAACGTTTAAAATTGTAGCAATTATCAGAATACACAACATCTGTAGGGGCGAGCATTGCTCGCCCCTACAAGCGATTGGCAGCTATTTTGAACATTTCTATAGTATACCATACTCTTCGCAGAAATGCAATCTTCCATGTGCCGTCCCTCTCCCGCCGCCCGAATAGACGTCTGAGGCGCCATATTGGACACGCTTTGGAACGGATTTGGCAAACCGCCTTGCGTTCCGGCTCAGGAGAGACTATACTATAAGAATCATTTTGCCTGAGGAGGAAGCAACTATGGATCGGCACTACACCTATACGCCGGAGGGCGTCTGCGCCAGCGAGATCTGCTTTGACATTGTGGACGGCATCCTCCACAACGTCAAATTTACCGGCGGCTGCCGGGGCAACACCCAGGGCGTGGCCCTGCTGGCGGAGGGCATGCGGGCGGAGGACGTGGTAAAGCGCCTGAAGGGCGTGGACTGCCACGGCGGCTTCTCCTGCCCGGACCAGCTGGCCAAGGCCATTACGGCGTGCCTGGCGGAGAGCCGGGCCTAGGGGAGGGGGGAGCCTGCTATGAGCGACCAGATCATTCGCCAGCTCTGGGACTTCCGCCAGAGCGAGATCCCGGAGAAGCTGCTGGAGCTGAAGGTGAGCCAGGCCGCCGTGGAGGCGCGCCTGGCCGCGGCGGCGGAGCGGTTTTTAACCATCGAACCCGTCTCCGACGGCATCCGGAGGGGCGACATTGCGGCCCTGGAGCTGTCAGAGGGCGGGGAGACCCGGCGGGTCCAGATCAACGTGGGTCTGGGTTTTGCCGGAGATGCCCTTGAGGAGCGGCTCCTGGGCCTTTGCGCGGGGGCGGAGATCCCCGCGGAGGGCTGGAGCGCCCCGGGACGGATCGTCAGCGTCAAGCGGCGGATGGTCCCCGCGATGACGGACGAGCTTGCGGGCCGTCTGGGCCTGGAGGGCGTCTCCACGGTGGAGGCCTTCCGGACCTATCTCCAGGATCAGGAGGCCCGGCGGGTCCAGCGGGGCAAGACCCAGGCCCTGTGTGAAGTTGTCACTAAAGCGGTCCTGGAGCACTCGGATTTTGCGGACGTGGGCGAGGACAACGACGGCTACCGCCGGCTCTACCGGGGAACCGTGGCCCAGCTGGACGCCATGGGGGGCAGCCGGGAGGAGAATCTGGCCAAGATGCTGCGCCTGACGGACCAGAGCGGCGAGGCCTGCTGGGAGGCCCTCCGCGCCCAGTGCGCGGACATGGTGCGGCGCGCCGCCCTGGGGCAGGCCCTCGCCTCCCAGGACGGCACAGCCTTTACCCAGGAGGACGTCCTGCGCCAGTACCGGGACGCCGGCATGGAGCCCCCCGATGAGGACGGCCTGGCCGCCGGCTGTATGAACCTCTACATCCAGTACTTCCAGCAGAAGGTGGCCGACTACTACAGCGGCCGGTTCCATACGGTTCTGGTTCCGTAAACCAGGGCCCCAGCCACAATAGGCGTGGTTTTGGACCAAATGGCGCAGGCCGCTTGCGCGGCCGGGAGAAATTCGATATACTGGGGCCATCAAATATAAGGAGGCAGATAGAGATGGAAAACGGAAAGACTTACAGCGGGTTTACTGTGCGGGAGATTCGGCCCCTGCCGGAGCTGGAGGCGCGGCTTTACCGGATGGACCACGAGAAGAGCGGCGCGCGGCTGGTTTGGCTGGACCGGAAGGATGAGAACAAGACCTTCGGCATCGCCTTTCGCACCCTGCCCTCGGACGACACGGGCGTGTTCCACATCCTGGAGCACTCCGTCCTGTGCGGGTCGAATAAGTACCGGGTGAAGGAGCCCTTCGTGGAGCTGATGAAGAGCTCCATGAATACCTTCCTCAACGCCATGACCTTTCCGGACAAGACCTTCTACCCCATTTCCAGCCGGAATCCCAAGGACTTTCTCAACCTGATGCGGGTGTACATGGACGCGGTGCTCCATCCGCTCATCTATACCAAGCCGGAGATCTTCCGCCAGGAGGGCTGGCACTACGAGATGCCCAAGGACGGCGGGGAGGTCTCCTATAAGGGCGTGGTGTTCAACGAGATGAAGGGGGCCTACGCCTCGGCGGACACCCTGCTGGGGCGGAGCGTGCTCCGCCAGCTCTTCCCGGATACCTGCTACGGCTGCGACTCCGGCGGCGACCCGGTCCACATCCCGGAGCTGACCTACGAGCAGTTCCTGGCCAGCCACCGGAAATTCTACCACCCCTCCAACTCCTACATCTTCCTGGACGGCCAGATGGACGTTCAGGAGGTCCTCTCCATCCTGGACGGCGAGTTCCTCTGCGCCTACGACAGGCAGGACGGACAGCCGGAATTCTCCCTCCAGGCCCCGGTGAAGAGCCCCCTCCTCCGAGCGTCCTACGAAATTTCGCCCAATGAGAGCGCCGCCAGCCGGGCGCGGCTGGCCTGGGGCTATGTGCTGGGGGACTACACCTGCCGGGAGGAGGTGACGGCCATGCACGCCATCGCCGACGCACTGTGCGGCGGGAACCAGTCTCCCCTGAAGGAGCGGATCCTCTCCGCCGGACTGGGGCAGGACGTGTCCATCCAGGTGGAGGACGGCATCCTCCAGCCCGTGGTTGTCCTGGAGGTCCGCAACATGGACGACTCCCGGGCCGGCGAGGTGGAGTCCGCCGTTCGCTCGGAGCTGGAGCGGCTGGTCCGGGAGGGAATGGACCACGAGCGGCTGGCGGCCACCCTGGCCAACATGGAGTTCCAGATGCGGGAGCGGGACTACGGCCGCATGCCCCAGGGGTTGGGCCTTGGCATGGGCGTGCTGGGCAGCTGGCTCTACGGCGGCGACCCGGCGGCCAATCTGGAGGTGGGGGAGCTCTTCGCCTCCCTGAACCGGAAGCTGGAGGAGGGCTATTTCGAGGCCCTGCTGGAGCGGACGCTCCTCCGCAGCGAGCACAGCTGCCAGGTGCTACTGGTTCCCTCCGCCACCCTGGGCGAGGAGAACCGGGCGGCGGAAGCCGCCCGCCTGCGCTCCGCCGGCGGGAGCTGGACCCCGGCGGAGCGGGCCGCCCTGGAGGAGCAGCAGGCGGCTCTGGACGCCTGGCAGGCCTCCGTGGACACGCCGGAGGCCCTGGCCTCTATCCCCGCTCTGCGTCTGGAGGACATCCCCACGGAGCCGGAGGACGTTCCCCTGGAGGTGGGGGAGCTATGCGGCGTCCCCCTGCTGCGCCACCACATCCCCACCGGCGGCGTGGGCTATGTCTCGCTGTACTTTGACATCAGCGACCTCACAGCGGAGCAGCTCCCCTGCGCCGCCCTCCTCTGCGCCCTGCTGGGCGAGCTGGACACCGCCAGCCACGACAGCCTGACCCTGCAAAAGCTCCAGCGCCTTCTGCTGGGGGCCATCCATTTCAGCATTGAGCCCTACGGCAGGGTCAACGAGCCGGACAGCTGCCGGACCTATCTGTGCGTGTCCTTCAGCGCCCTGGAGGCCAAGCTGGAGAAGGCCGCGGCCCTCATTCTGGAGATCGCCGCCTCCACTCGCTTCGACGACACCCGGCAGCTGCGGAATCTGGTGCGCCAGTACAGCGCCCAGATGGAGCAGAGCGCGGCGGCCAACGGCCACAGCTTTGCCGTCACCCGGGTGTCCGCCGGCTTCTCCGCCGAGGGCGCGGTCCGGGAGCACATCGGCGGCCTCTCCTACTGCCAGTGGCTCAAGGAGCTGGAGAGAAACTTTGACGGCCGCGCCGCCGCCCTGACGGAGCAGCTGCAGGGCCTGTGCGCCAGGATCTTCACCGCGGGACGTCTGACCATCGGCGTCACCGGCGTAGAGGACGCCTGCGCCGCTGCCCTGGAGCGGACGGTCCTGGCCCAGCTTCCGGCCGGGACCCGGGAGGACCTCCCCTGCGCCGTGGGCCCCTGGGGCGTGCGGAAGGAGGGCATTGTCCTCCCTGTGGACGTGTCCTTCGCCGCCCTGGGCGGCAGCCTGCTCCGGTATGGAATCCCCTACAGCGGTGCGCTCCGCGTCGCGAGCCGCGCCGTCACCCTGGCCTACCTTTGGAACGTCATCCGGGTCCAGGGCGGCGCCTATGGCACGGGAATGGGCGTCAGCGACTCCGGCAATGTGAGCTTCTACTCCTACCGTGACCCGGGCGCGGCCAGATCCCTGGCCTGCTACCGGCAGACGGCGGACTTTTTGACCCAGTTTTGCGGCGGCGCGCCGGACCTCACCGGCCTGATCATCGGCGCGGTGGCGGAGTCCGACCCCCTGATGCTGCCCAGCCGGAAGGGCCGCAACAGCGATGGGCTGTACCTCAAGGGCGTCACCTACGCCGACCGCCGCCGCCGCCGGGCGGAGATGCTCTCCGCCAAGCCGGAGGAGCTGGCGGCCATGGCCGAGGCGCTGCGGAAGCTGGGGGAGACCGGCGGCGTGTGCGTCGTGGGCTCCAAGGAGCAGATCGCTGCCTGCGGCCAGGAACTGGACCAGGTCTTTACCCTGTAATATCATACGATACGAGCAAAGCGGCTCCCCGGCCTTTGGCCGGGGAGCCGCTCGTATGCGAAAAATATACGGTCTCTACACCTCCCGGCTCACCCGGGGGACGCGGTCCAGCCGGATCCGGGAAAAGTCCAGAAGGCGCTCCGCCTCCGGCAGAATCCGCAGGGCCAGCTCCATCTGCTCGGAGCGGACCTGGAGCAGGGCCTCCCGCCCCCGGAGCCGGAGGCGAAAGTCGGAGAGTCCCCGCTCCATCAGGAGGGCCTCCCCTCTGGACACCCGGTCCAGATCGGCCTGGGTGATGGCGGTACCGGCGGGGACGCGGGTGGCGAGGCAGGCGTAGGAGGGCTTGTCCCACACCGCCAGGCCCGCCTCCCGGGCCAGACGCCGGATCTCCGCCTTCATAAGGCCGCACAGGCGCAGGGGCGATAGGACGCCCAGCTCCCTCAGAGCCCGCATGCCGGGCCGGTCCCCCGCGTCGTCGGAGGCGTTGCCGCCGTCCAGAACCAGGGGGAATCCATCCGCCCCGGCAGCCTCCAGCAGCCGGGAGAAGAGGGCCCGCTTGCAGTAGTAGCAGCGGTCCGGCGGGTTGGCGGCAGCCTCCGGAACGGTGAGAATGTCAAAATCCAGGACCCGCAGGGGCGCGCCCAACTGGGCGGCGGTGTCCCGGGCGTCCTCCAGCTCAAAGTCCGGCTGAAAGGGGGTGCGGACAAAGTAGGCGGCGGTCCGCCGGGCGTACCGGACCGCCTCATGGAGCAGCCAGGCGGAGTCCACGCCGCCGGAAAAAGCCACGGCGGCCTCCGGGTGCTCCGCAAAGAATTCCCGCATGGTCATATATGGCGCTCCCAATCAACTGACGGCGTCCAGCCGGTTCACCAGCATGCTGCCGTCTATGCTCTCCGTGACGTTAAAGCGTCCCATCCGGCGCATGGAATCCGTCCTGCCGGTGTACAGCGTGTTGCCCCGCTCGTCAATGGTAAAGGTGAGGGAGATCCCCTCCTCCTCCAGCAGCCGGTCCGTCTCCTCGGACCAGTAGCCAAAGGGAAAGGCCAGAGCCATCAGCTCCGTGGCCACCCGCCCCTCCCGCCGCTCCCGGAAGAGGTCCATGTCCTCCCGGAGGGCCTGCCGGTAGTCCTCCTCCGCCTCCCCCTCCAGGGGCAGCATGCCATCCCGGGGTCCGTACCCGTAGCTGGCCAGCTGGTGCATGTCAAAGGTGTGGGACTGGAGGTCCAACACTCCCTTTTCCACCCAGCTTACGGCCTCCTCATAGGCAAACCGGGCCTGCCAGAAGGGCTCGCCGGAGTGGACATATACCGGCTCCCCCTCGTTGATGCCGATGACAAAGACCGTGGCGCACATGCCAAGCTCCTCCAGAATGGGGGCGGCGATCTCCAGATTGCTGGCGTAGCCGTCGTCCATGGTGATAAGGACCGGCTTGTCCGGCAGGGGCTCGCCGTCGAGAACAAAATCACGTATCTGCTCCAGAGTGACGGCATGGTAGCCGGCCCGGTGCAGAGCGGTCATCTGCTCCCGGAACCGCCCCTCGGATACCACCGTGCCCAGCAGCTCCTCCCCGGCCTGCTCCTTCTCCTCCGCCGCCTGGTCGGTTACAAAGTGGTGGTACATCAGCACCGGCAGTCGGCAGCGCTGGCCGCTGAACGTGCCAAACCGGATATCCAGCCACAGGCACAGCAGCACCGCCGCCAGAATTCCGGCGGCAATCTGCCTCCAATATTTCTTCAAAGGGGCACCTCCCGCAAAGCTGATTTTCTCTGTGATCATATCACATTGCTTTACACCTGTCAATCAAAAATTGCGGCCACCCCGGGGTGGCCGCAATTTTTAGAGAGACATCGCCTACTTGCCCCTGGGGCGGCGGTAGGGACGGCGGCGGCCCGCGCCGCTCTTGGCCGGCTCTCCGGCCTCCTGGCGGGCTGCCCGGTCGGCAGCGGCCTTTTTCTCAGCGGTTGTGTCTGTAACAGTCCGCACGGGGAGTTTTTCCGGCCGGTCCTGCCGCTTTTCGGCCTTGGGCCGGTTTTCCTGTCTTGGTTTTCCGGGCAGCTTTGCGGGGGCCTGCTTGGGGGCGGGCTGCTTGACTCTGCCGCTGGGGCGGCGGGCGGCGGGACGGCGGGACTCCTCCTCGCTCTGAACCACCACAGACGACACGGTAATGGGATCCCGGCGGCGGAAGGGGGCCTCCTCCGGCTCCGGGGCGGCGGCGCGGGCGGGGCGCTCCTTGGGAATTTCAATCCCATCCCGGGACCCTTTGCCGTTGCGCAGCACCCGAATCTCGCTCTTTTTGTACCGTTTGGGGGCCTCCGGAGCGCTGTCCAGCCGGACCTGGACCTGCTCCTGGAGGAGATCCACGCTGCTGATATTGCCCACGCCGTCGGGCGTATCCACAAAGCTCTCGTTTCTGGGCATGCGGCTGGCGGCATCCTCATAGGCGGCCTGCTCGTACTTCAGGCAGCACATGAGTCGGCCGCAGGCGCCGGATATCTTGGCCGGATTCAGGCTGAGGTTCTGGGTCTTGGCCATTTTAATGGACACGGGGATAAATTCATTGAGAAATTGGCTACAGCACAGGGGACGGCCGCAGATGCCGATCCCCCCCAGCATCTTTGCCTCGTCCCGCACGCCAATCTGACGCAGCTCGATGCGGGCCCGGAACACGCCGGCCAGATCCCGGACCAGCTCCCGGAAGTCCACCCGCCCGTCGGCGGTAAAAAAGAAGATGATCTTGTTGCCCTCAAAGCTGCACTCTACGCTGACCAGCTTCATCTCCAGGCCGTGGTCGGCGATCTTCTTCTCGCAGATGCCGAAGGCCTCCTTCTCCCGCTTGCGGTTGTAGGCGGCGGCCTTGTGGTCGTTCTCCGTGGCCAGGCGCACCACGGGCCGCAGAGGCTGGACCACGCTCTGATCCGGTACGGTGTGGGGCCCCTCCACGCAGCGGGCATACTCCATGCCCTGGGCGGTTTCCACCACTACGTACTCGTCCGGCTGGATTGCCAGCCCCCGGGGATCGAAATAGTAGTTTTTTGCGTTGCCGCGAAAGCGGACGCTGATGACTTCTGCCATAGCTTTCTTGTTTCCTTTCTTCTTTGCCGTGAGTACACGTGAATGCATAGGTATATGAGAGCCCGAGGGCTCCGCCCCCGGTAACTTTTTGGCATATTCTGATATTTGGAATATACTGACCTTGCCGGTATTCTAAATATCAGAACTAACAAAAATACAGGCAAAGAGAACACAATGAGTATTTTAGATGATATCTTCTACAATTCGTACACTCCGCAGGACCCTCGATCACTGCTTCCGGCAGCCTGCCGGGAGGAATACCGGGCCTTCTGGGACCAGGTGGAGGCCGCTGTGGGGGAGGACTTCATTGACAGGCACCGGGACTGCCTCTGCCAGCGGGAACGGATCATCGACACCGCCAACTTCCGGGAGGGCTTCCGCCTGGGCGTCCGCCTCACGCTGGAGGTCGTTGGAGAGGCTCCTCAGAAAAAGAAAACCCGTTTAGACGATCAGCGCCGCCGCCAGCGCCCCGGTCAGGTGCCCTACGCCGACATTATAGCCGCACTGCCGGATAAAGCCGTCCAACACGTCCGCGGCGGCGGAGAGCCTCCGCCGGCCCAGAGCGCCGGCCAGCTCCCGGGCCAGGGCGTCTCCCGCCCCGGTGTAGCAGGCGGCAAGGGCGTCCGCCAGCCGGTCTCTGGCCTCGGAGAGGAGCCCGCGCAGCTCCTCTCTGGTGATCTTGCTGTTTTCCAGCTCCGCGCAGAAGGCTGTCAGCTCGGCGGCGCTGCCGCCGCAGAGCAGGCCGCACAGCCGCTCCCCGCCGCGGGTCCCCTGCTCCCCGGCCTGGCCCAGCAGCCGCCAGTGGACCGCCCGGGACCGGATGGTGGGCAGCAGCAGGGCGCTGCTGGCGGCGCAGAACAGGAACGCCGCCTGGGGCGGGCCCTCCTCCAGCACCTTTAGCAGCACGTTCTGGGCCTTGGGGTCCAGCAGGCCGCAGTCCGGAAAGATGTAGACCTTGCGCCTGCCCTCGTTGGGCAGGATGTAGGCGTCCGCCGCCACCCGGCGCAGCACCTCCACGGAAATATTCTTGTGGTCTGGATCCGCCACAGTGATCACGTCCGGGTGGACGCCCCGCAGAACCTTCTCACAGGGGCCGCAGACGCCGCAGGGCCTGTCCGCCCCCGTACACTCCATGGCCGCTGCCAGAAACCGGGCCGCCTCCTCCAGCGCCCCCTGGCCGCTGAGGATCACCGCGTGGCCCAGGGCGTCCCGTCCGGCGGCCTCCCTGATATACCGGGTCAGACCGGGCTCCCCCGCTATGGCCAGGCCCACGCTCCGGGTCATGGCGGTCCCCCCTCTCCCTTTGCCAGATGACGGCGCGAATAATAGGTATTCTATCACATTTCCCACCAAAAAATCAACCGGCCCGGGAAAAAAAGGGGCGGAAAACGGACCGCGCCCCAATAGACCTAAAATTTGTGCTAATTTTGGAAAAATTCTCTTGCAAAGCCGGGATAGTCCTCCTATAATAGAGTGTACGGCATTCAATTCGGGGAAATAATTACACTGATCAACTTTAGGAGGAAAAAGAACAAGTGAGCAAAAAATTTGTCTATCTGTTCTCCGAGGGCAACGGCTCCATGCGGGAGCTGCTGGGCGGCAAGGGCGCCAATCTGGCGGAGATGACGAATCTGGGCATGCCCGTGCCCCAGGGGTTCACGATCACAACCGAGGCCTGCACTCAGTACTATGAGGATGGGCGCACCATCAACGCCGAAATTCAGGATGAGATCATGGCCTACATGGCCAAGCTGGAGGATATGACCGGCAAGAAGTTCGGCGATATGAACAACCCTCTGCTTGTCTCCGTCCGCTCCGGGGCCCGGGCCTCCATGCCTGGCATGATGGATACCATCCTGAACCTGGGCCTCAACGATCAGGTCGTGGAGGCCTTTGCCAAAAAAACCCGCAATCCCCGCTTTGCCTACGACTCCTACCGCCGGTTTATCCAGATGTACTCCGACGTTGTCATGGAGGTGGGCAAGAAGTATTTTGAGGAGCTCATCGACGCCATGAAGGCCAAGCGGGGCGTCACCCTGGACACGGAGCTGACCGCCAAGGATCTCAAGGAGCTGGCCGAGCTGTTCAAGGACGAGTACCGGGAGAAGATCGGCGAGGAGTTCCCCCAGGACGCCCGGGAGCAGCTCATGGGCGCCGTGCGGGCGGTGTTCCGCTCCTGGGATAACCCCCGGGCCATCTACTACCGCCGTATGAACGACATTCCCTCCTCCTGGGGCACTGCCGTCAACGTGCAGGAGATGGTGTTCGGCAACATGGGTGACACCTCCGGTACCGGCGTGGCCTTCACCCGCAACCCCGCCACCGGCGAGAAGAAGCTCTTCGGCGAGTTCCTGATGAACGCCCAGGGCGAGGACGTGGTTGCCGGCGTGCGCACGCCCCAGACCATCGACCAGCTGGCGGAGGTGATGCCCGAGGCGTACCAGCAGTTTGTGGACATCTCCAGCCGTCTGGAGTACCACTACCGGGACATGCAGGACATGGAGTTCACTATTGAGAACAAGAAGCTCTTCATGCTCCAGACCCGCAACGGCAAGCGCACCGCCGCCGCCGCGCTGAAGATCGCCTGCGACCTGGTGGACGAGGGCATGATCACCGAGGAGGAGGCCGTCGGCATGATCGACCCCAAGAGCCTGGACTCCCTCCTCCACCCCACCTTCCCCCAGGAGGAGCTGGACCGGGTGGCCCCCATCGGCCAGGGCCTGGCCGCCTCCCCCGGCGCCGCCGCCGGCCAGGTGGTCTTTACTGCCGACGACGTGGTGGAGTGGGTGGACAAGGGCCACAAGGTGATTCTGGTCCGCCTGGAGACCTCTCCTGAGGATATTGAGGGCATGCACTTTGCCCGGGGCATTCTGACGGTCCGGGGCGGCATGACCAGCCACGCCGCCGTGGTGGCCCGGGGCATGGGCACCTGCTGCGTCTCCGGCTGCGGCGACATCGTCATGGATGAGGCCAATAAGCAGTTCACCCTGGCCGGCAAGACCTATAAGGAGGGCGACTGGATCAGCCTGGACGGCTCCACCGGCAACATCTACGGCGAGCGGCTCCACACCGCCGAGGCGAAGATCAGCGGCGAGTTTGAGCGCATTATGAACTGGGCGGACAAGTTCCGGGATCTCCAGGTCCGCACCAACGCCGACACCCCCAAGGACGCCCGCCAGGCCAAGAACTTCGGCGCGGAGGGCATCGGCCTGTGCCGCACGGAGCACATGTTTTTTGACACCGACCGCATCGCCGCCATCCGGGAGATGATCGTCTCCGAGACGGTGGAGCAGCGGGAGCGGGCCCTGGCCAAGATCGAGCCCATGCAGCAGAAGGACTTTGAGGAGATCTACGAGGCCATGATGGGCAAGCCCGTCACTATCCGCCTTCTCGACCCGCCCCTCCACGAGTTCCTGCCCACCGACGAGGCTGACATCAAGGCTCTGGCCAAGGAGATGAACATCACCGAGGAGCGCCTGCGGGAGACCATCACCAGCCTCCACGAGTTCAACCCCATGATGGGGCACCGGGGCTGCCGTCTGGACATCACCTATCCGGAGATCGCCAAAATGCAGACCGCCGCCATCATCAAGGCCGCTCTGGCTGTCCGCTCCCGCCGTCCGGCGTGGCGAATCGTCCCGGAGATCATGGTTCCCCTGGTGGGCGAGGCCCGCGAGCTTGCCTACGTGAAAAAGACCATTGACAAGGTGGCCCACCGCCTTATTGAGGAGGCCGGCAGCGACATGACCTACAAGGTCGGCACGATGATTGAAATCCCCCGCGCCGCTCTCACTGCCGACGACATCGCCAAGGAGGCTGAATTCTTCTCCTTCGGCACCAACGATCTGACCCAGATGACCTTCGGCTTCAGCCGCGACGACGCCGGCAAGTTCCTGGCCAGCTACTACGACCGGAAGATCTACGAGTCTGACCCCTTCTCCCGCCTGGATCAGGTGGGCGTGGGCCGTCTGGTGAAAATGGCCTGCCAGCTGGGACGGGAAACCCGCCCGGATATCAAGCTGGGCATCTGCGGCGAGCAGGGCGGCGACCCCTCCACCGTGGAGTTCTGTCACGACGTGGGGCTGACCTACGTGTCCTGCTCCCCCTTCCGGGTGCCCATCGCCCGGCTGGCCGCTGCCCAGGCAGCTATAAAAAATCCCAGAGCGGCTGAAAACAAGTTGTCGTAGGGCAACGGGATTTATCCTGTTCAGGGCAATAACACTTAGCCTACGCCATAGAAAAATAAGACCTTGCACCTAACCGTGCAGGGTCTTATTTTTGTCCTTCGGACTATCCTTTCCCTGCCTAATACAAGGATTTTAGGAACATTTTGCGCTATATCACCATGGAGTAGGGGCGTCCGGCCCAAGGGCCGGGTGGATAAACGAATTTGCCCCTAACAGGATAAATCCCGTTGCCCTACGACATGGTGATATTCCTGGATGATGTTTTTGGGGATTTGACATCAGGCTTGAAACGCCTGTGTATCAGGGCTTTCGGGCGATGACATTTCCCAAATCCATCAACGTAAATTTCCCCAAAACGGGCCAACTTCGTTTTTGGGGGACGTTTTTGGGGAATCGTGCGGGATGTTCCCACAGGGGAGGGCTGCAAGCATGAGGAAGAAAAACTTCAAAGGACGCTGTGAGAAGCGGGTACTTGGTAAGTGCGCTGAGGTGTGCCGGACATATGACGCTATCCAGTATGCCTACTGTGATGGCTTGGGTGTACTGGTTGAGGAATACCCGTCCTTCTATCAGTTCCGGTACTTCTACCGTAAGACACGGAACCTCCAGAACTTCTATATCTCCCGTGATGGGTTGAAGAATTACCAGAGAAACAATCGACCTCTTGTGGGTGAGGGAGTACAGGAGTTTGCTCCCGCTGTTGGAACGGGGATGTTTGATGCTACCGTCTGCGATGGGAAAATACCGCCGCAAAATTGGCAGAATCCACGCCATGCAAGCCGTGGAAAACGGCAGGAGCCAGCACAGCGGAATCCGTCACTTTCTTAGATGGTGTCGTCAATAAACAAGGAGCCAAATAGCAATACAACGAATTTGGACAGCAGCAACGAAGGAAGCGACGTTTTTGGCGTAGCGCGTAGCAATGCCGCGCCAGCGTTTGAGAAGAAGAA
>CATLAL010000019.1 GCA_949878425.1 uncultured Oscillospiraceae bacterium
TTGGGCCGTCAATAGGACGGCCCAAGGGCTTGCCGGGGCCGGTCGTTCGGCGAAGCCGAATGACGGTCCCGATAATGACGGCTAAGGGTTTGCCGGGGGCCAGTCATGTCCGGGGGGCCCGGCGCGTATAGTATAGCAAGCTTCCAACCAGATGGGATTCGTTTGTAGGGTCGAGCGGTGCTCACCCGCGCGATACGGCTTTCAGGCCAGGAGGCCGGAGGGAATACGCGCCAGATTGTAAGCAAAACAGCTTAAATCATGAGGATAGTATTCCTGTGTTTTGCAGGAATACTATCCTGACGATTACGAGGTATTTCATGTCCAGAGAAAAGAAGCAGTCCTTTATGGGTGGGGTCACGGTGATGGCGATTTCCACCGTGTTTGTCAAGATCTGCGGCGCGCTCTATAAGATCCCCCTGAACAACATCCTGGGGGAGGAGGGCGTCACCCACTTTATGAGCGCGTACAACATTTACGCGTTTCTGCTGACGCTGTCCACCGCCGGGCTGCCCCTGGCGCTCAGCAAGCTCATCAGCGAGGCCAATGCTACGGGCCGGCGGACCCAGATGCGCCGCTGCTTCAACACCGCCATGGCCCTCTTTGTGGGGCTGGGCGTGGCGGGTACCGCCGCCATGCTGCTCTTTACGGAGCAGCTGGCCGCTATGATGAATAACACCCTGGCCTACTGGCCCATTAAGGCGCTGGGGGTGTCGGTGATCTGTGTTTCCGTCATGTGCGCCTACCGGGGCTTTGCCCAGGGGCGGCAGAACATGGTTCCCACGGCGGTCAGCCAGTTCATTGAGGCTCTTTTCAAGCTGGTGATTGGCCTGCCCCTGGCCTGGTACCTGATCCACGCGGGGAGCTCCCTGGAGATGGGAGCCGCCGGAGCTATCGTGGGCGTCAGCGCCGGCACGGTGCTGGCCATGCTCTACATGATCCGCAACTACCGTAAAAACCGAAGGCCCATCCTCTGGGGCACCGACGTCCCGGAGAGCCGGGGCGTCATCCTCCGGCGGCTTCTGGGGCTGGGGATCCCCATCACCATCGGCCAGGCGGGCATGAGCCTGCTGAACCTTTTGGATCAGACCATTATTCTGGGCCAGCTCCAGGACGTGCTGGGCCTGGAGGAGCGGGCGGCAGCCTCCCTCTACGGACAGTACACCTTCTCCAGCACCCTCTTCAACCTGCCCGCCGCCTTTCTGCCCGCCGTGGCGGTGAGCCTCATCCCGGCGGTGTCTGTGGGGGTGGTCCGGAGGGACCACCGGGAGGTGAACCGGGTGGTCACCACCAGCTTCCGGCTCATCGCTATGCTGGCGCTGCCGGCGGGGGTAGGGCTCTCGGTGCTGGCGGGGCCCATACTGCACCTGCTCTACCCCGCCCGGCAGGCCACGGCCGACGCGGCCACCTACCATCTCCAGCTTCTGGGCATTGCCTCGATTTTTGTGTGCATCATGCTGCTGACCAACTCCATCATGCAGGCCCACGGCAGGGTGCGCCTGCCCATCTACACCATGCTGATTGGCGGGGTGGTCAAGGTGGCCATCAACTATGTGCTGGTGGGGAATCCGGACATCAACATCAAGGGCGCGCCTATTGGCACCCTGGCCTGCTACGCCCTGATTGCCCTGATCAACCTGGCCATTGTCCGGGGGCTGTTGGAGGAGAAGCCCAGCTATCTGCGCATATTTGCCAAGCCGGTTCTGGCCTCCGGAGCCATGGGAGCCGCGGCCTGGGCCGCCCGAGGCTTGCTGGCCCGGTTCCTCAGCGGCGGCTACGCCAGGGAGAGCCTGGCCACCCTCCTGGCGGTGGGCATCGCCGTGGTGGTGTACCTTGTGCTGGTGATCGCCCTGCGGCTCATCACCCGGGAGGACCTGAAGATGGTCCCCCACGGGGAGAAGCTGGCGCGGCTGCTGCACATCCGGTAGAGACGGAATATAAGAGCCTGTTTAGCATCTCCCCGCGCCCGCCTTGGCGGTAAATTTTCCGCCACTCTTTGTTGTCCAGCCTTGAAATACCATAGTATTCCTGCGGCTTCACGCCTCGATTGGCGAAAAATCCCCTCGCCAATTCGAACGCGTTGAGAAACTAAACAGGATATAAGACGGACAGAGCGGCTGCCCGGACGCTCCCAGCGGCGCCCGGGCGGCCGCTTCGTGCCTCCGGGGAGGAGGACCATCGGGAGGGGCAAAATTTTTCCATTTCCCCAGGGAGGGCTTGTCAATGGGTGGAAAATATAATATACTGTAAAATGGTAAACTGGATGGATTTTTCAGCCCGGGCGCTGGGAGGCTCCGGTAAACACAGAGGGAAGAGAGGCTGGGGAATATGGCGCTGGTCAAGTGCAGAATGTGCGGCGGCGATCTGCCTGTCACAGAGGGAATAACGGTTGCGGACTGCCCCTGCTGCGGAAGCAGGCAGACTCTTCCCACGTTTGATACCGGGAAAAAGGTGATCCATTTCATCCGGGCGGGCCGCCTGCTGCGCGCCTGCGACTTCGACAAGGCGGCGGAGGTCTACAGGGGGATCGCGGCGGAGTTCCCGGAGGAGGCGGAGGCCTACTGGGGCCTGGTGCTGTGCCGGTACGGCGTCTCCTATCTTGACGAACCGGCCACGGGGAAGAAGGTCCCCGCCTGCCACCGCCCCTCCTTTGCCAGCGTGATGGAGGACGGCGATCTGGAGCAGGCCATAGACAACGCGGACCCCGCCGCCCGGAAGGTCTATCGGGAGGAAGCGAAGGCCATTGAAAGGCTGCGCCGCGCCAGCATCGAGGCTGTGGAGGGCGAGCCGCCCTACGACGTTTTTATCTGCTGCCAGGAGACCGACGCCGCCGGGCAGCGCACGCCGGACGCCGCCATGGCCCAGGAGGTGTGCGACGGCTTGACTGCCAAGGGGCGCCGGGCGTTCTTCTCCCATCTGCCGCCGGAGCCTGCCGCCCGGGCGGCAGGCGAGCCCTATATTTTTGCCGCGCTGAGCAGCGCCAGAGTGATGCTGGTATTTGGGACAAGCTCCCAGCGGTTCGATGACGTTTGGGTGAAAAATGAGTGGAGCCGGTTTTTAGCCCTCGTCACAGCGGGGGAGGAGAAGGCTCTGATTCCCTGCTATATGGGGATGGACCCCGGCGGCATGCCGAAGGAATTTTCCGCGCTGCACGCCCAGGATATGGGACGGGCAGGGGCGGCGGAGGAGCTGCTGGACCGGGTGGAGGGCCTGCTGGGCAGCTTGGCGGACGGGGGGCGCAAAAGGGCGGAGCTGCCCACAGCCCGGGAGGTCCTCTCGAACCGGGACTCCGTCAGGCGCTTCGGGCTCTTTGCCGCCGCCGGGGCCACCCACACCGCTGCGGTCCGCGGCGACGGCTCGGTTATCGCGGTGGGCTATACCGGCGACGGACAGTGCAGCGTGGCAAAGTGGCGGGACGTGATCGCCGTGGCCGCCGATGCGGGTCATACGGTTGGGCTGAAGGCGGACGGCACGGTGGTGGCGGTGGGGAAAAACGACCACGGCCAGTGCAATGTGGCCGGCTGGACGGATATCGTGTCCATTGCCGTGGGAGCCGCCTATACGTTGGGCGTGCGCTCCGACGGCACGGTGGCGGCGGCCGGGAAAAACGACCACGGCCAGTGCAGCGTAGCCGGCTGGAGCGAGATTGTGGCGGTTGCGGCGGACGTATACCGCACTATTGGGCTGAAATCCGACGGCACGGTGGTGGTTGCCGGCTGGACGGCGACGCTGTACCGCTCCAAGGCGGTCAGCTGGCGGGATATTGTGGCCATTGCCAGCAGCTCCCGCCACACGGTGGGCCTGAAGGAGGACGGTACGGTAACGGTGATCGGCGGCGAGGGGATCACCGACTGGACGGATATCGTCTCCGTGGCCGCCGGAACCAGCCACACGGTGGGCCTGAAGGCGGACGGCGCCGTGGTGGCCGCGGGCGACAACAGCTGCGGCCAGTGCGATGTGTCGGACTGGCGGGACATCATTGCCATTGCCGCGGGCGCCCGCCATACGGTGGGTCTCCGGGTGGACGGGACCGTGGTGGCCACGGGGGATAACCGATGCGGCCAGTGTGAGGTGGCCGAGTGGAAGCTGTTTGACGATCTGCGGCTGCTGGAGGATACGCTGACGGAGGGCGAGGCGGTCAGACAGCGGAAGGAGCTGCTGGACAGAGAGCGGAGAGCGCTGAAAAAGGAGCTCTCCGGCCTGAAAGGGATCTTCACCGGAAAGCGGCGCAAGGAGCTTGAGGAGCGGCTGGCAGAGATCGACGGGGAGCTCTGAGATGTTTTTTGCCTATAGCAGACACAGTTGAAAACGAGTACCTGTTGGGCTCTGCCCAAACCCGGCAGGTGCTTTGCCCCTGCACTCCACCGCCCTTGTGATTTTGCACGGCCCTAGGGCTTGTTTGAAAAATGTCAACATGCCCAAACGGCGGGTCCGCCATGCATTGCCAAGTTTCCTTGCAATACATCCAGTATTCCGGCGTCAAATTGGCTTCGTCTGGCGAAAAAATCCCTCGCCATCGGGCATATTCCCATTTTTCAAACAGCGCCTAAGCTTTACCAGCTTTTAACTGTGTTCGATATATATTGAACAGGGGATCAGCTGTGGTCCCGACACACGCAAGCGAACCCCCTGCGCGGAGCCGCGCAGGGGGTTCGCTTATTTCCTATTTCTCGCCCCGCCTTCCCCAGCCCCGTATGCCGCCGAAGAGCCGGTGGAGCCCCTTGGGCCGCTCAGGCGGGGGCTGAGGCGTCCTGTGGATGCTCCGGGCCATAAAAACCTCCTGGCTGCTGCGCTCGCTCTGGCTGTTGCGCTTGCGGTAGTAGGAGCCGTCCGGCAGCAGGGAGCTGGCCTTCACGTTGTCCTCCAGCTGGGTGTTGAGGATCCGCAGAAGCTGGGACTTCACCTCCGGGTCGTAGATGGGGCAGGCGATCTCCACCCGGCGGACCAGATTCCGGGTCATGAGGTCGGCGGAGGCGATATAGACCTGAGCCTCCCGCCCCCGGCCGAAGCAGTAGATTCTGGCGTGCTCCAGGTAGCGGCCCACAATGCTGGTGACGTTGATATTCTCCGTCCGGGCGGCGATGCCGGGGCGCAGGCAGCAGATGCCCCGCAGAATCATCCGGATCTGCACCCCGGCCTGGGAGGCCTCCATCAGCTTATCCATGATCTCCCGCTCGGTCATGGAGTTGGCCTTGATGCAGATATAGCCCTCCGGCCCCTGGGCAATCTGGCCGTCTATGAGCTCCAGCAGCCGGCTTTTCAGCCCGCCGGGGGCCACCAGCAGGTGCCGGTAGTCGCCCTCCAGATTGCCCAGCAGCATGTTCTGGAAAAAGACCGTGCCGTCCAGGCCGATCTGCTCGTCGGCCGTCATGAGGCTCAGGTCCGTGTACATGGCGTTGGTCCGCTCGTTGTAGTTGCCGGTTCCGATCTGGGTGATATAGCTGAGCCGGTCTCCCCGGCGCAGGGTGATCAGACAGATCTTGCTGTGGCACTTGTAGTCCTCCACGCCGTAGATCACCTGACAGCCGGAGTCCTCCAGCAGGCGGGACCAGGAGATGTTGTTGGCCTCGTCAAACCGGGCCCGCAGCTCCATGAGCACCGTCACTTCCTTGCCCTTCTCCGCCGCCTTGCAGAGAATATGGGCAATTTTGGAGGAGGTGGCCAGGCGGTAGATGGTGATCTTGATGGAGAGGACGTCCGGCCGGTCCGCTGCCTCGCTGAGCAGGCGCAGGAAGGGATCCACGCTGTCAAAGGGGAAAAACAGCAGCTGGTCCCGTTTCTGGATCTGCTCGATCATGCCCAGACGCCGGTCCAGGTCCTCCGGCCACCGGGGCGCGTAGGGCGGAAAGGACAGCGGCGCGGACAGCTCCTCCGGCAGGGAGCGGACCAGGTCATAGACATATTTCATGTCCAGGGGGGAGGCGTCGAAGTAGATCTGGCGGCTCTCCACCCGGACCCGGTTCTTGAGCAGCTTGAGAAACTCCCCGCCAATCCGATCCGACAGCTCCAGACGGACCACGGACAGGCTGGCCCGCTTCTTGAGCAGCTTGCTCATGCTGCTGCGCAGGTCCTCGGCGGCCTCCTCGCCGCCGGAGGCGTAGGATTCGCTGTCCCGGAGCTCCCCGTCAAAGCTGAGGTCCGCGTTGCGGGTGGCGCAGAGGATGCAGAAGGACTCCGGCCTGTACTCCCCGAACAGGGCCTGGGCGTAGTGGCGGATAATGGTCTCCATACGGAGGAACCGGCCGGGATTTCCGGGCATGGCAAGAAAGGCCGGCAGGTTTTGGGGGACCGGCACAAAGCCCAGAGAGGCGTTTCCCTTTTTGCTCCGCACCAGCGCGGCCACGTAGAGCGCCTTGTTGGCCAGGTGGGGGAAGGGGTGGCGGCTGTCCACAATCTGGGGGGACAGCACCGGCAGGATGCGGGCTTTGTAGTAGGTGCCCACGTATTTGCGCTCCTCCGGCGTCAGCTCCTCCATGGCCAGATCGCTTATCCCCTGCTGCCGCAGCAGGGCCGCCACCTGGGCGTACAGCCGGTCCTTGGCCGCGATGAGGTCCGGAATCACCCGGTAGACCTGCTCGAGCTGCTCTCTGGGCGTGCAGCCGGTCTTGTTGTCAATGTCCTCCGGCGCAACCAGACTCAGATCAAACAGATTTCCCACCCGGACCATAAAGAATTCGTCTAAGTTGCTGGTGAAGATGGAGATGAATTTCAGCCGCTCCAAAAGCGGCACCGTCTCGTCGCCCGCCTCCTCCAGTACCCGCTGGTTGAACCGCAGCCAGCTCAGCTCCCGGTTCTGGGTGTAGCTGTATTTGTCCGCATCCATCGCCATGGTGGCTTCCTCCCGCTCTCCCCGGTCCATAGCCGGGTGGTGTCCCGTAGGGGCGCCGCCCCCATACCCCCGCCAGAGGCTCCGCCTCTGGACTCCGCAGCCTTTTGAAAAAGGCTGGCGAAAACTTTGTCCGGCGCCGTGTTTTTTGCCGTAAAGGAATATGTCCATACATAAAACATAAAAGCAAAGCGTAGCTTTGCGCAAAAAGTTTTTCTTTTGCTTCTTTTCTTTGTTCACAAAGAAAAGAAGGTGTGCCGAATGTATGCCGTATGCCCTACACCCCGGTCAGGTCGAAATTCGGGGTATACTCCGCATGGGCGGAGGCGGCGTCCTGGCAGTAGCCGTTGGTGATACCCACGTTTTCCATATAGGCCAGGGCGGCGCGGTACTCGCCGCCGGTGACACGGCGGCTGAGAAGGCCCTGGGCCCCCGGCTGGGGGGTGTACTGGGCCATGAGGGAGAAGAGGACCTGTCCGGGCCGGAAGGAGGCGGCTACCCAGTCCATGACGGCCTTGGCGTTCTCCAGCGCGCCGGGCAGGAGCAGGTGCCGGATGAGCACCCCCCGCTTGAGCAGGCCGTCCTCCAGCACGTAGTCCCCGGTTTGGCGGTACATCTCCAGAATGGCGGCGGAGGCGGCGGGGAAGTAGTCCGCCGCGCCGCTGTAGCGGCCCGCCAGGCCGCTTTCGGCGTACTTCAGGTCCGGAAGCCACACCTGGACCCGGCCCTCCAGGCGCCGCAACGTCTCCAAGCGCTCATATCCGCCGGTGTTCCACACCACAGGCACCGGCAGGGGGGCCTCCAGAACCTCCTGGAGGATGTGGGCGAAGGGGGTGGGGCTGACCAGATTGATATTGTGGGCCCCCTGGGCGATGAGCTGCGAAAAAATTTCCCGGAGGCGGCGGGGGGAGACGGGTTTTCCAAAGCGCTCCCGGCTGATTTTGCCGTTCTGGCAGAACACGCAGCGGAGCACGCAGCCGGAAAAGAACACCGCTCCGCTGCCCTGCGTGCCGCTGATGCAGGGCTCCTCCCAGTGGTGGAGCCCCGCCCGGGCCAGTACCGGAAGAGACGGCATACCGCAGAAGCCCCTGCCGGCGCGCTCTGTGCGGAGCGCACCGCATTGGCGGGGGCAGAGGGTGCAGACAAGCTCGTGGGATGCCTTCGGGCCCTTCACCCGCAAGCCTCCCCGGCGCCTTCGTCAACGGGAGCGGCTTCCCCGGCGGCGGGAGACGCTTCGCCGCTTCCGGAGGAAGCGGCCCCCTGGCGGTCCTCCTTGTCCAGGACGCTGTCCCACTTCTTCGGCTTTTTCTGGGGGACTCTGGCGGCCATGGCCAGCTTGTAGCTGTCCGGGTCGTTTTCCATCAGATAGCGCTCGTCCTCCGGCGGGACCTTGCCGCCGGACATGATTCTGGCGGCGATCTGCTGGCACTTCTTCATCCGCTTGAGCTCCTTGGCCAAGGCGTCCGCCTCGCCGCCGTCCTCCGCATCTTCTCCGGACCGTTCAGCCATCCGCCGGGCCAGGGCCTCCTGGGTTTTCCGGTTGTGCTCCTCCAGAAAGACGGCGGCCTGCCGGGACAGGGACAGCCGGTCCGTGGAGGGCGCGGTCCGAGACAGCGGGGTCCCGGGGGCGGGGGCCTTTGGACGGTTCAGCGGCTCCATTCGCCGCAGACGGGCAGTCGGATTTATTTCCATAGCGCTGTCCTCCTGTAAGGTGTTTTTTATATTATCGGCATCATGGATAGAAAAGTTTAGAAAATGCTCCGAAAAAATCCGGAATGCCGGCCGGCTTTCCGGGGAACGATCCGCCTGAGCCGGTACGCTCCATACTGTGGACGGTTACAGGAAAAAAATGGTAAACAGCACACCCTTTTGCCTGTGGCGCGGCTCCTTCGGCGGTCCGCGTCGCGGTTTTCCAGCGCCTTCCAAGACAAAACCGCCGCATTTTAGAAATGCGGATCAGGAGTATTCTCTCTCAAATCACATAAAGTAACCCTGCTGTCTGCGAAATTCGACAGCAAAATTGCAGAGCCTGTATTCATTGCGGAACATGCCGGGCAGGCCGGCGGTTTTTCTCCGGATCAGTCAAAGCCTTTCGGACATTCCGGATGGAGCGGCGAGGACGGCGTTTGAGGCGGTGAATACGGGGGTTTAGAAAGGGGTGGTGAAATGGATGACCGGACGGAGCAGACAGAGAGGCAGCCGTTTTTTTCTTAGCGGCCTGCTGTGCCTCACCTCCCTGCTGGGGATGCAGCGCTCCGCCTGGGCCGCTCCGCTGGAGGCGGAAAGACTGGTGCCGGTGGGGCACACCATAGGCATTAAGCTCTTCGCTGAGGGCGTGGTGGTCATTGGCCTGGCGGAGGTGGAAACGGGCGCGGGCGTCTCCACGCCGGGCATGGACTGCGGGCTGCGGGTCGGCGATGTGATTGAAGAGGCCAACGGCAGGTCCGTAGAGAGCTCGGAGCAGTTTGCCGCGCTCCTTCAGTGCGGCGGCAGGGTAGAGCTGGGCGTGTCCAGGGACGGCCAGGAGCTGACCCTGGCGGCGGAGCCGGTGCTGGGCGACGACGGGACCTACCGGCTGGGGGCCTGGATTCGGGACAGCATGGCGGGAATCGGCACCGTCACCTTCTATGACCCGGCCACCGGGACCTTCGGCGCTCTGGGCCATGGCATTACGGACACGGATACGGGACTGCTGATGCCCATGGGCGACGGCGCGGTGATGGACGCCACGGTCAAGGCGGTGAAGCCGGGAAGCGCGGGGGAGCCCGGCGAGCTGCGGGGCAGCTTTGATCTGACCCGTGACGCCGGGGAGCTTTACGCCAACACGGAACGGGGGGTCTTTGGCGTGCTGGAGAACTGCGGCTTTACGGAGTCGGATACCGTGCCCGTGGCCAAGCAGGGCGAGGTTCACACAGGACCCGCCGTGATCCGGGCCAACGTCAGCGGAGACGGGGTGGAGGAGTACGCCATTGCCATCTCCCGTATCCTGGACGCGGCGGAAAACCAGAATCTGCTCATTGAAGTGACAGATCCCCGGCTGCTCCGGCAGACCGGAGGCATTGTCCAGGGAATGAGCGGAAGCCCGATTTTGCAGGACGGGAGGCTGGTGGGCGCGGTCACCCACGTGATGGTCAACGATCCGGCCAGGGGATACGGCATCCTCATTGAGAACATGCTGGCTGAAGCCGGACGGTAAACTGGAGGGGAGGGAGCGGCGCCGGCCGCTCCCTCCGTCTATAGCAATCATCAGAATACGTAATATCTTGCAGGGGCGGGCTCAATCGGTTTGTTGCCGATTCCAATTTCCGGTACATCGCACAGGGGCTTACCGCGGCTCTCCACAAACACATTGTCAGCGTCCAATTTCCGGGCCGTTCGCTCCCTCCGGAAAATCCGGGCAGAGGCACATAATATGGACCTCCCGGGGTAAACTACGGATGCAAAGACCGGGGCAGCCCGGGCATCTCAGAGGCCGTACCAATAGACGCAGTACACAGCTTTGCGGCCAAAGCCGCCCCTGGCCGCGTTAAAAAATCTTGAAATACACAAAGTATTCCAGCGATTTTTTGCCCTGCCAGCGGCAATTTTTGCTCGCAAATCTGTGTGCTTCGCTTATTGGTACAGCTTCTCACTTTGGGAGGCAGACCATGCAGAAACGATTGGGGCGGCAGACCGTCGCTCTGGAGCGGCCCAGCGTCATCCTCTCCCACGCCGCCGTCGGCGGCAAGCAGGAAAAGGAGGGGCCGCTGGCCGCCTATTTTGACCACCTGAGCACGGACAGCTTCTTCGGGGAAAAGACCTGGGAGAAGGCGGAGAGCGCCATGCAGAAAATGGCCCTCAGCAAGGCCCTGGAGAAGGCCACCCTCTCGCCGGAGGACCTGGACTATATTCTGGCCGGGGACCTGCTCAACCAGTGCATCGGCACATCCTTTGGCCTCAGGGACTTCGGCATCCCCTTCTATGGCCTCTATGGGGCCTGTTCCACCATGGGGGAGTCTCTGGCGCTGGGGTCCCTACTGATTTCCGGCGGCTTTGCCCAGCGGCTGGGGGCCATGACAAGCAGCCATTTCTGCACCGCTGAGCGGCAGTACCGCATGCCGGTGCCCTATGGAAACCAGCGGACCCCCACCGCCCAATGGACCGCTACCGCCTCCGGCTGCGTCATTTTGGGCGCGGAGGGCGGCGGACCGAGGATCACGGCTGTTACCTGCGGCAAAATTGTGGACAAGGGCATTACGGACCCCAACAACATGGGCGCCGCCATGGCCCCGGCGGCCTACGATACCCTCTCCGCCCACTTTGCCGCCACCGGCACCGGCCCGCGGGACTACGACCTGGTCCTGACCGGCGATCTGGGGGTGCTGGGCCACGAGATCGTGGCGGAGCTCTTCTCCCAGGACGGCGTGGATATGGGGGAGAACTACCTGGACTGCGGCATGCTGCTCTACGACATCCAGAAGCAGGACATGCACGCCGGAGCCAGCGGCTGCGGCTGTTCGGCGTCGGTGCTGTGCGGCTACCTGCTGCGGGAGATGGAGGAGGGCCGGTGGAAGAAGCTGCTCTTCGCCCCCACCGGGGCGCTGCTCTCGCCTACCAGCAGCTTCCAGGGGGAGAGCATCCCCTCCATCTGCCACGCTGTGACCATAGAAAAAGGATAAGCGAAACGAAGCTTCTCGCAAAAAGTCTTTCTTTTTGCTTCTTTTTCTTTGTTCACAAAGAAAAAGAAGGTATGCCAAACAAGGGGGAGGACCCATGTATGCAGTATCTCAACGCGTTTGTGTGCGGAGGCATTCTCTGTGCCATCGGGCAGATTTTCATCGACAGAACCCAGCTGACCCCTGCCCGCATTCTGACGGGGTATGTGGTAGCCGGCGTGCTTTTGGAGGCCATCGGTGTATACGGACCCATTGCCCAATGGGGCGGCGCGGGGGCTACCGTGCCGCTGACCGGATTTGGCTCTAGCCTGGCCAAGGGCGTGGCCAAGGCTGTGGGCGAGAAGGGCTGGCTGGGTGTCATGACCGGGGGGCTCACAGCCACCGCCGGCGGCATTGCGGCGGCGGTACTGTTCGCCTTCCTGGCGGCGCTGGTGTTTAAGCCGGGTGAAAAACGGTGAGAGGAGTGGGGCGGGCCGCCGGGCCTGCCTCCTTCCTGACAGTTCGATCCAAACCGCTCTCCGCACTGACGCAATATGCTTCTCTGCGCACTTTGGCTATTGGTACGGTTTCTCACAACAGGGAGGCATTTGAACGGGAGATCCGGGATGCCTTTGTTCGCATCGCTGAGAAATATCACACAGGTCTGATGGAGACCTGCAAACATAGCGAATCTCCTGAAAAGCGCCGGAAGGCCCGCGGAGCGCGCTCCGCGGGCCTTCCACATTATTATTGGCTGTCCGCCGCCTGGAAATAGAGCTGGAGGGCCTGGTAGTCCCCCTCCGGCACGGGGAGGGGATACCCCTCGCTCATCAGCAGGCCGCCGCTCCAGAGGGTCTCGCCGCCGTTTACCCGGTAGCGCCCCGCCGGGTCCAGCCCCTTCAGGCGCAGCCGGCGGAAGGGCTGGGCGGCCCCTGTTCCGCCCGTTACCAGAGAGACCAGGGCCCTCTCCCGGTCCGGCGACACGTGGGCCCACGCGGCGAAGGGCCCGGCCTCCCCGGGAGCGGCCAGGCGGTAGTAGTCTCCGCTGTGGATGAGATCATAGTGCTCCTGATAGGAGCGCACCTGCCGGCGGATGCACGCCTTCTCCTCGGAGGTGCATTTGCTCAGATCCAGCTCGTAGCCAAAGGCGCCGCTCATGGCCGCGATCCCCCGGGTCTGGATGGGAGTGACCCGGCCGTTCTGCTGGTTGGGCACGGCGGAGACATGGGCTCCCATAGCCTCCGGCGGGTAACAGAAGGAGGTGCCGTACTGGATGCTGAGCCGGTCGATGGCGTCGGAGTTGTCGCTGCACCAGATCTGGGGCGTATAGTACAGCATTCCCCCGTCGAACCGGCCGCCGCCGCCGCAGCAGCCCTCAAGGAGGAGCTCCGGGTAGTCCCGGCGCAGGCGCTCCAGCAGGTCGTAGACCCCCAGCACAAAGCGGTGGTACACCTCCCCCTGCCGCCGGGCCGGAAGGGCGGCGGACCACACGTCGCAGAGGCTCCGGTTCATATCCCACTTGACGTAGGTGATGGGCGCGCTGGAGAGCACCGTCCGCAGCTGTCCGTAGATGTGGTCCCGCACGTCCTGCCGGGAGAAGTCCAGCACCAGCTGCCCCCGCCCCCGGGCGGGGGCGCGGCCCGGGACCTGGAGCGCCCAGTCCGGGTGGTCCCGGTAGAGCTGGCTGTCCTCGCTGACCATCTCCGGTTCCACCCAGATGCCGAAGGACATGCCCAGCCGGTTGATCCGGGGGACCAGGGCCTCCAGACCGCCGGGGAGCTTCTCCCGGTTGACAAACCAGTCCCCCAGGCCGCTGCTGTCGTCGTCGCGCCGGCCGAACCAGCCGTCGTCCATCACAAAGAGCTCAATCCCCAGGGCGGCGGCCTCCTCCGCGATCTCGCACAGCTTATTCGCCGTGAAGTCGAAATAGGTGGCCTCCCAGTTGTTGATGAGCACCGGGCGGCGCCTGCCCCGGTAGGGGTCCCGGATGAGGTGGTCCCGGATGGCCCGGTGGAACTGCCGGCTCATCTGGCCGAAGCCGTCCGGGGAGCAGACCAGGGCCGCCTCCGGGGCGGTAAAGGTCCCGCCGGGGGCCAGGGTCCAGCAGAAGTGGTAGGGGTGGATCCCCATCACCAGGCGGGTGGTTTCAAACTGGGAGCGCTCCGCCGCGGCCTCGAAATTGCCGCTGTAGAGGAGCATGGCCCCGTAGCAGAGGCCGGCGTCCTCGCCGGCGCTCCGGTCGCAGAGCATGACGAAGGGGTTGTGCTGGTGGCTGGAGGCGCCCCGGGTGCTGCCCACGCTCTGGACCCCGGAGCGCAGGGGGGCCCGCTCCAGGCGGCGCTCCATAAGGTGGCGTCCGTTGAAGGTGATGAAATCCAGGTCCCCGCGGGGGAGGTCCAGGCACAGGGAGGCGCACCGGCACAGGCGGACCTCCCGCTCCCCGACGTTTCGTACCTCCACCGCCCGAGTGATGAGATCCAGCTCCTCGAACACGCTGAAGTACAGCAGCACCTCCACCTGGGCGGCGGCGTCCTCCAGGCGGAGGATCAAGGTCTCCGCCCCGCCGCCGAAGAAGGCCGGCAGGCCCTCCAGGGCGTACTTGCCCGGGCGCATCTCACAGCCGCAGTAGCGCAGGTCGCAGGTGTGGCTGCCGCTGGGCAGCTCCAGCTCGATGGAGGGCAGGCGGAAGTCCCCCACGCCGCAGGTGGAGTACTCCTGGGGCATCACGTCCAGGGAGTAGGTCCGGTCAGCCCCCGCCTCATAGGGGTTGGGGGAAAAGCCGCGGTCCGTGCGCAAAAGCAGGCCGGACAGGTCCTGATCCGGAATTTTTGGGCCGTAGTAGGTATGCAGGAGCACCCGGTGCTCGTCCACCTTCATCTGGTAGGCGGTGGCGCGGGTGTGGAGGGTGAAGAGCCCGGATGGCTCGTCGTGTAAAATCATGGATGTGGTTCCTCCTGTCTATAGGGTTGCTTAATATTTTAACACAGCCCCGGCGGGGCGTAAAGACCCTTGCCGGGGCTGTGGATGCGGGAGAGAGAAACGAACCGCTTGGCCTACTTTCCGCCGGTCATGGCGATGCCCTCGATGAACTGCTTCTGGAAGAAGAGGTAGAGGACCACCATGGGCAGCATGGCCAGGAGGCTGCCGGCCATCAGCACGGGGAAGTTGGTGGAGAACTGGCCCCGCAGGGTGGCCAGGCCGGAGGAGAGGGTCATCATGTTCAGGTCGGAGTTGACCACCAGGGGCCACATCAGGTCGCTGTAGGCGAATACCGCCGTGAACACGGTCAGCGCCGCCACCGAGGAGCTGGTCAGCGGGAACATCACCTTGGTGAAGGTCTGCCACTGGTTGCACCCGTCCAGATAGGCGGCCTCCGCCACCTCGTTGGGGATGCCCAGATAGGCCTGGCGCAGGAAGAAGGTGCCGAAGGCGCTGACGAGGCCGGGGAACACCAGGGCGGCGATGGAGTTGGCGATGCCCAGCTTGGCCACCATCTGGTACTGGGGGATGATAAAAATTTGGCTGGGCAGCATCATCTGCATGAGCACGATGCCGAAGAGGATGTTCTTGCCCCTAAAGCGCAGCTTGGCGAAGGCGTAGCCGGCCATGGAGCTGAAGAGCACGGCGAAGATCACCCGGAACACGATCATGAGGATCGTATTGGCGTACATATTCACAAAGGGGAGGCTGTCAATGGCGTCGGAGAAGTTGCTCAGCATCCACTGGGCCGGGAAGATGACGGGGGGAATCTTCATGCTCTCCGCCTGGGTCTTGAAGCTGGTCAGGATCATCCACACAAAGGGGAAGATCATGATGACAGAGCCCAGGATCAGCGCCGCGTAGGTGACGATCTTACCGGTCCGCTGGGAACCCTCCAGTGATTTGGTTTTCATGACTATCCCTCCTTATACCTCGTAGTTGACCCACTTCTTCTGACCCCAGAACTGGAAGAGGGTGGCAATGCCGATGAGCAGGACCGTCCACACAGCGATAGCGGAGCCGGAGCCCCGGCTGCCCGCCACGAAGCTCTCCCGGTAGAAGAGGTAGATGAGGCTCTGCACGTTGGTCAGGGCCGGGTTGGTCTCCTCCACCATCATGTAGATGAGGTCGTACACCTTCAGGGAGGCCATGAGCCGCATAATCATGGTGACAAAGAGGGTGGGGGACACCATGGGCAGGGTGATCTTGAAGAACTGGGTGATCTTGCTGGCCCCGTCGATGGAGGCGGCCTCGTAGTAGCTCCTGGAGATGTTCTGGAGACCCGAGAGCAGCAGCACCGCGTCGTAGCCAATGGAGCTCCAGATGGCCACCACGGCGCAGGAGATGAGGGCCACGTTGGGGTCCGTGATCCACTTGACGTTGGAGCCGAAGATCTGGTTGAGCACGCCGTAGTCGGCGTTGAAGATCCAGCGCCAAACCATGGTCACGGCGGCGGGGGCGCAGACCATGGGCAGGAAGAAGATGGTCCGAAAGCCGCCCTTGAACTTCACCTTGGCGTTGAGCATCACCGCCACCAGCAGGGAGAGGAAGATGCCCACCGGCACCGTCAGCACGCAGAAGAGCAGCGTGTTGCCGGTGGCCTTCCAGAACTCGGCGTTCTGGAACATGTTCACGTAGTTGTCCAGCCCGATGAACTTGTAGTGGCCGAAGCCCAGGTGCTCACAGAAGCTGGCGTAGACGGTCTGGATGAAGGGCCACACGTTGAGCACCAGCAGGCCGATGATGGTGGGCGCCACCATGAACCAGCCCCAGTGCTGCTCGATCCGGCCGGCCCGGGAAAGCTTAGTATGCACGAAACACCCTCCTCTCAATTCTGGACGTAGCTGTCCGCGACGGCCTGCATCTTAGCCAGGCTCTCGTCGATGTCGGACCCGTTGTACACGCGCACCATCTCGTCGGCCACGGTGGACTTCCACTTGCGGCGGGTGGCGTTGTTGATGTACTGGACCACATAGTCAAACTGGTCGTAGCACTGCTGCACGTCCAGCATGTAGTCGAACTCCCGGAACACGGTGGACCAGGTGTCCTCCAGGCCCAGGTAGGCGGGGATGGCCGCGCCGGATTCGCCCTGGATCCGCTGGCCCGCCTCGCTGCCGAAGAAGCGGAGCACGTCCTTGACGATCTCCAGGTTCTTGCCCTTGGCGGCGGTGGAATAGCACAGGCCGTTGGAGATGGTGGCCCGGCCGTCGCCGCTGGCGGGGCTGGGGCACTTGGGCAGCATGGCGATGTCCCATTTGCCCACCATGTCAGGGTAGTTGCGCATCTCGCTGAGGAGGTTCCAGTTGCCCTCGAAGAACATGGCCCCCTGCTCGGAGAAGAAGGCGGTGCCGGGGGAGGTCTCGGCGAAGTAGGCCTGGTTGGGGCACCAGTCGTTGCTCTGGAGGTTCACGTAGTACTTGATGGCCTCGGCGGTGGCGGGCTGGGTGTAGCCGGCGTAGACGTTGTTCTCGTCCAGGATGTAGCCGCCGTTCTGGTAGACGAAGTTCCAGTAGCCCAGCTGCTCGTCGCTGTAGGCCATGTAGCCGTACTTTTTGGTCTTGTCGTAGATGGCCTGGGAGGCGCTCTCCAGGTCGTCCCAGGTCCAGCTCTCATCCGGATACGCCACCCCGGCCTGGTCAAACATCTCCCGGTTGTAGACCAGCAGTACGTTGTCCTTGTCCTTGGGCACGCCGTAGAGCTTGCCGTCGCTGCCGCTGGCGTTGCTCAGGGAGATCTCCGAGTAGTGGTCCTGGTAGAAGTTGGGGTCCACCCCGTCGTAGAGGTCCGTCAGGTCCGCTAGAATGCCGAAGTCCGCGTAGTAGAGGATCTGGTCCGTGTGCATCCAGTAGATGTCCGGCATGGTGTTGCTCTCCGCGGCGGCCTCCAGCTTGGTCCAGTACTCGCTCCAGCTGGTGACCTGCACCTCAATGACCACATCCGGGTGCTCCGCGGTGTAGGCGTCGCACATCTTCTGCATGCCGTCCCGCTGGGCCACGTCCCAGATCTGGAACGTGAGGTGGGTCTTGCCGTCGCCCCCGCCGCATCCGGCGATGGACAGCAGCAGCGCAGCCGTCAGCACTGCCGCCGCCAAATGGGGAATCTTCTTCATAACTCCACTCCTTCTCTGCGTTTTGCGCCGCGCCCACCGGCGCGCCGCCATCTGCAACCATGATAATCCAGGGCCCTTTTCTATGTAAATGTTCTGGTACGTGGAAAATATACCAGGATTCCACAAAAGAGAAATATTGCGAAGGTCAGGTTGTATTTTTGCATATTTTAAGGATAAATCGTCATGTTCCACAGGATTTCAGGGGTGGTTTTTGGTGAAAATCACATAATAGAGGCCGGCAGGGCCCGGCTTCAGGCGGCGGCGGACCCGTTTTCCGCCAAAACCTTCAAATTTTATGGGATATTTTCAGATTCCCCCTTGTCAGAGGCCGGAATCTGTGGTATAAAAGAGAAAGTAACGATAGAGGTTGCGGATGCGACCAAGCTGCGGGAGCCGGCGGGCTGAGAGCGCAGTGGAGGCAAATCCGCCGAATCCGCTGTTCAGGCGTGGACAGCGGGTGGGGACGGGGAGAACATCTCCGCCACTGTCTGTGGGGCGCGTGCCCCACAGGTGCGCTATCTGCTTGCGTTGAACAAGGAGCGAAATGCCTTGCGCAAAGCCGGCGGAAGCGTCCGCCGGCTTTTTTCTGTTCGCCGGGCTTTGGCGGCACAAGAGGGTCCGGCATTATCGTCCATCATCATACGGGAGGAAATCGATACCATGGACATTCGCAATCTGAAGGGCTCTATTGTGGCCTTGGTCACCCCCTTCCGGGCCGACGGCTCGGTGAACTTCGACAAGCTGCGGGAGCTGGTGGAGTGGCACATCGCCAGCGGTACGGACGCCATCCTGGCCCTGGGCACCACCGGGGAGAGCTCCACCATGACCCACGAGGAGGACGACGCGGTCCTCCGCTGCGTCATCGAGGCCGCCGCCGGCCGCCTGCCCGTCATCGCCGGCACCGGCTCTAACTCCACCCAGACCATGCTGGAGAAGAGCCTGCGGGCCCAGGAGCTGGGGGCCGCAGGCCTGCTGCTCATCACGCCCTACTACAACAAGGGCAACGCGGAGGGCATCTGCCGCCACTTCGAGACCGTGGCCGGCGCGGTCAGCATTCCCTGCCTGCTCTACAACGTCCCGGGCCGGACGGGGTGCTCCATCTCCCCGGAGAGCGTGGAGCGCCTGGCGAGGCACCCCAACATCTGCGGCATCAAGGAGGCCAGCGGGGACATGTCCTACGCCATGAAGATCGCCCACTGCGTGGGGCCGGACTTCGCCCTCTGGTGCGGCAACGACGACATCACCATCCCCCTCCTCTCCATCGGCGGCAGCGGCGTCATCTCCGTCTGGGCCAACATCATGCCCCGGGCCTGCCACGACATGGTAACGGACTACCTGGAGGGGCGGCGGGAGCGGGCCGCGGCGACGGCGGTAAAGTACCTGGATCTCATGAACGGCCTCTTTATGGAGGTCAACCCCATCCCCGTCAAGACGGCCCTGAACCTGATGGGCCGGGAGGCGGGCCCCTTCCGCCTGCCCCTGTGCGCTATGTCCCCGGCCAACGAGGAGAAGCTCCGGGGCCTGCTGGAGAAAGCGGGGCTGCTGGGATGAACATTCTGCTGATCGGCTACGGCCGCATGGGCCGCCTCCTGGAGCAGACCGCCCTGGCCGCCGGCGACAAAATCGCGGGCGCGGTGGACGTGGACAACCTGGAGCAGCTCCCGGAGCTGGGCCGGCGGGCGGACGTGGCCATGGACTTCTCCGCCCCCGCCGCCCTGCCCGCGGTGGCGGAGTTCGTCCGGGCCTCCGGCACGCCGCTGCTCTCCGGCGTCACGGGGCTGAGCCGGGAGGAGCTGGCCGTCTTTGACGAGCTGGGCCGCTACGCCCCGGTGATCCACTCCGCCAACTACTCCCTGGGCATCGCCGTGTTCCGCCGGACCCTGGAGGCGGTCAGCGGCGTGCTCAAGCCGGATTTTGACATTGAAATTGTAGAGACCCACCACAACCAGAAGGCGGACGCCCCCAGCGGCACCGCGAAGCTTCTGCTGGAGGCGGTGGACCCGGACCACGCCTACACCCCCGTCTACGGACGCCAGGGCCTCTGCGGCAAGCGGGACGCAAGGGAGATCGGCGTCCACGCCCTCCGGGGCGGCACCGAGGCTGGAACCCATACGGTCAGCTTCTTTGGCCCCGACGAGGTGTTTGAGATCACCCACCGGGCCTCCTCCCGGCAGATCTTTGTCAACGGGGCCCTGCACACCGCCCGGAGGCTGGCGGCGCTGCCCAAGGGCCGCTATCAGCTCCAGGACATCTTATTTGGAGGGACGCAATGAACGCTCAGGAGATCATCGCCTATATCGGCAGCGCGGAGAAGAAAACCCCCGTCAAGGTCTACGTCAACGAGCGGGAGCCCATCGACTACGGCTCCGCCAAGGTCTTTGGGGAGGGGAGGAGCAAGGTGGTCTTTGGCGACTGGCGGGAGCTGGGCCTCATCCTGGCGGAAAACGCCGGGAAGATCCGGGACCTGGAGGTGGAGAACCACTGCCGCAACAGCGCCATCCCCCTGCTGGACTTGAAGGGCGTGAGCGCCCGCATTGAGCCCGGGGCCATCATCCGGGAGCAGGTGGAGATCGGCGAGAATGCCGTCATCATGATGGGGGCTATCATCAACATCGGGGCCGTCATCGGCCCAGGCACCATGATCGACATGGGGGCCGTGCTGGGAGGCCGGGCCACGGTGGGCAAAAACTGCCACATCGGCGCGGGCGCGGTCCTGGCCGGCGTTATCGAGCCCGCCAGCGCCACGCCGGTGGTGATCGAGGACGGCGTGCTGGTGGGGGCCAACGCGGTGGTGATCGAGGGGGTCCACGTGGGCAGAAACGCCGTGGTGGCCGCCGGGGCAATCGTCATCGAGGATGTCCCGGAGAACACGGTAGTAGCGGGGTGCCCCGCCCGGGTGGTCAAGAGGAAGGACGCCGGCACCACCCAGAAAACCGCCCTGGAGGCGGCGCTGCGGAAGCTGTGAGACGCCGCGCCTCCCTAAAACTGGGCTCCGCCCAAACCCGGCAGGGGCTTTGCCCCTGCACCCCACCGCCCTTTGAAAAGGGCGGCCCGAAACTTTTTGGCGCCAAACTGCGTTTCGCTTATGTCTTATGTATTTATAGAGGGGACGCCGCAAACCGTAATTTCTGGGCAGCCGGGTATTATGTAAGCACAGCAGGTCTGAATACTGCGGCGATACAGAAGTATATCCGGGAGCAGGAAAAGCAGGATCAAATAGAGGATAGCCTGAGTAAAAAGGAGTACAGCGGCCCTTTTAAGGGTAGCAAGCAGTTATACCACATCATCGCGCCCACCACTGTGGCTTGAACGAAGTGAAAGCCAGCGCCTTTTAGGCGCTGGCTTCTCTTGCGGCCTTATAGGCCGCTCCTTATGCCGCCCCTCTTAGGGGTGGTCTTGACTCATTGCTTCATCTTCTCCCTCGCATCGTCTGCCGCCTGTCTGCCCTGGCAAAGTGCTCCCGGGTCAGCTTTGCCACCACCGGGCTGAGGAGCAGGACGCCCACCAGGTTGGGAATGGCCATCAGGCCGTTGAGGGTGTCGGCAATATTCCAGGCCAGATCCAGCCGAATCATCGCGCCCACCACCGCGAAGCAGACAAAAAGGAACTGGTAGACCCGCACCGCCCCGCTGCCAAAGAGAAATTCAAAGCAGCGGCTGCCGTACAGGCCCCAGGTGAGGACGGTGGACAGGGCGAACAGCGTCAGACACACAGCCACTACCACCGCTGGGATGGGGCCGCCAAAGAAGGACTGGAACCCTCGAATGGTGAGCTCCGCCCCCTGCTCCGTGCCGTAGGGGACGCTGCCAACACCCACGCCAAGAAGGATTACCAAAGCGGTCATCGTGCAGATCACGATGGTGTCCATAAACACCTCGAACACGCCGTAAATGCCCTGCGCCACCGGATCGTCCACGTCGGAGGCGGCGTGGGCGATGGGCGCGGAGCCCAGTCCGGCCTCGTTGGAGAAGATGCCCCGGCCCACTCCCTTGGTAATGACCTGTCGGAGGGCTACGCCGCCCACGCCGCCGGCAACCGCCTGGGGGTTGAACGCCCCCACAAAAATGGCGGAGAAGGCGGCGGGAATGGCCCGCGCATTAGCGGCAATCACCACCAGGGAGGCAATGACATAGATTGCCGCCATGGCCGGCACCAGCAGCGCGCACACATCTCCGATACGCCGGATGCCGCCAACCAGAACCACCAGAACCACCAGGGCGCATGTGACGCCTACCGCCAGGGCAATGAGCGTCTTTTGCCGGTCCGTCGTGGGAATAAAACCGGCGACAGCCTCATTAATCGTGCCGGCAATGGTATTGATCTGGGTCAGGTTGCCGATGCCGAAGGAGGCCAGGCCGCCGAACAGAGCGAAAAGTACCGCCAGCCACTTCCAGCTCCTGCCCAGGCCGTTTTTGATGTAGTACATGGGCCCTCCCACCCAGTCGCCGGCGGCGTTGCGCTCCCGGTACTTCACCGCCAGCGTAACCTCCGCGTACTTGGTGCACATGCCCACCAGGGCGCTCACCCACATCCAGAACACTGCGCCGGGGCCGCCGATGGCAATCGCTCCGGATACCCCGGCAATATTTCCGGTTCCGATGGACGCCGCCAGAGCGGTGCACATGGCCTTGAAGGGGGAGACGGAGCCGGCCGTGGTCTTGCCCTTCCTCAGCGCCTTGCCGATGGTATTTTTAAAGATGTAGCCCAGCCTGGTAAACTGGGGGAACCGGCACAGAACGCTCAGAACCACTCCCGTACCCAAAATGAGAACCATGGCCGGAACGCCCCAGACCAGGTCATTGATGGTCCGTTCAATGCCTCCTTTGCCCAGCAGTCCCCCTACCCGGACGCCCGCCTCCTCCGTCCCCAGCAGCCAGCGTATAAAGTTTTCCATTCCCTCTCTCCTTTCACACATTCCCACAGCCCGAGGGGCAGCAAGGTTGGCCTATTTTACCATATTGCCCCGTGGGCCTACAAGAATTTTTTGCCGGATCTTCGCTATATAGTCAGCACACTCCAGAATCGGCTTTACCGACTTTGGAGTGTGCTGACTATGAAGGCTGCTGCTCTCCGCCCCCTGTTCAGGTCCCAAAATCTGAATGGAGGAAAGGACGATGAAAATTACTATCAACTACCTGTGTGCCGCGCTGCGCCACCGGGAGGACATGAAGAAATGCGCCCTGCGCGGAGGCTGATACATCCCCAGGTCAAACCGGGCCAAATCAAGCCTCCGGCTTTGCCGGAGGTCTCGACTCCCGGCCCTCCTCCGCCGGCAAAAGCACAATTCGCATAGTTTTTCGCATAATAAGCGATTTACATGGCTGATTTTTCCGATATACTTAGTATTATATCAGATTTGAATTATTTTGGCTGAGAGGAGGGCCTTTTAGTGCGGTTTACCAAAATGAACGGCGCGGGAAATGATTTCATCATTCTGGACAACCGGACAGAGCGCATCCCCCGGGACCGGTTCCCCGCCATTGCCCGGACCCTGTGCCGCCGGCGCCTATCCATCGGGGCGGACGGCCTGATGGTGGTGGAGGACGCCTGCCAGGGCGGAGACTACCGGATGCTCTTTTACAATGCCGACGGCTCCGAGGGGGAGATGTGCGGCAACGGCGCCCGGTGTATCTGCCGCTACGGCTTCGAGAAGGGCCTGGCGGGGGAGACGCAGAGAGTTGAGACCCCCTCCGGTCTGGTCTCCGGCGCCCGGATCGACCGGCGAAACTACCGCGTCCGCCTCACGGACCCCAGCGTGATCGACCTGCACCGGCCGGTGGAGGCCCTGGGCAAAATCTGGCAGTGCGCCTACGTTGAATTGGGCACGCCCGGCCTTCCCCACGCCGCGGTCCCCTGTCCCGGGCTGGCCCATGGCCAGAGGGAGGAGCTGCGGGAGCTGGGCAGGGCGCTTCGCTTCCATCCCGCCTTTCCCAAGGGGGCTAACGTCAATTTTTATGACGTGCTCGGTCCCCAGAGCATCGTGGAACTGACCTACGAGCGGGGCGTGGAGGACTTTACCTACGCCTGCGGCACCGGCTCCGGCTCTACCGTGCTGGCCCTCGCGCTGCTGGGCCAGGTCAGCGGCCGGGACGTGGCGGTCTCCGTCCCCGGCGGAATGCTGCGGGTGACAATCGACCGGGAGGGGGAGTCTGTCCGGAATATCTGGCTCACCGGTCCTACCAACACCGTCTGTGAGGGAGAGGTGCTGGACGAGGAGCTGTGGGAACAGTAGGCATCCATTCTTTTTCTTTTTGAAAAAAGAAAAAGAATCAAAAAGAAGAACTTCTTGCGCAAAACTTCGTTTTGCTCCTGTGTTATGGCTGGGATCTGTATGGCGCGGCGGCCCGGCGCGCCGTACAATAGCGGAGAGCGTTCAGACCGGTGCTGAAAATATTTTAGGAGGGAAATACGATGAGTAATCAGCTGAACAAGAAATCTATCGCAAAGAACTACGCCTTTCTGGCCGTAATGCTGGCCGCTATGGTGCTGGGGTGCATTGTGGGCTGGGTGTGGCCCGCCGCCGTGGACGCGGACGGCTCCGTCCTCTCCGGTACCGGGGCCACGGTCCTCAAGCCTCTGGGCACGGTGTTCATCAACATGATGTTCTGCATCGTGGTCCCCATGGTGTTTGCCTCCATCTCCAGCGCCGTGGCCAACATGGAGAGCCGCAGGCGGGCTGGCAAGATCATGGGCGTCACCATTGCCACCTTCGTGGTCACCGGCGCCATCGCCGCGGTCATCATGTACTTTCTCATGCGCCTGTTCCCGCCGGTTCTGGTCCCCTGGACGGAAATCCCCGCCGAGGAGATGGGCGAGCACGCCACCATGGCCCAGATGATCGTCAACTTCTTTACGGCGGAGGACTTTGTGGGCCTGCTGAGCCGCCGGGCCATGCTGCCGCTGATTGTGTTCTCCATCCTCTTTGGCTTTGGCGTGAACCTCAACGGCGGCCGGAGCACCCCGGTTGGCAAGTTCCTGGAGGACCTCTCCGGCGTGATGCTGAAGGTGGTCAAGATTGTCACCTACTACGCCCCCATCGCCTTCTTCGGCATCTTCGCGGACCTGGTGGCCACCTACGGCCCTCAGATTACGGAGAACTACGGCCGGGCCCTGCTGGTCTACTATCCCCTGTGCCTGGTGTACGTGTTCACCGCCTTCCCCCTCTTCGCCTGGTTCGGCGGCGGGCGGCAGGGTGTGAGGATGATGTTCCGCCACATCGCCAAGCCCGCCATCGTGTCCCTGGGTACCTGCTCCTCCGTGGCCACCATTCCCACCAACATGGAGGAGGCGGAGGACACCGGCGTGTCCAAGGACGTCAGCGACATCGTGCTGCCCCTGGGCGCTACCATGCACATGGACGGTTCCTGCTTCTCCTGCGTGCTGAAGATCGCCTTTGTTCTGGGCGTGTTCGGCGTGCCCTTTGAGGGAGTGGGGATGCTGGTGAAGGTGGTGCTGGTGGCGGTGCTCTCCTCCGTGGGCATGAGCGGCGTGCCCGGCGGCGGCTATATCGGCGAGTACATCATCTGCTCCATCTTCTTCCCCAACCAGATGGAGCTGGCCTACCCCATTCTTGTGGCCATCGGCAACCTGGTGGACCCCCCGGCCACCATGATTAACGCTGCCGGCGACTATGTGGTCTCCTTCATCGTCTCCCGGTTTGTGGACGGCAAGGACTGGCTGGAGAAGGCCCTTCGGAAATCCTCCCGCAAATAAAACGGACAAAGGCCCGGACCCGCGGAAAGACGCGGTCCGGGCCTGCTTGTTTTCATTTGATATGGTGAATAAAGTGAAAAAAGCGCGAATTGTTTCATCTCCCGACTCCCTTTCCGGGCGCTTCCGCCCGGTTGGGAGTCTATATTTTTCGCCTTCTTCGTCCAAAAGCTACCTGTTTTCCCTGGCGTTTTCTGGCGCTTTATCCTGTTCACCCAGGCAGATGGCCAGGAGCTCGTCCGGACAGCGGCAGTAATATCGCGCGGGAAAACGGCGCTCGTTTTTCCAGCTTTTCCATTCCACCAGCGCAAGGTCGACGCCCGCGGCCTGTGCGGTAAGGCTGTCCACCTCGGAGTCCCCCACATAGAGAACCTCCTGCCGCGAGAGCTTATGCCGTTCCATATACTCCAGCGCCCCGTCGGGATCCGGCTTGGACCGGCGCTCCCCAACGCCGATCACCTCGTCAAAGAATGGGAGCAGGGGGATCGCCGCCGGATCAGACGAAAACTCATAGGTAAACCGGGCGCTGTAGATCGCCAGACGCTTTCCTTCCTCTCGCAGGCGGCGCAGCAGCTCCAGGACGCCCGGAATAACCGGCACTTTCCCGGGCAGAAAGCAGAGCTTGTCATATGCCTCCATAGTCTCCCGCAGCTGGTCTGGCCGGATGCCCAGAGCAGCTAACGCATCCCGCGAGTTCATAGAAAATACGCGCCTGGCCTCGGAGAGGCCCACGGGCCTGCCTCGAACCTGTTCCCCCACAGACCTTAGGCAGCTCACATAGTACGGCTCTGAATCGATCATTGTGCCGTCCATATCAAACAGGATATGCCGGTACATCACTCTCGGAACGCCCGCACGCGGTCCATGAAGCGCCGCACACGGTCCAGCTCCACATGGTTGTCAAACAGGCCGTCCTTCTTGAACGTGGTCCCTACCACCGCGCCGTCAGCGATAGCGAGCTGTTTCTCCACATTTTCCAGGCGCACGCCGGTGTTGGCAAATACCACTGTACCCGGGACCGCCGCCTTCACGGCCTGAAGGACAGAGGAATCCGTCTCCGCCCCCGCCGTGAGGCCGGAAACACACAGCGCGTCCGGCCGGCAGTTGAATACGGTGGATCTGGCGATCTGCGCGATATCATCCCTCTGGATGTACTTGGCGGCTTCTGGTACGATATTGAACAAAAGCCGCACATGCTGTGCGCCGATTGCCAGCTGATGGCGGACAGTTTCCCCGCAGCTGGTGTTCCACAGCCCAAAGTCACTGGCGTATACGCCGGTAAATATCTCCCGGACAAACTGGGCATCTGTAGCCAGAGCCAGATCCAGGGATTTTTTTGGATCCCACAGCACATTGACGCCATAGGGAACGCGGATATCGGCTTTCAGTTCGCCGATGACTCTCGCCATGGCGGCCACCGTCACGCCCCGCACATCCGTGAGATAGGGCAAGGAGAACTCGTTGGAGAACATGACCGCGTCCACGCCGCCCTCCTGGAGCGCCAGCAGCTCCCGGCGGGCCTGTTCTACCACGCGCTCCATGCCGCCGTCCTTCTCATAAAGGGGGTCTCCCGGCAGAGCCCGCAAATGGCACATGGCAATGATAGGCTTCTTTACATGAAAAAGCTCCTCTGTCCAATACATTTTATGACCTCCTTCGATTTTGTCCGGCTACGCGATTGCCGCCCCCTGCTGAAGCTTGCGAAAGACCGCCTGCGCTGAGCCGGCGGCAGCCAGCTCGGCGATGATCTCCTCGTTGGCAAAGTATTTCATCAAAGACGGAAGCAGTTGGATATTCTCCTCCATTTTGTCCAACAGCGGGCATACCAGCAGGGAGACCTCCACCATTGCGTCCGGATCATCCATGCTTTGAAATAGCACCGGGTGGGCCGGGACAGCAATGGCAACCGCGTGCTCCCTGACGTGCTGGGGATAGGTGTGGGGCAGGGCCAGGTTCACACGGCCAATGGGAAGGCCGGTGGGGTACTCCCGCTCCCGTTCCACCACAGCGTCGGCATAGCTCTCCTTTACCGCTCCGGCGGCCAGCAGGCGTGACGCCGTGCCGCGCAGCACCTCCTCCCAGGTCTCTCCCTTGATTCCTGTAAAAATGAGTTCTTTCCGGATCTTCTGTAAGAAATGGATCCTTTTCTCCACTGTTATCAGCCTCCCGTTCATGCCGTATGATAGTATCTTGATTATAGCCCCGGCAAAATCGGGCGGCAAGAGAAATTTTTCCTCTTGCGCCACGGCATGTTTTGGTAAAAATGTATCTTTTTCGGAAAAAAATGTGTATTGAGCTGTGCAAAAACCACAGATATAATAGGGCTAGCCACACAACTCATGAACTGGAAAGGAATAGGAGGGATCACATGTTTTCCATGCAGGCACAGCTCATCAATGCGTCCGGTCTGCACGCACGGCCGGCTTCTGATTTTGTGAAGCTGGCAAAATCGTTCGCCTCCAGGATCACCGTCCGCAGGCCGGAGCAGGCTGATGCTGTTAACGCCAAATCCATCGTCATGATCCTCAGCCAGGGATTCTGCAAAGGGACCACGATTGAGATCACCGCCGAGGGCCCGGACGAAGAGGCGGCGGCAATGGCCCTGGCCGAGCTGATCCATTCCGGCTTTGGTGAGATGTGATGGATGGCGCTTCCATCCGCCTCACGGGGATTGCCGTATCCGGGGGCATTGCCTTCGGGCATACCTTCCTATACCATCCGGAGCTGCCGGAGATCCGATGCGATCGCTTTGAGACACCTCCTGAGCCGCACATAGCGGCATATGAACACAGTCTGCACGCGGCGGCGGAGCAGCTGTCCGGCATCTGCCGGTCGCTTCAGGCCAGGGGCAGGGACGCCGCTCAGATCTTTGCCGCTCAGCTGGAGATCCTCCAGGATGAGGAGATGGATATCTGCGTACGCGGCGCGATCGCGGAGGAGCGTCTCACTGCGGCGGCGGCAGTGGAGCAGGTATATGAGCAGTTCGCACAGCTGCTGGCACAGACGGCAGATCCGCTGATTGCGGCCCGGGCAGCGGATATCCGGGATATTAAACTGCGGCTCCAGCGGGTACTGCTGGGATTGGAGAGCGCGGATCTCTCCCTGCTGCCGCCGGGAACGGTCCTGGTTGCCCGGGATCTCTTTCCCAGTGACACCGCGCTTCTGGACCCCAGCTGTATCGCCGCGATTGTAACAGAGCTGGGAAATCAGACCTCCCATACCGCGATTCTCGCCAAGGGACTGGGCATTCCGGCTGTTCTTGCTGTGCGGGGCGCTATGGAGGCGATCCCTCCCCACACCGTTTGCGCCGTGGATGCCCTCTCGGGAGAGGTCTTTTGCCGGCCGGAGGAAGCGCTCTGCGTCCATCTGCGCAGCAAGCAGGCGTCTTTTCAGGAGGACGCGCTGCGGCAGCAGAAATACCGATACCGGCAGGCTGTCACCACCGACGGCGTCCCCATAGAGATCGGCGTCAACATCGGCGGTCAGAACGATGACCTCGCCTCATGCGACTACTGCGGTCTCTTCCGGACAGAGTTCCTGTTCCTGGACCGGCAGATCCTCCCCGACGAGCAGACCCAGTTTGCGGAGTATTGCCGGGTCGTTGAGCAGGCAGACGGGAAGCTTGTGACCCTGCGGACGCTGGATATAGGCGGTGATAAATCCGTCCCCTGCCTGCCGCTGCCCAAAGAGGACAACCCATTTTTAGGATGCCGGGCCCTGCGCCTGACGCTGAACCGGCGGGAGCTGTTCCGAAGCCAGCTGCGAGCGGCGCTCAGAGCGTCAGCCTACGGTCCAATGCAGATTCTATATCCCATGGTAGGCTCTCTGACAGACTTCCGCAGAGCAAAAGCGCTGACCAGGGAGGTCATGAGGGAGCTTGATACGGAGGGAGTCCCCTACAGAAGGGATATTCCCCTTGGCATCATGATCGAAATCCCCTCCATTGCCCTGCTGGCGGACATGGCGGCGGATGAAGTGGATTTTGCAAGCATTGGAACCAACGATCTCTGCCAGTATCTCTGCGCCGCGGACCGGCTGAATCCGGCGGTCGCGGAGTACTATGAGACCTTCAGTCCAGCTGTGCTCCGATGTCTGCGGGAGATCTGCCGGGCCTTTGACAGGGCGGGCAAGCCGGTCTCCATCTGCGGCGAGATGGCCGGCGATACGCGGGCGGTCAAGCTGCTGGTCGGCCTGGGATACCGCAGGCTGAGCATGAGTTCCGGCCAGCACGCGGCGGTCAAGGCGGCCATCTGCGGCTTTTCCCTGGAGGAGGCCCGCGTTCTCGCGGAAAAGGCCCTGGCCTGCAGGACGCAGGAGGAGGTGCTTCGCCTTTTGGATGAGGACCGGTCCTGCGGCTCCGCGCTGCTCGTTTGAACGTATACAAATAAAAGGTAAAGGGGGATTTATGCCTATGATGGACAAGCAGGAGGCGGAGCGCCTGTATGAAAGCGCGCTGCACACCTTTTCCTGTGAAGCGCGAGCTGTGGCGGAGCTGGGAGAGCATGTGGACAGGGACGTGTTTTTGCGGGTGGTGGAGCTCATTTCAGAAACGGAGGGGCGGATCATTCTCTCCGCCTGCGGCGGAACGGCCGCCTGCGCCCGCCGGGCGGTACAGGGGTTCAACAATGTGGACCGGGCGGCGCAGTTCATCAGTCCGGCCGACGCGCCGCACGGCGATCTCGGGATGATCCGCAGGGGAGACATCGTCATCCTGCTGTCGAAAAGCGGCAAAACCCGCGAGCTGGAACCGCTGCTTCCCGCGGCCAGGCAGCGGGGCGCGTTCATCCTGACGGTGACGGAGGCGCCCGACTCCGCTATCGCGCGGGGCGCGGACCTGGTGCTGACGTTGAATTCCGGCTTGGAGGCGTGTCCCTACCAGTGCTTGTCTACCAGCTCCGCCGCGGCAATGATGGCGCTGTTCGACGCCATTCAGATTTGCGTCATGCTGCGCAACGGGATCGGTCTTGACTACTTCCGCACGGTGCATCCCGGCGGCGGCGTGGGCGCCATGCTGCGGGAGGGATAAACAAAAAGGACGAAAGAGGAGGCATTATGGAACCCTATCAGCTGTACATTGACGGCCAATGGATACCGTCGGAGAGCGGCCTGCTTCTTGAGGTGGAGAATCCTGAGACCCATCAGGTGATCGCGAAGGTCCCGCGAGGCTGCGGCGCGGATGTTGACAAAGCGGTCGCCGCCGCCAAGGCCGCCTTCGCGTCCTGGCAATTCGCGCCGCTCTCAGAGCGGATCGCGCGAATGGAGCGGGTGCTGGCGGGGATGCGCGATAACCGGCGGCGCTTCATCGAGACCATCAGCGCGGAGCTGGGCTGTCCGGTGAAGGTGGCCGCCGAGATGCACACGGACCCGTTCCTGTTAGAAACGGCCAATTACATTGAGACCGCCCGCAAGTTCTGTTACGAGGAGCGCCGTGATACCGCCGTGGTACGGAGGGAGCCGGTAGGCGTCGTGGCGGGGCTCACCCCGTGGAATTTCCCGCTGGAACAGATTGAAAAGAAGGTCGTGCCCGCGCTGCTGGCCGGCTGCTGCGTTGTTTTAAAGCCCAGCCAGTACACGCCGCTCACCGCCTATCTCCTGACGGAGCTAATCGATCAGGCCGGCTATCCGAAGGGCGTTTTCAATCTTGTGACCGGGCGGGGTCCGGAGGTGGGCAACGCGCTGGCCATGCATCCGGATGTGGATATGCTCTCCTTTACCGGCTCCACCGCCGCGGGACGGGAGCTGGCCCGTCTGGCCCTCAGTAATATCAAGCGCCTCGCGCTGGAGCTGGGTGGAAAATCGGCGGCGATCCTCCTCCCGGGAGGGGATTGGGCATACGGCGTCAAGGCGGTGCTGGACACGGTGGTGCTCAACGGCGGCCAGACCTGCAACGCCTTGACCCGGCTGCTGGTTCCCGCCGCGGACCGGGAGCGGGCCCACAGTCTGATTCTTGAAACGCTCAGGCAGTACCGGACCGGCTGCAACAGCGACCCGGATACGGATATCGGCCCGCTGGCCTCCCGCCGCCAGTTCGACCGGGTCAAGGAGTATATCCAGTGCGGCCTGGACGAGGGGGCAAAGCTGCTGTGCGGCGGACTTCCCCAGCAGGATGCGGACTATGGGATCCCGCCCACTGTCTTTGTCGATGTGGCGCCCAATATGCGGATCGCGCGGGAGGAGATCTTTGGACCAGTGCTGGTGGTGATCCCCTATGAATCGGCGGCGGACGCCGTCCGCATTGCCAACGACAGCGAGTACGGCCTTGCAGGCGCGGTCTTTGGCCCGGAGGAGGAGGCCAACGCCATAGCGCGGCAGCTGCGCACCGGCTCCATCTACGTCAACCGGGGACAGTGGGATGTGACCGCGCCCTTTGGCGGCTACAAGCAGTCCGGAATCGGGCGGGAAGGCGCCCGGGAGGGCTACGAGGAGTTCCTGGAGGTGAAAACCATCTATGATCGGGAGACATCTGGAGGTAGGGACTGATGGATTGGATCAAAACGCTCTACAAAACAGAAAAGCCCATTATCGCCATGCTCCATCTGCTCCCCATGCCCAGCGATCCCAACTATGACCCGGCAGGCGGTATGGACAAGGTCATTGAGCGGGCGAGGCGGGACATCCACGCCCTGCAAAATGGCGGCGTAGACGCCATCCTGGTGTGCAACGAGTACAGTCTGCCCTATTTGTACGATGTGGAGCCCTGTACGGTAGCGGCCATGGCGTACCTGATCGGCGTCCTCTCGCGGGAGATCACCGTTCCTTACGGCGTGGACGTGGCCACCGACCCATACAAGGTCTATGACCTGGCCGCGGGCGCAAAGGCGGCATTCGTCCGGGAGACCTTTACCGGGGCGTATGCGGGCGACTACGGTGTGGTGAGCTATGAGATGGGCAAGATCCACCGCCACCGGGCCAAGGTGGGAGCCAGGGAGGTGCGGACCCTGTGTACGCTGGTGCCCGAGTGCAGCCAGCCGATCGCGGGCCGGCCGATTGAGGAGGTGGCCCGTTCCACGGATTTCTATTTCCAGCCGGACGTCTACCTGGTCTCGGGCCTCACCGCCGGATGCGAGGCGGACAGCCAGGTGATTACCCGCGTCAAGAAAGCTACCAGCACGCCGGTCTTTGCCAACAACGGCGTGCGGCTCGAAAATGTGGAAACACAGCTGGCGGCGGCTGACGGCTGCATCATCGGCACCACGTTTAAGAGGGACGGATCCTTCTACAATGAGGTCGATGAGGCCAGGGTAGCGCGGTTCATGAGCCGGGTCCGGGAGATTAGAGGAGACGCCTGATGCTGATCAGTCCCTCCCTCGCCAGCGGCGACCTGATGCGCGCGGCCGAGGAGATTCGCTTTATCTGCCGGAATTTCTCCGAGCTGCATCTGGATATCGAGGATGGCGTCCATCTGCCGAATATCTCCTTTGGCTTCCGGCTGGCGCGGGAGGCCTGCGCCCTGGCGGAAAAACCGGTATCTCTGCATCTGATGGTCAGCGACCCTCTCCGCTGGCTGGAGGACGTCAAAGACTGCGGCGCGGCGCATACCTTTCTCCATCTTGACCATATTCCCGACGCCGGAGCGGTGCTGAAGGCGTACCGGGCCGCCGGCATCCCCGTGGGGCTTGGGCTGAGCAGCCGCGACCTGAGACGGGGAGGCTGGGAAGAGCAGCTGCGTCAGGCGGACGCCGTATTGGTGCTGACGTGCGACATAGACGACCCGGCACAAGCCTATGTACCGGAGCTGGCTGGATTTGCCATGGACCTGGCCCGGAGCTCCGGCCGGAAGGTATGGGTAGATGGGGCGGTAGATTTTCCTGTCTTGGAGGAGCTGGCCCATGCCGGAATCCACGCGGCGGTCATGGGCCGGGCAATCTTCCGTGATAAAAAAGCTGCCTGCCGGATGGCAGGCAAGTGGTCCGCTAGAAATTGAAAGGAGAAGCAAACACATGTCGATTCTGCTGCAGGAGCTCCGAGAGGAGATCGTATTCTACGGGCGTCAGCTGCTGAAGAGCGGCCTCACCATGCACACCGGAGGCAATCTTTCAGCCCGCGACCGCAAGACGGGGCTGGTGGTCATCAAGCCCTCTTCCGTGGCCTATGACAAGCTGACAGCTGAGGATGTAACCGTCATCACGCTCTCCGGCCAGGTCGTAGACGGCAACTACGGTCCCTCCAGCGAATGGCCCATGCACACTATGATCTATAAGCACTATCCCAGAGTGTGCGGCATCGTTCACTGCCACTCGCTGATGGCTACCGCGTTTTCCGCCGCCAACCTGGAGATCCCTCTGGCCAATCACGAGCTGAGCGTCTACTGCTCCTCTCCCGTCCGGGTCGCCCCCTTCGAGATGCCCGGCAGCGAGGAGCTGGGGCTGAGCGCCATCAAGTACTTAGGCGATGACAACAACGCGGTCCTGTTGGGCAACCACGGCCCTTTGGGCATGGGGGCCAGCCTCTGGCACGCCTTCGACACGGCCTGCGCGATCGAGCAGGCGGCGACCATCGCCTTCTATGCGCGGCAGCTGGGCAATTTCCAGCCCGTTCCCCAGGCGGGACGGGAGAAGCTGCGCGCCTGCGATCCCCTGACCCAGCCGGACACCGGAGAGCTGCCGGTGGAGATCAAGGCGGTCTGATACGAGAGAAGGAGGTATCAACCATGAAGAAGAAAAATCGAATGGCTGTGATCTATGGCCCCATGGATATGAAGATCATTGACAGCGAGATCGACGATCCCAAGCCCGGACAGGTACAGATTGAGATCAAGGCCGCCCTTACCTGCGGCACGGATGTAAAGATCTACAAGCGGGGGTATCCCTTCCTGACGCCGCCCTTTCCCACCGGCCACGAGTACGCGGGGATCGTCACCGCCGTAGGCGGCGGCGTCGACCCGGAGCTGATCGGCAAAAAGGTTGTGACCTCCAATGGCGCGGGCTGCCAGTACTGCTTCTACTGCAAACGCGACAAGGACAACCTGTGCGAGGGCATGGAGGAGGACTACGATGAATTTGTCCAGATGGGCGGCGGCTTTGCCCAATACATCAACGTCTCCGCCGCCATCGTAAAGGCGAATCTGATGGTCATCCCGGACGAAGTCCCCTTTGAACAGGCCGCCATGGTGGAACCGGTCTCCGTCGCGCTCCACGGCGTCAATAAGGCGGAGCTGCGCGTGGGAGATACGCTGTGCATTATCGGCGCGGGTCCTATGGGCCTTTTGAAAACCCAGATCGCCAAAATGCGGGGCGCCCGGGTTATTATGCTGGAGAAGGATCCGGGCCGTCTGGCAAAAGCCATGGAGTTAGGGGCGGACGTGGGGCTGGACCCTGGGAAGTATGACGATATCGTATCGGTGGTGCGGGGGCTGTGCAACGACGGACGGGGCCCAGACGCCGTGATCGAAGCCGTCGGACAGCCGGCGACCTGGGAGCTGGCAATCGCCCTGGTACGCAAGGGGGGCATCGTGGTGGAGTACGGCGGCTGCGCCAAGGGCACCACGATCACGGTGGACACCGTCCGGCTCCACTATGATGAGATCACCATCAAGGGCTCCTACAGCGCCACCGCCTACGAGACGGAGACAGCGGGCACGCTGCTTTCCCGGGGACTGATCCGGGCGGAGGACTATATCTCCGGCGTCTACTCTCTGGAGCAGACCAGGGAAGCCCTTGAGGCGCACATGAACGGCGAGGGCGTCAAGTTCCTGATCCGGCCCTGAACCAGTTCCCGCATACGGGCTTGTTTGAACAGGCGACCAATGGCGCACAGCCGCATCCCGCGGCTGTGGAACATATGGAGAGAAAGGAGAGGAGCGCATTGAAAAAAACAATCTTAGTGGTCTGTGGCAGCGGGATTGCCACATCTACCGCAGTGGTCTGCGAACTGAAGGAACGGCTGGCTGAGCGGGGCGTACAGGCGGATATCCGGCAGTGCGACGTGTTCAGCGTCAAAAGCCAGCTGCACGGCGTCAACGTCATCGCCTATACCTGCGCGCTGAAGGAGGACTTCGGCATTCCCAAAGTAAGCGCGGTGGCGCTTCTGACCGGGATCGGCGCTGACGCAGTGGTCGATCAGATTGCCGCGGCACTGAAGGATTGATTCAACAAAACGGGAGGAAGAAGCTATGTTAAATGACATTATGAGTTCCCTTGGCTCTGCCATCGTACTTCCCATCTTCATCTTCATCTTTGCGCTCTGCTTCAGAGTAAAACCCGGCACAGCGTTCAAATCCGCCATCTTTATCGGCATCGGCCTGATCGGCATCGGCATGGTCTTAGACTATTTCACCGTGCAGGTAACGGACGTGGTCAACATGATGGTTGAGACCACCAGCATCAATCTCCCGTTCCTCGATGTCTCCTGGGGCGTCGCCGCCACCGTCGCATACTCAACCAGCGTCGGACTGCTGATCATCCCATTCTGTCTGGCGGTTAACGTGGCCGTCCTCCTGCTGAAGGGGACCGATACGCTGGACATCGACATTTGGAACTATTGGCACTTTGCCCTGGTGGGCGGCCTGGTCTACTACGCCTCCGGGAGCCTGTTCAAGGCGTTCTTTGCCGCCGGTATGATGGAGCTGTTCGCGCTGCTGTTTGCCGACTGGTGCCAGCCCGCCACAGCTCAGTATTACGGCTATGACGGCATCTCCTTCCCAACGGTATCCTCGGTGGAATACATGCCCTGGGCGATCCTGATCAATAAGCTCTGCGACCTGATCGGCCTTGACAAGGTCAAGCTCGACCCGGAAAACATTCAGAAAAAGCTTAAGGTCTTTGGCGATCCCGCCATCCTCGGACTGCTGATCGGCCTTGTGATCGGCGTTGCCGGCCACTGGGGCAACCTGGGCGCCTTCTCCAGCTGGTGCAGCATCCTGGCTGTCTCCATGGCCGTGGCCGCTGTCATGCACATTTTCCCCATGATGCCCAGAGTCCTGATGCAGGGCCTTGTCCCCATCTCCAACGGCATTCGGGACACCCTGGCCAAGCACGGCTTCAACCGCAGTATCAACCTTGGCATGGATACCGCCCTGTGCTGCGGTGAGACGGCGACACTGGCCTCCTCCCTGATCATGGTTCCGGTCTGCATCCTGCTGATGATCGTGCTGCCCTACAACAAGTTCCTGTGGATCGCCGACCTGCTGGCCTTCCCCTGGTTCTTCGCGCTGATCACGCCGGTCACCAAGGGAAATATTCTCAAGAACGTGATCATTGGCGGCTCCTATCTCTGCATCGGCGATCTGATCATTACCAAGCTCACCCCCTTTTTCACCGAGGTCGCCATTTCCGCCGGTTACACGGTGGCCGAGGGCGTCCAGGGCGTCAACGCCGGCGGCGAGGGCATCAGTTGGCTGCTGTACAGCCTCTTCCGGGGCTCCTGCAGCTGGATCGGTATGGCGGTAATCGTTGCCGCATATGCCGTGCTGCTGTTCCTGTACAAGAAAAACAAGAAGGCGTTCCACCGCGCGGCCGGCTACACAGAGGAGATTGCCGCAGAGGATTGATCCCTGGCAAATAAGACCTGCTATTGTCGGCTCTTGGACCGGGCGGCGCACCACCCTCTCCGCCTGCCTCCGTCCAGCGGGAGCCGCCTGACAGTCAACCGTCCCGGCCATTGATGCCGGGACGGCTGACTGCAACTATGACAGAATCTATGACTCAGCGTCAAGGATTTCTGCCCTACTAGAGTCTGTTCCCATACTGTGCCTGTGCTGTAAGGAGCTGTATTCACAAGTGGGGGATGCTGGATGGGCCAGGAATTTTTTCGGCCCGCAAGGCAAAAAATTGTAGGAATACTATTGTGCAATGACCGCATCGAGCGGTCATGCGCAATTTCTAAATACCGCCCAAACGGCGGCCGACGGAATCACACGAGAAAGCAGGAGGATCCCATGAATGTCGTCATCCTTAACAACCGGCAGGTCAAACTGCTGAAATCCGTCCTGCAGGCTCAGGAGGGAATCACGCTGCAGGGTGCGGCGGAGAAGTGCGGTATAAAATCCTGCGCAAAGACCAACCGCACAGATTTTGCCAGGATCCAGGAGTTTTCCGAGGGGTTCCAGGTGTCGCTGACGCTGAACCGCGGCCGCGTTCATATCTCCGCCAGTGAAGAAGCGGTCCGCCGGCTCGCCCAAGCCACGGTCGCCCTTTACCGGGGAGAAAGCGTCGTTTATACAGAGGACCGGGTGGCCTATATTGTGCTGGACTGTCTGGTGAAAAAGCCCATTCCGTCTTTGGACCTATGGAGCGAACGATTCAATGTTTCCCGCCCCTGCATCCAGCGGGATATGAAGCGTGTCAAGCGCTGGCTGGCAAACGAGCATCTGGAGCTGGCGTCTTACCCGGGGCGGGGCTACTGCCTGGAGAGCAGCGAGTACCTTATCCGCAAGGCAATCGTCACTTGGATCCTGGAGCAGTTTGGCAGCGGCGCGATCGCCGTTATCTCTCAGAAGGATTCTGATTTTTATCAGGCCGCTCTGTGGCAGCAGCTGTTTGGGGACGTGGAGCTTGGGCAGCTGGTCCATATCTTTGAGGAACTGGACAGCAGGGTGGATTTGAACGTGCAGCACACGCGCTACAATATGCTGGTCCTCTACGCTGCTGTGACAATACATCGCCGGGCGACGCTGTGCGTCATTACTCCCGACGATCTTCCCCCGGAGCGGGAGCTGGTATGCTCTGTCCTGATTCTGCGCCTGTCCGCCCTGCTGGAGCAGAAAATGGGTCTCCGCCTCCCGGCCGAGGAGCTGGCGGCCCTTCAACAGTACTACCAGGAGCTCTCCGCGGCCCAGCCGGAAAAATCCGGCGAGAGCCGCCGCCTCGCGGCTGTCGGCCAGAGCATTATGGAGGAATTTGCCGGCGCGGTGGAATTGATGCTGGGCCTGCCTCTGATCAGTGACCGGCAGACCTGCGATGAGCTCTCCTCCCTGCTCACAGAGATCCTCAGAGACAGAAACTTCCATATCAGCAATCTCAACAATTTAGAGATCGCCGGCTTCGCGGCTACCTATCCCGCAGAATTTGCTCTGGGACAGCAGCTGATCTCTCTGGTGCGCCAAAGCCTGGATATTGAACTGCCTATCTCCAGGGCTGTGGAGGTCAGCGTTTTCATTGCCGCCCGCATGGAACGGATGGTCTCGAACAGGAGAAAGAAAAATATCATGCTCGTCTCCTCCGGCAGCGCGGACCTGTCGCTGCTCCTGTACTGGCAGTTGACCAACCGGCTGGGATACTTTTTGGATCACATTGAAATGGGCTCTTACCAAACGGTTATTTCCAAGCCGCTGCCAGAGGATCTGGACCTGGTCGTTTCTACAATTGACCTGCCTAATCTGGGAGAAAAAGCGATTACAATTCCCAAAATCCTCACGGAAGAGGACATTCTTCGCCTCCGGCGGCGGCTTTTGGGGGATGTCAGGCCGGAAAAAAATTCCGCCGCCGGCTGCGCTCTTCATACGACCGCCTTTTATGACGACCAGTCCCGAACCGCTCAGGAGCTGTTCTGCCGGATCGGCGGTGTATTGGAGGATCAGGGGTACGTGCTTCCCGGCTACAGCAAAAAGCTGGAGGAGCATGAACAGACATTTGGCTCCGGCATCGAGATGCCGATACCGGTAGCCGTGCCCCATACGGAGGCCTCGTACACGAAAACCCCCGCGCTGGCGGTCGTTGTGACCCGTTACGCCATCCCCATACGGCTGATCGGATCCCACCGGGTTCTGCCGGTAAACCTGGCCCTTTTCCCGCTTCTGGAGCCGGAAAATTCGGAGATGGGCATGGCTTTTTACTCCGTTATCTCCAAGCTGCGCAATAAAAAGCTGGCGGTAAATCTGCGCTCCTGCAAAAGCAGCGAGGAGATTTTGCAGTTCATCAGCCGGAATCTGTAGGCCGGCTGGACCGGCCCATGGACAGCATCTCATGTCATTTCACGCTTTCCATGGACGCGCCTTCCCAATCCAGTCCCGCTCCCTCCAATAGCTCCTGTCCGCCTCGTTCCAGCCATGCTTCTGCATTTGGCGCATGACGGAGAAAATGAGCCTGGTTCTTAGGGCGGGCTTCAGCCCCGCCTGCTCCGCGAAGCGGGCACTAGAGTCTGTTTTAAAACAGACTCTAGTGCCCCAGCGGCCCGAAGGGCCGCGAGTGGTTGTTCACAAAGAAAAGTATGATACGTCTATCAGGAGTATCGCGGCGATACCGCCTCAGGTGAGGATCTCCACCCGGCTGCCGCCGCTCCGGTCCCTTGTTACGATGATCTGTTTGTCAATTTTCTCCTTCAGCTCCGCCACGTGGGAGATGATGCCCACCAGCCGGTTTCCGTCGGTCAGATCGGTCAGCGCCCGGATGGCCTGCCGGAGGGACTCCTCGTCCAGGGAGCCGAATCCCTCGTCTACGAACATGGTGTCCAGGCGAATGCCGCCGGCCGCGGACTGTATCTCGTCGGCAAGACCAAGGGCCAGAGACAGGGAGGCCTTGAAGGACTCCCCGCCGGACAGGGATCTGACGCTGCGCTCCGACCCGTTGCTGTGGTCGACAACATCCAGCTCCAGGCCAGTCTGGCTGCGGTTGTCCTCCGCCTCCCTCCGGCGCTTGAGCTCGTACTGTCCGTCGGACATAATCAGGAAGCGGATATTGGCCCGCTGAAGGATCCGGTCAAAGAAGGCCGCCTGGATGTAGGTCTCCAGCGCGATCTTCTCTTTGCCGGGCAGGTTGCCGTTGACTGTGTTGGAGAGGGTACGGACCCAGGCGTACCGCGCCTCCAGCGCCTCCAGATCGGCCGCTTTTTTCATCATATTTTGCAGCGCGGTCCTGTTCGTGTTCCACCGCGTATGGACGGCCTTCTGCGCCTCCGCCACTTCGGCGCGCTGTTTTTCCAGCTCCAGGCTCCTGGCCCTCTGAGACGCCATATCCACTTCCGCGCCATTCTCCAGCAGCGCCTCCAGCTCCTGAATAGCGGCCTCCGTTCCAGCCAGCTCCATACTGCGGGCGGCCAGCGCAGCTTTTGCGCTTTTGAGCGCCTCGTCCAGCTGGGCGAGCGCTCCCTCCAGCTGCGCCAGCCGCGCCTGCGCGGAGGCGGCGTCCGGATCGTGAAGCTCCGCTTGCAGGCTCCGGATCTGGGCCGCGATTTCCTCCCGGCGGCTCTCCGCGCCGGCCAGCGTCTTCTGGCTCTCCGAGAGAGCCTGCTCCAGCTCCTTCAGCCGCGCCTCCTGCTGGGGAAGCAGCCGCTCCAGCTCCCGCTTCCGCTCCAGGCTGCCCTCGGCCTCCCGCAGCCGCTCCCGCACCTGAGCCAGCTCCGTCTCCACTGCTCGCAGCTCTGCCGCCGCGTGTCCGGCGGCGGCCTCCAGCTCACATCCCTCCAGGTGCTCCAGAAGCTGCCGCCGGAGCTTGCCCTCCAGCTGTTCCCGCTGTCCCTGGAGATTCCCCTGGGCCACCTCCGCCTGGGCGATCGCCTCCTTTACCGCCTCCTGCTTGTCCGTCAGAGCCTTGAGCTGCTTCTCCTGGTCCTGTATCTCCCGGCCCAGCTGCTCGCGGTGGATGAGCTGAGCCTCCAGCTCGCACAGCTCCCGGTGAAGCCCGCCCAGCGCGCTGCCGGTCTCCTCCTGACAGGCCCGCAGCTGTTCCGCCGCCCGGTCCAGAGCCGGGCGCTCCACATAGGACGCCATCCGGGCGAGCAGCTGCTGACCGCGCTCCTCCAGAGCAGCTTTTTTCTCCCCCGCCTGTGTGCTCCTCCGGTTCGCCTCTTGGCGGGCAGATTCGGCTTCCTCCTTGGCCCGCTCCAGCTCCGCCTCGGTGGGGGCCTGGCTGGAGATCCCGGCGGGCGAGGGGTGATGGAGGGAGCCGCAGACCGGACAGGGCGCTCCCTCCTCCAAAGACTGCGCCAAAAGCCCCGCCTGTTCATCCAGAAAGGCCCGGTTTTTCCGCTGGTAGACCGTCTGCGCAGCTTCGGCGGTCTCCTGAGCCGCCCGGTAGGCAGTCTGGGCCGCCTCCAGCTGGCTTTGGGCATCCTGACAGCGCTCCAGCAGGGACATCAAGCTCTCCAGGCCCCTGCTCCTCTCCTGGGCCTGACTCTGGCGGTGGAGCAGCTTCTCCCTTTCCGCTTCCAGCCCCTCGGCGGCAGACCAGGCCGCCGTATTGGCCTGCAAAAGCGCTTTTCGCCGGAGCTGCTCGTCAGCCAGGCTCTCCCGCTGGGCGCACAGCGCCGCGCGCCGGGATTGCTCCTCCTGGAGCCGCCGACCGTAATCCTCCCACTCCTTCAGGTCCTGCCGCAGCGTATCCAGCGCGGTCTGCCGGCTCTCATATTGCGTCCGCTCCCGCAAAAGGCGCTCCCAGTCCGCGGCGGCGGAGGCCAGCGGCTTCAGCTCCCGGTTTTCCGCCTCCAGCCGCTCCGCCTGCTCCCGGCAGGCCCGCTCCTTTTGGGCCAGGCCGCCTCTGAGCGCAGTGATCTGCGATGTAAGGGCGGCGAGCCCCTCCTGCCTGTTGGACAGCTCCCGGTAGCGGGGGAGCTCGGTCTCCAGCGCCGCTTTCTCCTTTGCCAGAGCCTCCCGGCGCGGGAGGCTCTCCTCTTCCGCCGCAGCGGCTTTCCAGGCGGCCTCCGCCTGAACGCGCTGTTCTTCCCGCCGGATTCTGGCCTCCGCCAGCTTCTGCCGGGTCTTTTCCCGATCCTCCGCCTTGCCCAGCAGGGCCGCGGCCAGCTTCAGCTCCTCATCCAGCCTGCTCAGCTCCCGCCGGTGCTGTTCATTTGCCGCTGTGTCTTGATCGATCAGGGTCCGGATCAGCTCCACAGTCTCCTGAAAGGGCAGCGATCCCTCTCTTGCTTTTTCCAGCTTGGGCTGGAGCAGGTCGTCCTCCCGGCAGAGCACGCCGCCGATGAACTGCTGCACGCTGGCGCGGACGGCCTCGCACTCCCGTTGCAGTCTGCCCGATTCCACTTTCAGCCGCTCCTGAAACACCATATAGTACCGGGTCTTGAATATTTCCCGAAAAATCTCCTGCCGGTCCTTGCTGTCCGCCAGCAGTACTTTCAGAAAATCTCCCTGGGCGATCATGGCGATCTGGGAAAACTGCCTCCGGTCCAGTCCGATGATCCGAGTGATCTCGCCGTTCACCTCTCGGGCCTTGGCGACCAGGCGGCCATCGGGCAGGTGGAGCTCCGCCTCCGCCCTCTGGATGGTGGTGCCGCCGCCCCGTTTAGCGGGACGCTCGTACTCGGGGCTCCGCCGGACTGTGTAGGTTTTTCCGCCATAAGAGAACACCAGCTCCACCTCGGTGGGGACATCCGGCTGGGCGTACTTGGAGCGGAACATGGAGGGATCCCGGCTGTCGCCGCTGGGCTCGCCGTAGAGGGCGTAGGTAATGGCGTCAAAAATGGTGGTTTTCCCCGCGCCGGTGTCCCCTGTGATGAGGTAGAGCCCCTGGGAGCCCAGCTGCTCCAGGTCAATGACCGCCGTTCCCGCATAGGGACCGAAGGCGGACATGGTCAATTTCAGCGGTCTCATGCTTCCCCCTCCCAGATTCTCTCTATCAGGCTCTGGGCAAACCCCCGCTGGGCCTCTCCCATGGGCTGACCGTTCTGCTTCTCATAGAATTCCTCCAGCAGCTCCAGAGGGGAGCGCCGCTGCGCGTCCTCCGCCGCGTCCAGTATCATGCCGGCGCGGGTGCGCCTGTTGTCATAATCCAATTTCATAAGATTGGGATAAAACAGGCGCAGCTTATTTGCCGCGCCGGGGATGTCGTCCTCGTCGGTGAGGGTGATGTGTACATAGTCGTTGGGATAGCTTGTCCCCTCGTAGAAGCCCCGGAAGGTCAGATCCTCATATGTGCCGCGCAGCTCCACCAGATCCCGCTGGGGAACCAGGGGCAGTGTACGCAGAGCGACGCGCCCCTTCTCCCACAGCTCCACGACAGTGACGGACTTGCGCTGTCCCGCCTCGGAGAAGGAGTACTTGAGGGGGGAGCCGCAGTAGCGCACCGTCTCCCGGCCCGCCTGCTGGGGGCCGTGGAGATGGCCTAACGCCACATAGTCAAAGGCGTCGAACACCGAAACGTCCACGCTGTCCGAACCGCCCACCGATATGTCCTCTGAGTCACACCGGGCCGCGCCGGTGACAAATTGATGGGTCACCAGCACGTTTCGCTGGGCCGGATTCACCGCCATGGCCCCAATGGCCGCGGAGAGCGCGTCGGTATAGGTGGCGATCTCCCGGTCGGGGAAGAAGCGGCGCACGTGGACGGGCTTTACAAAGGGCAGCAGGTAGATATTGACAGGGCCGAACTCGTCCGTCAGCGTCAGGGGCGCTGCCGTGCCGCCGTATACCGGGGCGATATGGACGCCGCTGCGCTCCATCAGCCGCCCGCCGAAGGCCATGCGCTCGGGGGAGTCGTGGTTCCCGCTGATGACAAAGACCTGGAGGTCCCGCTTTGACAGGCGCACCAGGAAATCGTCCAGAAGGGCCACCGCCTCGGCGGAGGGGACGGACTTGTCATAGACGTCCCCCGCGATTAGAACGCCGTCGGGCCGCTCTTGGTCGATTATCTGAAGGATCTCCGTTAATATGTACTGCTGGTCCTCCAGCATGGAGAATTCATGGACTCGCCTGCCGAGATGCAGGTCGGAAAGATGAAGGAACTTCATGATACAATCCTCCTGTTTATCATCATTGTACTTGACGATTCAATGGAAGGCAAGAGAAATTTTTGTCTGAGGCAGGCGCCTTGAGAATTACAGAGCCCCGTTTTTGTAAATGTTGCACAAAAACGGGGCTTAGCTCGCTTTGATTTTTACGCTTGATATTTTACAAAGCCCTTGACAAACAGATGTAAGTATGGTATTTTATTTCTTGCCGATGTTCGCCGGTGTGGTGGAATTGGTAGACACAAGGGACTTAAAATCCCTCGGTAGTGATACCGTACCGGTTCGATCCCGGTCACCGGCACCATCGAGATTTTGTCCCCTAAATATCGCGGCGTAGAGCAGTTGGCAGCTCGTCGGGCTCATAACCCGGAGGTCGCAGGTTCAAGTCCTGCCGCCGCAACCACGAAAGTCCTCAGTCGATGATACAATCGACTGAGGACTTTTTAATTTTGCTTATGAAAAAAGCCCTGAAATCAAGGGAATAGCGGGACGCCGGGGGTGCAGATGGCCTCCGGCATCCCGCTTTTTTGTTTTGAGGGGGCTGAACGCTGGTGAGAGGAATTGGGAATTTGAACCCTCCCCCTACCCCACAGGAGGGAAAATTAAAAGATTAG
>CATLAL010000020.1 GCA_949878425.1 uncultured Oscillospiraceae bacterium
GGTGCTTGAAGTAAAAGTCTCCCAGCAGGTCACGCTGATTTTTCACGCTGTTGCTGTCATCTTTACCCTCCCGGGCTTTTTTCAAATCCTCTTTGGAGAGCCGGATGTATGCGCCCAGCCGCCAGCGACGGACAGCATAAGAGGGAGAGAAACTCTGCTGAAAGCGGAATATCTTCTGGCAGATCGGGGCTATGATACAGACACAATCATTCTCAAAGCTGCTGACGAGGGAATGACGCCAGTTATCCCTCCAAAGAAAAATCGCAAAGAATTACGTGAATACGACGAATATCTTTACAAACTTCGCCATCTCGTTGAGAACGCTTTTCTTCTTCTCAAACGCTGGCGCGGCATTGCTACGCGCTACGCCAAAAACGTCGCTTCCTTCGTTGCTGCTGTCCAAATTCGTTGTATTGCTATTTGGCTCCTTGTTTATTGACGACACCATCTAGCAAGTCCTTTGAGACTGGCTCTCTTTATAGGTGGCTTGGATTGGTGCAAAGAGGGCATACATCCGTGGTGGGGGCGGTGCCGCTGGAATCGTTGACGCTGGCCTTCTCCACGCTGGCCACGACATAGGTGCGGGTCCTCAGCACCGTGGTCAGAGTGATGGTGTCGCCACCGCCAGACAATGCGCCGGGGACGAGATTGGGGGTGAGGTGCTCGCCGCTGCCGGGGAAAAAGGAATCCAAGGGCGCGTTGCCCTATACAGAGCAACTGTCTGGAGAAAATTTTTGCCTGGAGAGCAAATCTGTCGAATCTGGTTGCTTTTTGCCGCAGGACGGACTATAATGTGTTTGCAAAAATCCGCCGCTGGAAGCGAGGAGGAACCATCTATGCTACGCCGTATGTTCGCTCTGCTGCTCACCGCCGTCCTTCTGACCGGCTGCGCCGGGACGCCCCCCGACGGGGAGGAGGACGCCGCCCAGGCCGGTGGTCTGGAGGCCAGCCTCCCCGCCGAGCCGGACCCGGACCTGGAGCCGGAACTCCCTCCCGAGCCGGAGCCCCCCCAGCCGCCGGAACCCACGGTGGCCACCCTGGCCGTGTGCGGCGACGCCATGAGCCACATGCCCCTGACCAACGACGCCTGGGACGAGGAGCAGGGGATCTATGACTACGGGCGCATTATGGCCGCCGCCGGTCCCCTGGTGGAGGCGGCGGACTACGCGGTGGTGAATCTGGAGACCACCCTGGCCGGCGGTCCGCCCTACTCCGGCTACCCCAACTTCAACTCCCCGGATGACATGGCCCGCGCCCTCAGGGACCTGGGCTTTGACCTGTGCCTCACGGCCAACAACCACAGCCTGGACAAGGGCTACTCCGGGCTCAGCCGCACCCTGGACGTGCTCGACGAGGTGGGCCTGGCCCACGTGGGAACCAGCCGCACCCAGGAGGAGGCGGACAGCAACATGGTCCTGGCGGACGTGGGCGGCATCTCCGTGGTCTTTCTGGGCTACACCTACGGCACCAACGGCATCCCGGTCAATAAGAACCACCCCTACTCCATCAACCTCTTCAACACCGACTACCTGACCACCCTCTCCACCCTGGATACAGAGAAGATCGAGGCGGACCTGGCGGCGGCCCAGGCCATGGACCCGGACCTCATCGCGGTGATGATCCACTGGGGCGTGGAGTACCAGACCAAGGAGAACCAATATCAGGACCAGATCGCCGACTTTCTCTTCAGCCACGGGGCGGATATCGTCCTGGGCGGACACGCCCACGTGCTCCAGCCTATGGAGCTGCGCACCATCGACGACGGGGACGGCGGAACCCATCAGGGATTTGTCTGCTACTCCCTGGGCAACTTCATCTCCTCCCAGAACTACGACCTCACCGACACCACGGCAGTGCTGACCCTGGAGCTGACACGGGACAACGTCACCGGCGTCACGGAGGTGACAGACTACTCCTACGCCCCCATGTTCATGCTGGACCGGGAGGAGGGGGCCTCCCCTCGCTTTGAGCTCCTGGACGCCTACGCCGCCTTGGAAGCGGGGGTGGAGAACCCCACCGCCACCCTGGACGAGCAGCTCCGGCAGGCCATCGACGACTGCCACACCATCCTGGGCCCGGAGCACGACCTCTACGCCGGGGAGGATGGGTGATATGCTCCCCATAGAGTAGACAAGCAGAGGATAGAGGTCTGCAAGCTACGCTATGGGGAGCATTTGTATATGGCGATGAGAAGTCAAGTAGAAGCAAATGTGAAGCTGAACGCAGTATAGTCAACACACTTCAAAAAACGCAAAATGCGTTTTTCATCCAGCGAGCCGACGGCCCGCTGGATACGCAAAGAGCGTGTGTGCTGCCTATGAAGTCTACAGCCGAGCCGCTTTCGCGGCTCCTGCGGCGGAGTGCTTTGACTGTAAGGAACGCTATCAGAAATACTTGCCTGTATGACGCCGGCTGAATTTTTACGTTCCAGGGAAAAACGAAGCAGGAAACTCCTTACGGTTGTTTCCTGCTTCGTTTTTTTCCCTATTTTGTCTTTATGATAGAGAGCGCTTGCCGTTTCCCCTCCATTCCGTCGGCCTCCCGCCTTTCCGCAAGGTGAGGGGGGCCGGGGGACGGATGGGAAGGGAATGGGGAATTGGTAGTATCCGCACTCAATTTTTCTCAAACATCTGAATATAGGCGTCCCGCTCCGCGCCCACGGAGACGTACTTGATGGGACAGCCCACCGCTTTCTCCAGATAGGCGACGTAGGACAAAGCCTCCCGGGGGAGGTCCTCTTTTTTCCGGCACTTGGATACATCGCCGAAGCCAGGCAGGTACTCATACACCGGCTTGGCCCGCTCCAGGCGGGAGCCGGTGGGGAATTCCTCCGTGCGCTGGCCGTCGATCTCATAGGCCGCGCAGACCGGGATCCGCTCCATACAGCCCAGCACGTCCAGCTTGGTGAGGGCGATCTCCGTGGCCCCCTGCATCCGTACGCCGTAGCGGCTGGCCACCACGTCGAAGCCGCCCACCCGGCGGGGCCGGCCCGTGGCCGCGCCGTACTCGCCGCCGGCCTCCCGCAGACGCTCCGCCTCCTCTCCGAAGAACTCGCAGGTGAAGGGCCCCTCGCCCACGCAGGAGGAGTAGGCCTTCATGATGCCGATGGAGCGGTCCAGCTTCCGGGAGGGAAGGCCTGCCCCCACGGGGGCGTAGGCCGCGATGGTGGAGGAGCTGGAGGTGTAGGGGTAGATCCCGAAATCAATGTCCCGCAGAGCGCCCAGCTGGGCCTCGAAGAGGACGTCCGTCCCCCGCTGGATGGACTGCTCCAGGAACAAGGAGGTGTCGCAGATATAGTCCTTCCAGGGCAGGCCGAACTCCCGCAGCCAGGAGAGCATCTCGCCGGCCCGGATGGCCTCGTGGCCGTAGCCCCTCTCAACGGTCAGATTCTTCCACTCCACGATGCCCTCCACCCGCTCGCCCAGGCTCTCCAGGTCCAGCAGGTCCCCCATGCGGAGGGCCTTCTTCATATATTTGTCCCCGTAGACCGGGGCGATGCCCCGGCGGGTGGAGCCGAACTTCTTGCCCGCCAGCCGGTCCTCCTCCAGGCAGTCCAGCAGCTTGTGGTAGGGCATGCAGATGGTGGCCCGGTCGCTGATCTTCAGGTTCTCCGGCGTGATGGCGATGCCGCTCTCCCGGAGGCGGGCCGCCTCGCCGGTGAGGTGCTCCAGGTCGATCACCATGCCTGGGCCCAGCACGTTCACCGTGCCGGAGCGGAGGATGCCGGAGGGCATCAGATTCAGGATGAACTTACCCCGGTCGTTGACTACCGTGTGGCCGGCGTTGTTGCCCCCCTGGTAGCGAACCACCACGCCGTACGTCTCGCTGAGCAGGTCCACCATGCGGCCCTTGCCCTCGTCGCCCCAGTTGACGCCTACAATTGCAGTTAGCATAGCTTGTATCTCCCAATTTGGATAGTTTCGCCAGGTGTCACTCAATGCTGATAATGTAGTAGTACACCGGCTGTCCTCCCGGCAGGACGGACAGCTCCGCGTCCGGGCAGCATTTGGAAAAGACCTCCTGGGCGCCCTGGGCGTCCGCCTCGGTGACGTCCTCGCCGTGGAAGAGGGTGATGAACTCCGCGCCCAGCTCCTGGGCCCTGTGGGCCAGATCCACCAGCAGGACCGTGATGTCCCGGTCCGTGCCAAAGAGCTTGCCGTCCAGCAGGGCCAGATAGTCCCCCTCGCTGATGGCGAAGCCGTCGAAATCGCTGTCCCGGGCGGCATAGGTGATCAGGGCGGTGGATACGCGGCCTAGGGTCTCGGTCATGGCGCAGAGCAGGTCCTCCCGCTCCAGGTCCGTGTCCACGGCCATCATGGCGGAGATCCCCTGGGGGATGGTCTCCGTGGGGACCACCACCACCTCCTTGGAGGTGAGGCCCACGCACTGCTGGGCGGCCATGATGATGTTTTTGTTGTTGGGCAGGACAAAGACCACCTCCGCCGGGACCTTGTTGATCTCCTTGAGGATGCTCTCCGTGGAGGGGTTCATGGTCTGCCCGCCGGAGATAATGCCGTCCGCCCCCAGGTCCTGGAACACGGCGGCCAGCCCCTCGCCGGCGCAGACCGCCAGGAAGCCGTAGCGCTTTTCCGGCTGGGGGGCAGCGTCCTCCGCCTCCTCCAGGTCGTCCACGCTGTGGACCTTCCGTCCGGCGGCCAGGTCCTCGTACTGGGTGCGCATGTTCTCGATCTTGGCCAGCTCCAGGACGCCGAACTTCTGGGCCTCGCTGAGGGCGCTGCCGGGGGTGTTGGTGTGGACGTGGACCTTAAAGGCCTCGTCGTCCTCGCCGATCACCAGGCTGTCGCCGATGCTGCCCAGGTAGGCCCGCAGAGGGGAGAGGTCCACGTCCGGGTCGCTCTTGCGGACGATAAAGACCGTATCAAAGGCGAAGGTAATCTCCTCGGCGGAGAACACGTCGAAGTCCGCCCGGTCCTGCTTGGGGCTGTCGCTTTCGTCCAGCTCCGGCATGGGCTCCCCCCGCAGGGAGGCCAGCATGCCCTCCAGGATCACCAGGTAGCCCTTGCCGCCGGCGTCCACCACGCCGGCCTTCTTCAGGACGGGATTCATATCCGTGGTTTGGGCCAGAACCTCGTAGCCCACCCGGATGGCCTCGGCGAGGACAAAATCGATGTCGCCGTTTTCCCCGGCGGCCTCCATGGCCCGCTTGGAGGCCAGGCGGGACACGGTGAGCACGGTGCCCTCGGCGGGCTTCATCACCGCGCCGTAGGCAGCGGCTACGCCCTCCTGCATGGCGCTGGCCAGCAGGGGGCCGTCGGCGGTCTCGCGGCCCTTGAGGGCCTTGGCCATGCCCCGGAAGAGCAGGGAGAGGATGACGCCGGAGTTGCCCCGGGCGCCCCGGAGCAGGGCTCCGGCGGTGACAGAGGCGGCCTGTCCGATCTCCCGGGGCTCGCTCCCCCGCAGTTCGGCGGCCGCGGCGCCGATGGTGAGGGACATATTGGTGCCCGTGTCGCCGTCGGGCACGGGGAATACGTTGAGGTCGTTGATGCGCTGCTTTTGCAGCGTGATGGCGGCGGCGCCGTGGAGGATCATCTGCTTGAACTGAATTCCGTCAATTGTCTGCATCATGGTCCCTTATACCCCCTTGGAATTGTTCACCACAGAGTCAACACAGACGTCCACGCTCTTGACGGGAATGCCGGTGTGCTTGCTGACCTTGTATTGGACCTCGCTCATGATGGAGCGGCAGGCCGCGGTGATATTGATGCCGTGCTCGACAATGATGTGCAGGCGGATGGAGACCGTGGCGTCCTCGTTGTAGAGGACCTGTACGCCCTTGCTCATGGCCTCCTTGCGCAGCAGGTGGACCAGACCGTCGGTCATGGAGCGGAAGGCCATGCCCTTCACGCCGAAGCAGTTGGTGGCGGCGTTTCCGGTGATATTGGTGAACACAGCGTCGCTGATGCTGATGATCCCTTTCGTTGTTTGCAGCTTTATCATGAAAAACATCCTTTCAGAGGAAGATACTTCATTATATACCATTTTTTTCAGGATAACAAGTGGAAAAAAGAAATGTCTCTGAAATGTCAGAAAAATATTGCGCAAAACCTATTGAAAAATGTGTGGATTTGACATATGATATCTATCAATTACTATGCGGCGCGTCCGCCTCCCGGGGAGGACGGCGCGGAGGAGAGGAGCTGGCCATGAGAGTGATCACCGGCACGGCCCGCGGCAGGAGGCTCAAGGAGCTGGAGGGTCTGGAGACCCGCCCTACCACCGACCGGGTGAAGGAGGGGATCTTTAACAGCATCCAATTTGATATCGAGGGCAGGCGGGTGCTGGACCTTTTCGCCGGCACGGGACAGCTGGGCATTGAGGCCCTCAGCCGGGGCGCGGCCTCCGCCGTGTTCGTGGAGCAGCGCCGGCAGGCCGCGGCCCTGGTCCGGGAAAACCTGAAGCTTACCGGCTTTTCCGACAGGGCCCGGGTGGTGAACGGGGAGGCGCTGGGATTTCTCGCCTGCGCCCGGGAGCGCTTTGAGGTCGTCTTTCTGGATCCGCCCTATGGCTCCGGACTTTTGGCGGCGGCGGTGGAGGCCATCTGCCGATTTGACATTTTGTCGAACCATGGTATAATAATCTGTGAGTCTCCCATAGAGGAGGACGCGCCTGCGGTGAAGCCTCCCTATGTTCAGCGCCGGGTCTACCGCTATGGAAAGACGAAGGTGACTGTCTGCTGCCGGGAGGAGGGACAAGGGGAATGAGGATCGCGGTGTGTTCCGGCAGCTTCGACCCCATCACTGTGGGACATCTGGACCTGGTGGAGCGGGCGGCCGTCCTGTTTGATGAGGTGATCGTCTGCGTTCTGGTCAACGGGGAGAAGCGGTACCTCTTCACCCTGGAGGAGCGCCTGGAGCTGGCCAGGGGGGCGATCGCTCATATTCCCAACGCCAGGGCGGAATCCTGCGGCGGGCTTCTGGCGGACTTTGCCAGGGAGCGGGGCGCTCAGGTCCTGATCAAGGGGGCGCGTACCGGCGTGGACTTTGACTGGGAGCTCCAGATGGCGCAGATTAACCGCAGCCTGTGGCCCCGGTTGGATACGCTGATCCTGCCGGCCAGGCCGGAGCACCTGCATATCAGCTCCACCATGGTGCGGGAACTGATCAAGCATCAACAAAATCTGGACGGCTGCATGCCCGCGGGCGCTCTGGCTGTTTTGAACCGGATCAAAAAGGGAAAGGGAGAAGGCAATGGCAAATGATGTACAGTATCTGATTGATATGCTCTATGAGATGATCGACGGCGCGAAGGGGATGCCCTTTGCCCCGGACAAGTGCGTGATTATCCGGGAGGACGCGCTGGATCTGCTCGACGAGCTGCGCGGGCAGCTGCCGGCGGAGCTGAAAAAGGCCCAAGACCTGATCCGCGCCAGGGATGAATACGTAGAAAACGCCAAAAAGGAGGCGGAGAAGATCCGCCGCCAGGCGGATATGGACGCCCGGACCATCGTGGGGGAGAGCGAGATCACCCGGGTGGCCCGGGACAAGGCCAGGGAGATCCTCCGCCGGGCCGAGGAGCGGGCCAACAGCATGATTGGCGTGGCCAACGAGTACACCGACGACGCCCTGCGCCGCACGGAGGAGGCCATCCAGATGGCTTTGGAGGAGATTCGGGAGTCTCGGTCCAGATTCCGGTCCGTCTCCAACGAGAAGCTCCAGGCCCAGCAGGCGCGGCTGGCGGAGCAGGCGGACGAAAGTGACAAAAGATAAGATATATTTTTGACAGAACCTACAAAATTTAGGCCGCCTCGTTTTCACAAAATCGCTAGAGACTATATATAGAGCAAAAAGACCGCCTTTGACACAATATCTTGTGCCGAAGGCGCTTTCTTTTTTTGCGTGGCGGCAGAACATCCGTTTTATATGATAAAAAGCGACAGTTTTTGCGTAAATTCGATTATTTTTGCCTGGAAAAATAAAAAAATTTGCCCTTGCAATTCTCACCGGTTTGCCGTATACTTGTGGAAAAGGTGGTGGAAAGTGGGGAAAAGTAGAGCGTTCTCCCTCATAGAGGCGCTTCCGCCCACATCCGCCGGCCGGGCGGAGCGTCGGGTGGACCTGCCCGACGCTGCACAAATCGGGTCCAAAAGGCAGGTGGGGAGACCGTGATTGGCCAGTATCAGCACAATATTGACGCCAAAGGGCGGCTGTTCATCCCTGCCAAGTACCGGGAGGAGCTGGGGGAGACGTTCTACGTCACCATCGGCCTGGACGGGTGCCTGGCCGTCTACTCCGACGCCAGGTGGGCGGACCTGACTGCCAAGTTCGACGCCCTGCCCCTGGCCAAGGCCCGGAGCATGCGGGCCCTCTTCGCCAACGCGGCCAAGTGCGAGCCGGACGCCCAGGGGCGCATCCTGATTCCCGCCAAGCTGCGGGAGTACGCGGCCCTGGACCGGGAGGTCGTCATCAACGGCGCCTCCAAGTGCCTGGAGCTCTGGAATCCGGAGCGCTGGGCGCCCATCGAGACCGCGGGGCTGGATCCGGAGAACCTGGCCGCGGCCATGGAGGAGCTGGGGTTCTAGTACTTTTTCTTGAAAGAAAAAGTACTAAAAAGAACTTTGACGGCTTTTACTTGAGGCCAGAGGAGCGTCAAGCGGCTTTAGGAGAATACTACGGCCTTGGGAGACGCCCGGTCCTTGCCGCCCGCGGCGTTAGGCGGCCGAAGGTGGCCTGTGGGTAACGGCGGTAGGCTTTGTAATCGAAGAACTGTACAAGTCCTGATTGAACTGTTTTGAAGTGGGAAAGGGCGCGGTATTCCGGATGGAGGAAAAAAATTACGGACACAAGCCGGTGCTGCTTCAAGAGTGCCTGGAGGCCCTGGCCATCCGGCCGGATGGACTATATGTGGACGGGACCCTGGGCCGGGCGGGCCACGCCAGGGAGGTGCTGCCGCGGCTCAAAACGGGGCGGCTCATCGGCATTGACCGGGACGCCGCCGCCATCGCGGCAGCCGGGGAGCGCCTGGCGGAGTTCGGGGACCGGGCGGTGCTGGTCCGGGGCAATTTCAGCGCCCTGGGGGAGATCCTCCGGGACCTGGGAATCGACGGCGCGGACGGAATGCTCTTTGACCTGGGCGTCTCCTCCCCTCAGCTGGACGAGCCCAGCCGGGGGTTCAGCTACATGCGGGACGCGCCCCTGGATATGCGCATGGATGCCGGCGCGCCTCTGGACGCCCGGGAGATCGTGAACACCTGGAGCTTTGAGGAGCTGCGCCGGATTCTCTACACCTACGGCGAGGAGCGCTTCGCCCCGCAGATCGCCCGGGCCATGGTCCGCAGGCGGCAGGAGGGTCCCATTGAGACCACTGGGGAGCTGGTAGAGGTCATCCGTTCGGCCATGCCCCCCCAAGCCCTGCGGGAGAAGCAGCACCCGGCCAAGCGGACCTTTCAGGCCATCCGCATCGCTGTCAACGGCGAGCTGGAGGCCCTGCCCCCCATGCTGGAGGCGGCAGTCCAGGGGCTCCGGCCCGGGGGACGGCTGGCGGTGATCACCTTCCACAGCCTGGAGGACCGCCTGGTCAAGCAGACCCTGCGGGAGATGGCCAGCGGGTGCACCTGCCCGCCGGAATTTCCGGTGTGCGTATGCGGAAAGAAGCCCAGACTGCGGCTCATCACCCGCAAGCCCATTACCGCCGGTCCAGCGGAGCTGGAGGACAACCCCCGCTCCCGCAGCGCCAAGCTCCGGGTGGCGGAGCGGACGGAATATCCCTGAATTGGGCGAAGCCCGGAGTTTTTGTGATCAAAAAGAGCGCAGGAACCTCCGCCCTGGAGGGGACGGAGCGGAAAGGAGGGGGTCATGGCTGCCAGCAGAAGGACAGCGGGACAACGATATAGGCGGGTAAACGCCGTAGAGGGCAACCTGGCCCGAAAGCTGGACAGCCGGGAGCTGGAGAGACGTCTGGAGTCCAGCGGACAGCTGGACTTTGACCGGCAGTACCGCCGCCGCCAGGAGACGGAGGCGGAGCGCCGCTCCCGCCAGCGGGCTCAGGCCAAGGCCGCCGTGCGTCCGGCCCAGAGGGTATCGGCCGCGGCGGTGCTGGGGTTCCTCAGCGTGGCGGCGCTGATGGTAGGGCTGCTGGTCTGCTATGCCAGGATCAACGCCGTCTCCCAGAGCATTGTGAAGATGAAAGCCGAGATCAGCCAGCTCCAGGAGGAGCAGGCGGTCCTGCTGACCCAATACGAGCGATCCTTTGATCTGACCACGGTAAAGGCGGCGGCGGAGTCCGCCGGCATGAACCAGCCCAGCGAGAGCCAGATTTTCTATATCAGTCTGCCCGGCTCGGACCGGGCCGTGGCCTATGGGGACAGCGAGTCGGAGGGACTCTTAGGCAGACTGATCCGCCGGATTTCGGAATATTTCCGCTAAAGGAAAGTATACTCAAGTGACCAGAAGCGTCGCCCCGGAGAGACAGCGGGCCGCATTCCAGCCCGCCGCCGGCGCGGAGAAGGACGAGACAGGCCGGGGAGCAGGGGGGATTCCCTCTGCTTCCTGTCTTACTACCTTCAAGGCGCGTGTGCGGACGGCAGCGAGCGCTGGCTTCGCTGCGCTTTATAAAATGACACACGCGAAACGGAGTGTCGCGATAAAAGTTTTCGCCAGCCTTTTTCAAAAGGCTGCGGGGACCGGGCGTTAGGCGGCCAAAGGCCGCCCCAGCTGTCGGACCGGCTCCGCCGGCCCACTAGGGCCTGCTTGAAAAATGCTAACACGCCCAAACAGCAGGTCTTTTTCCGCCACGCATTGCCAAGTTTCTTTGAAATACATCCAGTATTCCTGCGTCAAATTGGCTTCGCCTGGCGAAAAATCCCTCGCTCTTGGGCAATTCCCGTTTTTCAAACAGCGCCTAGGCGGAGCCCCGGCGGGTTTGGGCGGAGCCCAACGTTCAAAAGGAGGAATCCCATGGGAAGAAGCGAACCACAGCCCCGTCAGGGGAAGAAGAATCCGAAGAAAAAGCCGGACATGGCCCGCCGGGCCAAGCTGGTGATCCAGCGGCGGACGCTGTGCCTGCTGCTGGTATTCGGCGTAGCGTCGTTTTTGGCCCTCTTTGCCAAGGCGTATGATTTGACCATCAACCAGCACGCGGAGCTCCAGGAGCGGGCCTCCCGCCAGCAGACCCAGAGCACCACCATCTCCGCTTCCCGGGGAACCATCTACGACCGCAACGGCGTGGCCCTGGCCAAGTCGGCCACCGCGGACACGGTGTTTCTGGACCCCAACGTGCTGCAAAAACGGGCCGAGGAGCTGGATGCGGCCCGGGCCAAGAAGCTGGCGGAGGGTCTGAAGGAGGGGGAGAGCCTGCCCATGACGGGCCAGGAGTATAAGGACCTCATCGCCGAACGGCTCTCGGAGCTGCTGGATCTGGAGCCGGAGGAGATCTATGAGAAGATGGAAAAAACCTGGAGCCGGTATGAAGTTCTGAAAAAACGGGTAGACCGGGAAATAGGGGACCAGGTCCGCGCCTTCCTCACGGATAACCCCACCGGCGCGAGCATCCAGGGCATCCACCTGGCCAGCGACGCCAAGCGCTACTATGCCTACAGCTCCCTGGCCTCCCACGTCATCGGCTTTCTGGACGGAGACAACCACGGGGCCTACGGCCTGGAGGCCCTCTACGAGGAGGAGCTGGAGGGCAGCACGGGCCTGATGGTCACCGCCAAGGACGCCAACGGCGCGGAGCTCATGTTCCAGTACGAGCAGTACTACGACGCCGAGGACGGCAACAGCCTGGTTACCACCATTGACATCAACATCCAGAACTATCTGGAGCGGGGCCTGGCGGACATGATCAGCAAGTACGGGGCGAAGAACGGGGCCGCCGGGGTGGTTATGGACCCCAACTCCGGGGCCATCCTGGCCATCGCCTCCAGCCCCACCTACGACGTCAACTACCACCACGCCATCTACGACGAGCAGCTCCAGGCCCAGCTGGCCGCCGTTGACGAGGAGTACCCCCCCGGCCCCGGCGAGAGCCACTCCGCCGAGTACTGGAGGAAGCTGGAGGAGCTGCAGCTGCGCCAGTGGCGCAACAAGGCGGTCAACGACACCTATGAGCCCGGCTCCACCTTCAAGATTCTGACATTGTCCATGGCCCTGGAGGAGGGGACCGTGAACCCCAACAGCACCTTCGACTGCAGTGGCTCCATTACCGTCAGTACCGCGCGGATCGGCTGCTCCCGGCATGGGGGCCACGGCCATCAGATTCTCAAGGAGGCGGTGGCCAACTCCTGTAACCCCGCCTTCATCAACATCGGCCTGGGCTTGGGCATTGACACCTTTTACGACTATGTGGAGGCCTTCGGCCTCATGGACAAGACGGGCGTGGATCTCCAGGGCGACGTGGGGGGCATCTTCGCCAAGCAGGAGGACGCCATCACCCTTGATCTGGCCTGCTACGCCTTTGGCCAGAACTTCAACGTCACGCCCCTCCAGCTCATCACCGCCCAGGCGGCCTGCATCAACGGCGGCTACCTCTACACCCCCTACGTGGTGGAGAGGGAGCTGGACGGCGACGGCAATGTGGTCCGGCAGCACGACGCCACCCCTGTGCGCCAGGTGATCAGCGAGGAGACCTCCGCCACAGTCCGGGAGATGCTGGAGTACGTGGTCTCCGACGGCACCGGCCGCAACGGCCAGGTGGCCGGCTACCGGGTGGGCGGAAAGACCGGCACCGCCGACAAGAGCGGCACCAAGGACCCGGAGACCAACCCCCAGGGTGACGTGGTGGTGTCCTTCCTGTGCTTCGCCCCGGCGGACGATCCCCAGGTGATCATGCTGCTGACCCTGGACACCCCCTCCCGGGACACCGGCACCTATGTCTCCGGCGGCAACATGGTGGCCCCCACCGCCTCCTCCATTATGTCGGATATTCTCCCCTATCTGGGCATTTCGCCCCAGTACACGGAGGAGGACGCCGGCGCGGCGGACGCTACGGTCCCCCACGTGGTGGGCCTGACGGCGGCGGAGGCGGCGGAGCGGCTGGCCTCCTACGGCTTTACGTCCTATCGGACCGTTGGCAGCGGCGAGACGGTGACGGACCAGACGCCTCTGGGCGGGGCCATCGTGCCGGCGGCCGCGGAGATCATCCTGTATATGGGCGAGGAGAAGTCCACGGAGCCCTGCGTGGTCCCCAATGTGGTGGGCCTCTCGGCGGCGGAGGCCAACCGGGCCCTGGTTAACGCGGGACTCATTATGCGCTCTACCGGAGCCGGCGGGTCCGAGGGCATCAAGGCCATGAGCCAGTCCATCCCGCCGGATACCCAGGTCTCCCCGGGCACCGTGGTCACCGTCCAGATGGGCCAGACCGCCAACCACGCGGACTAGGGGCGCCAGCGCGCATATAGGCATACGTACTTTTCTTTTGTGAACCAAAGAAAAGTATCAAAAGAAAAAATTTTTGCGGAAAGACTACGTTTTTCCTTTATACCGACTGTGAAAACAAGAGATAGGGCGCTGCGCAGGGGCCAATGTCTCCATTGACCCGCTTTGCCGGAGCCGCTATGGCCGGCCGTCCACAGGACATCGGATTCTAACCTTGTTTTGCGGTTTGATGATTGCTGTAAGAATGACAAAAGAGCGGGGTGCATACCATGAAGCTGGGGAAGCTGCTGGAAGGCATTGAAATCTTAGAGGGGAACTGGGACCCGGAGCTGGAGATCTCCGGCGTCAGCTACGACTCCAGGCAGACAAAGCCCGGGGACCTCTTTGTCGCCATGGCCGGCTGCGAGACCGACGGCCACAAATTCATCCCCATGGCCCTGGAGCGGGGGGCGGTCTGCGTCCTCTGCCAGCGGCGGCCGGCGGAGGAGGGCGCCTATGCGCTGACCGGCGACAGTCGGGCCGCCCTGGCCCGGGTGGGCCGGAACTGGTACGGCGACCCGGCGGCGTCTATGAAGCTCGTGGGCGTAACCGGTACCAACGGCAAGACCACCACCACCTACCTCCTCAAGGACATCCTGGAGAGGGCGGCGGGGGCCAAGGTGGGCCTCATCGGCACCAACCAGAACATGATCGGTGACGAGGTGGTCCCCACGGAGCGCACCACCCCGGAGTCCTTTGAGCTCCAGGGCCTCTTCCGCCGCATGGCGGACGCCGGCTGCACCCACGTAGTGATGGAGGTATCCAGCCACGCCCTGTTTCTCAAGCGGGTGGCAGGGGTCCGCTTCGCGGTGGGCATCTTCACCAACCTGACCCAGGACCACCTGGACTTCCACGGCACCATGGAGAACTACTGCGACGCCAAGGCCCTGCTCTTCCGCCAGAGCGAGGCGGGGGTGTACAACGCCGACGACCCCTGGGCGAAGCGGGTTCTGCGGGACGCCCCCTGTCCCTGCGTCTCCATCGGGGAAGGGGAGGCGGACCTGGCGGCGCGGAACATCGTCCTCTCGGCGGAGGGGGTCTCCTTTGACGCGGCGGGCGGCGGGGAGAGCGTCCCCGTCCACGTGGGGATTCCCGGCGGCTTTATGGTTTACAACGCCCTGGGGGTTCTGGCGGCGGCCCGGGAGCTGGGCGTGCCCCTGGCGGAGAGCGCCCGGGTGCTGCGTGTCAGCGCCCACGTCAAGGGCCGGGTGGAGGTTGTGCCCATTCCCTGGGACTACACCGTGCTCATTGACTACGCCCACACCCCGGACGCCCTGGAAAACGTGCTGGCCTCGGTCAAGGACTTTGCCCGGGGCCGGGTGGTGGCCCTCTTCGGCTGCGGCGGGGACCGGGACCGGACCAAGCGGCCCCGGATGGGGGCCATCGCCCAGCGCCTGGCGGATTTTGTGATCGTCACCTCCGACAACCCCCGCACAGAGGAGCCTGGGGCCATTATCCGGGACATTCTGGCGGGGATGGACCCGGCGGGAACGCCCTGCGAGGTGGTGGAGGACCGGGTGGAGGCCATCCGGTACGCCATGGGCTGCGCCCAAAGCGGCGACGTCATCGTCCTGGCGGGCAAGGGCCACGAGACCTATCAGATTGTGGGGCATGAGAAGCGCCACCTGGACGAGCGGGAGGTTGTGGCCGCCTGCGTCCGGGAGCTGCAACAGAAGGAAAAGGCCTGAGGCGTGCGTGCCGTCAGGAGAGAGGGAGATTGGCTATGGAAATGATACTCGCGTGTATCCTCAGCTTTGCCGTCACGGCCCTTCTGGGCTGGCAGGTGATTTTGCCCACCCTGCGCCGGATGAAGGCGGGGCAGGCCATCCGGGAGGTTGGGCCAAAGTGGCACGCCTCCAAGGCCGGGACGCCTACTATGGGCGGGCTGATGTTCATTATCGGCGCCGCGGTCTCCATTCTGGCGGTGGGCTGGCCGAAGATGCTGGCGGGGGATCTGACCCACATCTACGTGTTCCTCTTTGCCGCTGTCTTTGGCATAATCGGCTTCCTGGACGACTACGAGAAGCTCAGACATCACCAGAATTTGGGGCTCACCGCCCTTCAGAAGTTTTTGCTTCAGCTGGCGGCGGCGATTCTCTTTCTCATGCTCATGCGCTATGAGGGACAGCTGAGCCCGGACGTGTACGTGCCGTTTTTCAACGTCAGCGTCTCCCTCAGCTGGCCGCTGTACATGGTCTTTGCCGCCTTTGTCATCGTGGGGGCGGTCAACGCGGTGAATATCACCGACGGCCTGGATGGCCTGGCCACCTCCGTCTCCATTCCGGTGGCCCTCTTCTTCGTCTCCGCGGCCACCTGGTGGGGCTACACCCAGCTGGGGATCTTCGCGGCGGCGCTGCTGGGGGGACTGCTGGCCTTCCTGCTCTTCAATGCCCACCCGGCCAAGGTGTTTATGGGCGACACGGGCTCCCTCTTTCTGGGGGGCGCGGTGGCGGGCATGGCCTTTGCCTTTGACATGCCGCTGATTCTGCTGCTGGTGGGCTTCATCTACATTGTGGAGACCCTCTCCGACATTCTGCAAATAGGGTATTTCAAGCTAACCCACGGCAAGCGGATCTTTAAAATGGCCCCTATCCACCACCACTTCGAGATGTGCGGCTGGAGCGAGATCAAGATTGTCACCGTGTTCACCGCCATCTCCACGGTGTTCTGCGCCCTGGCCCTCTTCGGGGTGATGAACCGGATTGTGTAGCCAGCGATTTGACGAGGAAAGGAGCGTGCGCCTATGACGCGGGAGGAATACCGCCAGCTGAAAAAGCAGAAGGAGCGGGAGCGGCGCCGGAAGGAGCGGGAGGCCTGGGAGGCCGCCCGGGGCCCTCTGGACGTGCCGTTCCTGCTGCTGGCCATGCTGCTGCTGGCCATTGGCCTGATCATGGTGCTCTCCGCCAGCTTCCCCTCCGCCCAGACGGAGAAGGGCGACGCGCTCTACTACTTCAAGCGGCAGGTCATGTTCGGCGCGGCGGGCGTGGTGGCCATGTTCTGGGTGTCCAAGATCAACTACCACCGGTTTGAGGGCTTGGCCAAGCTGGGCATTATCGGCTCCATGGTCCTGCTGATTCTGGTGGTGATTCCGGGGCCCAACAAGTACGGCCGCCTGCTGGCTCTGGGCGAAAACGGCGCGGCCCGCTGGCTGGGGCTTCCCGGCACGCCCTTCACCTTCCAGCCTTCGGAGCTGGCGAAGCTGGGCATTATCGTATATTTCGCCCAGTCCATCTCCAGGAAGCGGGAGAAGATGCGCACCTTTAAGGAGGGCTTTCTGCCCCACATCCTCATACTGGGCGCGGCGGTGGCGCTGACGGGCATGGAGCCCCACCTCTCCGGCGCGATTTTGATCTTTGGCATCGGCGCGGCCATGATGGTGGTGGGCGGCATCCACTGGGGCTGGATTGCCGCCGGCGTGGCCGGCGTGGGCGCCGGCGGATACCTGATGCTCTTTACGGACCTGATGCAGAAGATTGGCTACAACGCCGCCCGCATCATGGTATGGAAGGACCCCTTTGGCGGAGACCTGGACTTCCAGCGAAGGTATGCCTGGCAGACCATGCAGAGCCTCATCACCATCGGCTCCGGGGGTCTCCTGGGGGTAGGCCTGGGCAAGAGCCGGCAGAAGTTCATGTTTTTGCCGGAGGAGCACAACGACTGTATCTTCGCCGTGGTCTTTGAGGAGCTGGGCCTGGTGGGCGCCACGCTCATTATGGTCCTCTTCGCCCTGCTCATCATCCGGGGCTTCTGGCTGGCTATCCACGCCCGGGACCGGTTCGGCAGCCTCCTGATTGTGGGCGTCACTACCCAGATCGCACTCCAAACCTTCCTGAATATCGCCGTCGTCACCAACCTCATCCCCAATACCGGCATCTCCCTGCCCTTTTTCAGCTACGGCGGTACCGCCCTCGCAATCCAGCTGGTGGAGGTGGGCATCGTCCTCTCCGTCTCCCGCCAAATCCCCGCGCCGAAAGCAGGGTAGGCGCAGGGCGCAAGGCGTACATACTTTTTCTTGAAGGAAAAAGTATCAAAAAGAACTTTATTCGCAAAGCTGCCGCTTTGCTCTCAATATTTAATATTTTATGCAGCTGACAAAATACCAAAAATATAAGCGAAACGCAGTTTCGCGCAAAAAGTTTTTCTTTTGATACGGTTCTTTGTTCACAAAGAAAAGTATGTATGCCTTAAATGTATGCCTTCAAGGAGGTGGCGGCTATCAAGGTAATTTTCACCTGCGGGGGCACGGCGGGGCACGTGAATCCGGCGTTAGCGCTGGCGGGTCTGATCAAGGAGCGGCGTCCGGACAGCGAGGTGCTCTTTGTGGGGGCCCGACGGGGGATGGAGCGCCGGCTCATTGAGGGGGCGGGCTGGCCCTTCCGGGCGGTGGAGGTATCCAGCTTCCACCGGTCCCTGGCGCCCAAGGAGATCCGGCACAATCTGGTCTCCCTGCGCAATCTCCTCCGCTCGCCGGGGGAGGCCCGGGCGCTGCTGGAGGAGTTTCCGGCGGACCTGGTGGTGGGTACCGGCGGCTACGCCAGCTACCCCATGATCCGGGCGGCCTCCAAGCGGGGAATCCCCACGGCCATCCACGAGTCCAACGCCATTCCTGGCCTCACCACCCGTCTGCTGGAGGGCCACACGGACCTCATCATGGTTGGATTTGAGGAGTGCCGGAAAAACTACAAGCATCCGGAGAAGGTTCTGGTCACCGGCACGCCGGTGCGGGGCGACTTCTTCCGTCTGACCAAGGGGGAGGCCAAGGCGAAGCTGGGCATGGACGACGGCCGGCCCCTGATCGTGTCCTTCTGGGGCAGTCTGGGCGCCACGGAGATGAACCGGCAGATCGCCCGGTTTATGGCGCTGGAGGCCAGGGAGCGGCCCTTCCACCACGTCCACGGGGCCGGGACCGTGGGCTGCAAGCACATGAGGGAATACCTGGCGGAGGCGGGGGTGGACCTGGAGGGGACCCCGGAGCTGGAGGTCCGGGAGTACATTCAGGACATGGGGACCCTCATGCGGGCGGCGGACCTGGTGATCTGCCGGGCCGGGGCCAGCACCATCAGCGAGCTGACCGCCCTGGGGGAGCCGGCCATCATCGTCCCCTCTCCCAACGTGGCAGGCAACCACCAGGAGCATAACGCCCGGGTCCTCTCCGACGCCGGCGGCGCGGTGCTGCTGTTGGAGAAAGACTCCAGCGGGGAGCTCCTCTATGAGACAGCCGGGAATATTCTCCAAGACCCGGCGCGGCGCAGGCGGATGAGCGAGGCCATGTCCTCTCTGGGCACCATCGACGCCGCGGAGAAAATCTACGGGGCCGTTATGGCCCTGCGGAGCGGAAGCCCTAAGTAGCAGTTTTTCCCCCACCGCATACCATGGATTAGTTTGCAAAATCCATATGCGGAGGGGTACATATGAGCCAGATTATCATCCGGGGCGGCGGCCGGCTGGAGGGGACGCTCAGCGTCCAGGGGGCGAAAAACAGCGTCCTGCCCATCCTGGCGGCGACGATTCTCCACCCGGGACAGACTGTTCTGCGGGGCTGTCCCCGCCTCAGCGACGTGGAGGCCAGCATCCGGATTCTCCGCCACCTGGGCTGCAAGGCGGGCTGGGAGGGGGAGGAGCTGGTGGTGGACGCCGGGCCCATGAGCCGCTGGGACATCCCCGACCACCTGATGCGGGAGATGCGCTCCTCGGTGATTTTTCTGGGGGCCATTCTGGCCCGCTTCGGCTGGGCGGAGCTGAGCTACCCCGGCGGCTGTGAGCTGGGTCCCAGGCCCATCGACCTCCATCTGGCGGTCCTGCGCCAGCTGGGGGCCCGCCTCCAGGAGGAGGGGGGCCGGCTGCGCTGCTCGGCGGACCACATGGCAGGCAGGGAGATCGCCCTGAGCATCCCCAGCGTGGGGGCCACGGAGAACGCCATTCTCGCCGCCTGCGGCGCGGAGGGGGAGACGATGCTGGTCAACGCCGCCCGGGAGCCGGAGATCGGCGATTTGCAGGAGTTCCTCTGCGCCATGGGCTGCAAGGTCCGGGGCGCCGGCAGCTCCACCATCTGCGTCGCCGGACGCCAGCCCACCCGGGACGCGTTCCACACCGTTATGCCGGACCGCATCGTGGCGGCTACCTGGCTGGCCGCCGTGGCGGCGGCCGGCGGCGAGGTGGAGCTGGAGCGGGTCAGCTGCCGCCACCTCTCCACCGTCACAGCAGCCCTCCACGAGGCGGGCTGCCGGATCTCCGGCGGCGAGGGGCGCATCGCGCTGCGCTCCGACGGTTTTCTGCGGGCCATTGCCCCGGTGCGCACCGCCCCCTATCCCGGCTTCCCCACGGACGCCCAGGCGATTTTGATGGCCGCGCTGCTGCGGAGTCGGGGAGCGACCTTGTTTGTGGAGAATATCTTTGAGAACCGCTACCGCCATGTGGATGAACTGCGCCGCATGGGCGCGGATATCAGCGTTGCGGACCGGGTGGCCGTGGTCACCGGGGTGCCCAGGCTCTGCGGGGCCGGCGTGCGGTGTACGGACCTGCGGGGCGGAGCCGCCCTGCTGGTGGCCGGCGCGGCCGCCGAGGGGGAGACCCGCATCGGCGATATCCACCACATCCGGCGGGGCTACGAGGACCCGGTCCGGGATTTGCGGGCCCTGGGCGCGGATATCCACCTGGAGGAGTGAGCAGGGGGATGCCAACCTTCTTTTCTTTGTGAACATAGAAAAGAAGCAAAAGAAAAACTTTTTGGCGCAAAACTGCGTGTTGCTTATGTTTTGAATGCCCCGCCGAAGGCTGCGGGGCCCACAAGATGGCTCTGCCCCTCAAGGAACCATCTTGGACGCGCGCCCGACGGAGGGTCCACCCCTTCCTTTGGGCCGTCATTGGGCTTCGCCCAACGACAGGCCCGGCGGTTTTCAACCGCCTATGGCCGGCAGGCGGAGCCGGACGGACGCCAGGGCGGCAGAAGGACGCTTTTGTCTCAGGGGCTGAGAAGCCGAGGGCCTATCCCGGACTCCCGTGAAGCGGGGGGCTTGGGGGCGTAACCCCCGGGGCTAGCGTGTAGATAGGCATTTGCCTAGGTCCGAGACGAGGTATCGTCCAGAAAAACCAGTGATTAAAAAAGAAAGGAGTGAGCAGAGCCATGCCAAGAAAGCGCAAGGTCCGCCGCCGGCGGCGCAGGGGCGGCGTGGAGCGGCTGATCCGCCCCATGTCGGTGCTGCTGGCGGCGGTTGCCGTTGTGGCGGCTCTCACTCTATTTTTTAAGGTGGATCGGGTTGTAGTCACCGGCAACAGCCGCTATCAGGCGGACGACATAGCCGCCGCCACCGGCGTAGAGCGGGGGGACAATCTGATTCTGCTGGATAAACGGGGCATCGCCCAGCGGCTCTACACCCAGCTGCCCTATATCATGGAGGTGCGCATCAACCGGCAGCTGCCCAACACCCTCCTGGTGGAGGTGACGGAGACCCAGGCCATTGCCGCCATACAGGGCTCGGGCGCCTACTGGCTGCTCAGCGCCAACGGGAAGCTGCTGGAGGCGGCGGACGCCGCCGGGGCCCAGGACTACATGGACATCCTGGGGGCTCAGGCCCAGGGGCCGGAGGTGGGGACCTTCCTTTCCCTGCCGGAGGAGAGCCCCTTGAGCGCGGAGCGTCTGGCGGAGCTGCTGGCTGCTCTGGAGGAGCAGGGGCTGCTGGCCAGGGTGGACGACATCGACCTGAGCGGCGCGGAGGAGCTGGTGCTGAACTACGACGGCCGGTTCCGGGTGGAGATGTTCTACGACGCGGATTTTTCCTTTAAGCTCCACTGCCTGAAGGAGGCGGTGTCCCGGCTGGAGCCCAATGAGAAGGGCACCATCCGCATGACAATGCAGAATGACAACGAGGCCCGCTTCATTCCCTCCGGCGGATAGGGAAGGTAATTTTTCCCAATCCCCCATTTTGAGGGAAATTTTCAAAAAAACAGAAAATCAGCTATTGACCTGTCTCAGAAAAAGGCATACAATGGAATGAAAAGACTGATACCCAGTCTGGGGGACCGACCCCCTGCTGTATACGGATGATACAATTTGTGGTAGGAGGATTCCACTATGGCATTTGAACTGGTGAGCCCGCCCGACAATGTGGTTAAGATCAAGGTAATCGGCGTGGGCGGCGGCGGCAATAACGTGGTCAACCGCATGGTCCGCTCCGGCGTGAGCGGCGTGGACTTTGTGGCGGTCAATACGGACAAGCAGGCGCTGAACGTGTCCAGCGCGGAATATAAAATTCAGATCGGGGAGAAGCTGACCCACGGCCAGGGGGCCGGATCGGACCCGGAGGTGGGCCGCAAATCCGCCGAGGAGAGCCGCAGCCAGATCACCAAGGCGCTGGAGGACACCCACATGGTGTTCATTACCGCCGGCATGGGCGGCGGTACCGGCACCGGCGCGGCCCCGATTGTGGCCGAGGCCGCCAAGGAGCAGGGGATTTTGACGGTGGGCGTGGTGACCAAGCCCTTTGCCTTTGAGGGCCGCCGCCGGATGGCCCAGGCGGAAAAGGGCATCGAGGACCTGCGGGGCAAGGTGGACTCCCTGGTAATCATCCCCAACGAGCGGCTCAAGCACGCCACGGACCAGAAGATTACCTTCGCCAACGCCTTTGAGATCGCGGACGACGTTCTGCGTCAGGCAGTGATGTCCATCTCCGAGCTTATCAGCAAGACCGGCTTTATCAACCTGGACTTTGCCGATGTTACCGCCGTCATGAAGGACGCCGGCTTGGCCCACATGGGCGTTGGCCGCGCCTCCGGCAAGGGCAAGGCCGGGGCCGCCGCCCAGCTGGCCATCTCCAGCCCCCTGCTGGAGACCTCCATCAACGGGGCCAGAGGCATCCTCATCAACGTGGCCGGGCCCGCGGATATGGACTTTGACGACGTGGACGAGGCCGCCTCCCTGGTCCAGTCCGCCGTACATCCCGACGCCAACACCATCTTCGGCGCCACCTTTGACGAGACGCTGGAGGATGAGATCCGCGTCACCGTCATCGCTACCGGCTTTGACGAGAAGAAAACCGCGGACGCCAAGACGGTGACCCTCCCCGTGGGGGGAAGCCCCAAGAAGGCCTTTGACACCGTGTTCGGCCCCCAGTCCGAGGAGGAGAGAAAGGCCGCGGAGAAGGACCCCTTTGATGACATCCTGAAGATCTTTAATAACGACCGGTAATAGAACGGCCTGTTCTATACAATTTGGATTTTATCTCTACATACAGAGCCGGAGATTCCTCAGTGGAACCTCCGGCTCTTGGACTGTTGAAAGAGCTATAGCAAACGCAGTTGAGAACGAGTACGTGTTGGGCTCCGCCCACACCCGCTGGGGCTTTGCCCCAAACCCCACCGCCCTTTGAAAAGGGCGGCCCTAAGCTTTACGGTTTTCTAATGGTAGTGACGATAAAACTCTCGCCCATCCGATATTTTTGATTATGAGTATAAAGCCTAATCAACACGCAAAGCGAAGCTTTGCGTGTTTCGCGTCATTGCCGCCTGCCCAAGCTCTTTTTGGATACTTTTTCCGTGGACCGCCTGAAAGGCGGTTTAGGCGCGCCGGCGCCCTGCGGGCGCCGTAAGCGATGCTGTCAAGGAAAAGTATCATACGTACTCCCCCGGTCACCGGGCCTCGAAGTCGGCGAGGGTGACGGTTTCGCCTCCGGCCAGGCGGGAGGCCTCGGCGGCCAGGGCCATGACGTGGCTCTCCACGGAGGCGTCGATGCTGGTGAGACCCTGGGTACCTCCGCCGGAGAGCAGGGCGCAGAGATTATCCATGAGGCCCATGTCGCCGCCGCCGTGTCCGGCGAACTCGCTCTTTGCGTTCCCCAGGTCGATCACCTGCTCCGGCATACCGAAGCGGTGGAGCAGGAGCTTGTTCTCCTTCAGGTCGCCCTCCACCTCGCCCAGGGTTCCGGTGACCTTGACGGTACGGCGGCAGAGCTCCGTAAAGGCGGTCATGGTGAAGGTGGCGTGGATGTTGTTGGCGAAGGTGAGGTTCACCGTCTGGTGGTCCACCACGTCGTTGTCGCAGTGGAACACGCACCGGCCATAGGGGCCCGTGCGGAGGGCCTCGTAGATATTCTCCTCCGTGGGGTCACTGTTGAGGATGGTGAGGGGCCAGATCTTTCCCACCTCCCGGATGCCGCAGTGGGGATTGGTGATGTAGATTTTTTCCGCGTCATAGGGGCAATTGTCCTTGCAGGCGCAGCCCTCCAGACAGCGCATGGCGGCCCCCTCCGGCGCGTTTTCGGGGCGGAAGTAGTCCAGGGAGCCGAAGCTCTGGACCTTCAGGCACCTCTCCCCGGCCAGCCAGCGGAGAAGGTCCATGTCGTGGCAGCTCTTGGCCAGAATCATGGGGCTGGTCTCGTCGGAGCGCCGCCAGTTGCCCCGCACGAAGCTGTGGGCGTGGTGCCAGTAGGCCACGTGCTCCACGGCGTCGATGGTCTCGATCTTGCCGATGTCACCCCGGCGCAGCAGCGCCTCCAGGGCGGCGTAGAACCGGGTGTAGCGCAACACATGGCAGACGATTACCGCCCGGCCCGCCTCGTGGGCCTTGTCCCGCAGTCGGATGCACTCCTTTAAATCCGGGGAGATGGGCTTTTCCACCAGCAGGTGGTAGCCCCGCTCCAGCGCCGCCAGAGCGTGGGGCACGTGCTGGCGGTCCTGGGTGGCCACGATGAGCACGTCCGCCAGCCTGGGCCGGGCCAGCAGCTCCTCGGCGGAGGCGAAGCACATATCCTCCGCCACGCCGCAGCGCTGGCGCAACATGGCCAGCCGCTCCGGCCGGCTGTCCGCCCCGGCCACGACGCGCATGCGCTCCGGATGGAGGCTCTGGTAGGAGGCGTAGGCCTCCAGACCGCGGTTGCCGCAGCCGCAGATCGCGAAGGTAACGGGATGTTCCATAGCGCGCACTCTCCTTTTTGTTCTGTATTAAAATGAGCCAAAGGGCTATGATGCTTGCCCCGGCTTTTACCGCCCTCGATTGCTTCTATGGTTGATTCGCATTTTTATGGAAGATACGCTGTTTCGCACGGAGCATAGCGGAACATCCCCGGTTGAGGACCCCGCCCAGACGGCGGCCGGATATCCGGTTGATCCTCTGCGCACGTCTGGTCCGCTCCCGCTGTTCCGGAGTATGCCAGGAGGCGTGATACCAGTGAATGCTGTAAGTATTTTTGGTGGTTTTCAGACGGTTGTCCAAATAACAGAGCGGGGAAAAATAGTCTGCGGGGAATATCTCAATACCTCTGCACGCGCTGGCGTTTCCCGTTGAGCTTCAGGCCGCAGGCTTTCAGGAGCTCTGTGGCGTAAACGGGGGAGGGCACGAGACTGGGTGTACCGTCTTTGCTGTAAAAAGAGAACGAGTGGTACAGATCCCGCATCTGCTTTAGAATCCCATTTCCCGGCTCCGCGCCGAACCCCAGGCCCGACGCCTCTCCGGCCGACTTTTTGAAAACGACCGACGGGGTAGGCGTGCAGCTGCGCAGGCAGATATCCGCGGCAGTCATTTTACACAGTCCACGCCGCCTTTTCAGAAGGATTCGCAGGGGGCGCTGGCGCCTAGGGTCTGTTCACATAAGAGAAAGGAGGAGATTTTCGAGGAAATTTTTGCCGTATGCAAGGCAAAAATTTGCAGGCGTACTGTCGTACGTCAAAACTTTTTAACGCGGCAGACGGCAAAATTGGCCGGAAAGCCCCGCGTTTCGCCTTATGTGAACAGGCCCTAAAAAACAGATCTCCGGGTGTGCCGCCAGAACCTGCGCCTGCCGTTCCAGCTTCTGCTCCAGCCAGATATCGTCCCAATACCTGCCGGATGGTCTTTTCGCAGTTGTATACGGGGATTATGACGCTGAACATATCGATTGCTCTCCCGGCGGTCAGGCCATGTTGATCTTGCAGGCGGAGACGATGTCGCCGATAGCGTAGCAGCCGGAGAGGGCGCCGTCCTCCCGGAGGGTATAGGGCAGGGGCGCCTCCCGCAGCTCCTCCAGCCCCTCGCCGGGGTCCCCGGCGGCCCAGGCGGACACCCGGGTCCGGGCCGTCTCCAGACGGGCCTGCACCGCGCCCATGCGGCCGTCGATCACCTCAAAGCCGTAGGGCTTGTTGAGGTCCATCCACAGCGAGCGCCACAGCCGGCGAAGCGCCGCCGCGTCCCGCTCCACCTGGGCCAGGTCCGCCGCCAGGGACGCCGCGGCGGCGCGGTCCTCCCGGGCCACGGCGGCGGCGATGGACTCGTGCCAGCGGCATTTGCCCGCCAAAACCCGGGCCAGCTGGGCGTAGAAAGCCATGAGGGGCTGGAAGGGGCCCTCGGCATAGCCCGCGTACTCCTCCGCCAGGCCGGCGAAGTGGTCCGATAGGGCCAGGCCCTCCAGATCCTTGGCAAAGAGCTGCACCATGGGGTCCTGGTACAGGAGGAACTTGGCGGCGTTTACCGGCTGGACGGGGGTGGGCCGGGTCCCGGGTACGCCGTTGAACCGGCTGAGGCCCAGGAAGGGGGCAATATCCCCGCCGCAGCAGGTTCGAAACCGCCGGGCCAGCTGGTCGGCGTCGTACCCCCCGGTGTAGGAGAACTCCGCGTAGAGCTGGAGGCCCGGCAGGGCGGTGAGGAAGCTGGCCTCGGCCCCGTCGTCCCCCCAGGCCGTCACCAGGACGAGGGGAACGCCCGCCTTTTTGCAGGCCGTTAGGGCGGGGACGGTGGTCTGTAAGGTCTTTTCGTAGTCCGGGGCCGGACCGGCCCAGGTCCACACGCCGCCGGCGAAAACGGGCGTGCCCGCCAGCTTCCGGTGCCGCTCCAGCATGGACTCGTACTCCGCCTCCGTGTTGTGGTAGTAGTCCCAGTACACCAGACGGACCCCGGGGACCACGCTGTCCATGGCGGCCTGGGAGGGCTCGCCGCTGTCGTAGTAGCCGCCGGTGGGGGAGTCGGGGCGGAAGTACATGTCGCTCCACATCATGGGCTCCAGGCCCAGCTCGTCCGTCAGCTCCTTCACCCGCAGCAGGTGGCGGCGGATGATGGCATGGGGGTCCTCGTAGCCGAATTTCCGCAGGTGGGTCCCCAGGCCGATGCCGTGGGCCTCGTCCATGCCGATGTGGATGCGGCGTGTGCGGAAGGGGGCGGAGGCCGCCCGGAGCATCCGGCGCAGAAGGCCGTAGGTCTCCTCGCTGTCCGCCAGAAGGACCTCGCCGTTGTCGGCGTAGCGCCTTGCAGCGGGCCAGTGGAGGAACCGGTTGAGGTGGCCCAGGGTCTGGATGCAGGGGATGAGCTCAATGCCCAGCGCGGCGGCGTAATCGTCCAGGGCGCGCAGCTCCTCCGCGGAGTAGCGGCCCCGCATGTAGCCGAAGTAGGGCTCCTCCGGCACCTCGTAGGTCTCCTCCGTGTACAGCATGGCCGCGTCTATGCCCATGAGGGCCATCCGGCACAGCAACCGCCGCAGAGCCTCCGGCTTCAGCACGGCGTTGCGGGACACGTCCAGCATCGCTCCAACCTCGAAGCAGGGGCGCTCCCGGCGGACGTAGGAGGGCTCCTCCCAGCCCTCCCGGAGCAGGGAGAGGGCCCGGTAGAGATGCACCGGCTTGCTCCAGCCCAGACGGACGCGGCCGCCCTGCTTTTCTGCCTCCGGGCCCTTCGACCGAAACACCTCCACCGGTACACCCCCCTCCCCGGCCACAAGGCCCAGAAGAGGACCAAGCTCCTCCAGTGCCCGCGGGAATCCCTCCGGCAGCGTACCGGAGAAGGAGAGAAGTATGGGTTCCATCGCAGTCGCCTCCTTTTTAAAAGCCATGGGGGGTGCGCCATACCCACACCGCCCTTGTGATTGTGCAATGGCCGCATCGAGCGGCCATGCACAATTCAATTTTGCACGGCCACTCGATGCGGCCGTTGGAAAATCATAAAGAATGTATGCCCTAATGGTTTCTACGCCCCCGCACTCCATCGGACGGAGCCGTCGGTGAGCACGGTGCGGACATTGACGTTCTCGTCGAAGAGGACCAGGTCTGCGGGCCGGCCCACGGCGACGAAGCCGGTACGGTCCGCCAGGCCCAGGATACGGGCCGGCGTCTCGGTGATCATCTTCACCGCGTCGGGGAGGCTGGCACCCGCCAGTTGGACCATGTTGCGCACCAGCCGGTCCGCGGTGCAGATGCTGCCGGCGAAGGCGGAGCGGTCCGGCAGCTTTGCCACGCCGTCCTCCAGGATCACCCGCTGCCCCTTCTCCAGGCTGCCCAGGACGCTCTCCCCGGACTCCCGGCCCGCCGCCCGCATGGCGTCGGTGATAAGGCAGAGCCGGTCCGGGCCGATGAACCGGTAGGCCATCTCCAGCAGGCATCCGGGCAGGTGGCACCCGTCGGCGATTACCTCGCTGGTGAGGCCCTCCAGCAGGTAGGCGCTCTCGATGATCCCGGCGTGGCGGAAGCCGCTGCGCCGGACGATGGTGGAGGTGGCGGAGTAGAGGTGGGTGACGTGGCGGTAGCCGTGGAGCATAGCGGAGCGCACCTGGTCATAGGTGGCGGAGGAGTGGCCGATGCAGGGGACCGCCCCCCGCTCCGAGAGCCAATCGCCCATGCGGTCCGCGCCGGGGAGCTCCGGGGCGGTGGTCCAGCGGAGAATGTCCGGGCAGGCGGCGAAGAGGGCCTCGTACTCCGCCGGGTCCGGATTGCGGATATAAGCGGGGTCCTGTGCGCCGCTCTGCTCCGGGGCCAGGTAGGGCCCCTCCACGTGGAGCCCCAGGAGCTTCGCCCCGTCCGGGAAGCCAGGCTTGCACCTGGCGTACACCGCGAAGGCGGCCAAAAGCTCCTCCGTCCCCGCGGCCAGGGTGGTGGGGACCATGGCCGTGGTGCCGTGGCGCAGGTGCAGGGCCGAGGCGCCGTGCCAGGCCTCCTCCGTGGCGTCCATGAAGTCATAGCCGTCGCCGCCGTGGACGTGGGTGTCAATAAAGCCGTGGGACAGGTAGAGTCCATCCGCGTCCAGCGTCTCGCCGCCGGAGAGGGTCCCGGGGGCGGCAATGGCGGCAATGCGGCCGTTTTCCACCGCCACGTCCCGCTTTTCCGCAATGCCTCTGGCCACGAGGACCCCGTTTCGTATCACCATCATAAAAGAGACCTCCTAAAAGGCCGCCCGTCCCGCGGATACGCTCTGGGAACTCCTTGTGGACAGGCGGCGTCAGTTGTGGTATGGTTAGAGAGAAAATACCGAAGGGAGATGCTGCCGTGAAAAAGAGATATGTCCTTGTCCTGGCCCTAGTCCTGGCGCTGTGCGCCTGCTCCACCAGCAAGTCCGCCGTATTCTCCGTGGACACCGGGGACAATATAAAGGTAACGGTGAATACTACGGAGGGCCTGGACCTGGTGATGGAGGTCCCCTTCTCCGTGACCCGGGAGGGCCGGAAGCTCCTGACCGGTTCCTTTGTCTACGGGACGTACTATGACATCTACCGGGAGGCCGTGGAGGAGGACCCAAAGGCCGCTGTACTGGACGAGGGCGCCAAGGACGGCAACGACTACTTCTTTTACACGGTGGATGGAGCCAGCGGCGTTGAGCACAACTTTGTCGTGCGGGTGGGCGGCTCCGGAACCGCCGTGGTCATGGGCTCCCTGGCCGGCAGGGAGGAGGCGGAGGAGGCCTTCCGGGAGACCGTCCTCTCCCTGGACGGATAGGGCGCTTTCGCCCCTCCGGCGCAGTGCTTCCCCCGCGCTGGGACTGCCTCCTCAGCGGCTGTTGTATGCCGCAATACCCTTGGCCAGCAGGTCCATGGCCCGCTCCAGGTCCCGCTGCCTGAGGACGTAGGCGATGCGGATCTCGTTAACGCCCTTGCCGGGGGTGGCGTAGAAGGACCCGCCGGGGGCGAACATCACCGTGTCGCCGTTGTCGTCGAAGTCCGTCAGCAGCCACTGCTGGAAGGCGTCCGCGTCGTCCACCGGCAGGGCGGCCATGAGGTAGAAGGCGCCCCTGGGGCAGGAGCAGATGACGCCGGGGATCTCCTTGAGCTTGGTCACCACCGTGTCCCGGCGGCGCTTGTACTCCTCCCGGACGGCAGCGAAGTACTCCGGCCCCACGCTGTAGAGGGCCGCCGAGGCGATCTGGTCCAATGTGGCCACGGAGAGGCGGGCCTGGCAGTACTTCATGGCGTGGGCCATGAGCTCCCTGTTGCGGCTGATGATGCAGCCGATCCGGGCCCCGCAGGCGGAAAAGCGCTTGGAGACCGTGTCGATCACCACCACGTTCTCCGCCGCGTCGGCGAACTCCCCAAGGGACTGGAGGGGCTCCCCGGCGTAGACGAACTCCCGGTAGGCCTCGTCGCCGATGATGAAGAGATTGTGCTCCTTGGCGATGTCCACCATCATGCGCATCTCCTCCGGGGTGAGGACCGCGCCGGTGGGGTTGCCGGGATTGGTGCACATGATGGCCCGGGTGCGGCCGTTGATAGCTCCCTCGATCCTGGCGCGGTCCGCGTAGTGGTAGCCCTCCTCCGGGGAGGTGGAGATGGGGTGGATGCTCGCGCCGCAGGTGCTTACCATGGTGTTGTAATTGGGATAGAAGGGCTCGGGAATAATGATCTCGTCGCCGTCGTCCAGAATGCAGTTTAGGACGATTTGCAGCGCCTCGCTGCCGCCGGTGGTGATGAGGATCTCGTCCTTCTCAAAGTGCATGCTCAGGCCGTCATAGTACTTCTGGATGGCGTCGATGAGCACCGGCAGGCCGGGGGAGGGGGCGTACTCCAGCACCGGCTGGCTGAAGCCGCGGACCGCCTCAAAGTACTGGGGCGGCGTCTCAATGTCCGGCTGGCCGATGTTCAGGTGGTAGACCCGCTTGCCGGCGGCCTTGGCGGCCACGGCGTAGGGGTGGAACTTGCGCATGGGGGACAGGCCGCACTTTTGCACCTTGCTGGAAAATTTCATGTACATCTCCTCGCTTCTCCACAAATGTCGCCCGCCGGGCGCGGAGGCACAGCGCCTCTCCATCCCCTACATTCTAGTATAGGCGGGGGAGGTTGTCAAGGGAGGGAAGCCCGCAGGGGGCCAAATGAAAAAATTTTTCCGCTCCTTGGGATATTTTGCCCTTTCGCCGGGTATTCCAGGTGAAACGCGTTTCAAGGAGACACCTGCCCTATGCTGACAGAACGGGAATTCACGGAGGCGGCGGAGCGCTTCCTGGACATGGTCTACCGCATCGCCCTCAACTGGTTCAAAAATCCCGCCGACGCCGAGGACGCGGCCCAGAATGTGATGCTGCGGCTGTGGCGGACGGATACGGATTTTGAGAGCCCGGACCACCTGCGCCACTGGCTGGCCCGGGTGGCGGTCAACGAGTGCAAGCGGCTGAGCCTCCACCCCTGGAGAAGCCGCACCGTGCCGCTGGAGGGGGTTGGGGAGCCGGCTTTTGCGGACGAGGAGCGCCGGGAGCTCTACGAGGCGGTGATGGCCCTGGCGGGGAAGTACCGCGTACCTATGTACCTCTACTACTACGAGGGGTACGCCGTGAATGAGGTGGGGGAGATTTTGGGACTGAAGCCCTCCACCGTGCAGACCCGGCTGGCCCGGGGCAGAGAGAAGCTCAAACAGATGCTGACGGAGGAATAAGCCATGAAAGAAGTTTACAGGGAGCTATTCGACGGGGTTCGCGCCTCCGGCAGACTGCGAATGGAGGTTATGAGCATGACAAAAGAGGAGCGGCCGGCGCAGAGACGCCGGATTCCCAAGGCGGCGCTTGTGGCGGCGGCGCTGGTGCTGGCGCTGGCGGGCACCGCCCTGGCGGCGGAGGTCCTGGGGGCGATATCCATCCGTTTCCTGGACGGCGACGGCGAGGACAGCGCTGGCTATCAGATTTTGGGGGATCCCGGGCGCTTCCCCGTGGAGACCTTCTCGGAGGAGCTGCTGACCTGGGCGGCGGACTGCCCCATGGGCAGCAGCGGCGATTTCAGCTATGGCTACCGGCGCTTTGACTCCTGGGAGGAGGCGGAGGCCTTCCTGGGCGTACATCTGGCGGAGAACCCGGCGATGGCACTGAAGTACAGAGGGTGGATTAAGACAGGCAGCTTGGAGGACTTCACATCGTCCCACTGCGAGGTGAGCATGGCGGCGCAGGACGACCTGCCCTTCCGGGTGAGCGTGGACGCCGTTTACAGGGCGGACTGCGGAGACGGAAAGAAAAAAATGGTGCGGGTCGGCGCCACGATGTTCACGGAGGTTTTTGACGACATCACCAGCTGGTGCTATGAGGAGGGGGTTCTGCGGGACTCGGATGATCTGGACGGCTCTACCTTCGAGACCTATACCACCCCCAACGGACTGGAGGCCGTCATTGTCAGCGAGGAGCTGGAGCCGCACACTTGGGGATTCGATGGGAATGAGCTTATTGATCGAGTCACCATCCGCCGCGCCTATTTTATCTGGAACGATGTTTTTTATGAGCTGTACGCCGAGGACGAAACACAGGAGGCCAGGGGGCCTGATTTTGGAGATGAATTTGAGGAAATTGAACTGAATGGGTTTATAAAAGATCCCCAGGCAGCGCTGCGCGCCATGAAGCACGTCCTGGACGGCTTCCAGCCGTAACAATCTATAGTATACGCCGCCGGCGCGGACCTTTCTCCGCCCCGGCGGCGTTGCTGCGCTCTGCCCGGATTGTTTTCTGAGCAAGGCGGAGCCTTGCGAAAAAAGTTCTTTTTGATTCTTTTTCTTTCAAGAAAAAGAATGTATGCCTAAAAATTGCTTCCCTCCCAGATATCCTTCGTTCGGAACAGCAGCAGGGCCAGGGCCAGGAGGTCGGCGCAGCCGCCGGGGGAGAGGTTTCGGGCGATGCAGGCGCTGTCCAGGGCCTCCAGCCGGGGGAGGAAGTCCTGCTCCGGTCCGGCCAGGATATCTGCGGCCTGCTCCCGGACGAACCGCAGGCCCTCCGGACCGCCCCGGTGGAGCAGGTTGGTGTCCTCCACCCGGGCCAGAAGGGTGAGGAGGGCGGGGAGGGGGGCGCGCTCCTCCAGCACAGAGCAGGCGAGCCTCGCGTGGGGGAAGCCGGCCAGGGCCTCCCCCCGCGCGCCGGAGGCCCCGTACCGGGCCCGGGCCAGGGCGCCGTGGGTGTCCTTATCCGGCGGCAGGCCGGCGGCGGCCAGGGCGGCGGCCTCCTCAAAGAGGTCCCCGCCCCGTACCAGCATGCTCCCCAGTGCCGCCAGGACCAGCCCAAAGGCGTAGACGGCCCCCTTGTGGGTGTTGACGCCGCCGGTGGCGGAGCGCATGGCCTCCTCCGCCCGGAGACCGGCGCGCTGGAGGTCCGCCATGCAGTCCGGCCGCTCCATGCCCAGGGCCGCCGCCTGCCGGAAGTAGGGCTCCAGGGCGCGAGCGGAGCGGTGGAACATAGCGAGGTCCATGTCCCGGTGGGCTCCGGTGTTCCGCCGGTCCACCAGGCCCGGCTTGGGTGTCAGGTCCACCTCCGCGATGAGGGCCTCCACGGCCAGCTCCGCCAGGCGCTCCGCCGCGAAGTCTCGTAGCAGTGATTCCGCCGCGGCCTGGACGGCGCTCAGGCCGTGGGCCCGGCTGCGGGCGCAGGGGCCCACCGGCCCGCCGCAGACCAGACAGGTCCTGGGGAAGCCCCGGGAGAGCTTCACGCCGTCCGTCCCGATGACGTCCAGATCGTAGAGCCGCCCCGCCGGACGGCCCGTCTCCAGCTCCATGGCCAGCGCCTTTACCGCCGCCGCCTCCAGATCGCAGACCCAGATGGCCTCCCGGCCCGCCGCGGCGTCCACCAGCTCCTCCGCCAGAATGGCCGGACCCAACGCCCGGCGCAGAGCCTCCAGCGCCGCCTGAAAGGCGAGATCCGCCAGCGGCAGACGCTTCACCGGACCCGCAATGTTCATGGTCAGACCCAGCAGAGGCTTGCCCCAGACCGCCAGCAGACGCCTCTGGCTGGCGGCCCGGGCCTCCCGGGCGTCAAGGACCTCCTGTAAAGTTACGGCACGCATGGAGATGCCTCCTCGGTGGTTGTTGTTCATACTTTTTCTTGAAAGAAAAAGTATCAAAAAGAACTTTTATCGCAAGCTTCGCTTGCTCTTGAAAAACATGTAAGGGCCTATGCCCGCAAGCAAAAAGTGCCGGCCGGCGCGGTATGCTCAGTATACCGCGCCGGCCGGGAAAAGTCTACCGGAGATTTGGATATTTCGCCGCCTTGGGGGGAGTGCCTATCTACTTGGCCGCCCCAGCCCTAAGCCGGCGCAGCCGGCCCACGGGTCCAGCGAAAAGATAAGCGCCCCCGACAAGTGAATGACAAGAGCTTACGGTTCAGACTTCTTCCACTTCTCCGCCGCGTCCAGCTGCTCTTGGGCCTCCTGCTGAGAGAGCCCCTGGGCGATCATAGGGTACGGGTTCTCCATGCCGTTGGTGCGCTGGACCTCATAGGTGCCGTATTTGTTGATCACGTCGTCGTCCCCCTCCGGCCAGCCCGGCTTCCGCTCGGGGGGCTGGCTCTCGTGGTTTTTTGGCTCCATAGCGTTCACCTCCCGGCCTAGTATGCCCGGAAAGAGGGGGAAGAACGCCTACTCGTTTGAAACGGAGACGGGAGTGTAGGGCTCCACGGCAGCGCCGGTGTAGTACCAGGTGAGGATCTCCCGGTAGTCCATGCCGCCCGCGGCCAGAACGTTTGCGCCGTACTGGCTCATCCCCACGCCGTGGCCGTAGCCGGTGACGGAGAAAGTGACCGTGTCCTCCGCGAAGGAGATGGTGAAGCAGGCGCTGCGCAGCTCCAGGATGCTCCGCAGCTGTCCGCCAGTGACCGGCACGCCCCCCACGGCCAGGGAGGTGACGGTTCCGCCGGGCTGCTGCTGGATGTTGGTGAACCAGTCGGAGGGACTGCCGCTGAGATTGGCCTCCGGCAGGGCCGTCTGAAGGCGGCTTTTCAGCTCGGAGGCGGTGAAGGAGGCGGAGGAGTGGTAGTTGGGAACCGTCTCCTCGTTCTCCGGCGTTTCTACGCTTTGGAGATAGGGCAGGCTGCTGCTCCAGACGGCGGCGGCGTCCTGGGTGGTCTGGGAGGAGGCGGCGTGAAAGGCTGCCAGAAGGGGCTTGCCCTCGTAGAGCACGCACATACCGTCCGTGTCCTCCACCGCCTGGCGGATCTTTGCCTCGTACTCTGCCGCCGCCTCGCCCCAGTCCTGAGCGGCGTCCTCGTAGGATTTATAGGCCTGGCAGCAAGTGATATCGCCGCAGGCGTCCGCCTCCGGATGGTTGGCTGTTCCGCCGCCCGCCATGCGGTAGAGCACAAAGGTCCGGGCCGCCACGGCCTGGGCCTTCAGGGCCTCCAGCTCAAAGGAGGCGGGCATCTCCGCCCGCACCACGCCCAGAAGGTAGTCGGCCATATTCGTCTGACGGAGCTGTCCGTCCACCAGGATGTTCAGAGAGATGCTCCGGTCCGTCCCCGACGGGGTCTGGGGCGGGTCCTCCGGGATGTCCTCCGCAGGGGGCGGGTCCTCTGCCGGAGGTTCCGGCTGGCCGGACGCGTGGGACTCCCCCCACAGCCATGGCAGAAAAAACAGCAAAAAGATCAAGATCAGCGACAGTCCGACGTGTTTTCCCATGGACAGATTCCCCCTTCCCGGATAGTCTATTCCCCGCTTGTCCAAAAAATGATGACAAACGCGCTAAAATGTGGTATACTGCTCTGGCATGCCTGTAAGGCGCCGTTCCATGCGGCGCGCTTTCAGGCTTTGGAGCGGATTCAAAACGACTTCCCGTGAAAGGGTGTGTAGGATGAAACGAGTATTTCTGCGGGCGGGCCGCCTCTGGTGCGCGGGGCTTTTGCTGCTGGGGCTGCGGTTGGCGGAGTTCCGTACAGGCTTTGATCCGGCTACGGGCCTGAGCCTTCCGGGGCTGCCCGGCAGGCTGACAGCGATTGTTATGGCGGCGCTGGCCCTGGGGGAGCTGGCGGCCTGCCTGCGCCTGCCTGGGGAGAAGGCGGCGTACGGAGCCCTCTTCGCCCCGCCGGATCGGGAGACGCCGGCCCTCGTGGCCGGGAGCCTGCTGCTGGCGGCCGGCGGGGCGCTGCTGGCGTTCCAGGCGGTCCCGGCGAGGAATTACGCGGCCCTGGCGGCGGGGGCGCTGGCGGCGGCGTCCGGGATGTGCCTGGTGCTGCTGACCAAGCGGCTGCGGGAGGGGGCGCAGGTGACGGTTGCCCCGCTGCTGCCGGCCATGTTCTTCGGGGTGTTTTTCGTTCTTGCCGTCTACCTTCCGACGGAGAACGACCCGGTGCTGGAGCGCTACTACATGCGGGTGCTGGCCGCTTCCCTGGCCGCCTGCTCCTTCGCTATGCTGGCGGGCTTCCTCCGGCGGGAGAGCCGGCCCAGGACCTTCGTTCTCACGGCGGATCTGGCGGTTCCCGCCTGCATGGCCGCTATGGCCAGCGGCAGCGCGGGAGAGCGGGTGCTCTTCGGGGGCTGCGCCGCGGTGCTCAGCGTATTTCTGGTGCTGCGCCGGGACGGGGCGGAGACGGCCCCGGAGGCCCCGGCGGAGGAGGGGTAACGGACCCGGCTATTTGGCGCTTTTTTCGTAGGGCTTGTTTGAAAAATGTTAACACACCCAAACAGCGGGCCTTTTTCCGTCATGCTTTGCCAATTTTCCTTGAAATACATCAAGTATTCCCGCGTCAAATTGGCTTCACCTGACGAAAAAATCCCTCTCTGTTGGGCATATTCCCATTTTTCAAACGGCGCCTAGGAAAAGAGCGCCAAATTATTTTTTTGAGGGGAAAGATAATTGCCCTTTACCTTTTCAACTTTTTTTGCTATAATAATTTAGTTATTTTGGAGCCGTCCGCGCTCCAGGGCAGGGGGGATACCATGAAATACGCCAGGTGGATCGGCGGTCAATACGACGAGGCGGCCGCCGGACAGCTGCGGGAGGCGGGGTATCCTGAGCTGCTGGCCGCGGTTCTCGCGGCCCGGGGCGTGGCCACGCCAGAGGCTTCCGCGGCGTTTCTGGAGCGGGAGCGGAATCTGGCCCACTCCCCCATGCTCATGAAGGACATGGATAGGGCGGTGGCCCGGATTAACCGGGCCCTGGCGGACGGGGAGCGGGTGGCCGTGTTCGGCGACTACGATGTGGACGGCATCACCGCCACCGTGCTGCTGGTGGACTACCTGCGCTCCAGGGGGGCGGACTGCCTCCAGCATATCCCCCGCCGGATGGAGGACGGCTACGGCCTGTGCCGGGAGGCCCTCCAGTCCCTCCGGGACAGGGGCGTCACCCTGGTGATCACCGTGGACTGCGGCATTACCGGCGTGGAGGAGGCCCGCTTCGCCCGGGAGATCGGGCTGGACCTGGTGGTGACGGACCACCACGAGTGCAAGGACGCGCTGCCGGAGGCGGCGGCGGTGGTGGACCCCCGCCGGCCGGACTGCCCCTACCCCTTCAAGCACCTGGCCGGGGTGGGGGTGGCCTTGAAGCTGGTGCTGGCCCTGGGCGAGCAGCGGGAGGAGGCCCTCTTTGCCCGCTACTGCACCCTGGCGGCCATCGGCACGGTGGCGGACGTGATGAAAATGACCGGGGAGAACCGGACCATCGTCCACCGGGGGCTGGAGGCTATTGAAAATTCGGACTTTCTGGGCCTCCAGGCCCTGCTGCGGGAGACGGGGCTCTACGGGCGGAGCGTCACCTCCACCCAGATTGGCTTCGTCCTGGCCCCCCGCATCAACGCCGCCGGGCGCATGGGAGAGGCGGAGCTGGCGGCGAACCTGCTGCTCACAGGCGACCCCCTGGAGGCGGAGCGCATGGCCCGGGAGCTCTGCGGCCTCAACCGGGAGCGCCAGGCGGTGGAGCAGGAGATCTTCGCCGACGCGGTGGAGCGCATCGAGCTGCTGCCTCCGGCGGAGCGCAGCGCCCTGGTCCTCTCCAGCGGGGAGTGGCACCAGGGGGTGGTGGGCATCGTGGCCTCCCGCCTCAGCGAGCGCTACTCCTGCCCCAGCTTCATGATCCACCTGCAAAACGGCATGGGCAAGGGCTCCTGCCGCAGCTACGGGGGCTTTAACCTGTTCAATGCCCTGGAGAGCTGCTCCGACCTGCTGGTGGACTTCGGCGGACACGAGCTGGCGGCGGGCTTCAACATCCGGGAGGAGGACATCCCCGCCTTCCGCCGCCGGATCAACCGGTGCGTCCGGGAGTACCGCAACGGGGAGACCCCGGTTTCCTCTCTCTCCATCGACGTGGTCCTCCGCCATCCGGAGAGCGTCACTCTGGAGGAGATGGAGCAGCTGGACCGGCTGGAGCCCTACGGCGCGGGCAACGACCGCCCGATTTTCGCTATCCTGGGGGCCCGGGTGGAGAGCCTCCAGAACGTGGGGCAGAACCGGCACCTGAAGCTGCGGCTGAGCAAGGGAGCCTGCCTCTTTGACGCCATCTTTTTTTCCGCCACTGCGGCGGAGTGCGGCGTAGCCCCCGGGTCCCGGGTGGACGCGGCCTTTTACCTACAGGTCAACGAGTTCCGGGGCGTCAGCAGCGTGCAGCTGCAGATTGTGGACCTGCGTCCGGCGGCCGGCTTCCGGGGCCGGGAGCGGGAGGAGCTGGAGCTGGTGGAGCGGCTGACGGCGGGCGGACAGGTGACCCGGGAGGAGGCGGAGCGCCTTCTGCCGGAGCGGGATCAATTTGCCGCCCTCTGGCGGGCCATCGAGCGGATGGCGCGGGAGGACTGGGTTCCGGCGGGCCGCGCGGCGACGCTGCGGCGTCTGGCGGGGGCCGTGGAGGGCCCGGAGAGCTTCCTGCGGGCCGCTCTGGGGGTAGAGATCTTTGCCGAGCGGGATCTTGTCACCCTGGCCGTCCGGGAGGATATGATGATCGTTTACCCCAGGCCGGGCCGGCGGGCGGATCTGGAGCAGAGCGCCTATATGCGCCGGCTGCGCGGCGTCCTGGGGAAGGTTTAAGAAGGGAGCACGCTGACCATGGTCACGGTTGAAGAGCGGTATAAGCATCTGGAACGTACGATTCGGGGGTATAATATTTCCGCCGACTTTGAGCAGGTGCGCTCCGCTTACGAATACGCCCGGGAGCACCACGGCGCGCAGATGCGCCGGGACGGCACGCCATTTATCACGCATCCCATTCAGGTGGCCCAGATTGTGGCGGAGATGCGCCTGGACAGCGAGTCCATTGTGGCCGCCCTGCTCCACGACTGCATTGAGGACACCGACAGCACCTATGAGGACATCGCCCGTCTCTTCAGTCCCACGGTGGCCGACATTGTGGATGGTGTCACTAAGCTGACGCGGGTGAAGTACACCACCATGGAAGAGGAGCAGATGGAGAATCTGCGCAAGATGCTCTTCGCCATGAGCAGGGACATCCGGGTGATCCTCATTAAGATCGCCGACCGGCTCCACAACATGCGCACCATGGAGTACCAGACCCCGGCCAAGCAGAAGAAGAAGGCCTTTGAGACCATGGAAATCTACGCCCCCATCGCCCACCGGCTGGGGCTGGCGAAGCTGAAATGGGAGCTGGAGGACCTCTCCCTGAAGTACCTGGACCCGGTGGCCTACGACGAGATCCAGCGGAGCCTGGAGGCGGAGAGCGCCGAGCACAACCAGTTTATGAGCGCGGTCCAAGCCCAGATCACAGAGCGCCTGACGGAGCAGGAGATCCCTCACACCACGGTCTACGGCAGGGTGAAGCACCCCTACAGCATCTACCGGAAGATGTACCTCCAGGAGAAAACCATGGCGGAGCTCTACGACCTCTTCGCCTTCCGGGTCCTGGTGGACACCATTCCCGACTGCTACAACGTGCTGGGCGTAATCCATGACCTCTACAAGCCGATTTTGGGCCGGTTCAAGGACTATATCGCCACCCCAAAGCCCAATATGTACCAGAGCCTCCACACCACGGTGATCGGCGACGAGGGAATCCCATTTGAGGTCCAGATCCGCACCTACGACATGCACGCCATCGCCGAGTACGGCGTCGCGGCCCACTGGAAGTACAAGAGGAACCTGCGGGGCGAGCAGGGGGAGGGGACCTACGAGTGGATCCGCCGGCTGCTGGAGAACCAGGAGGACGCGGACGCGGAGGAGTTCATCCACTCCCTGAAGATCGACCTCTTTGCCGACGAGGTGTTCGTCTTTACGCCCCGGGGGGACGTGGTGAACCTGCCCGCGGGAGCCACGCCCATTGATTTCGCCTACTCCATCCACTCCGTAATTGGCAACACCATGGTGGGGGCCAAGGTCAACGGCCGGATGGTGGGCTTTGACTACCAGCTCTCCAGCGGCGACGTGGTGGAGATCGCCACCTCCAAGTCCGCTCACGGCCCCAGCCGGGACTGGATCGCCCTGGCCCGAAGCAGCGAGGCCCGCAGCAAGATCCGCCAGTGGTTCAAGCGGGAGCGCCGGGACGAGAACATCGCCCAGGGCCGCTCCGCCTTTGACAGCGAGCTCAGGCACGCGGGGCTTACCATGGGCCAGGTGACCGATTCCGGCGTGCTGCCCGCCGTGCTCAAGCAGTCCGGCTTCCAGACCCTGGACGAGATGTACGCCGCCATCGGCTACGGCGGCTACACCGCCGCGAAGGCGGTCAACAAGGTGCGCAATGAGGTGCGCCAGCAGACCAAGGCCGCCGCCCTGGAGAAGGCGGCCCAGACCCGAGCGGAAAAAGAGGCACAGGAGGGCAGGCCGCCCGCGCCTCCAAAGGTGAAAAGCGAGAAGGGCATCATTGTAGAGGGCCTGAGCAACTGCCTGGTAAAGTTCGCCAAGTGCTGTACGCCGGTGCCAGGAGACGAGATTACGGGCTTCATCACCCGGGGCTACGGCGTGTCCGTCCACCGGAAGGACTGCCCTAACGCCAACCCCAGCCGTACCCCCGCCGCCGAGCAGGGGCGCTGGATCAAGGTCAGCTGGAGCGACGATATCCGGGAGCCCTACTCCACCGCGCTAGAGGTGGTCTGTAAGGACCGCAGCGGCCTGCTGGTGGACGTCTCTACCGCCCTGAGCACCTGCAAGGTCTCCGTCACCGGCCTCAACTCCCATGCTACGGCGGACGGCTTCGCGATTTTCCATATCGTCCTCTCCGTCACCGACGCGGAGCAGCTCTCCCAGGTGATGCGGAAGATCCACCAGATCTCCGGCGTCATGAAGGTCAACCGCCCTGCGGGCTAGGGCTTGCTTGAAAAATGTTAACACGCCCAAACAGCAGGTCTTTTTCCGCCATGCATTGCCAAGTTTCCTTGCAATACATCCAGTATGCCTGCGTCAAATTGGCTTCGCCTGGCGAAAAAATCCCTCGCTCTTGGGCATATTCCCGTTTTTCGAACAGCGCCTAGGGGCAGGCATACTTTTATACAAGGGCGGTACTTTTTGTGCGGACAAAAAGCACCCCAAAAGCCGCCGGGGGCGGCGTCAGCCCCGGAGCCATCGTGCAGATAGGCATTCTCCGGAGTGCGGAACTCTCCGGACACTGAAAGAAGGATATCATGCAATGCGAGCAGTTGTAACGCGGGTGGCCTCGGCCTCGGTTGAAATTGAGGGAAAAATCAACGGCGCCATCGGCCGGGGGTACCTGGTCCTTCTGGGCGTCGGGCCCCGGGACACCGGGGAGACCGCCCGGAAGCTGGCGGACAAGATCTGCAACCTCCGGGTCTTTGAGGACGAGAACGGAAAGATGAACCGCAGCCTGGAGCAGGCAGGCGGGAGCCTTCTGGTGGTCTCCCAGTTCACCCTCTACGCCGACACCTCCAGCCGCCGCCCCGGGTTCACCGGCGCGGCAAAGCCGGACGCGGCGGTCCCCCTCTATGAGGCGTTCATGGAGCGCTGCCGGGAGCGGGGGTTCGAGGTGCGCCACGGGGAGTTTGGGGCGGACATGCAGGTGTTCTCCCAGAACGACGGGCCAGTGACGATTCTGTTCGACACGGAGTCCTAGGGCCTGCTCCCATAAGGCGAAAAAGGGGACTGGCAGCAAGCTTGTGGGATATGGAGTTCTGGAATGGTTGAGTTTCGGAAAATCACGGAAGAAAATTTTGTGGAAATTCTGCGTATGGACCAGGGGGAGGGGCCCCGCTTCGTTCCCCCCAACGCGGAGTCCCTGGCCCAGGCTTGGCTGTACTACGAAAACCACGACGTGTACTCCTTTGCCATATACAGCGGCAAGACGCCGGTGGGCTTCATGCAGCTCTATGAGGAGCCGGAGGAGCGGAGCCTGTACCTCTGGCGCGTCATGATCGCGGCGGAGCGCCAGGGGCGGGGCCTGGGTACCGCCGCCGTGGAGAGGATCGCCGCGCTGGCGAGGGAGAGCGGCAGGTATGGCCGCATGGAGCTGGGCTGCAAACCGGAGAACGCCGGGGCGATGCACGTCTATGAAAAGCTGGGCTTTCGCCCCACCGGGGTGGTGGAGCACGGCGAGGTGGAGATGCGGCTGGATTTTTGAAAACGGGAGAGGAGCAATGCGCCATGATTTTTGATACCATCCCTGTGGGGCAGATCGATACCAACTGCTATCTGATCGGCGACGGGGCGCGGGGCGTCTGCGCGGTGGCGGACCCGGGCGGGTCCCCGGAGCGGGTGCTGTCCATGGTCGAGAGGAGCGGCCTGAAGCCGGAGATGATCCTCCTGACCCACGGCCACTGGGACCACGTGGGGGCCATCCCAACCCTGCTGGAGAGGTGGCCGGAGCTGCCGGTATACGCCCATGAGAAGGAGCTGTGCCCGACGGACGAGCCCAACCCCCACTATTTCTTTCCCCGGGCGGGGAAAAACCAGCGGACCTACGGCGAGGGGGATGCGCTGGCCCTGGGCGGTCTGACGCTGAGGGTCCTGCACACGCCGGGGCACTCCGCCGGCAGCGTGGTGATTCTGGCGGAGGACGTGATGCTCTGCGGGGACACCCTGTTTGCCGGGAGCTGCGGGCGCTGGGACCTGCCGGGAGGGAGCGAGGAGCGGATGCTCTCCTCCCTGAAGCGGCTGGCGGAGCTGGAGGGGGACTACAAGGTCTGCCCGGGCCACGGCCCTCTATCCTCCCTGGAGGATGAGAGGCGGACCAATCCCTATATGAGGCAGGCAATGGGCCGATGAAGCTGATTTTGACTGGCCACGACTACCGCTACGCCGTAGAGCAGAGCCTGCTGGCCTTTTTCCCAACGGAGCGCCCGGTCTACGAGGGGGAGGACGTTAGTCAGGCGGCGGTGGCTCTGACACTGGAGGGGGACTGCGCCGCCGCCTCCACGGAGCTAGCGGTGAACGGCAGGACCGCCCGGGGCGCGTTCCAGACGCGGCTTCCGGAGCGGGCGGACGAATATGAGCGGGAGCGGCTCAAGCAGCGGGCGGTGAAGCTCAGCTTCTTTGCCGCCGCCCGGTCTCTCACCGGCGTCACACCCGCCTGGGGGGCCCTCACCGGCATCCGCCCCGCCAAGCTGGCGGCGGGACTGCTGGAGGAGGGGCTGACGCCCCAAGAGGCGGACCGGGTCCTCCGGGACACCTACTTTGTCTCCCAGCGGCGGCGGCGGCTCTGCCTGGAGTGCGCCCAGGCCGGGCTGGAGGCCAAGAGGGAGCTGGATCCGAAGGAGATCTCCCTGTACGTGGGCATTCCCTTCTGCCCCACCCGCTGCGCCTATTGCAGCTTTGTCAGCAACAGCGTGGAGAGGAGCTTCCACCTGGTGGAGCCCTACCTGGAGGCGCTGCTGAAGGAGGTGGAGAGCGCCGGCGCGTTGGTGAAGGACCTGGGGCTCCGGGTCCGGTCCGTGTACATGGGCGGCGGCACCCCCACCACCCTGACGGCGGAGCAGCTGGACCGGCTTCTGGGGCGGCTGGGGGAGGCTTTTGACCTCAGCGGGGCGGTGGAGTACACCGTGGAGGCCGGACGGCCCGACACCATAGACGCCCCCAAGCTGGCGGTACTCCGGAAAAACGGCGTCGACCGGGTCAGCGTCAACCCCCAGACCATGGAGGACGCGGTCCTGGCCGCCATCGGCCGCCGCCACAGCGGGGAGGATATCTGCAAGGCCATGGAGCTGGTGGACCGGGCCGGCTTCCCCCACGTGAATATGGACCTCATCGCGGGGCTGCCGGAGGACACGCCCCAGGGGTTCCGCAGGACGCTGGACCGGGTGCTGGCCTTTGGCACGGACAATATTACGGTCCATACCCTGAGCCTGAAAAAGGGCAGCCGCATCACCCTGGAGGGCAGCCGCATCCCCACGGAGGCGGAGGTGGCGGAGATGCTGGACTACGCCGATCCCGCCCTGCGGCGGGAGGGCTTTGCCCCCTACTACCTCTACCGGCAGAAGTATATGTCCGGCAGCTTTGAGAACGTGGGCTGGTGCCGGAGCGGCGGAACCGGGTGGTACAATATCTACATTATGGAGGAGCTCCACACTATCCTCAGCCTGGGGGCCGGAGGGTCCACCAAGCTGGTGGACCCGGAGAAAAACCGCATCGAGCGGGTGTTCAATATGAAGTACCCGCTGGAGTATGTCCAGCGGCCCGAGAAGATCGCCGCCAACCAGCGGGCCTTTCGGGAGTTTTACGCCGCCAGGGGATGATTGGCATGAGGCATACATTCTTTTTCTTTTTGAAAAAAGAAAAAGAATCAAAAAGAAAAACTTTTTTCGCAAGCTTCGCTTGCTCTTAGGGAGGAATATGGGGATGGTACTTTTGATAAAGACGGATAAGCTCCGCCGCTGTGCCCAGGACGCCGCCTTCGGCGCGGCGGAGGCGGTCAGAGGCTGCACGGAGCTGCTGGGCCTTGGGGCGCAGCGGCTTCGCGCCCGGCTCCAGGCGCGCCGGGAGATCCGGGACCTGGAGGCGGAGCTGGACCTTCAGGTCCAGGTGGTGGGGGAGCTGACCTATGCGGCCCACCGGGGCGAGCCCACCGACCAGAAGGTGGTGGAGGAGACTATGGAGTTCATGGACAGTCTCCGCCAGGAGCTGGCCGGCTGCCAGCAGAAGCTGGATATGCTCCGGGGTGCGGTGGTCTGCGCCGCCTGCGGCGCCTCCAACGACAGCCGGAATCTCTACTGCGGATGGTGCGGCAAGCCCTTGGGCCGTCAATAGGACGGCCCAAGGGCTTGCCGGGGCCGGTCGTTCGGCGAAGCCGAATGACGGTCC
>CATLAL010000021.1 GCA_949878425.1 uncultured Oscillospiraceae bacterium
CCTGCTGCGGCTATGCCCACGCGGCCGGCTTCTGTGACGGCGCCTGCGCCCCGCTGTGCGCGGTGGAGGGCTGCGACATTGCCGGACGCCACACCCACGGCGGAACCGCCTGCTGCGGCTACCACCACGGGAGTGGCTTCTGTGACGGTACCTGCGTCCCGCTGTGCGCGGTGGAGGGCTGCGACATCGCCGGACGCCACACCCACGGCGGAACCGCCTGCTGCGGCTACCACCACGAGGGCGGCTTCTGCGACGGGTCCTGTGTTGGCGCTGCTGACGCCGGTAACGCCACCCCCTCCTCCGGCGGATATGGCCACCATGGCCACCACGGCGGACATCACTGATATACAGGCTGTCAAAAAAGCCCACTGGGCTTTTTTGACAGCCCAATGCCGCCGATACGTTTGCTCCGGCTGTGCCGTCGCAAAAGTCCTCGCTACGCTCGCCGGCTTTTCCGTTAAGCGCCGCGTGGCGGCGCTTTGAGCGATAGGCCGGCCCACGGGGGGCGGCAGATTTCATTCGAGGTGGGCTTCGCCCAACGACAGGCCCGGCAGCGCAAGCGCTGCCCGGGCGGTGGGTCTGGGGCAAAGCCCCAGAAGGAGAGCCAAATGAAAAAGGTGGCCTTTATTACCGGCGGGAGCCGGGGGATCGGCCGGGCGGTGGCAAAGCGTCTGGCGGCGGAGGGCTACGCTGTTGGTATTGACTACCTCCAGGCCCGGGAGCAAGCTCAGGACCTGGAGGCTCTTTTGCGCGGTCAGGGCGCTGAGGCTCTGGCCGTTCAGGGGGATGTGGCGGACCGGGAGGCCATTACGGCGGCCATCCACCTGGTGGAGGCGGCTCTGGGCCCCATTTCGCTGCTGGTCAACAACGCCGGTATTGCGGAGCAGCGGCAGTTTCAGGATATCTCGGAGGACTTCTGGCAGCGGATCTTCGCTGTCAACGTCACCGGCCCGTTCCACACCGCCCAGGCCGTGCTGCCCGGCATGCTCCACGAGAAGCGGGGGGCGATCATAAACATCTCCTCCATCTGGGGCCAGCGGGGGGCCTCCTGCGAGACGGCCTATTCCGCCAGCAAGGCGGCGCTCATCGGCCTGACCCGGTCCCTGGCCATGGAGCTGGCCCCCTCGGGCATCCGGGTCAACTGCGTGGCCCCCGGCGTCATCCGCACCGACATGGTGGAGGTTCTGGGGGAGGAGACCCTCTCGGAGCTGGCGGAGCAGACGCCCATGGGCCGTCTGGGGACGCCGGAGGACATCGCTGCCGCGGTGGCCTTTCTGGCCGGCGACGCCGCCTCCTTTATCACCGGCCAGGTCCTGACGGCGGACGGCGGGTTTATTCTGTAGCTCCGGGGTAGGGGGCAAAGAGGGCCTGCCTCCGGTTCCTTTGCAGGTTGTTGTACTCCAGATAGAGGTAGGTATTGATCCGATCTGCATATTCACCGGTCTCCTCATAGGCGTGCTCCCGGCCATTCCCGTCGAAATAGACGCTCCGGCTCAGCAGGATCGGCATCTCATCGCGGATGTCCAGCATGTACTGGTAGTAGGGGGACAGGCGCACGCCGGCCAGATGCAAAAGGGAGGGGACCAGATAGTTCATGCTGATGGACCTGCCGTCCAGCCGGTCCGTCAGACGGATGCAGGAGAGGTACTCGTTGAGCTGCCCGGTGAGCTCGAGATCCGGCGGCTCCTGTCCGGGCTCCACCTTCTGCCCAATCTCCAGGCCGTCCAGGCAGCCCTCCTCGTATCCATCCGGCCGTTTGATTTTGCCGGAGAAATCCTGGGCGGTCCGTATGGTGCAGGCTATGAAGCCGTATTTTTAGACCACTATATCACAGCCAAGGCCTTCCGCACAAGGGGCGGCGCGCCATCCGGGAGAGTTTTCAAAAATGATACACTTTGTAAACTTATAATTCATAATTTGTTTACAGAGAGGTCTTGATTTCTTCCAAAATTTTGCGTATAATCTGTTTCAGCAAAGGGGTAACACCCGATGCGATTTCTCCCTCCTAAAACACACAACACACACCAAGAAGCCCCGCCGTATGGCGGGGCTTCTTGGCGCTACGTGTCAAAAAAGTGCCGCAGCCACTTTTTTGAGTTAGGGGTCCGGGCCGGGTTCGGCCCGCAAAGTACTTTTTCGACGTACATGCCGCCGAAAAAGTGATTAAAATTTATTTTCGCCTTAGGCGAAAACTCCCGTGGGCCGCTGAGCTTTTCTTATTATTTTTGGGTGCTGCTCTAAATCTGATACCAGCGGATCTCGTTGGCCGCCAGCTCCAGGTCAAAGCTGGATCCGTCCCCCCGGTAGACCGTGGTGCGCTGGGGCTCGTAGGTGTTGTTGACCACGCAGTACTTGCCGCTGTCCACGTAGGCGTGGACCTCCGCGCTGAAATTGGTGGAGAACCATTTGTGGAGCTCCTCCTCCCCGTGGGCGCTCCAGAGGATGGCCCGGTAGAGCAGCCGGCTGTTCTCAAAGGAGTAGGGCAGGCCGGAGAGATACGCCGCCCGGCCCTGGCCGAAGCTGTTTACCGCCAGCTGGACCTCCTTGTCCCGCTGGACCAGCACCTGGGCGCCGGAGAGGGCGTAGATGCTCTTTTTGCCCTCGCCGAAGTCCACGGGCCCCGTGCAGTCGGCCAGGAGGAAGTGGTCCGGGTGCTCGGCCCAGTTGTACTTGTCGTAGCCCAGGGTGAAGCCGGTCTCCTTCTCCACCCCCAGCACGCCGGAGAGCTGGAGGTAGCGGCCCTGGTACTGGTGGCCGGAGGGCTCGCCTACGCCCACAAGGCCGCCGCCGTTCCAGATAAAGCGCTTGACCGCGGCGGAGATGTCCGGGTCCTCCCAGACCGCGCCGCCGGTGTGGGCCGTGTCGCCGTCGCCCACATTGAGGAGCACGTCCACGCCCTCTAGGCCCCCCTCCTTCAGGTCGTCGAAGCTGAGGAACTTCACGTCAAAGGGCGCGCCGGAGAGGGCCTCGATGACGCCGGCGTAGGAGTAGTTCTGCTTTTGGTACAGGGCGTGGTGGACCATGTGACAGCCCCAGGACCGGGCTCGGCCCCAGCTGTTGAGCACGGCCACGGTCTTTACGCAGTAGGGCTTGGCCCCGCCGATGTTGTCGTAGAGCTCCCGGAACTCCTTGCAGACGCTCTCCACGTAGTCGATGAACTCCGGGAACTGGCAGGCCAGCTTCAGATACCCGCCGTAGCCGATGCGGTCGATGGGCTTGCGCAAAATGGCCCGCCGGGCGGTAACCCAGTTGACCTTGGCCTCCCGGACCGGGTCGCCCCCCTCGTGGAAGGTGTCCGGGAAGAAGTAGGGCAGAAACCGGCCCTCGGTGTACTTCACCCCCGGAATGTCGGAGATGAGGCGCAGGGTGGACCCGTTGCCCACGCTGCCCACCACCGCGTCCAGGCCGATGGAGGCGAACTCCGGCATGTAGGGCTCCGTGCCGATGAAGTGGTCCCCCAGGAACATCATGGCCTCCTTGCCCAGCTCGTGGGTGATGTCCACCATCTCCCGGGCCAGCTTCGCCACCTCCCGGCGCTGGAAGGCTATGAAGTCCCTAAACTCCCTGGAGGGGACCCGGTACTGGTTGTTGTAGTACCCCTGGTCGATGATGAACTCGGGCCGGAACCGGTAGCCAACCTCTTTTTCAAACTGCTCCAGGATGTAGGGTGACACGCTGGCGGAGTAGCCGTACCAGTCCACGTACTTCTCCCGCTTGAGCTCGTCGAAAATCAGGGTGAACTGGTGGAAGAAGGTGGTGTAGCGGATCACGTCCACGTAGGGGTGGTCCGCGATGAACTTCCGCAGCCGCTCCATGGTGAAGGCGTGGGTTTTGGGCTGGCGGACGTCAAAGGTGATCTGATGCTCAAAGTTGGTCCAGCCGTTGGTGACGGCGTTGTACATATGGACCGGGTCCCAGATGAGGTAGGCCAGAAAGCTCACCGTGTAGTCGTGGAAGGCCTCCGGGGCCTCGATTACCACGCAGCCGCTCTCTGGGTCGTACCGCCAGGCCTCCGCCGACAGGGGCTCCCCGGCGGTCCGGTCCATTACCTCCCACCAGCGCCCCATGTCGTCCCGGGTGTTCACCTCCATCAGCTCCCGGCTGATCCCTTGCATCAGGGGAATGGCCAGAGGACCGCCGCTGGCGGTGTGAAAGCCCGTCATGATGTAGCACTGCTGGACCTCGTCCGGGTTCGCCTTCGCCCAGGCGTTGTCCTTGCGGGTGGTGTAGTAGGTGGAGTATACCTTGGCGTCCACGGCCTTGAGAGCCTCCGGATAGTCGGTCCCGTCGCAGTCCCGAATCGCGTCCGCCCCCCACCGCTTGAGCAGCTCCAGCGTCTCCGGTACAACGTCTACATCCGTGGGAATCGTCACCCGGCCGGTCTTGGTGTCTTGAATCATATATGCGCCCTCCTGCGTGCATGCATTGCATACATTCTTTCCTTTTATAAAAGAAAAGAATCAAAAGAAAATTTTGGCGCAAAGCTCCGCTTTGCTTATGCTTTAGTACTTCCGAAATGCGCGGTAATCCGCAGGGCCCGAATGGAAGAGGCAGATCTACCATTGGTGCGCGTCCGAGATGGCTCTGCCCCTTCGCGGGCCGGCAGGCGAAGCGGGTGGATATCGCTCTATCGGTAGGAAGCGGGTAGTCCACGGGGCGCCCAAGACGCTTCATTTCCGCCCAATCTACGTGAAATCCCCTCGTAAAACAGCAGGGGACCGGCGTTAGGCGGCCTTTGGCCGCCCCAGCCCTAAGCCGGCGTAGCCGGCCACGGGGGACGCTTAGCCTCCGGCGTGTTTTGGGTACTCTTTGCGTGAGCAAAAAGTACCGCCCTCCGTCCCGGGGCTGCCGAATCGATAGGCACTCGCGGGCCCTGAGAGAAGCAGGACCTGACAGGGAAAAAACAGAACTTACCCTTTGACGCCGCCGCCGGTGACGCCGGCGATGATCTTCTCGGACATAAAGATGTACAGCAGGAACGTGGGCAGGAACACGATGATCACCGCAGCGAACATGCCGCCGTAATTGCCGGTGTACTTCATGGAGTTGATGATGTTCAGAAGGCCCACGCCCACGGGGGTCATGCTCTCGCTGGAGGTGAAGATGAGGGCCATAAAGAACTCGTTCCACACGGACATGAAGTTGAAGATGGTCACCGTCACCACGGCGGGCTGCACCAGGGGCAGCATGATCTTCAGGAAGGTCTTGGGCCCGCTGCACCCGTCCAGATAGGCGGCCTCCTCATAGGACCGGGACAATGTGGAGAAGAAGTCCAGCAGATAGATGGTGGTGTAGGGCACCCGCATCATGATGTACAGCAGGATCAGCAGCAGCCGGCCCTTAATGCCCCACTGCACCGCCAGGGAGTAGATGGGCATGATCACCATGATGATGGGCACGCTCATGGCCACCACCAGGCCGATGCGCAGGGCCGCGCCGCCCCGGAACTTCCACCGGGAGAGCACGTAGGCCGCCGGCGCGGAGATGGCCAGCACCCCGGCGCAGGAGATCACGGAGTAGAGCAGGGAGTTGCCGAAGAACACGGACACGTTCTGGACCTGCCAGGCGGTGGCGTAGTTCTCCCAGTGGAGGCCGCTCTCAAATTTCAGCACATGGCCGGAGAAGATCTCCCGGGAGGTAGAGAGGCTGGCGCCCAGAATCCAGAAGAGCATCACCGCCGTAAAGACGACCCAGAGCACCACAATGAGATAGCCGGGCAGGAGCCGGGCCTCCTTCTTCCAGTTGATTCTGGGGCGATAGGCGTTGGTTCCTTTTTTCATGACAGTCCACCTCCCTTAATATTCCAGATCCGTCTTTTTGAACAGCCGGTTGGTAATCACATAGACCGCGATGATGAGCAGCGTCAGCACCACGCCCACCGCCGCGCCGGCCCCGGCGTCCCGGTTGACGACCCCCTTGCCGCCAAAGACCATGTCGTACAGGTAGATAACAGGCACAATGGTGGACTCCTCCGTGTCAATGGGGGAGAACATCTTACTCCACAGGAAGAAGGTGGTGGCGTTGATGCTCCAGAAGGTGATGGAGGTCTTGATCACGCCCTTGAGCAGAGGCAGGGTCAGGCGGAAGAACTGCTGCACCTTGCTGGCCCCGTCCAGGGTGGCGGCCTCGTAGAGGTCCTGGGGAATGCCCTCGATGCCGCTGATGTAGATGAGCATATAGTAGCCCACGCTGCCGAAGATAAAGGACGCGGTCATGGTCCAGAACTTCATGTCGCTGCCCAGCCATTTGACCTTCTCCATGCCCAATGTGGTGACAATGGCGTTGAGCAGGCCGTAGTCATACTGGAAGATGTACTGGATCCACATGGTGGCCAGGGCCACGGCGCTGATGATGTTGGGCATGTAGATGGCGGCCCGGAAGAACTTCTTGCCCCGGATGCCGCTGGTGAGCACCACCGACATCAGCAGGGCCAGGGCCAGAGTGATGAGCCCGCCCACCAGCCAGATGACCACCATGTTGCTCATGGCGGTGCGGAACGACTGGCTGGAGAAGATCTTGGAATAGTTGCCCAGGCCAAAGAAGCTCCAATCCCCCAGGCCTGCGGTCAGGCTCTCCACCCGGAAAAAGCTCATCAGCACCGTGCGGCACACGGGGTAGACGAACATAATGAGCAGCGAGAGCACAGCGGGCAGACAGAACCAGAAGATCATGGCCTTGTTTTTTCTCATTTTCCTCTCTCCTTCCTCGCCGGGATGAAGTGAATAAAGTTGAAAAAGTGCAATTTGCACCTTTTCAATCAGCGGGCCGCTGGCCCGCTGACGCGCGAAGCGCGCTTTGTTCCCTATGAAGTACAAGTCAAGGCCGCCCATGCGGCCTCCAGCGGCGAACCGCCGCCGCCGGGTTCAAAAGGCTCCGTTTGATCTCTTTTGAACTTGCTTGACTATAACAGATAGGGAAGCAGGCGGCGCCGCGGGGCGCCGCCTGCTCTTGTGATACGGCTTAGTACAGGGCGTCCAGGGCCTTGCAGAAGTCCTCGCCGGTGGCAAACTTGCCCTCATACAGCTCCACGATGGTGCTCTTGACGCTGGTCTTGAGATCGTCGCGGGCGTTGAAGCCGTTGCACCAGGTCATGGTGGAGTCCGCGGAGAGCAGCGTCTCAATGGTACCGTTCAGGGTGGAGGGGGCGGTATTGCGGGTGTCAGCGGGGATCTGGGCGGCGGTGTCGGCCATCTTCTGGTCAAATTCGCCGGTGGTCAGGAACATGATGAAGTCAAAGGCCGCCTGGGGATTGGCGCTGTACTTGGTGACGGCCAGGGAGTTGGTGCCGGCGTAGGCGGCAGTGGGCTCCGCGCCGCCTTCAACGGCGGGGTAGTTGAACAGTCCCCAGTTGACCTGGGTGCCGGTGGCGTTGTTGACCTCGGCGGTGACGTAGTTGGCGCAGACGATCATGGCGGCCTGGCCAAAGCCGATCTTGTTCTGGCTGCTGGGATACTCGTCGGGCGCGCCGTCGGCGAAGTAGCCGGCGTTCACCAGGTCGATGATCTCCTGAGCCGCGGCCACGGCGCCCTCAGAGTCGGCCCAGCCGCCGTTGGCGTCCAGATCGGTGATGGCGTCCTCGCCCAGGTGGCGGACCAGCTGGTGATAGAAGGCGAAGTCGGCGTAGGCGCTGTCCTGGGCGATGGGGGCGATGCCCGCGTCCTTCAGCTTCTGGCACACATCCAGGAACTCGCTCCAGGTCTTGGGCTCGGCGGTGACGCCGGCGGTGGCGAAGGCGTCCTTATCATAGAAGATGCCGCCAACCTGGGGCTGCTCGGCGATGGAGTTGAGGAAGCCGGCCCAGCCGATGACGGTGTTGTTGAAGCAGGGGTAGCTGAAGCTGTCGTAGTTGACGGCCGCGGCCATGTCGGTCAGGTCATATGTATAGTCCTTGTAGATGTTGGCGATGCGCTGGTAATCGTCCTCGAAGATGTCGAACTTCTCGCCGGACTCCAGGGAAGCGGAGAGGATCTCGTTGATGCTGCGGCCCTTCCACTCCACGCTGATCTTGGCGCCGGTCTGCTCCTCAAAGGCGGCAATGGCCTCCTGGATCACCTGGCCCTGGGGCTCGTCGGAGTTCCACATGGACCACATGGTCAGCTCCACGCCGTCGTACTGCTTGCCGGAGCCGCCGTCCTGGTTGTCGGGGTTCTGGGCGCCGGCATCGTTCTGGGAATTGTTGCCGCCGGCGTCCTGGCCGCCGCTGTTCTTGTTGTTATTTCCGCCGCCGCAGCCGGCCAGCAGAGCGAGAACCATCACGGAAGCCAGGATCAAACTGAGAATCTTTTTCATACATACCTCCTCATAAAACTGGTTGAAGTGACAAGAGACGCCCAGGCTCAAAGGAGCTTGCACGCCTGTAATTTCCAGTATACGCCTCTGTGCGGTTTCAGCAACGGATATCTTGCTCTATTTTTTATATATATTGTTCCTTTTGCGTTTTAGCAAAAGGAATGGGCGTTTTATGGACGCTCTTTGGGTAAAATAAATAATTTTCGGGAGCGTCTCCTGGCGCGAAGTCGGCTAAACAGCAAAAATATAAAAAATGAAGAAAAAATCCTTATTAGAAGTTGCACAACGCCCTCCTGTCCGTTATAATGCGGATAGAAACGGTTGAAGGAATACTTTTGGAATCTTGCGAAGGAGGGGCTGCTTGAGTACCAGCCAATATGTGCTGTCCGGTCTGCCGGACAGCACCATAGACAGGAGCCGTGTGCGGCTCCTGTATGTCACCCATGCCAAATACAGCACCGAGTGGAACTCCACCCTCCACACCCACGCCTGCGCGGAGCTGTTTTTCATCACCGGGGGGAACGGCAGGTTCCAGGTGCAGCAGGAGGTGTTCCCCGTGGCCATCAACGACCTGGTGGTGGTCAACACCGGGGTTCCCCACACCGAGACCAGCCAGAACGGCAGCCCCATGGAGTACGTGGTGTTGGGGGTGGAGGGGCTGGAGGCCATTACGGGCATTGACGGCTTTGCCCTCATCCACCTGCTGCCGGGGTGGGAGGAGATGAGCGCCTACCTGCGGCTCATGGTCCAGGAGGCCCGGGGCGGCCAGGCCGGCTGCGGCGCGGTGTGCCAGGACCTGCTGGAGATCATCCTGCTGCGCCTTCTGCGGCGGGAGGACTTCGCCATCTCCCCCCTGCCGGCGGGGCCCAGGTCCAGCCGGGAGTGCGCCCAGGTCCGCCGGTACATCGACAACCACTTCAAGGAGAACATGAATCTGGAGCAGCTGGCCGCCCGGGTCCACGTGAACAAGTACTACCTGGCCCACGCCTTTAAAAAGGAGTACAACACCTCCCCCATCAGTTACCTCATCGCCCGGCGCATCCAGGAGAGCCGGTTCCTTCTGACGGAGACGGACCACACCCTCTCCCAGATCGCCCAGATTCTGGGCTTCTCCTCCCTGAGCTACTTCTCCCAGACCTTCCGGCGGCAGGAGGGCGTCAGCCCCCTGGAGTACCGCCGGCGGAGCCGGCGGGGCCCGAGGCCCGGATGAGTTGTTCGAGGAGGGCGCTCTGACAAAAAAGCAGAAAAATTTCAGCGTATTATTATTTGTCTATAAAAAAATTCTTGTAATTTCAACAAGAGTATGATACAATAAGGACGTAGCTAAAAATGGATGGTGCTTATTTCAAAGAGCGGTAATTAGGGGGTGAGCGATTTTTAGCAGATAAATATATAAGACCCTACTCGTATCTGGTGTTGTTTATTTGTCGAACTGAAACGTAGAAAGGATTGGATTTATGAAAAGTAATTCTATTTTTCGTTTGTCGCTATCATTACTGGTGATGCTCATGATATCGACTGTATCTGTAGCCTCGGCTATTGATATTGATGATGAGGAAATAACTATTGATGAGGAGCAGATTATTGCAGAGTACATGGAGCGGGAAAGCGCTCTGAGCCTGGATGAATATATAGAGGCCGCTCGGTATGCGTATTTGGATGCCGAGGCCTACCCTGAAATGCAGGAAAGAATCATCAGTGCGCGTAATACAATTATTTTTGCAGAATCGTGGACAGTTGAACCAGGTCAAGCGTGGATCGAGACCGCATCTGGTGAGATACGTGAATTACCAGACTTTTACTCCATTTTTCCTGCGGACTGGGATATTCCAGTCAACTCCGAGGAAGCTATCGCGCAGAGTACAAATTCTTATGCTGACATAGCCGAGTCCAAATTTACTACAAAGGGGCGCGATGACATTATCACATATCACATTATTCAAGGGTGATGTGTCCGTAAAAGCTGCAACAACTCATGATGCCGCTCCTTTTTATGATTTTATCTATGCCTTTCCTCGTGTTACAAGGGCATACGCAACATCATTGCCAGGAGACTCCATAAATATAGGTTTTTCTAAAGATGGCATTTCCATTGCGTATGCTTTAGATTTGGCTGTCAATGAGAAGCTAATTGCTAGTTTAAGCAGCAGTTCGGAGGATAGGTACGGTGTACGCTGTAGTACAAACAGCACAACTGGCACTGCAAGTATGGTTGTAGATTTTATAAAAGGCGATTATCCCACTGAATAAAAAAGGGAGCCAGCCTAGAGACATTTTATGTCTCTAGGCTGGCTCCCTTTTTGCAGAAATGCACAAACAATCCGCAAGAATGTACAAATAATGCGCAAGAAACTCCATGTTCATTTTTAGACAGCCGTGGTATAATAATAACAAGTATTGAGAAAGCTTGACAGTTCCTAACAGAGTGTATAGAAATCAATTTGAGAAGGAGTATATTTTCATGTCCATTTTAGTCAGCGGCGGCGCCGGCTACATCGGCAGCCACACCTGCGTGGAGCTCCTCCAGGCGGGCTACGACATCCTGGTGGCGGACAACCTCTGCAACGCCAGCCAGGAGTCTCTTCGCCGGGTGGAGCGCATCACCGGAAAGAAGGTCCCCTTCGTCAAGGCGGAGCTGTGCAACCCCCAGGAGGTGGAAGCCCTCTTCGCCCAGCACCCGGACATTGACGCGGTGATCCACTTCGCCGGGCTCAAGGCGGTGGGGGAGAGCGTGTCCAAGCCCCTGGAGTACTACGCCAACAACCTGGGCAGCACCCTCACCCTCCTGGAGGCCATGCGCCGCCACGGGGTGAAGAACTTCGTATTCTCCTCCTCCGCCACGGTCTACGGCGACCCGGCCACCGTGCCCATCCGGGAGGACTTCCCCACCGGCGGCACCACCAACCCCTATGGCACCACCAAGCTCTTCCAGGAGCGGATGCTCTCCGACATCTGCGCCGCCGACCCCACCCTGAACGTGGCCCTGCTGCGCTACTTCAACCCCATCGGGGCCCACGAGAGCGGCCTCATCGGCGAGGACCCCAACGGCATCCCCAACAACCTGGTACCCTATATCGCCCAGGTGGCCGTGGGCAAGCTGGAGAAGATCCACGTCTACGGCAGCGACTACCCCACCCCCGACGGCACCGGCGTGCGGGACTATATCCACGTGGTGGACCTGGCCCGGGGCCACGTGGCGGCCCTGAAGAAGCTGGATACCAACTGCGGCCTCTTCGTCTGCAACCTGGGCACTGGCAAGGGCTACAGCGTCCTGGAGGTGCTCCACGCCTACGAGAAGGCCTGCGGCAAAACCCTGCCCTACTCCATGGACCCCCGCCGTCCCGGCGATATCGCCGCCTGCTACGCGGACCCGGCCAAGGCCAGAGACGAGCTGGGCTGGGAGGCCCACTACGGCATCGAGGATATGTGCGCCTCCTCCTGGAAGTGGCAGTCCATGAACCCCGACGGCTATCATACTCCTGCTTAAAACTTAAAAGAAACGGCATTCATACTTTTTCTTGAAAGAAAAAGTATCAAAAAGAACTTGGGCAGCGCTTTGCGCTGCCTGAGCGGTCATAGGCGGCCATGGGCCGCCGGCCCGGCCGTTGACGGCGAAGCCGGCAATGACGGGCCCAGGGCGAAGCCCAATGACGCGAAACTGTCGTTTCGCTGTCCTTTTTGGTCTTATTGCAGAGCAGTAATTTTAAATAAATAAGTGAAGTCGAAATATAACAAAGTTTAGGGCCGCCCTTTTCAAAGGGCGGTGGGGTCTGGGGCAAAGCCCCAGCGGGTTTGGGCGGAGCCCAACTCTCGTTTTCAACTTAAAAATTGGCTATGCATTTTGCTGCAACAAAGGAGGGAGGACCACATGGCACAAGCGATTCCCGCGGCGGAGACCCATCTGCCCCAGGCCCTGGAGGCCTTTGACTTCGGCGGGCCCGTATCGGAGGCGGTCCGGTACGGCGAGGGCCACATCAACGACACCTTCTGCGTCACCAACCAAGCCGGGACCCGGTACATCCTCCAGCGCATCAGCGCCGACGCCTTCAAGCGGCCCGATGAGCTGATGGAGAACATTCTGGGCGTCACCGAGTATCTGGGCCGGGAGGTCCGGCGCGCCGGCGGGGACCGGAGCCGGGAGGCTCTGGAGGTCCTGCGCACCCGGAGCGGGGAGCCCTTCTTCTCCGACAGCGCCGGCGGCGCTTGGCGGGTCTACCCCTACGTGGAGGGCACCGTCTGCTGCCAGACCGCGGAGACGCCGGAGCTCTTCGCCGCCGCCGGTCGGGCCTTCGGCCGTTTCCAGCGGCTTTTGCAGGGCTATCCCGCCGAGACTCTTCACGAGACCATCCCCCGCTTTCATGACACCGAGGACCGGCTGAGCCGGCTGAAGGCCGCCTTGGAGGCGGACCCGTTGGGCCGGGCCCAGGGCTGCCGGGCGGAAATCGACTTCGCCCTGGCCCGGGAGGCGGACTGCTCCGTGGCTCTCCAGGCCCTCCGGGACGGCGTGCTGCCCCTGCGGGTCACCCACAACGACACCAAGCTCAATAACGTCCTCCTGGACGCCAAGACGGGCCGGGGGCTGTGCATCATCGATCTGGACACTGTGATGCCGGGGCTCTCTATCAACGACTTTGGCGACTCCATCCGCTTTGGCGCCAACCACAGCGCCGAGGACGAGCGGGATCTGGGCAAGGTGAATCTGGACCTGGACCTCTTCGAGGTCTACGCGGGCGCCTTCCTGGAGGGGGCCGAGGGGAGCCTCACGGACGCGGAGATCCGGTTTCTGCCCTGGGGGGCCAAGCTCATGACCCTGGAGTGCGGCATGCGCTTCCTCACCGACCACCTGGAGGGGGACCACTACTTCCACATCCACCGGGAGGGCCAGAATCTGGACCGTTGCCGCACCCAGTTCAAGCTGGTGGCGGACATGGAGGCCGCCTGGGACCAGATGGAGCGCATTGTGGGCCGCTATCGGAAGTAGCAGCCCCCCGCGCTCGGTTTACCCCCCGCTCTGAAAATTCCCGGTATATTTCCCGCGTTTTCTGACTAGACTGAAGCAGGAGTGGTTCTCCCAAACCGCTGTCCGGATTTTTGGACAGTACATACGCTATACTGCGGTCAGAACAACGCGAAGGAGGTACCGGCCATGTACCGGGATATGTCCACAAAGGTAATTGATTTGACCCCCTATCTGGTCCAGGCCCGGCGGATCGGCCGCCGGGAGGCGCTCCGGGACCGGATTCCCCTCTGGACTCAGTACCTGTCCCTGGGGGCGCTGGCGCTCTACGGGCTGCTGCGCGCCGCGCTCTGCCCCGGCGCCCCCCTGGGAGCCTACAGCGGCCCGCTGGCGCTGCTGTGGCCAGCGTCCTTTTTCCTGCTGCTGGCCAGCTATGTGTCCGACCAGCTGCTCTGGCGGCGGGAGGCCGGCCAATATAGTCAGCACACTTGAAAAAACGCAAAATGCGTTTTTTCATCCAGCGAGCCGGCGGCCCGCTGGACACGCGAAGAGCGTGTGTGTTGCCTATGACGTCTACAGCCGAGCCGTTTTCGAGTGCTTTGACTACAGTAAGGCGCGGCGCGTCCCCTACATGGGAGACGCGCCGCGCCTTTTGCCGTTCCGGCCCCCGCTTTCCCGAAAAAAGGCGAGGAATCCGGCAAAAAGGACTAGCCAAATGGAGAAAGTTGGAGTATACTAGTTGCCATGAACGGGCGGATGGGACAGCCCTGCCTGAAGAGGGACCGCCCGAAAATTGCATTAGGAGGAACCAACAACATGAGAAAGTGGAACAAGCTCCTCGCCCTGCTGCTGGCGATGGTCATGGCCCTGGGCCTGACGACCGCCGGCTTCGCGGCGGACGCGGAGGACGCGGGGGAGCCTCCCGCGGAAGCCGGCGAGGCCGACTACGCCGGCTGGGACACCATTAAGGTCTTTGAGACCACGGATGTACACGGCTTTATCACCGATGTCTCCAGTGGAAACGAGGACACCTTCCAGTACCGCATGGCCTATATCGCCAAGGCCGTTGCCGACGCCCGCGCCAGCGAGGACTACGCCGATGTCCTGCTGCTGGACGGCGGCGACATCTACCAGGGTACGCCCCACTCCAACCTCACCAACGGCGCCGCCATGCGGGCCGCTCTGGACGCGATGGGCTACGACGCCGTGGCCCTTGGCAACCACGAGTTTGACTGGGCCGTGGACACCTACGCCGCCGACGCGGAGGGCACTGTGGCCCCCTACGAGATCGGCGAGTTCAAGGGTGATCCCGACATCCCTGTTCTGATGTACAACCTGTACGACGACGGCACCACAAACCGCGCCGCCTTTGTCCAGGAGTACACTGTGGTGGAAAAGGCCGGCTACAGGATCGCCATCCTGGGCTACGCGGACGACTACTCCGCCGACATCATGACCGCGAAAATCGCGCCCTATGACATTGACGAGGACCTGGAGAAGCTCTCCGCCAAGGCCGCTGAGGTGCGGGAGGCCGCGGAGGCCGACGTGCTGGTGATTCTTGCCCACGCCGACCCGGAGGCCATCGCCAACGCCATGGACCCCGAGGTGGTTGACCTGGTGGCCGGCGGCCACACCCACCGCAACGTGGCCGGCACCGCCGAAAACGGCATCGCCTACATCCAGTGCCGCAACCAGGCCCGCAACTACGCCACCGCCGAGATCAAGATCAACCCCGAGACCGGGGAGGTCGCCGTTGTCAATCCCGGCTATGAGGAGGTCTACAACCGCGAGCGCGTGGCCGACCTCTATCTGACCGAGGACAACGACAAGCTGGACAGCGATATCGTCGCCATCAGCCAGGCCGCCTGGGAGGCTGTGAAAGACGGCATGGACGAGGTCCTGCTCACCGTGGATCAGGACGTGCTCAAGAGCCCCATCAACGAGAATACCACCACCTCCGTGGCCGGCAACTGGCTCACCGGCATGATGCTGGAGGCCACCGCTGATCTGGATACCATCGCCGCCTTCACCAACAGCGGCGGCATCCGCTTTGACATGGTGCGGGAAGAGGGCGCCGATACCCGCGACATCCGCGTGCTGGATATCTACACCCAGTGCCCCTTTGACAACCACTTCCTGACCTACTCCATCACCGGCGCCCAGCTGGCCGCTCACCTGGAGCTGGCCCTCCAGGGCTCCTATGAGAACTCCAACTACGGCGACCAGTTCTCCGGTATTGTTGTCACCTACAACAACGTGATGGAGAACGGCGAAAAGGTTGGCATCAAGGTCACCAGCATCGTCACCGACAGCGGTGAGGAGATCGACATTACTGACACCGAGACTACCTACAACGTCTGCGTCAACGAGTACAACGCCACCCTGCCCGGCGCCGTCTTTGAGGGCATGACCCCCGTGGTGGAGCCCATGCTGTGCCCCATTGACAACCAGTGCTTCCTGGAGGTCCTGCGCGCCCGCCGGGAGGCCAACGGCCTGGAGTGGACCCTGGATACCACCGTGCGCGCCGTTGAGGAGGACGCCGGCGAACCCACCGAGCCCGCTGAGCCCGCTGAGCCCGCCGCTCCCACCTTCTCCGATGTCACCGAGGCCAACTGGCACTACGAGTATGTCACCGCCATGGCGGAGGCCGGCATTGTCAGCGGCAACCCCGGCGGCAGCTTCAAGCCCAACGACACCCTCACCTGGGGCCAGGCCCTGAAGATGGTCCTGCTTAACGCGGGCTACGAGGAGCAGGCCCCCGTGGAGGGCGGCACCTGGGCCAGCGGCTACATCGCCCTGGCGGTCAGCGAGGGCATTCTGGAGGAGGCCGCGGAGCAAAACGCGGTGATCACCCGTCTGGAGATGTGCCAGCTGCTGGCCAAGACCCTGAAGATCGACGCCTCTGAGGCGGAGAGTGCCTTCCCTGACACCGACGACGGCTATGTCACCGCCCTGGTGGAGCTGGGCGTGATCGACGGCATCGACGGCGCGTTCCAGCCCGACAGCCCCCTGACCCGGGCCCAGCTGTGCAAGATCCTGTACCTGGCCCCCGAGGCCAAGCCGGCCTACCCCTGGGCGGAGGACCTGGCGGAGGACGACGTTGTCACCGAGCTGACCGCCGAGGCGGCCATCGGCCCCTACATGCAGTATGTGGACCTCTTTGAGGAGCGCACCTTCACCAACAGCGACGAGGAGATCGGCGACATGACCTACTATGTCTACGATCCCACCGCCCACGGCTTCTCCGCCGACAAGACCTACCCCGTGGTGCTCTGGCTCCACGGCAGCGGCAACGCCTCCCTGGGCAATCTGGCCATCATCGCCGCCGGCGCCGCCGGCATGGCCAGCGAGGAGTACCAGCAGGACCTGGGCGGCATGTACATCGTGTGCCCCCTGGCCAACGAGGACGGCTTCGGCACCTGGCGTCCCACCGGCGAGAAGAACTACAACGCCTCTCTGAAGGGCATTCTCGATGAGGTGAAGGCCAACTACGCTGTCAGCGACACCGTCCTGCTGGCCGGCACCTCCGCCGGCGGCGTGGGCGTCACCCTCTTTGCCGAGGAGTACCACGACATCCTCACCGGCATTTTCTGGATGTCCACCACCCTGCCCTCCGCCGAGACCATCCAGCAGTACAGCGACGAGGGCATCACGATGTGGTTCGAGGTCGGCCGCCGCGACGAGCTGGGCGCGTTTGACAACAGTTTCCCCGAGGGGGACACCAGCGCCTATGACGGCATCGCCAACTTTGAGTACACGGTCTTTGACTGGGTCCGCTGCGGGGACAAGACCATTGCCTCCTTCTTCTCCGGCGTGGAGATGGGCCAGCACTGCAGCTGCATCCAGGTCAACCGCAATCTGATCTTTGACGACGGCACCCCCGACGATCCCAACCACCCCAAGGGCGTCACCGGCTGGTTCGCCTCCATCGTCCGGGAGGCCCCCGGCGAGAGCGACGGCGTCAGTGAGGCCGCCTGAGAACGAGGGTATACGCGTTTTCTTAAAAACCTGTATTCATCTCCCAACATTCCGGAGCCGTGGATACAGGCAGGAATAGCAAGAGGGCGCCTGCACGCAGGCGCCCTCTCTTTTTGATGCTTTTTCTTTCAAGAAAAAGCATCAAAAAGAACTTAGGCAGCGCAAGCGCTGCCGGGCCTGTCGTTGACGCCGCAGGCGGCAATGACGGCCCTAACGAGCCTAACTCCACTACTATTCCTAGATTTTTGCCCGGTGACGAAAGTAGGCCCTTCATCGAAGAATAGTATGAAAGCAAAATAGAGCGCTGCGGTTACAGCGGCTTCCCCGCCAGCACCTCCCGGTAGTCTCTGAGGTTCTCCTCCAGAAGGGCGGGGGTGTCCAGGCCGTAGGGGCACCTGGAGGAGCACTGGCCGCAGTGGAGGCAGGCGGTAATCCGCTCCATTTTTTCCTGCCAATCCGGCTCCAGCCAGCTCTGGGTGGGAGCCCGGCGGATCATCAGACTCATCCGGGCGCACTGGTTAATCTCAATCCCCTGCGGGCAGGGCATACAGTACCCGCAGCCCCGGCAGAAGCTGCCCGCCAGCTCCCGCCGGTCCTTCTCGATTTCCGCCTCCAGCGCCCCCGTCAGCTCCGGGGGATTTTCGCCGTAGGAGAGGAACTCCTCCAGCTCCCTCTCCCGCTGCACGCCCCAGATGGGCAGCACGTTCTCAAACCGGGCCAGGTAGGCGTAGGCGGCGGCGGAATTGGTGATGGTTCCCCCGGCCAGGGCCTTCATGGCGATAAAGCCCATGTTCTTCTCCCGGCACCCCTCCACCAGAGCCCGCTCCTTGTCCGAGGCCAGGTAGCTGAAGGGGAACTGGAGGGTCTCATAGAGTCCGGAGGCAATGGCCTCCCGGGCCACCCCCAGCCGGTGGTTGGTGATGCCGATGTGGCGGATCTTGCCCTGGGCCTTGGCCTCCAGCATGGCCTCGTAGAGGCCGGTGCCGTCGCCGGGCTTGGGGCAGAAGGAGGGGTTGTGGAACTGATAGAGGTCCACGTAGTCCGTGCCCAGGGTCCTTAGGGAGGTCTCCAGGTCCTCCCAGAAGGCCTCCACCGTAAAGCGGGGGGCCTTGGTAGCGATGTAAAGCTTATCCCGCATACCGGCGAAGGCGGCCCCCACCTTCTCCTCGCTGTCCGTGTAGGCCCGGGCGGTGTCAAAAAACCGGATGCCCCCCTCATAGGCCCGCCGCAGCAGCGACACGGCCTCCTCTTTGCTGATCCGCTGGATGGGGAGGGCGCCGAAGCCGTTTTTGGGGACCCGGATTCCGGTGGATCCCAGGGTTACATAAGTCATGGCGGTTTCATCCTTTCTCTGTGGCGGCATCAGTCGAACTGTACCTGCCAATTTTCATCCTCAAGGGCTCGAAAGCACATCTCAATCTGCTCCCTGGTGGTCTTTTCCTCCGCCAGATGATCGGGAATTTCGTCTAGGGAGAAGAATTTGGCCTCCGTTGTCTCGCTGTTTTCCGCGAATTTTCCGCCCGTGGCGGCGCACAGCACAAACACTTTGCACACGCCGTAGGCGTAGGCGGGCGTATTGTGCCGGTTCCTGTCCTGCACGGCAATGAGCCGAAGGGCCTCCGCATCCAGGCCGGTCTCCTCCTTGACCTCCTTGAGCGTATTGGACCGCACCGACTCCAGCACGTCGCACCAGCCGCCGGGCAGGGACCAGGTCCCGTTGTTTTCGTGGACCAGGAGGATTTTCCCGTCTCTGAAAATGGCCGCCCTGGTATCCAATTTCGGCGTCTGATAGCCTGTTTCATTGCAGAACAGGTCTTTTACCCGGGACAGGGGAATCCCTGATTTTTCCGCCAGCATTTCCGCCGAAATGTCCCTGAGCCGCTCATACCGCTCCCGGTCATAGACGCTTTCCGTATAGGCGAGCCCCGCCTGGGCCAGGCTCTGCAGCTCCATTGCCCACCGTAACCATTGCTCCATTTCAAATACGCTCCGTTTCCCGTTTCAGACGCAGCTTCCCCCGCTCCACCACTTTGGACAGCAGCGAGCGGAGCTCCCGGCACTCCCGGGCCTCCATCTGGTCTTTTGGGAGAATCCAGGCCTGGTTTCCCGCCAGAAACAGGTAGAAAGCCCCCCGGGTCTCCCGGACCCGGGCCAGTCCCTCAAAGCCCAGCTTGGCCCTGTTCTTCCCCACGGTCACCCGGATGCCGAAGCCGTCGATGTCCGTCTCCTGGATATAGCTCTCCCGGCCGGAGGAGCGCATCTGCCCCTGAACCTTCAGCGCGGTGTACCCCACCAGCCACACCGTGAGCAGCGCCATGGCGGCGGCCGCGCCTCCCAGCACGGCCAAGGCCCGGACCGCAGGGGACATGGAACCGCCCACGGTGTACATCCAGGCGGTCAGGGCCCCCACCAGGCCAAAGCCCGCAATGCCCTTGCCCCACTTCTCCAGCGCCAGCATCCGGTAAAACCGCTGGGTCTCCCTTGCGCCTATGGTAAACTCCCAATGAAACGACATACACACCTCCCAGCTCACTGGCAGAGGAAGCAGCTCCAACCGCTGTCCTCGCCGCTCTCAAGAATCCGGAGGCCCGCGGCCTCCAGAGCGCCCCGCACCTCCCCGGAGCGCTCGTCAATGATGCCGGAGCAGAGGAACACGCCCCCTCTCCCCAGCAGACCCGCCGCCAGGGGCGCCAGGGCGATAATCACATCCGCCACGATATTCGCCACAACGATGTCATAGCCCCCGCCCAGGGACTCCAGGAACCCGCCGCGGTCCAGCACGTCGCCGGAGAGCACCCTGTACCGGTCCCGGCCCACGCCGTTGAGGGCGGCGTTCTCATAGGCGATATCCACCGCCTTCTCGTCCACGTCGCAGGCGCAGGCGCTCCCGGCCCCTAGCAGCAGCGCGGCGATGGAGAGAATGCCGCTGCCGCAGCCCAGGTCCAGCACCCGCATGCCGGGGCGGACCCTCCTCTCCAGGGCGGCCAGGCACAGCCGGGTGGTGGCGTGGCTCCCCGTGCCGAAGGCCAGCCCCGGATTCAGCCGCAGGGCAACTCTCTCCCCGGGGTCCGCCTCCTCCCAGTCCGGGATGACGATCAGCCGCTCCCCGATCTCCATGGGCTTGTAGAACGCCTTCCAGTTGTTCTCCCAGTCCGCGTCCTCCAGGCCATCCACGCTCATCAGCAGGGGGGCGTAGTCCGGGTGGTCCCGCTTCAGCTCCGCCAGGGCGATGCGCGCGGCGGCCACCTGGGCGAAGCCCTCCGGGTTCTCCTCCGCGTAGAAGGTAATCCGGCACTTCCCGGCCATGGAGTGGTCCAGCTTCTCGTCCACATAGTCCCAGTACTGCTGGTTCTGCTCCAGAAAGCGGCGAAAATCCCCCTCGTCCTCAATGACGAGGCTGTCGATGCCCAGAGCGCTGAGCAGGTTCTCCACCGGCTCCAGACCGGCGGGCGAGGTGTCGATGTGCAGGGCAAGCCATTTCATAGGCGCAACCTCTTTTCCCGTTTTTTCCATTATAGCGGATTTCACATAGGAAAACAATGGGCATTTTTTTCGGAGGCGCTGCCCCCGACCCCTGAGTGCCTATCTATATTAATAGCCCCGGGGCCTGCGCGGCCCCCGGGACGGGGGCGGTACTTTTTGCCCGTGCAAAAAGTACCCCAAAACACGCCGGGGGCTAAGCGCCCCCGCTGGGCGCCTGCGGCGGCCTTGGCGCGAAAGCGCCGCTTTGCGGCGCTCCACAGGGCCCCTGCTGTTTTTACGGGGGACTACGTAGTGCGCAGGAAGATCAGCAGGCGAAGCCGCCGAATTGCCCGCTTCCTACCGATAAAGCAATATCCACTCACTTCGCCTGCCGGCCCACGAAGGGAAAGAACCATCTCCGTCAGCGCAGACGGGAGATGGTTCTTTCCTTTTTAAATTGCAGTCCCGGTCACACGCCCGACGGAGGGTCCACCCCCTCAAAAAGCCGGCAGGCGGAGCCGGACGAACGCCAAGCTGGCAGGAGGGCGCGTTTGTCTCAGGGGCTGAGTAGAAGAGGGCTTATCCTGACTCCCGTGAAGCAGGGGGGGTCTGGACCGTAGGCGTTAGGCGGCCTTTGGCCGCCCCAGCCCTAAGCCGGCGAAACCGGCCCCCGGGGGCGCGGACCTCCCCCGGTGCTATTAAGCAGATAGGCACTACCCCGCCGGCGCCCGTCATTCAGTCCACATGTACGCTGGGGAAGAGGCTGGCATCAGTATGGGGGAGGAAGCTGGCGGCCACGAACTCGTCCATATACCCGGGCTCATTGCTCAGCTCCAGGTAGGTCATGGAGCTGCCCAGCTCGAACACCTTCTCCCGGGCCTGGCTGCTCAGGAGCATGGCGTAGGCGCCGGTGAGGGAGGAGTTGCCGATATAGTGGAAGTGCTCCAGGGGGATGTCCGGGAACATGCCGATGGTGACGGCGTTTCGCATATTGATGCCGCTGCCGATGCCGCCGGCCACGTAGACCCGCTCGATCACCGACGTGTCGAAGCCCAGGGAGGAGAGCATGGTCTGGGTGGCGGAGAAGATGGCCCCCTTGGCCCGGATGAAATTGTCAATATCCACCTCGTTTATCACCACGTCCTTGGCCCCGCCGGTGTCCCGCTGCCAGGCCAGCACGTAGGAGCCCATGCCGTGCTCGTCGTGGAGGATGCGCTCCCCCTCCCGGACGAACTTGCCCTTGCCGTTGATGATGCCGCAGCGGAAGAGCTCGGCGATGACGTCGATGATGCCGCTGCCGCAGATACCCGCCGGGGCCCCGCCGCCTACCACGGTCATGGTGGGCTCCATGGTCTCTCTGTCGATGGTGCAGGCCTCCACCGCCCCGTCGGTGGCCCGCATACCGCAGGAGATGTCCCCGCCCTCAAAGGCCGGACCGGCGGAGCAGGCGCAGCTCATGAGGAACTCGTTGTTGCCGAAGGCCAGCTCCCCGTTGGTGCCCAGGTCGATAAAGAGGCTCATCTCCGGGTGGTTCCAGATCATGGACACCAGGGCGCCGGCGGTGATGTCGCCGCCCACGTAGCTGCCGATATTGGGGGCCACGATCAGCTCCGCCAGTCGGTTCATCTTCAGGTCAATGTCCCGGACGTAGAGGTAGTCGGAGCGGAAAAAGCTGGGCACAAAGGGCTCCATTCGGATGGGGTCCGCGTGGAGGCCCAGCACCAGATGGTTCATGGTGGTGTTCCCCGCCAGCACCATGCGGTAGATGCGCCGGGGGTTGATGCCGGAGGAGCGGTACATCTGGGCCAGCATGGGGATAATGGACTCCTTGACCACCGCGTCCTGGAGCCGCTTGCGGCCCCCCAGCTTGCCGGATTCGATGATGCGGTTGATAACGTCCGCCCCGTAGCGGATCTGGCCGTTGCCGCAGCTGGCCTTGGCCAGGATCTTCCCGGTCTGGAGGTCCACCAGCACGCCGGCCAGGGAGGTGGTGCCCAGATCCAGGGCAAAGCCCATGATGGGGTCCGTGTTGTCCGCCGGCAGCACGTCCCGGATCAAAACCCGGTCCTGGTCCCGGGAGATGACGCACTTGACCTGGAACTCGCTCTCCCGCAGGACCCAGCTGAGGTGCTTGAGCACCGTGTAGGGCATCATGATGTTCTGGGCCGCCACGCCGGTGGCCCGCTCCACCGCCCGCAGCACCCGCTCGTTGTCGGGCATGGTGTCGTCCAGGGTGGGGGCGGTCAGCTCCAGAGGCAGAAAGCTCAGGTCGCTGTCCAGGGTAAAGCCGGCCTCCATCAGCTGGCCGTAGAGCCGCTGGAAAATGGCGATCTCCTCCGGGGAGTTGAGGTCCGCGATCTTCATGCGGCTGCGGTAGGCGTTGGCGATGTCGGGCACGGCGATCTCCGCGTTGCCGCTGATCCGGGCCAGGCAGGCCAGCCGCCAGCCGGCGTTGTACTCCTCTGTGGAGATGTGGCGGTTGATGGGGGCGTCCAGATAGCCGGAGACCAGACGGACCCGGCACTTGCCGCACACGCCGTTGCCGGAGCAGGGCGCGTCAATGGCCACGTTGGCCTTTCGGGCAACGTCCAGGAGCTTCTCCCCCGCAATGGCGGAGATAGTTACCGGCTCCCCTTCTTCAAAAAGAAATGTAATGTTGAACATAGGCGCTCCTCTCCTCTGACGAAAATTTTCGGCTGTGCTGGTTATTAGTATATCCGGCTTTCTCTGGCTTGTCAAGGATTTGTCAATCAGCTCGGCAAATAGAAAAGGACGGGCTTGGAATCAGATTCCAAGCCCGCCTGTTGGTCAAGAGACCGGTGACATTTTGGGGTCTGCGCAGCGCGCAGACGCATCCCCATCACTCCCCTGCTGTACAGCTCCCGTTGGGGTAATCCAAAAAGCTGACCGTAACATTGGGGTCGTCCGGCATCTCAAAGGGCGGAATTTTTCCGCTCTCAATATCGGCGATGATTTGCTGCCATTCCTCTTCCGTGCGTGTGGGCGGGAGGAAAGACGGCTCCTCCTCCAGCTCGCCCTGATCCTTTGCAATCAGTCTCATATCGCCGTCTTGGCCAAACTGAGGCTCCGGGATGGCAAGCGCCTCCAGCAGCGCACTTAAGTTCTCGTCAGGGTCAGGCGTACAGCGGCCGTCTTTGTCAACGGAAAATCTTGCGGTGCCCGCTACTTGGCCGCTGGCAATCGGCTCCTGACTGCCGTCCTCGTTGGTGGTAAAATGCCCAAACTCTGTATCGCCGGTCAGGGACGCGGCGAAGGCGGTGGTGGTGGCTCCCACCACCAGGGCAGCGGCGAGAGCCGTCGCCAAAAGGGAAGTTTTTTTATACTTCATGATACCTTCAATCCTTTCTTCGATTGCAAGTTTGCTGAAATAGTTGTGGAGGGAGACGCACCGGCTTCGGGCCTCCTCCATGGCGATGAGGGTCAGCGCGTAGGGAGCCCGCGTCCTGCTGCCCAGCTCGTCCATCACCTGCTCGTCGCAGGACAGCTCCAGGTCGCGGCCGGCGAGGACAAACATCACCCAGACCAGGGGATTAAACCAGTGGACGCACAGCACGGCGGCAAAAACCAGCTTTGTCAAAGCGTCAAACCGCCGGACATGGACAAACTCATGGGCGAGGATATAGGTCAGAGAGGCCCCGCCGCCCCGTTCCATGTCCCTCGGCAGCAGGATGACCGGGCGCAGAACGCCATAGGTCAGCGGTGAGGACACCTGGTCCGACTGCCGCACCTCCAGCGGCCTGCGCAGGCTCCGGGTTGCCAGCCACTCCCGGACAGCGGGCGTGGCGACCGGGACAGAGGCGCGGAACCGCTGTCTGGCCCGCAGATAGAGCACCGCAAAATAGACCGCTGTCAGCGCCGCGCCAGCCAGCCAAATCAACGTCAGGGCGGGGCCGGAGGCTGTGCCGGCCGGGGCCAGCGTGCCGGACGTCCCCACGTTTGACGGCGCCGGGACAGGGACCCCGCCCGCCGCCGTCAGATGCTCGATCGGGGTCAGTACGCTGAACGGCAAGGGAATGGTGAACGGCAGCAGCAGCCGCAGCGCCGCCATTTCCCACAGCGCCAGAAAGGCCGCCTTAGGCAGGCGATGGAGGGCCAGCACCCGGACCACCACAATAAAGAGGATAAACACCCCGCCGGCCAGAGTCATTTGGACAAGGCTCATTTGCTCTCCTCCTGTGCTTGCAGCTGCGAAACCATGCGGCGCAGATTGCTGATCTGCTCCGTTGACAGCTTCTGGTGGTCCAGCAGGGACGCGAACAGCAGGTCGGGGGAGCTGTCAAACAGCTTGTGGAGCAGCTCCTCCGTCTCCGCCGCCTGCACCACCTCCCTGGCAATCAGCGCATGGCAGAGGAAATTGGGTTCCCTGCGCTCAATGGCGCCCTTGGCGACGCACTTTTTGATGACCGTATAGGTGGTGTTCATGTTCCAGCCAATGGCCTCTTTGAGGATATTGGAGATTTGCTTTGCCGGCATATCACCTTCTTTCCACAGAACGTCCATGACTTTCAGCTCCGAGTCAAAGAGCTTAATGGCCATATGCTTCACATCCTTTCAAACTATCGCGATAGTTTATGGTTCGTATACTATCACAATAGTTTGGAGCTGTCAACACGGATTGTGGCAGTTTACAAAAACTTCATAATCAGCATAGGTTGTGAGGGGGCGAGAAAAATGCCGCTTGACTTTTGTACGAAACCGTACTATAATCTCCTTCGCCGCTCAGTACGAAACCGTATTTACCGCCCTGACGGCGGCGCAGAATGCAGCAAGGAGGAACCGCAGATGGACGCGCTTCGAGAGAAAAACCGGCGGCTGGTGGCCGCGGTGACGATGATGGACGGAGCCTACTACCGCTGGGCCCGGTCCACCGGCGTCACCGGGCAGACGCTGGACCTGCTCTACGCCCTGGACGACGGCCAGCCCCACTCCCAGAAGCAGATCTGCGAGGAGTGGCTGATCCCCAAGACCACCGTCAGCACGGTGGTGAAGGCCTGTCAGGCGGCGGGCTACCTCACCCTGGAGGCCATGCCCGGCCAGGGGCGGCAGCGGCGGCTCTGCCTGACCCCGGCGGGCCGGGCCTACGCCGGCCGGACCCTGGACCGGCTCTACGCCATAGAGGATTGGGCCATGGCGGAGACTGTGGAACGCTTTGGGCCGGACTTTGTCCAGGCCGTGGAATTTTTCGCCGCCCGGATGCAGACGGCCTTCGCGGCCGGCGGCCCTCCGGGGGAAGAGGAGGACTCTGTATGAGAATCCAGCTGTCGGACCACTTCACCTACGCCAAGCTGCTGCGGTTTACCGCGCCCTCCGTCATCATGATGATCTTTACCTCCATCTACGGCGTGGTGGACGGAATCTTTGTCTCCAACTTCGTGGGGAAAACCCCCTTTGCGGCCCTCAACCTGGTCTATCCTGTGCTGATGATTCTGGGGGCCTTCGGCTTTATGATCGGAACCGGCGGCACGGCCCTGGTGGCAAAGACCCTGGGCCAGGGCCGGCGGGAGACGGCCAACCAGTACTTCTCCCTGATGGTGTACGCCGCAATCCTGGGGGGCGCAGTCATCTCCCTGGCGGGGTTTGTCTTTCTCCGGCCCCTGGCGGCAGCTCTGGGGGCGAAGGGGGAGATGCTGGAGTACTGCGTGCTCTATGGCCGGATCATTCTCCTGGCAAACCCCTTCTTTATCCTCCAGAACGTGTTCCAGAGCTTCTTTGTCTCAGCGGAGAAGCCCAAGCTGGGACTCTTTGTCACCATAGGCGCGGGGCTGACCAACATCGCCATGGACGCCCTGCTGGTGGCGGGACTGCGCCTGGGGCTGGCGGGGGCGGCGGCGGCCACGGCCCTCAGCCAGCTGGTGGGGGGCCTTGTGCCGGTTTTCTACTTTGCCCGGCCCAACAGCAGCCTCCTGCGCCTGACAAAAACCAGGTTTTCCGGCGGAGCCCTGGCCCGCTCCTGCGCCAACGGCTCCTCAGAGCTGATGAGCAACATCTCCGCCTCCCTGGTGAACGTGCTCTACAATTTCCAGCTCATGCGCCTGGCCGGGGAGGACGGCGTGGCGGCCTATGGCGTCATCATGTACGTGGCCTTTATCTTTGCCGCCATCTTCATCGGCTACGCCGTAGGTGGCGCGCCGGTGGTCAGCTACCACTACGGCGCGGACAATCAGGGGGAGCTGAGGAGCCTGCTGCGCAAGAGTCTGGTCCTCACCGCCGCCGCCGGCGGGGCCATGACGGCGCTGGCGGTGCTGGCGGCGGGGCCCCTCTCCCGGATCTTCGTGGGCTACGACCCGGCGCTGTGCGATATGACCGAAAGGGGGCTCCGGCTCTTCGGAATCTCCTTTCTCTTCGCCGGGTTCAACATCTTCGGCTCCGCCTTCTTTACCGCCCTCAACAACGGCCTGGTCTCCGCGGCGGTGTCCTTCCTGCGTACCCTGGTCTTTCAGTGCGCCAGCGTGCTGCTGCTGCCCCTTTTCTGGGATTTGGACGGCGTATGGCTCTCCGTGGCCGCCGCCGAGGCCATGGCCCTGGCGGTAACGGCGGCGTGTCTGGCCGCAAACCGGAAAAGGTACGGATATTGACGGGCATACAGTAACCGCAGTTGAGAACGGGTAAACGTTGGGCTCCGTCCCGTGGGCCGCGCTCTGCGCGGCTTAGGCTGGGGCGGTCCTAAACGTTACCTCTTTATTAGCTGTGGTCACTATAACGGAAAGAGAGCGCCTGTACAGGCGCTCTCTTTTTTGATCTGTTCCTGTTTTGTCACCCATTCTGCGCGGAGGCGCCGTGGGTTTTCAGGACAACGTCGTGATAGCCGCCCTCCACAATGGAGGTGGCGGAGACCAAGGTGAGCCGCGCGTTTTGCTGGAGGTCCGCTATGGAGGTGACGCCGCAGTTGCACATGGTGGATTTGACCTTGTACAGGCTCTTGGCCACGTTTTCCTTCAGAGGACCGGCGTAGGTTACATAGGAGTCGACGCCCTCCTCAAAGGCCAGACCTCTTCCGCCGCCCAGGTCATAGCGCTGCCAGTTCCTGGCCCGGTTGGAGCCCTCGCCCCAGTACTCCTTCATATACTGTCCGCCCACCAGCACCCGGTTGGTGGGGCTCTCGTCAAAGCGGGCGAAGTAGCGCCCCAGCATAAGGAAATCCGCGCCCATGGCCAGAGCCAGGGTCATATGGTAGTCGTGGACAATGCCGCCGTCGGAGCAGATGGGGATATAGATGCCGGTGTCCCGGAAGTACTCGTCCCTGGCGGCGGCCACCTCGATGAGGGCGGTGGCCTGGCCCCGGCCGATGCCCTTGGTCTCCCGGGTGATGCAGATGGAGCCGCCGCCGATGCCCACCTTGACGAAGTCGGCCCCCGCCTTGACCAGGAAGAGGAAGCCGTCCCGGTCCACCACGTTGCCGGCCCCCACCTTCACCGTGTCGCCGTAGCGCTCCCGGATGAAGGACAGGGTCCGCTCCTGCCAGCAGGAGTAGCCCTCGGAGGAGTCGATGCACAGTACGTCGGCCCCGGCCCCGATCAGGGCGGGAACCCGCTGCTCATAGTCCTTGGTATTAATGCCCGCGCCCACCATGTAGCGCTTATGGCAGTCCAGCATTTCGCCGGGGTTCTCCTTGTGCTGCTCGTAGTCCTTTCGGAATACAAAGTACAGCAGCCGGCCGTCGCCGCTGACAATGGGCAGGGAGTTGAGCTTGTGGTCCCAGATAATGTCGTTGGCCTCCTTGAGGCTGGTGCCCTCCGGAGCGGTGATGAGCTTCTCCTGGGGGGTCATGAACTGGGACACACATGTGGCCGGGTCCATGCGGCTGACCCGGTAGTCCCGGCTGGTAACGATCCCCAGCAGCCGGCCCTGGTTGGTGCCGTCCTCCGTGATGGCCACGGTGGAGTGGCCGTTGCGGGCCTTCAGGTCCAGTACGTCCTGGAGGGTGGCGGCAGGGGGGAGGTTGGAGTCGCTGGGAACAAAGCCCGCCTTGTAGCTTTTGACCCGGGCCACCATGGCGGCTTCGCTCTCAATGGACTGGGAGCCGTAGATAAAGCTGAGCCCGCCCTCCTTGGCCAGGGCCACCGCCAGGGTATCGTTGGACACGGACTGCATGATGGCGGACACCATGGGGATATTGATGGAGATCGGGCACGGCTCCTCCCCCCTTCGGAACTTTACCAGCGGCGTGCGCAGAGAGACGTTGGCCGGGATGCACTCCGGAGAGGTATAGCCGGGAACCAGCAGATACTCGCTGAAGGTATGGGACGGCTCACTGTAGTAGTAGGCCATGGCAGGTACGCTCCTTTCAGGTACGCTCCTCGAATGGTGGATATTAGGCAATATCTTATCACGCTCCGGCCGGTTTGTAAAGGGCGGATTTTCCAAGGCCCTTTTCAGATGGACGCTCTGTTGGATCTGGACATCCAGGGCCTGCCGGACAGCGAGCAGGTGCTTTTAAGGGGCGGTCTTCGGATAGAAAAAAGGCGGCGGACATGAGGATATCCGCCCATGTGCCTGCCGCCTCTTTTTCACCGCGCTCCGGGTCAGAAGCCTATTCATACTTGAACAATCTTTTTAGGGCTTGTTTGATAAATAGCAGAATGACCGGCAGCGAGAGATTTTTTTGCCGGACAAGGCAAAAAATCGCAGGAATACTTTGTGTATTTCAAGATTTTTTAACGCGGTCCGGCGGAAAAGGGTCCGCTGCTTGGGCGTTTTGATATTTTTCAAACATGCCCTAATACCTCTCTGGAAAAACCAACAAAAAACAGCGGGGATTTTGGTCCATTCCGGAGAAAAGCAAAAAATTCCCTGAATGGCTGAAACATAGCGTTTACAGAGCGGGTAAATCGTGATATAGTAGTACCGTATGAATACCCTGCTTTGTTTTCATACCATGGCAGTATCAAATATTCAGGAGGAGCAAAAAACTATGGCAAGAAAGTTCAAATCCATGGACGGCAACAACGCGGCGGCGCATGTCTCGTACGCGTTCTCCGAGGTTGCGGCGATCTACCCGATCACCCCGTCCAGCCCCATGGCCGACCTGGTTGACCAGTGGTCCGCCAACGGCCTGAAGAACATCTTCGGCACCCAGGTCAAGGTGGTGGAGATGCAGTCCGAGGCCGGCGCCGCCGGCGCGGTACACGGCTCCCTGGGTGTTGGCGCCCTCACCAGCACATACACCGCGTCCCAGGGCCTGCTGCTCATGATCCCCAATATGTATAAGATCGCGGCTGAGCAGCTGCCCACCGTGTTCCATGTCTCCGCCCGCACCGTCTCCACCCACGCCCTGAACATCTTCGGCGACCACTCCGACGTCATGGCCTGCCGCCAGACCGGCTTCGCCATGCTGGCCGAAGGCAACGTGCAGGAAGTAATGGACCTGTCCCCCGTGGCCCATCTGGCCGCCATCAGCGGCAAGGTGCCCTTTATCAACTTCTTCGACGGCTTCCGCACCTCCCACGAGATCCAGAAGGTGGCCGTGTGGGACTACGAGGACCTCAAGGACATGTGCGACATGGAGGCCGTGGAGGCCTTCCGCAAGCACGCCCTGAACCCGGAGCACCCCTCCACCCGGGGCTCCCACGAGAACGGCGATATCTTCTTCCAGCACCGCGAGGCCTGCAACCGCTACTATGACGAGCTGCCCGCCGTTGTTGAGAAGTACATGGACAAGATCAACGCCAAGCTGGGCACCGACTACAAGCTCTTCAACTACTATGGCGCTCCCGACGCGGACCGCGTCATCATCGCCATGGGCTCCATCTGCGACGTGGCCGAGGAGGTCATCGACTACATGAACGCCCACGGCGAGAAGGTGGGCCTCATCAAGGTCCGCCTCTACCGCCCCTTTGCCGCGGACAGGCTCCTGACCGCCATCCCCGCCACGGCCAAGAAGATCGCCGTTCTGGACCGGACCAAGGAGCCCGGCGCTCTGGGCGAGCCCCTGTATCTGGACGTGGTCTCCGCCCTGGCCAACGCCGGCAGGAACGACGTGAAGGTGATCGGCGGCCGCTACGGCCTGGGCAGCAAGGACACCCCGCCCTCCAGCGTCTTCGCCGTGTACAAGGAGCTGGCCCTGGCTGAGCCCCGCCGCCAGTTCACCATCGGCATCGTGGACGATGTCACCGGCCTCTCCCTGCCCGAGGAGGCCGCTCCCAACACCGCCGCCGAGGGCACCATTGAGTGCAAGTTCTGGGGCCTGGGCGGCGACGGCACCGTGGGCGCCAACAAGAACTCCATCAAAATCATCGGCGACCACACCGACAAGTATGTCCAGGCGTACTTCCAGTACGACTCCAAGAAGACCGGCGGCGTCACCATCAGCCACCTGCGCTTCGGTGACAAGCCCATCCGCTCCCCCTACTATATTAACAAGGCGGACTTCGTGGCCTGCCACAACCCCAGCTATGTCACCAAGGGCTTCAAGATGGTCAACGACGTCAAGCCCGGCGGCGTGTTCATGATCAACTGCCAGTGGAACTTTGACGAGCTCTGCCACCACCTCAACGCCGAGGCCAAGCGGTATATCGCCAAGAACAGCATCCAGCTCTACACCATCAACGCCATCGACCTGGCCGCCCAGATCGGCATGGGCAAGCGCACCAACACCATCCTCCAGTCCGCCTTCTTCACCCTGGCCAAAGTAATGCCCCAGGCCGAGGCCATCCAGTACATGAAGGACGCGGCCACCAAGAGCTACTCCAAGAAGGGCATGGACGTGGTGGAGATGAACCACAAGGCCATTGACGCCGGCGCCACCGCCTTCCAGAAGATTGACGTGCCCGCCGACTGGGCCAACGCCGCGGATGACAAGGCCGCGCCCCAGCTCTCCGGCAAGGCGGAGCTGGTCACCATGGTCAAGGACATCCTGGAGCCCGTGGGCCGGATGGACGGCGACAGCCTGCCCGTCAGCGTCTTTGTGCCCCATGTGGACGGCCAGTTCGAGCTGGGCGCCTCCGCCTATGAGAAGCGGGGCGTGGCCGTCAGCGTCCCCGTGTGGGATCCGGCCAAGTGCATCCAGTGCAACACCTGCTCCTATGTCTGTCCCCACGCCACCATCCGCTCCTACGCCCTCACGGACGAGGAGGTCAAAAACGCCCCCGAGGGCCTCAAGACCGCGCCCATCAAGGCCGGCAAGGGCAAGGGCGTGTACACCTTCGCCATGGGCGTGAGCCCCCTGGACTGCATGGGCTGCGGCGTTTGCGTGGAGGCCTGCCTGGCCAAGGATAAGGCCATCAAGATGGTGCCCCAGGAGAGCCAGGCCGAGCAGGCCAAGGTCTGGGACTACCTGGTCCAGACCGCGCCCAAGCCCGACATGCAGGACAACACCGTCAAGGGCAGCCAGTTCAAGCAGCCCTACCTCCAGTTCTCCGGCTCCTGCGCCGGCTGCGCCGAGACCAGCTACGCCCGCCTCGTCACCCAGCTCTTCGGCGACCGGATGTATATCTCCAACGCCACCGGCTGCTCCTCCATCTGGGGCGGACCGGCCGCTACCAGCCCCTACTGCACCAACAGCGAGGGCAAGGGTCCCGCGTGGTGCAACTCCCTCTTTGAGGACAACGCCGAGCACGGCCTGGGCATGTATATCGGCCAGAAGGCCATCCGCGCATCCCTGGCGGAGGACACCAAGGCCCTCATCGCCATCGACTGGGCGCTTCCCGAGCTGAAGGAGGCCGCTCAGAAGTGGCTGGACACCATGGAGGACGGCGAGGCCAACCAGGCCGCTGCCAAGGCCTATATCGCCGCCCTGGAGCAGGGGATCTGCACCGTGGACGAGACCGTGGCTTTCACCTCCAGCCCCGAGGCCAAGAACGTCTTTGGCGACAAGGCCGCCGAGATGGCCGCCCACGCCCAGGAGCTGAAGGCCTCCGGCGCCAAGTACTGCGACTGCGACGCCTGCAAGCTGGTGGAGAAGATCCTCAGCAAGAAGGAGTACCTGAACAAGAAGTCCGTGTGGATCTTCGGCGGCGACGGCTGGGCCTACGACATCGGCTACGGCGGGCTGGACCACGTGCTGGCCTCCGGCGAGGATGTGAACGTGTTCGTCTTTGATACCGAGGTCTACTCCAACACCGGCGGCCAGGCCAGCAAGGCCTCCAACATCGGCCAGGTGGCCCAGTTCGCCGCCGCCGGCAAGGAGATGAAGAAGAAGAGCCTCAGCGAGATCGCCATGCAGTACGGCTATGTGTACGTGGCCCAGGTGGCCATGGGCGCCAACACCGCTCAGACCATCAAGGCCATCACCGAGGCCGAGGCCTACCACGGCCCGTCCCTCATCATCGGCTACGCACCCTGCGAGATGCACTCCATCAAGGGCGGCATGATGAACTGCCAGAAGGAGATCAAGAAGGCGGTTGAGTGCGGGTACTGGAACATGTTCCGCTTCAACCCCGCCCTGGCGGCGGAGGGCAAGAACCCCTTCACCCTGGACAGCAAGGCGCCCGCCGGCGGCTACCAGGAGTTCCTGATGAACGAGGCCCGCTACAACCGGCTGACCCGGGAGTTCCCCGAGCGCGCCGAGGTCCTCTTCAAGCGGAACGAAGAGGCCGCCAAGGAGCGCTACGAGCACCTGATGAAGCTGGTGGAGCTGTACCAGAAGTAAAAGGAGAACGCCTCCGGCGGCTTCTTCGTGGGGCCCCGCAAAGCGGGGCGCGCGCAAGCGGGTGCGAGCGTTTTGGCGAAGCCAAAATCTCGGCGGAGGGCGAATTTACTTCGCCCAAGCATTTAAATCAACAGGGTTCCCGTGGGCGGCGCAGTCCGCCCACGGGACCACCGCTACTTTTTCTTTCAAGAAAAAGTAGCCAAAAAGAGCTTTATTCGAGAAGCTGCGCTTTTCTCTGTGTTTTATCCCCTGAGGACAGCAGCAGGCCCCCGGAAAATTCCTTCCGGGGGCCTGCTGTGTTGTTTGTGAAGAAAGCGCAAGAAAATCACAAGCAAAACGAAGTTTTGCGCAAAAAGTTTTTCTTTTGATTCTTTTCTTTGTTCACAAAGAAAAGAATGTATGCCGCTGTGCCGCTGTGCCGCTGTGCCGCTGTGCCGCTGTGCCGCTATGCCGCTGTGCCGCTATGCCGCTGTGCGGTACATCCCCCTACCTGCCCGCAGGCAGGCTGGCGGCGGCCATGGACTGGCCCACCCGGCGGAACTTCTCATCCGGCAGCTCGGGAAGGATCTTCCCCTCCAGCTCCGGGTACTCGTCGGCGAGGACCTTCTTGGCTGTGGCGAGGATGAGGTCGCCGCCCTTGCCGCTCATCACCCGGCCCAGCAGCAGCACATGGCGGCAGCCGTAGAGGTCGTAGTAATAGGCCAGGGTGTGGCCCAGGTAGACGCCGATGGACTCGTAGACCTGGGCGGCGGCGGCGCTGCCCTCCTCCATCAGCTTCTGGACGGTTTTCAGCTTCTCGGCCGGGCTGGCGTTCTCATCCAGCTGGATGCCGGACCGGGGGGCCAGCTTGATGACGCCGTCCTGGGAGAAGTACTTCACGCCGCAGCCGATGTCGCCGCTCCACTCGTCCCGCATGGCGTCCGGCTGGGCGTCCACGGGGACAAAGGCCAGCTCGTTGAGCCAGCCGGTGATCCGGCCCGCCTCGTCCACGTAGCCCACGGCCTCGCTGGTGCCCATGGCGATGCCCAGGACGCTGGAGTCGTCCAGGCTCATGGCCCCGGCCAGGGCGGAGACGTCGCCGTCATTAATTATCGCGTAGGGCACGTCGCCGAAGGTGTCGGTAATGGCCCGGATGTAGATGTCCTTCACCTTGGCGTTGTAGACGTCCTCGGGGACCTGCAAGAAGAGGGAGGCCCGCATGGTGCGGTTGTTGATAAAGACGCCGGCGGAGCTGACGCCCACCGCGTCCACCCGGGGCATGTGCTCCGCGGCGGACTTCAGGGCGGCCACGATGCCCTGGTAGTGGTAGTCCGGGTCCGGGTTGGTCTTGGGGAACCAGACCACCTCCTCCGAGTACACGGTCTTTCCGTCCACCACGGCGGAGACCTTCCGGTCGCTTCCGCCAGCGTCAAAGCCGATGCGGCAGCCCTCCAGGTGCCCGCCGATGGCCTTGGGGTCGTCCTTGGCCTCCGGGACCTGGTCCGCCCAGAGCACCTCAAAGGGGCGCTCAAAGACGTTGGACATGAAGTCCCGGTCAAAGTCCCGCTCCCCGCCGGTGCTGTAGGCCTCCTTCAGATAGGTGTACAGGTCCCGGTCCCCGCTGACGTAGATCCGAAAGCCGCCCTTCATCCACAAAATGGTCTTTACCAGACGGTCTACGTAGTAGCGGTTGGCCTCCGCCATCTCCGGCGCGGAATGGATAAACGTGCGGCAGACAGCCATCTGGCCGTCCGCGCCCTCCACCGCCAGGGCCAGCGGCTTGTCCGCGCCGGCCAGAAAGGCGCGGTTAAAGGGCAGCAGGGGGATAAACTCCTGATCCAAGGGCGGGACATGCTTGAGCTCCACAGAGATCCCGAATCGTTTCATAGAACGCCTCCTCCATTCGTATTTATCAGAGCCTGTTCAGCATCTCTCCGCACACGTTGAGATGCTGAACAGACTTTCAGGGACCTTGCTCTATTGTACCACACTTTTCCCCGCCTGTCAGCAGTTATTCCGCAGATTTCGTCAGTTCGGCCTCCTCCTGGCCGTTGTCAAAGCCGTGGACCCAGTCGCAGCAGAGGTAGTAGATCAGGTAGATGATGGAGCTGATGGTCCAGGTCAGTGGGTAGGCCCAGTAGATAAAGCCGATGTCGCCGAAAAGGCGCATCACCAGGGCGATGTAGGCGATCCGCAGGGCGCACCACACCGCCAGCATGATCACCATGGGCACAAAGGCCTTGCCAGCGCCACGGCAGACCGCAGCCACGGAGTGGGAGAAGGCCAGCAGGCCATAGAAGAGGGCCACCGTGTGGGCCTGGCGGACCCCCAGCTCAATGACGCCCGGCGTCTGGTCAAAGAGGCCGATGAGCCAGGGGGCGAAGAGGAAGCAGCATACGCCGATGGCCTCCGCCAGCAGCACCGCCGAGAGAATGCTGAAGAGGGAGCCTTTTTTGGCCCGCTCGTACTGCCGGGCCCCCAGGTTCTGGCTGATAAAGGTGGTGCTGGCCATGTTGAAGCTGGTGATGGGCAGGAAGGCAAAGCCCTCGATCTTGGCGTGGGCGCCGAAGGCGGCCATGGCCAGCTTGCCAAAGGAGTTGATCTGGGACTGAACCACCACGTTGGCCAGGGCGATCATGGAGTTCTGCACGCCGGAGGGAAGGCCAAAGCGGATGATCTGCCGCAAAATATCGCCATGAAACCGGATCTTCCGCACCTCTACGGTGAAGATGTTTCCCTTGCGGAGCAGATAGACCATGCACAGGCCCACGCTGGCCGCCTGGGAGAGCACGGTAGCCGCGGCGGCGGACCAGACCCCCCAGTGGAACACAGCGATGAAGAGCAGATCCAGCACCACGTTGAGAAGAGAGGAGAAGATCAGGTAGTAGAGGGGCCGCCGGCTGTCGCCCACGGCGTTCATAATGCTGCGGCAGATGTTGTACATCACCAGCGCCAGAGCGCCCATGAAGTAGTAGCGGAAGTAGGCCACCGCGTCCGGCATCACCTCCGGGTCCGTCTGCATCCAGCGCAGGATGGTGGGCGTAAAGGCCACGCCTACCACGGTCAGCACCACCCCGCTGACCAGGCCGAAGGCCATCATGGTGTGGACGGCCTGGGAGACCTTCTCCGGCTTGCCCGCGCCGAAGTAGCGGGAGATGACCACGCCGGCCCCCATGGCGGTGCCCATGAAAAAGCTGATGAGCAGAAAGATCAGCGCCCCCGAGGAGGTGACCGCCGCCAGAGCCTCCGTCCCCAGAAATTTGCCCACAATGAAGGCGTCCGCCGTGTTGTAGAGCTGCTGAAAGATCTGGCTGAGCAGGAGGGGCATCGCAAAGCCGATCATCTGGGTGTAGAGGTTGCCTGTGGTCATGTCCTTTGTGGAATTGCGGCTGCCGCTTTCGCTGGGCTGCACCGAAGTTGCCATGTTTTTTCTCAAATCCTCCTTTGGCTTCTTTGAATTATCTGAGTTGACTATACCACCTGGAGTGGGCTTTAAGTCAATAGCTAGTTGATGATATGAGAGCTTGATTGAAAAAGTGCAGCCTGCACTTTTTCAGTCAGCGGGCCGCTGACGCGCGAAGCGCGCTTTGCTCCCTGTGAAGCGCAGGCCAAGGCCGCAGACGCGGCTCCGGTTTCATCACGCCATGCCGTAGAGCGCCACGTGGTCGTAGATGCACTGCCAGACGCCGCCGGCCTGGGCGGTGACGCAGATAAAGCGCCGGCCGGAGGCGTCCTGGGCCATACTGGCGGCGCAGTTGCCGGACTCGTTGATAAACCCTGTCTTGGCCCCCAGAAGCTCCACACCCTCTGGCATGTGGTCCTCAATCCTGCGGATGAACCAGTTGGACAGGGGCAGCCCCTCCGGGTGGGCCTCGCTGGGCGGGATGTCAAAGGTTTTCTGGGTCAGCACCTGGCGGCAGAGGTCGTTGTCCATGGCCGCCTTTAAAATGAGGGCCATATCATAGACCGGGCAGACGTTGTCTTCGCTGTACAATCCCACGCAGTTGGAGAAGCGGGCGCTCTCGGAGAGGCCCAGCTCCGCCGCCTTCCGGTTCATGAGCTCCACAAAGGCCTCCTGGGACCCGGCAACATAGTTGGCCAGAGCCAGGGAGGCGTCCGCCCCGGAGGGCAGGATGGCGCCATAGAAGAGCTCCCCCAGTGGGACGGCCTCCCCCGGCAGGAATCCGGCTACGGAGCAGTCGTTGGAGAAGCAGAAATCTGTAATTTCCTGGGTGACCGGGGCGGTGTCGTTGAGGTCGCCGATCTGCTCCGCCGCCACCAGAATGGTGAGGATCTTGGTCATGGAGGCGGGGCTGACCGCTGTATGGGAATCCTTTTCCGCCAGAACCGTGCCGCTGTCCAGGTCAATGAGGACGGCATAGCCGCTGGAGACCTCCTCCCCCAGCCGGACCGTGGAGGCGGTCTCCTGGGGGGAGAAGCGCTCCTCCGGTTCCGCCGCCGGCGGAGGCGGGTCCTCCTCCGCCGCCCGGGCGGTCATGGGCTGCTCCTCCGGCTCCGCCGCGGGGGCCCGCTGCCCGGCGAGCCACAGGAATGCTGCCAGCAGCGCCGCCGCCGGCAGCAGCGAGCGCAGCAGGAGTCTGCGCCGCCGGGCCCGCTGGCGCAGGCGGCGGGCCTGGATCCGCGCTGCCCGCCGGGCGGCGCGCTCCTCCTCGGAACTTGTGAATTGGTATTGATCTTCCATGGTATGTTCTCTCCAGTTATGCCGCACGCAGACGGGTATACTCCAGTTAGCCGGGACAAGGGCCTAGAGCAGTCATCAGAATTTGTACTATGGTGTAGGGGCGAGCCCGCCCGCTTCTAACGGAAGCTTTGGGGTATCGTGCGGGCGAGGGGTGCTCGCCCCTGCAAACGCAGGTCATCTATTTGAAAGATTGCTGTAGGCGGAGATGCCCCGGGCCGCGAAGGCCTCCAGCAGCGAGGCCATGTCCCCGGGGATGGAGATGGGCTCCGGGCAGGCGGCGATGGCGTTGGCCACGTCCTTGAGGCCGCTGCCGGTGACCACGCTGACCACCGAGGCGTCCGGCGGGATTTTCCCCTGCTCACAGAGCTTTTTCACCCCCGCCGTGCCGGTGACGCCGGCGGGCTCCCCGAATACGCCGCTGGTCCGGCCCAGAAGCTTCTGGGCGGCCATGATCTCCTCATCGGAGACGTTCACCGTCAGCCCCCGGGACTCCCGGATGGCCTGGAGGGCCTTGTCCGCGTTCCGGGGCACCCCCACGGCGATGGAGTCCGCCAGGGTGTTCTCCTCCATGGGCCGCCAGTCCTCCCCGCTCTCAATAGCCCGGTTGATGGGGCAGCAGCCGGCGGCCTGGACGGAGATCAGCCGGGGCAGGCGGTCGATCCACCCCAGGGCATAGAGGTCCTTAAGCCCCTTCCAGAGCCCGGCGATGGTGCAGCCGTCCCCAACGGAGATGGCGATAAAGTCCGGAACCTGCCAGTCCAGCTGCTCGAGAATCTCCAGGCCCACGGTTTTCTTGCCCTCCGAGAGGTAGGGGTTGACGGCCGCGTTGCGGTTGTACCAGCCCCAGCGGCCGATGGCCTGGCGGCTCAGCTCGAAGGTCTCCTCGTAGCTGCCCTGGACTGAGACCACCGTGGCCCCGAAGGTCATCAGCTGGGCCACCTTGCCCTTGGGGGCCCGGCTGGGCACGAAGATGTAGGTCTCCATTCCCGCCGCCGCCGCGTTGCCGGCCAGGGAGCTGGCGGCGTTGCCGGTGGAGGAGCAGGCGATCACCCTCGCCCCCGCCTCCCGGGCCTTGGCCACCGCCATGGCGCTGGCCCGGTCCTTCAAAGAGGCGGTGGGGTTGATGCCGTCGTCCTTAATGTAGAGCGCCCGGAGGCCCAGCCGCTCCGCCAGGGCCCTGGCCCGGTAGAGGGGACTCCAGCCCACCCGCAGGGGCGGCGCCTCTGTCTCCTCCTCCACCGGCAGCAGCTCCCGGTAGCGCCACATGGAGTTGTCCCGCCGCCGGGCCAAAGTCTCCCTGGTGAGGACGGTTTTGATGTGTTCGTAGTCGTAGACGATGTCCAGAATCCCGCCGCACTGGCAGGTGGTGAGGGTGGGGATTGCCTCATAGGTCCTGCCGCAGCGCACGCATTTGGCGTGGAGTACGTTTTTCATGGCTCCTCCCCCCGGAATACAATCCCGTTTTCGTCCGCCCGCTGGATCACGGCCAGGGCGTGGTAGTTGACTCCCATGGCCCGCAGCCGGTCCCCGCCTCCCTGGAAGCCCTTTTCAATGGCAATGCCGACGCCCACCAGCTCCGCGCCGGCCTGGGAGACAATGTCGCACAGGCCCCGGACCGCCTCGCCGTTGGCCATGAAGTCGTCGATAATCAGCACCCGGTCTCCGGCGGTGAGCCACTCCCTGCTGAGGATCTGGGTGACCTTCTTTTTATAGGTGTAGGAGAAAATCTCGCTCTGGTAGAGCCCGCCCTCGATGTTGTCGCTCTTGGCCTTCTTGGCGAATACCATGGGCACGCCGTACCGCTGGGCGCAGATGGCGGCCAGCGCGATGCCGCTGGCCTCGGCGGTCAGCACCATGGTAATGCGGGAAATGTCGAAGTACTTCGCGAACTCCAGGGCAAGCTCCTCCATCAGCCGGATGTCCACCCGGTGGTTGAGAAAGCCGTCCACCTTAATGATACTGCCCGGCAGGACCCTTCCGTCCCTGCGAATGCGCTCCTTCAGCTGCTCCATGATCCGTCACATCCTCCCATCCAATTGATGAAATCGCGGTTCTTCCCTCTATTATGACAGGAAACGGGCCGCCGCGCAACCGTAGATTTGCTGGAAAAGGGATTTTTTTGCCGCCGGACCAGGGAGAAGCCGCTTGGCAGGGGACGGAAAGGGAACGCCTGTTTGTACCTGGATTGGGTCAGACGGTGGAAAAATCGCCCAAAAAAAAGAAAAACCGCCAGAACCCTTGCTTGTCCTCCGGAAATCTTATATAATAAAGGCAGAGAAAGGGGGAATGGGCCAGTGGCAGAAAAGGACCAGAGCTACGTCGTGGAAATGCTGAACATCACCAAGGTGTTCCCCGGCATTGTGGCCAACGACAACATCACCCTTCAGCTGCGGCGGGGGGAGATCCACGCCCTGCTGGGAGAAAACGGTGCCGGAAAGTCCACGCTGATGAGCGTGCTCTTCGGCCTCTACCAGCCGGAGGAGGGCGAAATCCGCATGGACGGGAAGCGTGTGGAGATCCGCGACCCCAACGACGCCAACGCCCTGCACATCGGCATGGTCCACCAGCACTTCAAGCTGGTGGAGTGCTTCACCGTGCTGGACAACATCATTCTGGGCGTGGAGCCCAACAAGCTGGGGTTCCTGCAAAAGAAGGAGGCCCGGAAGAGAGTGCTGGAGCTCTCTGAGAGGTACGCTCTGAAGGTGGACCCCGACGCCCTGGTGGAGGACATCACCGTGGGCATGCAGCAGCGCACGGAGATCCTCAAGATGCTCTACCGGGACAACGAGATTTTGATCTTTGACGAGCCCACCGCCGTCCTCACGCCCCAGGAGATCCATGAGCTGATGCAGATCATGAAAAATCTGGCCGCCGAGGGCAAGAGCATCCTCTTTATCACCCACAAGCTCAACGAGATCATGGAGGTGTCCGACCGGTGCAGCGTGCTGCGCAAGGGCCGCTACATCGGCACCGTGGACATCGCGGACACCTCCAAGGAGGAGCTTAGCCGCATGATGGTGGGCCGGGACGTGAAATTCGCTGTGGACAAATCCCCCGCCCAGCCCGGCGAGACGGTGCTCCAGATCCAGGGGCTCACCGTGCCCAGCAAGGCGCACCACAACAACGCGGTAAAGAACGTCTCCTTTTCGGTCCGCCGGGGGGAGATCGTCTGCCTCGCCGGCATTGACGGCAACGGGCAGAGCGAGTTTGTTCACGCCCTCACCGGCCTGGAAAAGGCCAGCGCCGGAAAAATCCTCCTCTGCGGCCAGGACGTCACCCACTCCACCATCCGCCAGCGGGGCCGCGCCGGCATGGGCCACATCCCCGAGGACCGGCACAAGCACGGCCTGGTGCTGGACTTCCCCCTGGAGGACAACCTGGTGCTCCAGCGGTACATGGAGCCGCCCTTCCAAAAGGGGGGCTTCATCCAGCGGGAGCCCATCCGCGCCTACGCCCGGGAGTTGATTGAAAAGTTTGATATCCGCTCCGGACAGGGCCCTGTGACCAAGGCCCGCAGCATGTCCGGCGGCAACCAGCAGAAGGCCATCATTGCCCGGGAAATCGACCTGAACCGGGAGCTCCTCATCGCGGTCCAGCCCACCCGGGGCCTGGACGTGGGGGCCATTGAGTACATCCACAGCCAGATCGTCCGGCAGCGGGATCTGGGCAAGGCGGTGCTGCTGGTGAGCCTGGAGCTGGACGAGGTGATGAACCTCTCCGACCGCATCCTGGTGATGTACGAGGGCGAGATTGTGGGAGAGCTGGACCCCAAGGAGACCACTGTGGAGGAGCTGGGCCTGTACATGGCCGGCGCCAAGCGAAGCAGAAAGGAGGGCGCTGCCTCATGAAAAAGCAGAGGACCCTTTGGAACGACGGGTCCAAGACCGTCGCCGCCTCCCTGCTGTCCATCCTCATGGGCGTTATCTTCGGCGGCATCCTGCTGGTCCTGGTGGCCCTGTTCCTGAAAATGCCCCTGGCCTCCGCGTGGGAGGGATTTCGAATCGTATTGGCCGGAATTTTTAATACAGGAAGGAATTATGACGCCGGCAGCGTCCTCACCTTTGGCTTCAACCCCCGGCTGATGGGGGACATGCTCTTCCGGTCCACGCCCCTCATCATGACCGGCCTCTCCGTGGCCCTGGCCTATAAGACGGGCCTGTTCAACATCGGCGCGCCGGGCCAGTACCTCATGGGCACCGCCGCCTCCATCATGGTGGCCCTGGCCATCGACACAAGCGTGGTGCCTGCCGCCCTGGTGTGGCTGCTGGCCTTTCTGGCGGCTGTCGCGGCGGGAGCCCTGTGGGGCTGCATCCCCGGCCTCTTTAAGGCGTACCTCAACGTCAACGAGGTGATCACCTCCATCATGACCAACTGGATTGCCGCAAACCTGGTGACCCTGGCCTTTGACGGCAGCCCCTTCATCAACCTGGTGGACTACGGCAAGACCGGCTTCACCCTCAAGACCTCCACCAACGGCGTGGCCACCGCCAAGCTGGGGATGGACGCCCTCTTCGGCGGCAGCAGCGCCAACGCCGGCTTCCTGGTGGCCCTGGTCCTGGCCATCGTGTCCTATGTGGTCATCAGCAAAACCACCTTTGGCTATGAGCTGCGCTGCTGCGGCAGCAGCAAGAGCGCCGCCAAGTACGCGGGCATGAACGAAAAGCGCAGCATTGTGCTGTCCATGGCCATTGCCGGGGGCCTGGCCGCCGCCGGCGCGGCCCTCTACTACCTCCAGGGGGACGTGGAGTTCTCCTGGCACACCTCCATGAGCCTGCCCGCCACCGGCTTCAACGGCATCCCCGTGGCCCTGCTGGCCAGCTGCAACCCCATCGGCTGCGTCTTTTCCGGCATGTTCATGGCCTATTTGAACATCTCCGGCAACCAGCTGAGCACCTTTACAGCCTACAACGAGTATATCGCGGACGTCATCGTGGCGGTGATCGTCTACCTCAGCGCCTTTACCCTGTTCTTCAAGGGCCTGATGGACGGCAGGAGGAAGGCCGCCCCCATCCACCACCAGCCCGGCGCCGCGCCGCCGCCGGCGGAGCCGGCTCGAGAGGAGGAGAAGCAGTCATGACGTTCCTGCTGCAACAGACGCTCATCTATACGGTGCCGCTGATTCTGGTGGCTCTGGCCGGCGTATTCGCCGAGCGCAGCGGTATCATCAACCTGGCCCTGGAGGGCATCATGGTCATCGGCGCTTTTGTGGGGGCCTGGTTTGTCCGCAGCCAGCAGGAGGGAGGCTGGAACGAGGAGCAGGCGCAGCTGCTTCTGCTGGCCGCCCTGCTGGTAACGGCGGCGGCGGGGGCCCTGTTCTCCCTGCTGCTGAGCTTCTCCGCCGTGAAGATGAAGGCGGACCAGACCATCGGCGGCACGGCGCTGAACCTGCTGGCCCCGGCCCTGGTGCTGTTTCTGGTGAACATCGTCTTTCAGCAGAACACCCTGAACCTCCGCTACGACGCCCCCAGCTGGTTCATGCTGTTCCAGACGGACTTCGGCTTTGAGCGCAAGGCGAAGCTGGGCCTGGTGGGGGACCTGCTGCTGAACAAGACCTACCTCACCACCTACATCGGCATCCTCATCTATGTGGTGCTCTCGGTGGTCCTCTACAAGACCCGGTTCGGCCTGCGCCTCCGCTCCTGCGGCGAGCACCCCCAGGCCGCGGACTCCGTGGGCATCAACGTCTACCGGATGCGCTACCTGGGCACCTCCATCAGCGGCGCCCTGGCGGGCATGGGCGGATTTATCTACGCCCTGACCACCTCCAACGGCGCGGCCAACGGGGACGTGGCGGGCTTCGGCTTCCTGGCCCTGGCGGTGATGATCTTCGGCAACTGGAAGCCCCTGAATATCGCGGTGGTGGGCTTCCTCTTCGGCCTGCTCAAGTGCATCTCCGCCTGCTCCGGCACCCTGGATATCAACGGCGACGGCGTCTATACCCTGGCACAGATCGGCGTGAGCACCTACGTGTATAATATGCTGCCCTATGTGATCACCCTGGTGGTGCTGGCCTTTACCTCCAAGAAGTCCCGCGCCCCCAAGGCGGAGGGTATCCCCTACGATAAGGGCCAGAGATAAGCCAGCCCCGCACAGAAAGCGCCCCCGTCAGCGGACGGGGGCGCTTTCTTGCGCGCCGGGGACGCGTGTCCTTTTTCTTTTTGATACTTTTTCTTTGTTCACAAAGAAAAAGTATGATTACCTGAAAAGTAGGGTTACCGGCCCAGCTTCTCCCGGAGGGCTTTGCCCATCTCCTCGTAGCCGGGCTTGCCCAGGAGGGCGAACATGTTCTTC